>DXHU01000002.1 GCA_019113245.1 Candidatus Ornithospirochaeta avicola
AAAGTATTAAGTGAATTCATGAATATCCTGGTGACCATAGCAGAGTGGAAATACACGTTCCCATCCCGAACACGTAAGTAAAACGCTCTAACGCCGATGGTACTTGAGCTTGCCTCAGGGAGAGTAGGTAGCTGCCAGATTTTTTTATTTCTCTTACTTTTGAATATCACAAATAATTTTATATTTATACTTATATTTTTAATATTATAATTAAAGTATACAGTATAAATAATAATTTAAATCATATAATAATTATATTGAATAAATATTGTATATTCTTGCATTGTATTCTGACAATTGAAGGTACATTTTCCTCCTTTTATGATATTATCAAAGCATGGCGAATGTAAGATTCAATAAACCGACACTCACTAGAAAGGATATGGATGCTGTTTTGCAGACTCTTGTGGACGAGAGAATCGGACCGGGAGAGAGAAAAAGAGAATTTTTGAAGCTCTTTGCTCAGTATGTGTCAAAAAAGGATGGTCTTATCCTGCGCTCTTTCTATGATGCTTTGATTTTTTCACTTAAATCTCTTGGTCTCGAGAAGAAAAGCAAGGTCATGATAAGCATGCTTTCTCCTAAAGTATATCTTTCTGCATTGAAGGCTCTTGATCTTGTTCCGTATTTTGCAGATGTCGATGAGACATATAAGGTCATAAAAAGTGAAGAGTTTGACGAGGCTTTGAAAGAAGATGTAAAGGCATGCATATTTTATCTTCCTTTAGGCTCAGTTTATGAAGAGACAGAAAAATACCGTGAAAGCGGGATAAAGATTATCGAGGATATATCTGAGAGCATTGGAAGCCAGTACAGGGACATAAAGGCCGGAATGCTGGGAGATATCGTGATTTCATCGTTTGAAGAGGATGGGATAATTTCAACAGCAGGAGGCGCTGCTGTTCTGTCTGACAGTGCTGAGATAATAGAGAACCTAAAAAGCGAGCTTGAAAAGGGACGAAGATACATTGAGCTTTCAGATATGAATGCATCTCTTGGAATTGTCCAGCTTTCAAAGATTGAGGCAACACTTTCTAGACGGTCTGAAATTTATGAGGCATTCAAGCAGTCAGCTTTAAAAGGCGATGCAGAGCTCTTTCTTGCAAATAAGCTTGACTATAAGCCAAATGGATTCTGTTTTCCTGTTCTGATAAAATCGGATATAAAAGAGATGATGGATTTTTCATCAAAGCATGACATAGAGACTAAAAAGAGCTTTTCTGGATGTGCTGGTATGAAAAACATGGATAAGTTTGAGCGTTATCCGGTTTCCATCAAGATTATTAACAGCTCTTTGTCATTTCCACTTTATCCACTTTTAAAGGGTACGGATATTGATATAATAGAGAAGATATTGAGGCATCTGGGATGAGTGAAATAAAGAAAGTTCTTATCATTGCAAATGGTCTGAAAGAAGAAAGCAGAGCTGTTTCCAAAGAAATTTCTTCGTTTTTTGAAGAAAGGAATATCGCAGTATCGACTGTTTTCACTCTTTCAAATGATGAAGAGATAAGAATTGATGATGACATTTCTTTAGTCTGCTCACTCGGAGGGGACGGAACAGTGCTTTATGCTGCACGAATGGTGCATGAGAAAGGCCTGCCGATTCTTCCTGTCAATTTAGGAACATTCGGCTATATTACAGAAGTATCAAAGGATGAATGGAAGGATGCACTCCACCATTACCTTGAAAAAGGGGACAATCTTTCCAGGCGTCTCATGCTTAAAGTCAGCGTGATGAGGAATTCTGAAAAGGTTCGCCAGTTCTATGCCCTTAACGAAGTGACCATCTCTGCCAGCGGAATCAGCAAAGTAGTCAAGCTCCAGCTATTTCTTAACAACACTCTTGCCGGATCATTCAAGTCTGACGGACTTATAATTGCATCTCCAACCGGAAGCACCGGCTATTCTCTTGCAGCAGGAGGTCCGATACTCTCTTCATCTCTTGCTGCATTTGTAATCACCCCAATTTGTCCGTTTACTCTTTCAAACAGACCTCTTGTTGTCTCAAGCGATACAAAGTGCAAGGTGAAAATCAATGAGAACCAGAGGACAGATTTGATTCTTTCTGCAGATGGCCAGGAATCATTTGCCCTTGATGAGGATGATGAGATTATTATTGAAAAATCCATAAGCAGAGCCCTTCTGATAACATCTGCAAAACGAAATTTCATTGATGTCATAAGAGAGAAACTTCACTGGTCGGGAGAGTTCCATGCTTGAAAGGCTCTGTATAAAGAACTATGTGCTGATTCCTGAACTTGATATTTCCTTCCCCGAAGGATTTTCTGTACTCACAGGAGAAACTGGAAGCGGTAAGACAATAATCCTTTCCGCGCTTTCTCTGCTTCTTGGAGCAAAGGCTGACAAAGAGGCAATTAGAAAGGGAGAATCCTATGCAGAAATAAGCGGAGTTTTTTCCTCAAAACAGGAAAAGATCCTTTCATTCTTAGACAGCAAGGATATATTTTCCGATGATGGAAAGATAATAATCAGAAGAGTCATCAGAGAAAACGGAAGATCTTCAGCCAGCATCAACGGTGCGCTTGTCACACTTGCAGATTTATCTGCTCTTTCTTCACTTTTAATTGATATAACAAGCCAGTTCTCAAACCAGAGCCTACTTTCAAAGGAAAACCAGATGGCGCTTCTGGACCAGAGTGCAGGACTTGATGATGAAATCAGGAAAATGAGCGATCTCTTTTCATTGTATACATCAAGCAGAGCAGAGCTTGAGAGGACTGAAAAAGAGATTTCTGATGCAGAGAGGGAAAGGGAATATAATGAATTCTGCCTTGAAGAGCTGAAGAGTGCATGTCTTTCTGAGGGAGAAGATGAAGAGGTGAAGAACACTCTTTCTGTGATTGAGAATTCTGAGGTCATACTTGAGAATATGGAAAGTGCAAAGGAAAGACTTCAGAAATCATCGGAGGAAATTTCTGCTGCACTCAAAGCTCTTGATAAAGCGCTCAAAAAGGATGAGAGCGTAGGGGAAATAAGACGGACTCTTGAAAATCTTTCAATAGATCTTGATGAAATGATCCTCACAGTCAGGGAAAAGTGCAGCTCATATTCATTTGATGAATATCTTCTTTCCCAGCTCAATGAGAGAAACCAGATACTTTCAAGGATAAAGAAGAAATACGGTCCCACAATATCGGATGCGATAAAAAAGCAGAAAGAAATCGAAGAGAAAATTGAGAAAGCAGAAAAGCAGGATGAGATAATTGATGCACTTGAAAGAAGATGTGATGAAATCAGAAAGGAATGTGAAGCACACTCACTTTTGATCCGAAGCAGGAGAATAAAGGAAAAAGAGAGGCTTGAGAAGAAGATAACGGATGCACTTGTCCGCCTTGATATGAAGAATGCTGAATTCTATATAAAGCTAGAAGAAAAAGAACTTTCTGCACTCGGTTCTGACCGTGTATCTTTTCTGATAAAAGTGAACAAGGGCGAAAAGATTTCAGAGCTTGAGAATTCTGCAAGCGGAGGAGAGCTCAGCAGAATCATGCTTGCAATCAAGAGCAGCTTTTCCTCCCGTGGAGATGTCGAGACTCTCATATTTGATGAAATCGATACAGGACTTGGCGGAGAGACAGCCTACAATGTCGCATCAGAGCTTTCAAGCCTTTCATCCAGCCATCAGATTATTGCGATAACGCATCTTGCGCAGATTGCAGTCAAAGCCTCATCTCATTTTCTTGTAAGCAAAAAAGCAGAGGATGGAAGAACAGTTTCACATATCCGCATGCTTGATAATTCTGAGAGAGTGGAGGAGACGGCACGCCTTCTTTCAGGAAAGGTGAATGACATCTCGCTCGCACATGCGCAAAGCTTACTCAAAATTTAAATACTTCAACAGTCTGTCCAGAAGATGAGAGTCTATGCCGGCTTTTTTCTCACCAGTGTAATACGGATAAAGTGCATTCTGTATATTGAAAAGCTCAGGCTCAAAGCTGTGAGAGCGGGAAAGCCTCAAGCATGAGAGGATTTTCAGCGCATAGTCTGCTCTGAGGTTCACTTCTATTTTCTTTGCAATGCTGTCAATGAAGATGTTGAAGAGCCTCTTGATACAGTCCCTTTCATATTCCCTTCCACTTCTGAATACAAAGGCAAGGACAAGATTGATTCTTGCACATGTTCTTTCATCAAGAATGTCATCACGTTCAGGGTTGAGCATAGATTTGACAATCTTTATCGCAAGACCCAGGTTCTCAATCGTCTGTGGGCTTTTCTCAAGTCCTTCACGGAACAGAAGGCTGTAGTGATACATGCTCTGGCTCATTGTCTCAATCTGGCTGTAATAGCTTGTATTCATCATGTTGTCTATCCATGCAAAGCACTGTTCAGCCAGACGCTGCGGTATATCCCTGTTCTCAATATGGAGCTTTCTCATAACGTTCTCATCATCTGATTTTTTACCGATGAAGAGATTGAGTCCTCTCTCGATGTTGCTGGAGGAATATATTGAGAAGTGATAGAGCCTGAGGTTTGTCTCATCTTTTATATCAAGATAGAAAACCTCATCTTCCTTCCAGCTTTTCATCAGATGATATTTTCCATATCTGTCTATCCTGTCGCTTTCTGCTGAAAGAAGAATGTTCAGATAAAAGGCTAGGCTTGCCTCACTTTCCCCGCTTAATCCAATAAGCTCTTCCTGGGCAATCTCCATTGCAGATTTTCCATCCTGGCCTATTGCCCTCCTGAGGTCGGAAAGGAAGGGAAGCATTATGTCCCCGATATAGAATTTCTGAGAAAGCCTTATCGCATAGAGGGCAAATCTGATGGCGTGCCGTGACTCGATTGAAGAGACGTCAGAGTAGTTGAACGTGCAGCTTGTGAAGCTGTACATTATGTTTCTCTTTGCGTTGAAGAGCTGTGCCATCTCAGAGTCATTCTTTCTATCAAAATCATAGCGCTGATGCAGTGAATGGAGGAAATCATCCATATTTGTAAAGCCCATGAAAGCAGTTCCTGCAAGACGCATCAGTGATTCTGTATCAACATCCTTGTTGAGTATTCTTGAAACTTCTTTCTTGAATATGTCATCAATCTGCTTGTTGAGCCTGTTGAGACTGTCTCTTAAATAGTGTCTCCAGGTAAGGATGATCTCATCTTTATCCTCACTCTGGTTTTCCTTTCTCCAGCGTTCTGTGTTGTTTGATATGCTTGACCAGGAGATATCACCTTCATTCTCTGTGATTTTCAGCTTTGCCTTGTAACACGGCTTGTATTTTTCATAAAGCACTCCGTAGTTGGTAAGCGCAAAATCATCTCTCTGCTTTATCTTCTCGCTGAGCGCCGCCAGAGCCATGTCAGCAAAGCTTTCATGATAACCGTAGATTTCCCCATCAGTTGCTGTGTTGATGTACATTGGGTTATCTCGTCCTTTTATCTCAAGAAGCTTGCTGTAAACTGCGTCAGCATTCCTCAGAATGTGATTGAAGCTTATCTGATGAGCCATCTCATCTGATGAAAGAAATGCTGTGATCTTCTTTCCTCCAAGGCCTTCAAGGACAAACGGCCTGTCATATATGAATGGAAGATTTGCACTCTCTCCTGACAGTGCCATTATCCTTTCAATCTGAGCGGCAGAAAGAATGACGAATTTTATTCCTTCATCTGCAAGATCTTCTATTACAGACTCATTGATTGCGCATTCTGCTAGCCACATTCCTTCAGGCTTTCTTCCAAAGAAATGCTCGAATGCCTCAATTCCCCATGCAATCTGGACACGAGAATCCGGTTTGCTGTCGAGTGGAAGTATTGTATGGTTGAACGCATGAGCAATTGCATTTCCATGCCCCAGGCGCTCAAGTGCTTCTTTATCGGCATCTATAATCTTGTTGAATGTGTTCTTGTGATTGTCCTCAAGCCAGGAAAGCAGAGTGGGGCCGAAGTCAAAGGAAATGTTGTTGTAGTTGTTTATAATCTTCTGGATTCTTCCATACTGATTGAGAAATCTGCTCTCGCTGTTAGAAGCATAGCAGCAGTGATAAATCTTCTCATTCCAGTTTGAATACGGAGCGGCAGATTTCTCGAATGCTATTATGCCGTTAACCGGATCCTGACGCGGCGGCTGATAGAAATGAGCATGAATCACGAGATCCAGTTTGTCATTGTTTCTGTCCATAAAGTCATGATAACAGAAAAAAATCTATTTTTCATCTTTGTTGCATCTTTCCCTATATTTTTGTCTTGCTTGACTAAAAGAGATAAATCTGTTTACTCTGAAATTGGCAAAGGGAAGTTATGATATTAATTAAAATTGATTCCCTCTCTACTCAGGAGCTTATCAACATAGCTCTTGATGAAGGCATAATGAATGCGGAGAAGATGGAGAGGGAGGATTTGATAAACGAACTCAAGGAAATCTACGAAGTTGATGAGGATAATCAGGAAGATCCTTCTGTAAACAGAAGATTTCTTTTTGGAATCACAGACTACCGTGATATTGACAAGGCTTTATCCATGCTTCCAGGGGTAGAGGATCTGCCTCAGATTTATCCGGTCACGGGAATTCATCTCATGTACAAGAATCCTTTCTGGGGATATGTCTACTGGTCTGTAAGTCCATCAGATATGGAGAGACTTGAGATAAACAAGGTAAGCGAGTACAAGCTTTCTCTGATTATCAGCCATGAAAAAGCAGATGATGAGGTTTTCGAGTTTGCTGTAAACCTTGACGATTATGAATGGAATGTGGGACTGCCTGCACATGGTGGAAAGGCTATATGTAAGCTCATGTGCATAGAAAACGGCAAGGAAAAGGAAATCTGCAGGAGCAACAGCATCGATTTAATTGATTCTTACTGGCTTGAGCATGAGGATGAAATCAAATACAACGACTCTCTTTTCCGCTTATATCTTTCAATGGATATTTCCAAGGACGGAGACCTGGCTGAAGGACCTGTTTTAAAAGAAATTGTAGAAAAATATAGACAGGAGGATGCTAAATGAGCAGATATCATGTAAATTTCATTCTGCATGCACACCTGCCTTATGTAAGACATATAGACTATCCGAGATTCCTTGAAGAAGACTGGCTATATGAGTCTTTAAATGAATCATACATTCCGCTTTTCAGAAAGCTGGACAGGCTGGAGAAAGATAATGTCAGTTTCCACCTGACAATATGTTTTTCTCCGACCCTTCTTACAATGCTTGAGGATGAAAAACTCAAAGAAAGGTTCAAAAACTACATGGACCTTCATATCGATCTTGGCAGAAAGGAAGTTGAAAGACTATCTGCGGATGAGGAGAAGCTTCTTCTTGCAAGAAAATATCTGAAGGACCTGGAGGAGAACTGGGCTTTTTACGCAGAGAACAATCTTTCTCTGATTCCTCTCATCAAAAGAATGAGGGATAATGGGCATATTGAGCTCATGACAACAGCCGCAACTCACGCATACCTTCCGCTTTACAGGGAGTATGAGACAGCAGTGAGGGCGCAGATTGAGCTGGGTATTTCGACATTCCGCCGCATCTTCGGTTTTGATGCTGATGGTTTCTGGCTTCCTGAGTGCGGCTATTATCCCGGACTTGACAGTATATTGAGCCAGTATGGCATTAAATACTGCCAGCTTCCAAGCCACAGCGTTATCAGCAGCCGTGACAAGAGCATCGGCGCGGGCTACATGCCTGTCACAATGCCATCAGGCCTCAATGGCTTTGTCCGCGACTGGCAGATAACGAGCCTCATCTGGTCTGACAAATCCGGTTATCCTGCAGATGAGGACTACAGGGAGTTTTATCGCGATATCGGCTATGACCTTCCTCTCTCATACATTGCACCTTATATCCATGAACCTGAGGTCAGGGTCTTCACAGGCTTCAAGTACTATGCGATTACAGGAAAGAATGACGAGAAGAGGGTGTATAATCTTGATAAAGTAAAGAACAAAGTCCTACTTCATGTGAACAACTATATCTATCACATAAAGAGAAAGGCTCTTGCGATAAATGCTCTTGGAATTGATGAGCCCGTTTTCAACCTCTGCTATGATGCAGAGCTATTCGGGCACAGATGGTATGAGGGTCTTGATTTCCTCGAAGAGTTCCTCCGCCGTATTTCAGAGGATGAGCAGGCTGACCTCACGCTTCCTTCTTCTGTTCTCTCTGATAACACAATCAGAAAGGAAAGTCTTTTCATAAATGACTGTTCCTGGGGTCTTGGCGGGTATTCTGATGTCTGGCTGGACGGATCAAACAGATGGATTTACCGCCATATTCATGAGGCAATTGAGAGAATGGAGGAGCTTACAAGGAGATTCCCTGATCAGGGAACGCTGAAAAAGAGATTTTTAAATCAGGCATCACGCGAGGTGCTGCTTGCCATGAGCTCGGACTGGGCATATATAATGCATGACAACACAAGCGTCACATATGCTGAAAAGAGGCTTAGAAATCACCTTGGATCGTTTAATGTCGTCTATTCTTCCATGTGCAAGAACTCAGTCAACACTGAATGGCTGATAAAAGCTGAAAAAAGAAATCTAATTTTCCCGGAAATAGATTACCGGGTCTTCAAAAAGAACTGATTTTCCATGGCCGCATTCTGATGCGGTCTTTTTTTTCATCAATTCCTTTTAAATCCAGATTTATATCAAATTAATATAATAATTCATTGCAATATTATTTCTTTCCTATAAATTTGATGAAAATAAATTTTAAAATATGTTGCATACATTCCCGTTATGGTGTACTCTTGTGGTAAGAAGTGGGTGAATTTCCCATAAAGTGGCGCTTATGAAGATGATAACCGGAATATACAACACGAGTGTGGACGAGAAAGGAAGGATACTTCTTCCTTCAAGAATGCGCTCTGCTCTAATGTCCCAGGAGCTTGTTGCCCTTCCGGGTCTTGATGAGAACCATCTGATGCTTATGACTCCTTCCTACTTCGAAGATCGGTTTTCTCAGGCTGTGCTTTCCTCTGACACGGCAATGTTTGATAAAGGAAAGCGCAGCCTCATTAGAAAGCTCATTGCACCGGCTGTATACATTGAGCTGGATGCATCGGGACGTGTGAATATTCCTCTTTCGCTGAGGGAGAAATATTCCATTTTGAACAAAACAGATGTCGCTCTTGTTGGAACAGGCTTTTCCATTGAAGTCTGGAACAAGGAGATTTTCGATAGGGCAGAAGAAGAGGATACTACAAGTCTTTCAGACCTTGCGGAAAAGCTTAGGGAGGACTGATGGAAATAGTACATTATCCTGTTCTTCATAAAGAGGTTCTTGAATATCTTGACTTGAGCAGCCAGAGTGCTCCTGTCTTGATTGATGCGACTACCGGAGAAGGCGGACACAGTGCGCTCTTCCTGGAAAAATATCCATCTCTTACTGTTTACGGCCTTGACCGTGACAGCGAGATACAGAAAAAAGCCATAAAGCGCTTTGAGTGCTATGGAAATAGATTCAGACCTATAAACACATGGTTTGATGAGTTTTTAAGGAATGCAGAAAGCAGTTTTGCTGATGCAATCCTTTTTGATTTGGGAATCTC
Source organism: Candidatus Ornithospirochaeta avicola (assembly GCA_019113245.1). GTDB lineage: Bacteria > Spirochaetota > Spirochaetia > Sphaerochaetales > Sphaerochaetaceae > Ornithospirochaeta > Ornithospirochaeta avicola. The sequence goes on from DXHU01000002.1 coordinate 9,512, forward strand.
GATGTTCCATTATGTAGAAAGCCAGCGTGGCTTCAGCTTTTCCCGAGATGAAAAGCTGGATATGCGTCTTGATCTGAATCAGAAGCTGAGTGCATATGACATCGTGAATTACTACAGTGAGGAAGACCTTGCTGACGTGATTTACCGTTATGGAGAAGAGCGGTATTCACGAAGAATAAGCAGCGCTATCTGTCTTGAAAGAAAAAGAGGGAAGATAGAGAGCTGTGCAGAACTTGCATCCTTGATTGCACGCTCGGTACCGAAGGAATACCGTTATGGCAAGATAAATCCTGCAACGCGTACCTTCCAGGCACTTAGGATAGAGACAAACAAGGAGCTGGACAGGATTTCTCCTTCACTTGAAGAGGGCATCAGGGTTCTCAAAAGCGGAGGAAGGATTGCAGTGATAACTTTCCACAGTCTTGAAGACAGGATAGTGAAATGGTTCTTCAAGAACAGGGAAAAGGAAGTTGGAGACATAAGGATACTAACCAAGAAGCCTGTTGTCCCGACAAAGGAAGAAGATGATGAGAATGCTGCAAGCAGAAGCAGCAAACTGAGGGTTATAGAAAAATGCTAGTAAAGGAAAAACAGATTAATTTAACACTGAATCAGAAGGCTCTGGTCATTCTTGCCTTTGTCTTTATTTTCTTGATGCTTTTCCTGCCGCTCTGGCAGATTGGAAGAAACCGCAGCCTTGATATGGAAATCGAGAGCCAGAGAAAGAAAATGCTGGCTCTTGAGGAGGAAGAAAGAGTCATAAAAGCCAATATCGCCACACTTTCCAACGAAAGTCTAGCCTACCTCCTTGAAAGCGATATTGACTATGATACTTTATTGTTATCATCACTATGACAATCTTTCTTTTTCTAATATAATTATGCCCAAGAAATTGGGCATTTTTTGACTGAGGGCGTATGAGAGCAGAAAAGGATTATGACGATTTCACATTGCGGGATTATAATGAAAAGGAATTAAGCGGTTCCCTTTCTCCTTTTACATTCCTCTGCCTTGTAATCCTTCTTATGATGATTGGCCTGATTAATGCCTACAGCGCAAGCTATGACACAGCGCTTAAGAGCGGTCTCAGCCATTACTATTACTTTGTCGAAGTTATTCTTTTCGAGGCATTTGCACTTCTTGCAGGAATCTTTCTTTTCTTTGTTCCGGAAAAGAGATGTGAGAAAATATATATTTTCACAAGTCTTCTTGCATTCATTTTTCTTTTTTTCAATTTCTTTGTATCGTTTACTGGAAAGAATATAGTGTTCTTTTCCGATGTAAGAAGTGGGGATGTGATTATATTCTCATCTGTGCTTTTTGTAGCATCGGTATTTCCTAAAATAAAGAACAGAGACAGAAGGGGATGGATTTACCTCTTATATTTTATTCTGAGCATTGCTCTTGAGTTTTCTTTAATATATCTTGGGCAGTCCTCATATGCACTGCTGTTTGTCCTGATTAGCATTGCTTCAATATTCAAATCCGGAATAGAGAAAAGATATACAGTGGCATTTGCTCTCTTTTCTCTGTCATTCTTTGTTTTCTTTATTTTCATTCTTCCAAGCCTTGACAATATGTTTTTCCGCCTTATGCCGTACAGCTCGCTCAATGAGATTACAGAAAGGGCAAGCAACTGCATCTCTGCAATAACAGAAGGCGGCATTTTCGGAAAGGGTATCGGCAAGGGATATTACAAGCTTGGAATAATCGAGAATGTTCATACGGACTATATCTTCTCATCATTTGTAGAGGAGATGGGGCTTGTAGGAGTCAGCATATTTTTCATTATCCTCCTTCTTTTCCTTTATCTTGGAATCAGAAGCTCGCGCCGTGCTGATATGATTTCAGATGAGTTTGCTTCCGTAATAATCTACTCATTTTCTTTCCTCATTTTCCTCAAGGCAGCTCTTTCTGCCCTGATATGTGCAAATGTTATCCCCCTGGATGGGCTTTCTTTCCCGTTTTTATCAACAGACGGGATTGAGGAATTCATACTCATAATAGAGTGTGCTTTCCTGTATAAATTCATTCACCTTTCGGGAAGGGGAAGGCTTTGAGAAGCAGGATTGTACTGGCCCTTTGCGCTTTATGTGCTCTGATAGTGCTTGTGTCAGTATCTTTATACAGGTTTTTTTACATTGACAGCGTGGATTCATCCAGCATGATTTACACACTCAGTGAGGAGCGTCTTGTTCTGGAAGCAGAAAGAAACAGAAGCTTCTGGAAAACGGAGAGAAAGCTTGAGAGCCTTCCTTATGTCAGCAAGGTTGACTTTTCTCGCTCTGGTGATGTACTTAGCATATTGCCTTCCTATAAAAAGGGAATTCTTATTATGGATGATAAGAGCCTTGCCTTTTTTGACGGAGAAGATGTTTTTATGCTTGAAAAAGGGGATTATGGAAGATTAAAGAGATATTATGTATCTGTCTCTGTCCCTTCTTCTGTTTTTACTCTTCTTTCTTCTTTCGTCGCAGACGAGGAAGCATCTTATCTGTTGGATTTATTGCTGGAAACAGTATATAATCATGATTTGATAACCTCTATTGAATTATCGTTCATATCAGGTTATGAAACCCTGGTTATAAACATGGAAGACTATGGTTATGTCCTCTATGCATATTTACCGCTTGATAAAGGCGATTTATCCTCATCGCTTGACTATATTCAATCTCTTGGCTTGAATATAGCAGAGGATGAGATATATATTCTCAGGGACAAGAGATTGACAAGGGCAGGTTAGATTGTGGCTGCAGATAAAACATTATTAGGACTGGATATAGGCACATCCTCAATTAGAGCCGTAATCGGCAGCGTTTCCCGCGACGGGCAGCTGATGATAGAAGCTGTTGCAGAGCGACAGAGCGAAGGAGTGAAAAATGGTGCCATTGTCAATATTGAACAGACATTGAAGGCTATCAACAGCGTTATAAACGATGCTGAGCTTCAGAGCGGTAATGAGGTCCAGTCCGTAATCCTCTCTGTCGGCGGTGAGCATATATGCGGAATCAAGAGCAACGGAGCTGTAGGAATAACGAACAAGAACCAGGAAATCACAAGCGAGGACATAAGGAAATCGATTGAGATAGCACGTGCCCATGATCTTCCGCAGGATACAGAGATAATCCATACCCTTGTCCAGGATTTTCAGGTTGACAGCCGTTATGGAATAAAGGATCCCATCGATATGCTTGGCCACCGTCTGGATACAAGGGTTCTGCTTGTAACAGGATCATCAAGCATAATCCAGAATGAGAGAAAATGCGTTCAGAAAGCAGGCCTGCAGGTCCAGAGAATGATATTGAACACGCTTGCAGACAGCGAGGTTGCCCTTTCTCAGGAAGAAAAGGAAATTGGCGCGATAATAATAAACATCGGAAGCGGCACTACAAATATGATCTGCTACAGCCAGGGCTCTCCTGTCTTTGCAGGCGGAGTTGCATTTGGCGGAGACAATGTGACTGCAGATATAGCATATATACTCCAGCTTCCGCGTGTTGCCGCAGAGTCCATAAAGATTCAGTATGGCTCATGCCATACTCCAAGCATTTCATCTGATGAGATGGTAATCACTCCTGCTGTGGGCGGTAAGCCCTCTCTCAGGATGCCAAGAAAGGAGCTGGGGAAGATAATAGAGCCTAGAATGGCTGAGATTTTCTCTCTTCTGCAAGGTAAGCTGGATAAGGAGAACATTCAGGGCTCATTTGGATCAGGAATAATCTTAGTCGGAGGCGGAGCGATGCTTTCAGGAGCATCAGAGCTTGCTGCCGAGATTTTCCACCTGCCGGCAAAGGTAGGTTTTCCTGTTGCTATCGGTGGTCTTGATAGGCAGTACATCGATCCTGCATACACAACAGTTCTCGGTCTGGTGAAGATGGAGGCTAAGAAATACAGGGAAATAAGCTCTCATATATCCACCAGGGCAGAAAAAGAGAGACTGTCAAGAAAGATGAAAGGATTCTTTTCAAAACTGTTTTAAAGGGAGAAAGCTATGAATTTTGATATATTCGACATTGAGGATACTACAACTGGGGAGCAGGCCGCTCCTACAATAATCAAGGTTGTCGGAGTAGGCGGAGGCGGAGGAAATGCTGTAAACCGCATGATTGCCGCAGGACTCAAGAAGGTCTCTTTCATTGCTCTCAATACAGATGTGCAGGCTCTTCAGCGCTCGAATGCCCAGACAAGGATTGCAATAGGAAAGGAGCTTACCGGAGGGCTTGGAGCCGGTGGACAGCCTGAAATCGGAGAAAAGGCCGCAATAGAGTCAAAAGAGGAGATCAGAGAGGCTCTGGATAATGCTGACATGGTATTCATCACTGCAGGAATGGGCGGTGGAACTGGAACAGGAGCTGTTTCTGTTGTTGCAGAAATTGCAAAGTCAATCGGAGCTCTCACTGTCGCTGTAGTCACAACTCCCTTTGCCTTTGAAGGTAAGAAAAAGCTCATGCTTGCTCAGGCAGGAATAGAGAAGCTTAAGAAACAGGTTGACACTCTCATCCTTATTCCTAATCAGCATCTCTTGAATATTGTTGACAACAATACTCCCATAAAGCAGGCTTTCATAATCGCAGACAGCGCACTTCTGCAGTCAGTACAGGGAATAAGCGATCTTATTACCGAGCCAGGAGAAATCAACATCGACTTTGCAGATGTAAAGACAGTCATGAAAGGGAAAGGAGATGCTTTAATTGGCCTCGGATTTGGAGAAGGGGCTAACAGAGCGGTTGAGGCTGCAAAGCTTGCAATAAGCAATCCTCTTCTTGAGAATGCTTCCATTGATGGAGCAAAGAGTGTTCTTGTCAATCTTGCAGGAGGAGACAGCCTTACTATCCAGGAATACCAGGATGTTGTTGAAATCATCACCCAGAGCTGTGCAGAAGATGTTCTAGTAATTGCCGGGCAGAGTTATAATCCTTCTCTTGGAGACAGAATAAAGGTCACAGTTGTTGCAACCGGCTTTGAAAAGAAGCCTGATGTTTCTACAGGCGATTCTGAGGCTGATGTGTTCAAGAAGAATCTTCTCAGCAGAGAAGAGCGCTTTGCATCTTTCCAGGATGAAAAGAAGGAAGAAAAGAAAGAAGAGCAGAGAAACGATACATTTTCTTCTTCTCAGGGCCAGAACTCTGATCCTGCAAGCATTACTGTAAACAGATGGCAGGATCTGCAGCAGCAGCTTGGAAAGAGAAGCGGTGGCGGAAATGACTATTCGATTCCTGCAGTGCTCAGATATTCCCGTGAGGACGATGAGCGATAATCTTCTGCTAACCCTCTTTTCGGACTACATCACATTTGAAGAACGTCTTTCATCAAAGACAAAGGATGCCTATGTTCATGAGGCATCCCTTTTTTTCTCATACCTTGACAGCAGGAAAATAAAGGTTGAGGATGCATCTTTTTCCGATATCGAGGATTTTATCGTACTTAGGAGAAAGAACTACAGCCTCGATGAGCGCACTGTTTCAAAAATACTTTCAGCCCTCCGTCTTCTCTTCAAGTTTCTTGTAAAGGAGAAAATCAGATCTGACAATCCTGTTGTCCTGATGGACCACCCAAGAAGCGAAGTCTCGCTTCCCCGTACATTGAGTGAGGAAGAGGTAAATGAAATCCTTCTTTATTTTCGTGATGAGTCAGATGATCTGATGATTCGTGATTATGCGATGTTTGAGCTTATATATTCATCTGGAATGAGAATAAGCGAGCTTGTAAGTCTGGATCTTTCTTCATTTGACAGGAAAGAAAGCTCGATAAGGGTAATCGGAAAGAGAAACAAGGAGAGAATAGTCTTCATCGGAGAAAGAGCAAGGGATGCTGTTTCCTTCTATATAGACAACATCAGGCCCCATCTTCTTTCTGCAAGAAGAGAAGAGGCTCTTTTCATCGGCAGGCGCGGTGAGCGTCTTACCAGGCAGGCAGTTCATAAACGCTTTCATGAATGTACAAGGAATCTTTCCTTAGATGCCACAGTGCATACGCTCAGGCACAGCTTTGCTTCCCATATGATCAATAACGGAGCCGACATACGTTCAGTTCAGGAAATGCTTGGGCATTCGGATATAAAGACAACACAGATATACACTCACCTGGATACAGCAGGACTGAAGGAAAGCTATGATGTGTTTTCAGAAAATCTTCTTGAAGATGATGACTGAATCAGAGAGCGGGCTTTCTATGTTTTCATGGAGATCAACAGCTTTTTCATAAAGGGAATAAAGGCAGAATATGAGGGGAATTTATCATATCTGGATAAAAGCGTGTATTTCTGTTTCTCAGGCCCGCTTTCTGATGACATGAGGAAGAAGGCCAGGCTGTCTTTGATTGAGGCAGCAGCAAACGGATATTCTGTGGTTCTGTCCGGATTTTCGAAAGTCTTTTATGATGCGCTTGAGCTTGTTCTGAAATGCAGGCTGTCTGTTTATGTTGTCCTTCCAGAGAAAAGGAGTCTTTTTTCTATCCGTGGAAGATACAGGAATGTGTTATTATCTGGCGGAGCATACATATTTCCTCAGTTTGCCGAGAATGATAATGGAAAAAGAAAGAGGATGTGTTCATTTTTCTCATCATCCATTTCTTCTGCTATCCTGTTTCTTAACTATGCTGACTATACACTTGCAAGTGCTGCCCTTGATGAGGGAAGGCCCATTGCTGTCATGAGGGAAAGTCTAGTCAGAGCTTCTGCAAGAAGTCTTGTTTATCAAGGATGTCCAGTAGTTGAAAGCTTTTCATCCTTTCTCTGTCTTCCTTCCTGCTATGCTGTCGCACTGGAAAACGGAAGGGACTTTAAGGTATACTATTTTTAATGGTTGAGTCTCTCATTTCATCCTTTCTTGAGTACATAAGGACTTTGAAGAAGGAAAGCGACAATACAATAATCAGCTATAAAAACGATCTTGATGAATTTTCCTCCTACATCAGAAAAAGAAATATCGACTTAGGGGATTTTGAGATGCATGATGCGAGGGAATATACAAGATACCTGATGAAAAAGGACATGGAAGCAAGCGTGCTGAGAAAGCTCTCTGCTCTCCGCTCTTTCTATAATTATCTTATAAAAAGAGACATTGCTGAAGACAACCCGTTCAACTATGTATCGCTCAAGAGAAATGAGACTAGACTTCCTGTTGTACTTTCAAAAGAAGAGGTTTCTGCTCTTCTTTGTCTTCCTGTAACAGATTTCCTTTCTCTTCGTGACCACATACTCTTTCTCTTTCTTTATACAACAGGAGCAAGAATAAGCGAGGCACTGAGTGTAAATGTCTCTGACATAGATTTTTCTCAGAGGAGGATTTTAATCAGAGGAAAGGGAAGCAAAGAGCGCTTTCTGTTTTTGAACAAGAAGGCTGCAGAAGAGATAAAAGGCTATATAGAAAGAAGAAATGAATATATAAATTCAATAAATGGAGAGAATACAGATGCACTTTTCATCGGAAAAAGCGGTAAAAGGTTGCCATTCAGCTCTTCTCATAGTATTTTTAACAAAGCAAGGAAAAGTCTCAATTTGAAAAAGGAGTTCACTCCGCATACTTTGAGGCATACATTTGCAACCATGCTGATGGACAGTGGTGCAGATATCCGCCTTGTACAGGAATTACTCGGGCATGAGAGCATTAGCACGACTCAGATATATACTCACGTAAGCCGTGCACGTCTGAAGAAAGTGTACGACAGCTCTCATCCCCATGCAAAGAAGGAAAAGAAATGAGAGGTACTACAATAGTATGTGTCCGCAAGGACAAGATGGTCGCAATTGCCGGAGACGGGCAGGTCACGCAGGGCGATGCAGTTGTCAAAGGAAATGCAAGAAAGGTCAGAAGACTATATGATGACAAGGTCATTATAGGCTTTGCAGGAAGCACTGCCGATGCATTCACGCTCTTTGAGCTTTTTGAATCCAAGCTAAAGCAGTATAACGGCGATCTTACAAGGTCTGCTGTCGAGCTTGCAAAGCAGTGGAGAATGGACAAGCAGCTTAGAAATCTTGAGGCAATGATGATTGCAAGCGATGGAGAGAAGATGTTCCTGATTTCTGGGGTAGGTGATGTCCTTGAGCCGGAGGGTGATGCGATTGCAATTGGAAGCGGAGGTAACTATGCGCTATCTGCTGCGCGTGCATATCTGGATTCAAAAGCGGACCTCAACGCAGAGGAGATTGCCAAAAAGAGCGTTCAGATAGCAGCTGATATATGCATATATACAAATCACAATATCATTACTGAGGTAATCAACAATGGATAAGAAATTAGATGAAATGATGCCGCGCGAGATAGTCGAGGCTCTTGATAAATACATCATCTCTCAATCAGATGCAAAGCGTCTTATTGCTGTTGCAATCAGGAACCGAGTCAGAAGAAAGAGTCTGGTGGCAGAGATGAGGGATGAGGTTACTCCCAAAAACATCATAATGATCGGACCGACAGGAGTGGGAAAGACAGAGATTGCAAGAAGAATTGCAAAGCTTGCAAACGCCCCTTTTATAAAGGTTGAGGCGACAAAGTACACGGAAGTCGGATATGTAGGCCGTGATGTTGAGTCAATGGTGAAGGATCTTATGGCCGCAAGTCTTAACCTTGTCCGTGAAGAGCAGTTTGCAAAGCGGGAGAAGGAAGTTGAAGAACGCGTCAATGAGAGAATCCTTGATTTGCTCCTTCCAACTCTTGAGAAAGAAGAGAATGCAAGCCTTGAAACAGATGCAACAAGAGCACAGCTAAAAGAGCTTCTTGCAAAGGGCTTCTTTGAGGACCGCTTTGTCGAATACCAGAGCAAGCCGACATTCAAGCTTTCAGGAGTAAGTGTCCTCACTCCTGCAAACCAGCAGGAGGAACTTGAATCGCTTCTCGGTGATTTCAACAACATGTTTGCCAACAGCAAACCAAAGAACAAGAAGATAACAGTCCGCCGTGCACGCGAGATACTAAAACAGGAGGAACTTGACAAGATTGTCGATAATGACAAGGTTGTCGAGGAGGCACGAATGAGAGCACAGGACATGGGTATCATCTTTATTGATGAGATTGATAAGATCTGTGCCAAGGGAAACACAAATTCTCAGGACGTATCACGTGAGGGTGTTCAGCGCGATATCCTTCCGATAGTGGAGGGTACCAAGGTTGCTACAAAATGGGGAGTAATCGATACGACAAACATCCTTTTCATTGCAGCCGGCGCATTCAGCATGAGCAAGCCAAGTGACCTTATTCCAGAGCTGCAGGGAAGATTCCCTCTTAGAGTCGAGCTTAAAGATCTTACAAGCGATGATTTCTTCCGTATCCTCACTGAGCCTGACAACGCGATTGTAAAGCAGTACAAGGCACTGATGAAGACAGAGGATGTTGAGCTTGATTTCACAGAAGATGCACTCAGAAAAATTAGCATCATTGCAGAAAAGGCCAACAACAGTACGGATAACATCGGAGCAAGAAGGCTTCACACTGTCATGGAAAAGCTTCTTGAGGATCTCTCTTTTGATGCGGACAAGCATAAGGGAGAGAAGGTGGAGATTACCAGCGAGTATGTTGATGAGAAGCTTGGAAACATTATCGAGAACCAGGATCTCACAAGGTATATACTATAATCATGCAGTACTATTCCATTACTTCCTCGACATTCGAGGATGCGCTTAAAAAAGCTAAAGAACAGTATGGTGAATCAGTAAGAATCATCTCCCGTCGTGATTTTACGACAGGAGGTGGCATTTTTACCAAGAAGAAGGATAAATGCGAGATAACCTTCTATCTTTCTGAGAAGAGCGGAAAGAAGGATGACGGAAAGAGCGATGAGGAGAGCCTTAAGGAGTTTGAAAAGGAAGCTCAGACCCCAGATCCGGAAAAACTAAGCAGGACTGAACGTCTTGATACTGAAATCCACCGCGGTGCTTTTTCCCATTCATTTGAAAGCGTGAAGCAGATAATGGACAGCAATTATATCACAGAACCTTTGAGGAGCGCTCTTCTTGAAAACCTCTCAGAGCAGGATATAATGCTTTCCTTTGCAGATAACATAATAAAGAGTGTCAGTATCGACACAGAGCGTATTCTTCATCCAAAACATTTCCTTGCTCTTATCGGTCCTACAGGCAATGGAAAGAGCACAACAACTTTCAAGATTGCCTCCATTTACAAGAAACAGGGCAAGAAGGTTGCAATCATTACACTTGACTCTTATAAAGCAGGAGCTTACGAGCAGGCAAAGGCTTTTTCCGATCTGTTTTCAATTCCTGTCAGGATAGTCAAGGAAGAGGATGAGTTTTTAGCAGCAATTGAAGAGTTTCATTATCATGAGCTGATTTTAATCGATACGATGGGCATAAGTCCGAATGACAAGAATCTGAATCTCAAGCTCCGCGGAATGCTCAAAAGGCTTGAAAGGGAGAACATCGAGTTTTCTCTTGTTGTCTCAGCATCCACCAAGGAAGAGGATATAATAAACCAGTATAAAAGATATTCAAACTACAATATCGAGAGCGTCATTGCCACTAAGGTAGATGAGACAGAAAGTATCGGAAGCGTTATTTCATTCTGCTTCAAATATAAAATTCCGCTGTCTTTTGTCACAAACGGGCAGAGAATTCCTGAGGATATAGAAAAAGCAACAAGCACAGTTATTCTCTCTCATATAAAGGATCTTAATCTCGATATCAAGAGAAGCAGACAGCTTGTTTATTAAATCTGACTGAGGATGGCCTGTGTATCTGATGCAAGAGCGCTTACGATGCTCCTGTCCTGAGAATATGCGATTATAGTGTAGTCCTTGTCATACAGATAGCAGACATCTCCGTTTTCAAGGCTCAGAATACGGGATGTGCTATTCTGAATTTCACATCTGTTCTTGCCTTTCTCATAATCAAGCTCAAATGAAGGGCTGACTGCATTTTCTATTATCTGCTCATCATAGCTTGTGCTTGTTGAAGGAGAAAGGGAGAGACTGAGCATGTCATTGTCAGAAGAGGAGAGAACTGCAAGCATTATGTAGCCTTTATTGCTGATGCTTGAGTAGCTCTCGACAATCAGGTCAGTCAGGTATGATATATTGAGATCAACTGAAAGTGTAATATCCTCTCCGTGCACTGCCTCGTCAGAAAGAATTAAAGGCGCAGAGAGCCTTTCATCAAATATTTTCTCAGCACCGTACAGACCATTTCTCTTTTCATTAATCCTGCCGATTACAGCCATCAGATGTGTCTTTGAAGGATAGTTTCTGTTTATTCTTTTTTCCAGGGAAACAACAGAGGAAAGCCTGTTTTCTTCAATCATTCTCTTTGCTTGATCAATATTGTTTTCAGTAATCGATGTGCTTATGACTATCTCATCGCTTTCAGCTTTTCTGATCATGTTCTCAACTTCCAGTGCATCCATATTCAGAAAAGGGGAGATGAGAGAAGAAAAGCTGCTTATTCCGGTTATTCTTCTTTTATCTATTGTCATTTCATAGCTTGATGTATCCAGAGCTAGAATCTGATTGTTCCTGTCATAGATTGTACCCCTGTAATATGCTGTTGCTATATCAATGTCCTTGTAATTAGTATTGAGCATTCCTGAAGAGTAGAAGAGGTATATCAGTCTCAGGATAATCAGAACAAACAGAAGAAAAGAGATGAGCAATATATAGAATCCGCTTTGCTTTATTTTCTTTTTTTTCATCAAAGACTATATTATAATTAAAAAACGGGATTTTCAACTTATGCCTAGAGATGACTATGATGACATGAACTATAGCAGAGCACGGGATGAGAAAAAGGGAAGAAAGACCCTTTTTGTATCCGTCTTTCTTACGCTTCTTGTTCTTATTGCCGTAATCCTCGTCATATTGTTCGGCCCCTCTGAAAATCTAGAAAGCAAAAAAGAAGAACAATCGGTCATATCTCAGGGTGCTTTAGAGTCATCTGAAGAAAAACAGGAATCAGGATTCTTCCGTGAGTATACAGTCAGGGATGGTGACAGTGTTATCTCAATTTCAGATGAGTTTTCTCTTTCTGCAGAGACAATTGCCAGCCTTAACGCGATTAAGAGCAACAGCGATCTTAATGCTGGCCAGATTATCCTGATTCCAGAGCTTGATGGAGTAAGATACACTTTATCAGCAGATGAGAGTGCGGAGGAAGTTTATTCACGCTTTTCAAGTTCTGTGAGCCTGGATAGATTTATAGAGATAAACCAGATAGATGATGCTCTAGAAAAGGGGGATGATGTATTTGTTCCTCTCTCAATTGATTCTTCATTCACATTCTCAAGACCTATTGAGAGCGGCCAGATAAAATATTCATACCGTGAGAGTGTCAACGGAAAGACAATATCTTCTCTCGGAATAACAGCAGAGGCAGGAAGTGCTGTTCTTGCAAGTCAGGATGGAGTAGTGACTCAGGCTGCATTTGACAGCTCTTCAGGACGTTATGTCGAGATTGCTCACAGCTCAGGCTATGTCACAAGATACGAGAACCTTGAGATAATCAATGTCAGAAAAGATGATGTTGTTTCAAAGGGAGATATAATCGGCACCATCGGTACAAGTTCCTCAGTTGATGGGTCTCCTGTGCTGTTTTTTTCTATAAAGCAGGGTGCGCTCACGCTCGACCCTGAGCTTTATATATAATCCCCTCTGATTTTGCTCAGAGGGAAGTTTTCATGCATTTCTTCCGCAGCAGTTCTTGTATTTCTTTCCGCTTCCGCATGGGCATGGATCATTTCTGCCGATTTTAGGACTTGTTCTTCTTATTGTCGTATTCTCGCTTTCGGCTCTTCTTGTTGCCTGTGTGTCAGCTGTGCGGAAACTCTTATGCTGGGCATTGAGTGTTCTTTCCCTTCTTTCTCTTTCACTCAAGATCTTCACAGATACGACAGTCTTTACAACACTGTCTGAAATAAGGGTTATCATCTCATCAAAGGCATCGCTTGCAGTATTCTTGTATTCAACAAGAGGATTCTTCTGTGCATAGCTCATGAGCCCTGCACTTTCCTTAAGCTCCTCAAGGTTGTCAAGATGGTCAATCCAGCGTTTATCGATATTTCTCAGATAAACATAGCGGATGAATGCATTGAACTGCTCCTTTCCTGCCTTTGCTTCCTTTTCCTTGATATTCTTTTCAAGATATGGATAAAGCTCTTCTTCTTTAAGCACATCCTGGATATTGAAGAAAGAGGTGACAGATGAGACGAATTTTTCCCTGTCCTTTCCGCTCTCGTCGCTGTAGTAGGCGATAATGTCCTTTATGTTTGACAGTATCCTTTCTGAAAGATTTTCGTCACTGAGAATCTTATCCCTCTCGGCATAGATATAGTTTCTCTGCTCATTGAGCACGTTGTCGTATTCAAGAAGATGCTTTCTTATATCAAAGTTTCTTGCTTCAACTTTCTCCTGAGCTTTTTCAATGGCGCTGTCAAGCATCCTGTGCTCGATTGCCTCCCCGTCCTTCAGTCCAAGCCGTCCAATCATCTCTCTCAGTCCATCACGGGCAAAGAGACGCATCAGGGGGTCAGAAAGTGAGACATAGAACCGGCTGCTTCCCGGGTCTCCCTGTCTGCCGGACCTTCCGCGGAGCTGGTTGTCGATTCTTCTTGATTCATGGCGCTCTGAGCCGATTATATACAATCCTCCAAGCGCTTTTACTTCCTCATAGCGCTTTTTATACTCATCCTCGATATCCTTCATGGCCTGGTTGAACTCTTCTAGGGTGCAATCAGTTCCAATCTTTTTATATGCAAGATGCTCCGGAGATCCTCCGAGTTTTATATCAGTTCCTCGTCCGGCCATGTTTGTTGCAATCGTAACAGCTCCCTTTGCCCCGGCTTCTCCGATAATATATGCTTCTCTAGCGTGGTTCTTCGCGTTGAGGACCTCATGGCGGATTCCAGCTCTTGTAAGCATTTTTGAAAGAGTTTCAGATTTCTCGATTGAGACAGTACCTATTAAAATCGGCTGTCCTGTTTTGTGAATCTCTTTGACATCGTTTACAATCGCATTGAATTTTGCCTGCTCGTCATAGTAAATCTTGTCTTTATAATCCTTTCTGATTACAGGTCTGTTTGTAGGAATCACGACAACATCAAGACCATAGATCTCATTGAACTCTGCTGCCTCAGTGTCTGCAGTTCCTGTCATTCCAGAAAGCTTTTCGTACATCCTGAAGAAATTCTGGAAAGTTATTGTCGCATATGTCTTGCTCTGTCCAAGGACCTTCACATGCTCCTTTGCCTCTATTGCCTGATGAAGGCCGTCTGAGTATCTTCTTCCCGGAAGCACACGTCCTGTGAACTCATCAACAATCTGCACCTCTCCGTCCTTTACAATGTAGTCCACATCTTTCTGGTACATGACATGTGCAGTAAGAGCCTGGGTGACGTAATGGACCATCTCGAAATTCTCACCATCATAAAGAGAGTATACAGTCTCTCCTTTTTCATCCTGGGAAGGAAGAAGTGCCCCGGCTTTTTTAAGGAGCTCTTCCATATGTGTCATTCCCTGCTTAGTGAATGTAATCTTCTTGCTTTTCTCGTCCTTGCGGTAATCTCCTCTTTCATCGAAGTTCATCGCAATCGTCCTGTCAAGCTTCTCCATCTGGGTTAGTTCATAATAGTCCCCGGTCTCAGGATTCTTCTCGCATTCCTTCAAAAAAGGAGTGATGCTGTCTGCTTTCCTGACTTTTTCTGTATCATCATCGCCGGGACCTGATATGATTAAAGGAGTTCTCGCCTCATCGATAAGGATGCTGTCTATCTCGTCAACGATGCAGAATGCGTGGTTCTTCTGAACCTTGTCCTCAAGACGTCCTTTCATGTTGTCCCTGAGGTAGTCAAAGCCAAATTCATTATTTGTTCCGTATGTTATGTCAGATTCATAGTTCTTTTTCTTTTCCTCATTATCCATGCCGCTTTTGATGCATCCGACAGTCAGGCCGAGATATGAGTAGACCGGTTCCATCCAGTTCTTGTCTCTTTCTGCAAGATATTCATTGACAGTGACGATATTGACACCTTTGCCGCTTAAAGCATTCAGATATGCAGCAGGAGTACAGGCAAGGGTTTTTCCTTCTCCTGTCTTCAGTTCCATTATCTTACCCTGATGGAGAACGACAGCTCCCATCATCTGTACATCATAATGTCTCTGATTGAGGGTGCGTCTTGCCGCCTCTCTTGTCATCGCATATGCTTTTGCAAGGATCTGGTCAAGCGATGATGACCCGTCCTGGATTTCTTTTTTCCATCTAGCTGTCTGGGCCTTCATATCAGATTCGCTTAATCCTTCAGCCCAGCTTTCATAGCTGTTTATTTCCTTGATTATGGGATACAGTTTCTTCATATCCCTTTCGTGCTTGCTTCCTCCGAAGAGTGCTGTGATAAAATTCGCCATACCTTGATAATAATAAAAAGAAATGAAAAAAGGTAGGAATATTCGTCAAATTTTTTTATCATAGAAGTATGACATTCAATTATCTTGACATTGCACTTCTTATTATACTGCTTCTCTCCCTGATTGGAGGCCTGGTGAGGGGAATACTCAAGAGTGTTTCCTGGCTTCCAGGAATTGCACTTGGTCTTCTTGCCGCGGTTCTGTTCAATAAGGCTCTAACGGAAATAATTCTGAAATACAGTGTTCTTTCTCCGATGATAGCTTCTGCAATTTCAGTTGTATCCTTGGTCTGTGTCACATATTTCATTGTGCGTCTCATATTCGTGTTCTTCTCCTCAGCTCTTGAGAGCATAGGGCTGGGGGCAATAGACAAGGTGCTTGGAGGAATATTTTCACTTCTTTTGTCAATCATGGTTCTAGGTATGATATACACAGTAATTTGCACTGTCAGTGCTGCCAGCAGTGTTGCTCAATACATGAACGGCTCGTTCATAATAAAGAACATAATCAATCCTGTTTTCAGGGAAACGGTGGAGATAATTAATTCCGGTCTATGATAAATACCTCATTAGTCAAAAGCCTTCTTGATAATGCTGAAAGTCTTCCGCAGAGTCTTCTCTTTTCCGGAGAGCGGTATTCTGGAAGGCTCTCTGCTGCATTTTCCCTTATTTCCAGGCTTGAGAAAAATGAAGAAACTGAGCGCTACTGGAGATCAAGCGATGTGGCATTCATCCCTGAGCGGGATCTTTCTCTAGAACTTGATGCTTCATACAATCTTCTTCTTGAGAGAACATGCACAAGGACCAAGGATTATTTTGTAAAAAGAGTGATGAGCATTCTTCTGCAATATCACAGGGCATTTCTTAAAAGCGGAGATAAAAAGAAAGAGAAGCTTTTTTCAGATGCTGCTGATATAGACCAGATGCTTTACTCATTTATTGAAACAAGCAGTGATGACAAAAAGACCATCACAGCACTTGCTTCTGATATATACACCCTCACTCGCAGGGATGAATTCATGAAATGCATGAAGAAGAAAAGCATCCTGAGCGCAGAAGAGGTCAGGGCATTCAAAGAATATGCAGAAAGCGGAGGAGCAAACAAATACATAATCATTGAGAATATCGAGAATGCAAGCGAGCAGAGCAAGAACGCAATGCTGAAGATTCTTGAAGAGCCTCCCCGCGGAGTGTATTTTATCCTCATAAGCAGTAACAGCTCAAGGATAATGAGCACGATTTTATCGCGTGTGAGAAAGATAGATTTTCCGCAGATTAGAAAAGAGGATCTCGGGTCTTTCCTCTTATCTGAGTTCTTGGAAAGCGAAAGATATTCAAGTCTTTCTGATTTCTTTTATTCAAAGAGCGTTGATGAAGAGGAGAGAAGGAAAATTGAGGAGTATTCAGCTTATTTCTATTCTCTTTTTGACAGCAGGATCAGAATTGACAACAGAAGGATAAACGAAATTTTCACTCTGCTTGAGAAGGTCATAGGCTTTTCGCTTTTTTACTCTCTTATAGTCAAGAAGCTTGAAAATGATTATTCTCATAAAAGGATTACTGCTTTGAAAGCAAAGACTGTCCTTAATATCCTGACAGTCTCAGACCAGAATAGCTCTGTATACTCTCAGAGCAGGAAGGCCTCGCTTGAAGGAGCACTCAGGAAAATAAGATGTCTGTAAAGCTGCTGAAGAAAATAATATCAGACGACAAGGCTGTCTCCTATGACCGTATCAAGGGGATAATTGAAAATGCCATAGATGACTATGATATTCTCATTTCGATGCTTGATGCTCAAGATGACGGGCATATCCTGATTCAGAAATCCAATAAATCAATCATTTTTATAAATCGTGCTGTAACAAAGCTCATCATGCTTAAGAAAATTGACGGGAAGGTGAAGATTGAAGATGATTCTTTAATGCTCGACAGGGATGTGAAGAAATACCTTATTTCCCTCATCGACGGAGATGTCTCTGACTCAAGGGATTTTTCGTTTGGAGAAGGGAGCGTGAGAATCATAAGATTCATGAAGAGGGAATTCTCATTCAAGGATAAAGTCTATCTGGACATAATAATCCGGGACATGACAAGCCAGCTTAAAGCTGAAGCCAGAATGAGGAATATTGAAAGCCTTGCAAGCATGACAACAATGGCGGCAGGGGTAGCACATGAGATTAAGAATCCTCTTGCTGCAATGAAAATCTACACGAGTCTGCTCAGGAAGAGCCTGGCAAAAACTGAGGATGAAGAACTTAAGAAGAAAGCATCATCATTTATCGATGTGATAGAAGAGGAGACTGAGCGCCTTAATGGCATAGCTGTGGATTTCCTTTTTGCTGTCAAGCCCCTGGACCTTTCTTTGATGCTTGATGATCTTAATCAGATAATTTCTGATATAATCACATTCATAAAGCCGGAGGCGGATGAGAAGAATATAAATATTGTCTTTCATCAGGACCGCTTCATTCCATCCCTTATGCTTGACAGGAAGCTGATAAGAAGTGCTGTGCTGAATCTGATCAACAACAGCTTCTATGCAATGGAGGAAAGCAGTGAAAAGGTCCTTGAGATAAAAACAAGGCTGGACGGGGACTTTGTGCTTCTTTCTGTACGCGATACGGGAAGCGGTATGAGCGAGGAGACTCAGCAGAGAATCTTTGAGCCTTATTTTACTACAAAGGCAAAGATAGGAACCGGACTTGGCCTTACTGCTGTGCTCAAGATAATGAATTCCCATGAGGGGGATATAAGCCTTTCATCAAAAGAAGGATGCGGCACTACATTCACTTTGCGCTTTCCTGTTCCTGCAAGTGAACGAAAGGCCCTTTCCAAAAAGGAGAACTGATGGCAACGATACTTATTGCAGATGATGAAGTCAATATCCTTTCAGGTCTTGAAATCGCATTTACTGAGGAAGGCTGGAATGTGCTTTGCGCCTCAGACGGGCTTGATGCATGGGAAAAGATAAGCAAGAATGATGTCGATCTTGTGATAACGGATCTCAAGATGCCAAAGATGGATGGCTATGAGCTTTTGAAGAAGATATCATCAAGCTATCCGCGTCTTCCTGTGATTGTCCTTACAGGCCACGGCACAATTGAGACAGCAGTTGAGACGATGAGGGACGGTGCTGTTGATTTCTTCACAAAACCTGTTGACCTTGACAAGCTTCTTCTTGTTGTGAAAAAGACAATTCTGAACAGTGAGCTTAAAGAGCAGAACAGGAAGCTTACTGAAGAGATAGACAAGCTCAAAAAGAGGCAGCAGTATTCTTCAATAATTGGTAAGAGCAACAAAGTCAGCCAGCTCATGGATATCATAAACCAGGTTGCCCCGACGAAGGCAAGCGTGCTGATCACAGGAGAAAGCGGAACTGGAAAAGAGCTTGTCAGCGATGCAATATATTCTCTTTCATCCAGAGTCGGAAAGCCTTTTGTAAAGGTGCACTGTGCAGCTCTTTCTGAAAGTCTTCTCGAGTCGGAGCTTTTCGGGCACGAGAAGGGAGCTTTCACAGGGGCTGCAAAAGAGAAGAAGGGCCGCTTTGAGCTTGCTGATGGAGGAACTATCTTTTTAGATGAGATTGGCGAGATAAACGCGCAGACGCAGATAAAGCTTCTTCGTGTGCTCCAGGAAAAAGAATTTGAGAGAGTTGGCGGGGAAAAGACAATAAAGGTTGATGTGCGTGTGATATGCGCGACAAACAGGAATCTTGAAGAGGAAGTCAAAAAGGGAAATTTCCGTGAGGATCTTTATTACCGCCTTAATGTAGTTCATATCTCTGTTCCTCCATTGAGGGAGAGGAAAGAGGATATAGACATGCTTGCTCTTTCTTTTTTAAAGGAATTCAATGAAGAGGACGGAAAGAAGATAGAGGGCTTCACAAAAGCCGCGAGAAAGGCCTTATTCTCCTATTCATGGCCCGGAAATGTCAGGGAGCTGAAGAATACAATAGAATCTGCTGTTGTTCTTGCAAAGGGCAATATGATAGACACAGATGATCTACCTTCCTCAATTCTTGATGAGGGAAAGAAAGAAGAGCTTGTAATAACGCTTCCAGTTACAATGGAGGAAGTGGAGCGCAAAGTTATATATTCCACAATAGACTATTTTGAAGGCAATAAGTCTAAAGCAGCTGATGAGCTCAAAATAGGCAGGAAGACCCTTTACAGAAAACTCGAGGAGTTTGAAAAAGACAATGCCTGATCTTTTTGATGTCTTTTCAAAAAACGGGATACTTTCATCTTGTCTCGAGGACTACAAGGTAAGAGATGACCAGATAACAGCCAGCGAGAAAATAGAGGAGGCATTGTCTACCTCGTCAATGGCTTTCATTGAAGCCGGTACAGGAATAGGCAAGACATATGCATATCTTGTTCCTGTAATCCTTGCTTTAGCTGAGGACAGGAAAAAGAAGGCTGTGATATCATCGAGCACAATCGTTCTTGAAAAGCAGATATTCTATTCAGATCTTCCATACCTTATTGATGCGCTGGGTGTAGATTTAAGATATTCGCTCCTCCTTGGCCGCTCCAATTATCTCTGTGCACGAAAATTCAAGGATGCAGAGAATAGCCTTTTCAAGAATGATAGCCATATTGACAGCATATATTCATGGCTTGAGGAAACAGAGAACGGAGTTGTTGATGACTTTGCAGGCGATTTGAAAATAAAGAAAGATCTTTTTTTGTATACAGCTGATGATACATGCACAATGCGCTCCTGTCCGTATTACACTGAATGCTTTTATAAGAAGGCCCGCGAGGAGGCAATGCGCTCAGATATTGTTGTGACAAGCCATAAGATGGTTTTGATTGATGCAAAACACAGAAGCGAGACAAATGCAGATTTCTCCTCTGACTCGATTCTTCCGCATTATGACTATCTTGTTCTCGATGAGGCCCATCATATTGAGGACGAGGCAACCACTGCATTCTCTTCCTCTTATTCATATGCCGCTATAAAGAGAACAATACTGAATCTTTATTATAAGAATGAAGACATGGGGAAAAAGAACATACTTATGTTTCTTCAAAAGTATGAGAAGGAAAAAGGCGCAACTGAAAAGCTTGTAAAGAATCTTGAGAATCTGGAAAAAAGCTGTGCTTCCTTTGATAGAACTCTTCAGAATGTTACTGCAAAAGGACAGGCTGTTTTCAATGAAGAGACAATAAAAGAAGACAATATTAAAAAAGAAGCAGAAGAGATAATAAAGCTGGCAAATGACATTTATGCAGATGCATCTATCTTATATGATCCTGACAAGCTGGATCTTAACGATGCATCATGCTATGCAGATGTGGTCTTGAGGGCATGTTTGTCCATTAAGCTCTCTTCTGATACCCTTTCAGTCTTCTTCAGCGGAAAAAAAGATGACTCTCTCATACTCTATACTGAAAAGACAAAGGATTCTGTATTCCTTTCAGTTTCTCCTCTCAGCGTTTCAGATCTGCTTAGTTCCATGCTGTTCTCAAAAATCGGGAGCACAGTATTCATCTCTGCAACTCTTTCATATAAAAACAGCTTTTCTGAGCTTAAAGAAAAACTGGGAATCGGAGAGAAGACAATCGACTTCATTGCAAAAAGTCCTTTTGACTATAAGAGGAATCTGCGCCTGATCTGTCCCTCAGACGGAATCTGTTTTAATTACAAAGAGGCAGCTGAATATAACAGATATCTTTCTGAGTACGTGACAAAGGCCATTCTTTCATCATCAGGGGGTGCACTGGTTCTTTTTACAAGCAAAGAAAGCATGGAAAACGTATATAAGAGTGTTCAGCCTTATCTTGAAGAAAACAATATAAAATCTTTTCTACAGGAGAAAAAAACGGATAGAAATGCAATTTTAAGAAAATTCAAGAAGGATGTTAACTCAGTTCTTTTTGCAACCTCATCTTTCTGGGAGGGAATTGATGCTGTTGGAGATACTCTGCGCCTTTTGATTATAACCAAGCTTCCGTTTTCCAATCCGGATGAGCCTGTCAAGAAGGCCCGTTTTGATTATCTTGAAAGCCTTGAGCGTGGTCAGGGCTGGAAGAAGATTGTGATATACGATGCGATTTTAAAGCTCAAGCAGGGAATCGGTAGGCTGATTAGAAGCGAGACAGACCGTGGGGTGGTTCTCATTCTCGACAGAAGATTTAAAAGATACAGCGGCATTGATGAAAACTTCAGTGAATACAATTATGATGAGGATGCAATGCTGGAGAATCTTGAAAGGCGGATTGAGGATTTCCTCTTTTCATAAAAAATCCCGGTTGCCCGGGATCTTTTTATTCGATTACAGCAAGGATGTCCTTGTAGCTGATGAGCAGGTATTCATCCCCGCCGTCCTTCACGCTTGTTCCTGCATATTTGTCATGAAGAACACGCTGGCCGGCCTTTACCGGAATGTCCTTTGAAGAACCGACTGCCTCAACAGTTGCAATCTGTGTCTTCTCCTGAGCTGCCTGTGGAATGTAAATTCCTGCTGCAGTTCTCTCCTCCTGCTTCTCAACTTTCAGAAGGACTCTTTCACCAAGTGGTACGATTTTCATTTCATCACCTCTTTTAAACTTCATTAGTTAATATAGTAATAGAAGAGAATAGTGACAAGATGAACAGAAAAAAATTTATTTTTTTGTTTTTCCTGTTAACTTTTCTGTATTTTTTATTATTTTCATACTGAAGGAGCTGAAAATGCAGAAAATCATAATGATTGAAAGCGCAGAGATGATCAGGGAAAGAATGCTGAGAAACTACATCAGTTTCTTTCTTCCCAGACTTTCTTCATCAGTTGATGATGATTTTCTCAAATTTTATGACTTTCAGATAAGAAAGTATTTCAGCTGCAAGAAGAACAATTACATGAGCCTTGTGGAAGGGGATATGATTACAGATCTTATCTTCTCAGTCTATTCAGAGATTGTCTCATCTCCTTTTATCAAAAGCCAGAGCGGCAAGAAAAGAATACTCAGCCATACAAGGATTGTATTCCCTTTGGGCCAGAGTGACACATATGATGAGGAAGAGGATAAGAGTGTGTCATTTTGACCTCTTTTGACTGTCTGAAAAACATTTTGTGTCAAAATGACATTTCCTTCACATTTCCCACATATTCGCAATCAGTGTATAACTTGTTAATATAAAAAGACTTATGTTGATTATTTAAGTTTTGGCACGCTCCTTGCAATGAAGTTTATGCAGGAGATTTAAATGACAAACAACAGCTTAATAAATGAAAACGAAAGCCACGTTCTCTCTCTATATCTTGAGGAAATAAACAGAATCCCGATGCTTACAAATGAAGAAGAGAGCGAACTTGCCAGGAAAGCAAAAATGGGCGATAAGAAGGCTTTTGACAAAATAATCAATGCCAATCTCCGTTTTGTCGTATCAGTTGCAAAGAAATTCCGAGGACAGGGGCTTGCTCTTGAAGACCTTATCAATGAAGGAAATATAGGACTTATCACTGCACTTGAGAAATTTGAGCCTGAGAAAGGCTATCACTTCATTTCCTATGCAGTATGGTGGATTAGACAGTCAATCATGAAAGCCATAAGCGAGAAGGGAAGGGCTGTTCGTCTTCCTCTTAACAGGGCAAATGAGCTGGTGCAGATCCAGAAGGCCAAGTCTGAGCTTGTTCATGAGACAGACTCTGATGAGGTGGATGCTTCTTTGATCAGCCAGAAAACAGGACTGGATGAAACTCTTGTAAAGGATTTGATTTCAATTTCACAGGACCTTGTCAATCTTGATGCATCTGTAAAGAGCAAGGATGAAAGCAGTGCAACCTTCTCTGATTTCATCTCGTCCCAGGATAAGGGGCCAGAGGAGGAGACATTGGATGAAAGCCTCAGGCTTGAGATAATGAACATGCTATCATCCCTTTCTCCCCGTGAAAGGCAGATTCTTGAGATGCGCTATGGACTGAATGGAAAGAAGCCGATGAGCCTCAAAGAAATTGGAGAGCTTTATGGCCTTACAAAAGAAAGAATCAGGCAGATTGAGAAGAGAAGCCTTGAGAAGCTCAGAATGCTTTCTGAAAAGAAAGAACTTTCATGTTACACGGTAGCATAAGAAATAAAGTAATCATCCCTCCATTTTAGCGGTACTTGAACAGTACCGCTTTTATTATTTATTTCAGAAGAAAATACAAATTATTGTTCCTGTTGGCCATTTTACCCTCATTTTTCCTTGCCGTCATGTTGCTCTCATGGTAAAATCTTTCTGTTTAAAAAGAATAACTGAACAAAAGAGGTTTTCAAATGGCAAAAGAAGAAGAGAAGAAATATGTATACTTCTTCGGTAACGGTAAGGCAGAGGGAAGAGCGGACATGAAGGCTCTTCTTGGAGGAAAGGGTGCAAACCTTGCAGACATGACAAGCATCGGTCTTCCTGTTCCTCCTGGATTTACAATCACAACAGAAGCATGTGCATATTTTGATCAGCATGATAAAGCATATCCAGAAGGTATGAGGGACGAGGTCCTTGCTAATTTAAAGAAACTCGAGACACTGATGGGAGCAAAGCTTGGAGACAAGAAGAATCCTCTGCTTGTTTCTGTTAGAAGCGGTGCTGCCCAGAGTATGCCAGGCATGATGGATACAGTTCTCAATCTCGGTCTTAATCCGGACAGCCTTCAGGCTTTGATTGACAAGACAGGAAACGAGCGCTTTGCATGGGACAGCTACAGAAGATTCATCCAGATGTTCGGTGACGTTGTAATGGGTGTTCCTCATTCAAAGTTCGAATATGCCCTTCAGTCTGTCAAGGATGAGAACGGAAAGCATTTTGACACTGAGCTCGATGTCGAGAACCTTAAAGAGGTCATCAAGCGCTATAAGATAATCTACAAGAAAGCAACAGGAGAGGATTTTCCGACAGATCCTGAGTACCAGCTCTTCAAGGCAATAGATGCAGTTTTCAATTCATGGAACAATGAAAGAGCAATCAAATACCGCCAGATGAATGACATCAGAGGACTTCTTGGAACAGCTGTTAACGTTCAGTCAATGGTCTTTGGAAACATGGGACCGACAAGCGGAACCGGAGTTGCATTCACACGAGATCCGTCAACTGGAGAAAACAAGTTCTACGGCGAATATCTGATGAACGCTCAGGGAGAAGATGTTGTTGCCGGAATAAGGACACCTCAGAAGATAGATACTCTGAATGAAGTCAATCCGGATGCATACAAGCAGCTTGTGGAAATCAGGAGCATTCTTGAAAAGCACTACCGCGACATGCAGGATCTTGAATTCACAATCCAGGAAGGCAAGCTGTACATGCTTCAGACAAGAAGCGGAAAGAGAACAATCTTCAGCTGGCTCAGAAGCCAGGTAGAGATGGTCGATGAAGGACTTATTGACAAAGAGACAGCTGTCAGCAGGATTCCTGCAAGCGAATTCAACAAGCTTTTTGCACCGATTCTCGATACAAAGGTCATAAGGGATCTTTCTGTAAAAGAAGTGACACATGGCCTTAATGCATCACCGGGAGGAGCCTGCGGCCAGATTTATTTCACAGCTGCTGAAGCAGAAGAGGCTGCCAGCCAGGGTAAGGATGTCCTTCTTGTCAGAGTCGAGACAAGCCCTGAGGATATTGGAGGAATGGCTGTAAGCCGCGGTATCGTAACATGTAGAGGCGGTATGACAAGCCATGCTGCAGTTGTTGCCCGTGGAATGGGCTGTCCGTGTGTATCCGGATGCGGAGAAATCCATGTTGATGAAATCAAGAAGACTCTTGAAGTCAACGGCGTCCATCTTTCTGAGGGTGATTACATGGCAATTGACGGCTTTACAGGCGCAGTCTATGCTCAGAAGATTCCCGTAAAGCCGAGTGAGATCATGCAGGTTCTTGAAGGAAGCATGAGAGAAAGCGAGTCCCTTCTTTTCCAGAACTACAAGAAGTTCATGAGCTATGTAAATGAAATCAAGACAATGGGAGTAAGGACAAATGCTGATACACCTAAGGATGCACATCATGCAGTAGTTCTTGGAGCTGAGGGAGTTGGCCTTTGCCGCACAGAGCACATGTTCTTCGGCGGAAGCAGAATCATGAGCATGAGAAAGATGATTCTTGCAACAAACACAAAGGACCGTCAGAAAGCGCTTGCTGAACTTCTTCCGATGCAGAGAGAGGACTTTGTAGGAATATTCAAAGAACTCAATGGACTTCCTGTCACAGTACGTCTTCTTGATCCTCCTCTGCATGAGTTCCTTCCAAATGACCATACATCAAGGCATGAGATGGCTCTTCAGATGGGAATCTCTCTTGAAGAGATAAGCCAGAAGATTAATCAGCTTCATGAATTCAATCCTATGCTTGGCTTCCGTGGCTGCCGCCTTGCTATTGTATATCCTGAAATCCTTGAAATGCAGGTAAGAGCTATAATAGAGGCTGCAATCGATGTCAAGAGAAGCGGAATTGAAGTTCATCCTGAAATCATGATTCCTCTTGTAGGCATCTACAAAGAGCTCAAGTTCTGTAAAGAGAAGGCAGTTGACGTAATTGAGAGGGTCTTTGAAGAACAGAGCATGAGAGTTGACTACAAGATTGGTACAATGATTGAGGTTCCGCGTGCTGCAGTAACAGCAGATGAGATTGCAGAGTATGCAGAGTTCTTCAGCTTCGGAACAAATGACCTTACACAGATGACTTGCGGATTCTCACGAGATGATGCGGCATCCTTCCTTGGTCACTATGTCAATGACACTGACAAGCAGTTCTATGATTATGATCCGTTTGCTACAATTGACAGGGACGGAGTTGGAAAGCTTGTGAAGATGGCAAGCAAGCTCGGCCGTTCTGTAAGAGAGAACATCAAGCTCGGAATCTGTGGTGAACATGGAGGAGACCCGAAGAGCATCGAGTTCTTCCAGGAAGTAGGTCTCAACTATGTTTCCTGTTCCCCGTTCAGAGTTCCTGTTGCCCGCCTTGCCGCCGCACAGGCTGCACTCAAGCAGAAAAAATAATAAAGACATCGCCGGAGAGTATTTCAGCTCTCCGGTTTTTTCTTCCTCTTCTTTCTGCTATATTATTTCTGTTATGCTGAAAACAATCATAAAAAGCTTTGTTATTGGATCCTCCATGATGATTCCCGGTGTTTCCGGGGGCTCTATGGCGATGATTCTCGGTGAGTACGATCATCTTATCTCTGCAGTTGCAAACCTGTTTTCAAAAAAGACTTTTTTTTCTAATTTCATTTACCTGCTTGTCTTTCTTGTCTTTGCTCTTCTTGGAATAATCTTGGTTGCTTCTCCTCTTGAAATGCTTCTTGATAGATACTCAACAGTAATCATGTACCTTTTTATCGGAGCTGTTGCAGGCACTGTTCCGATGATGCTGAAGAAAGCAAAGACGGAAAAACTGGATTTCATCTCTTTAGTCTATATAGCTGTAGGAATACTTTTAGTTCTTTCAATAAGGTTCATACCGCCTGGAATATTCAATCCGACACTCGACAACGGAATCTTATCAATACTGCTGCAGATTCTGGGAGGGATTATAATATCAGTAGGGCTTATACTTCCCGGAATCTCAACTAGTTATCTTCTTCTTGTTTTCGGACTTTATGAGAGCATACTCAGTGTGATAAACAATCATGAGTTTTTGTCCCTTGTTCCAATCATGATAGGACTTCTTGGAGGTATACTCGGTCTTTCAAAGGCGCTTGATGAGGCAATGAAGAAGGCACCGAAAGTCACATACACCCTTATACTCGGGTTTCTTCTTGGATCGATAAAGGAAATTTATCCTGGCCTTCCTTCATCCTATATGATAATCCTTGCGCTTCTTCTTTTTATTGCCGGCTTTCTGCTTGTATATTTCCTTTCTCTTGCGGAGGAAAAAAGGGAAGTTGAAGAGACTACTTCAAATTAAGGTGAATTCCTGCTATAAGTATAGCTGATGCCAAAGTGGCTCAGTGGTAGAGCAGCTCCCTCGTAATGAGCAGGTCGTGGGTCCGATTCCCACCTTTGGCTTAGCACCTGGATTGGATTTCAGGTGTTTTTTGTTGACGTGTTTTCCTTTCGTGGTTAGATTCAAAAAAAAGCATATTTCATGATGTGCTTGTCTAAACTTGCATTATTCATGATAATTATATTGGACTATGGAGAAAGTAATATTTTTTGATACACAGGTCAATCTTGCAAGTCCTCTTCTTGCAGATTCACTTGTAAGCAAGGATAAAAAGAAGAAAGACAAAGCCGCACTAGTCGGAGAGACATGGGCTCCTGTTGTCTACGACTATATATTCCAGAGAGAATTCTCAGATTTTGAAGTAGAGAAAATGATAGAGGAGCTTAATAATTACTGATGATCATACTTGGAATTGAAACAAGTTGCGATGAATGCTCTGCAGCTATAGTAGAGGATGGAAGAAATATCTTAAGCAATGTCATTGCAACCCAGATTGAGCTGCATAAGCCATATATGGGAGTTGTTCCTGAGCTTGCTTCCCGTCTTCATACTGAGTGGATTGAGCAGGTTGTGGAGAATGCAGTAAGAAAAGCCGGGATTACAATGAAGGATCTTGACGCAGTTGCCTTCACAAACAGGCCGGGACTTCTCGGATCTCTTCTTGTAGGAGTAAATTACGGCAAGGCACTTGCTGAGACTCTTGAGATTCCCTATATAGGTATAGACCATATCAGGGCGCATTTATATGCCTCCCAGGTAGAGCATCCGCTTGAGTATCCTTATCTTGGAATCCTTGTCAGCGGAGGGCATACTGTCATCTGCCGTGTTGAGAGCTATAAAAATGTCACAGTGCTTGGTACAACGATTGATGATGCCATCGGTGAGGCATTTGACAAGGTTGCCAAGTTTTATGACTTCGGATACCCTGGAGGAGTCGTCATAGACAGAATGAGCAAGGAAGGAGATGCCAATGCCTTTGCTTTCCCCGGTCCTACGATGGACAGGGAAAAATATCCTTATGACATGAGCTACTCCGGACTTAAGACTGCAGTTATAAACCAGAGAGAGAAATTCCTTCTTCCAGGGAAAACTGACAATGCTCAGAATATTGCGGCATCCTTCCAGCGCCAGGCTGTAGGGATACTGATCAAAAGAGTCAGAAAGGCTCTTGAGGATACAGGGCTCAGAAGGCTTTCTGCTGGGGGCGGAGTTGCAGCAAACTCACTGCTGCGCTCTGAGCTGAAGGAGTTTGAGAAAGCAGGCTATGAGGTTACATTCCCTTCATTAAAGCTCTGTACAGACAACGGCGCGATGGTAGCAGCTCTTGCCTATCCTTATCTCATCGACGGAGAGAAAAGCGACGAGAGAACAAGT
Organism: Candidatus Ornithospirochaeta avicola; assembly: GCA_019113245.1. GTDB lineage: Bacteria > Spirochaetota > Spirochaetia > Sphaerochaetales > Sphaerochaetaceae > Ornithospirochaeta > Ornithospirochaeta avicola. The sequence goes on from DXHU01000002.1 coordinate 38,125, forward strand.
GCCAACGCACGTGTTTCTGCATTCAAAAAATTTTGAAAAAACTATTGACAGTTTTTTTTCTTTCCTTTAGCATACATCAGGTACGTGATGGGATGTAGTGTAATGGTAACACTGCAGATTCTGGTTCTGCCTTTGGGGGTTCGAATCCCTCCATCCCAGCTTTGATCGCGGTTCCTTCGTCTAACGGTTAGGACGGGAGATTCTCAGTCTCTAAATAGGGGTTCGATTCCCCTAGGAACTAAAACAAGACCTAACTTCAGCAGGAGTTAGGTTTTTTTTTAAGTTTAATAATTCCTTGTTTATTAGTCTTTCTGCTGATAAACTATTATACGGACGGATTTTATGATTACAGCAAGCAATATTTCATTATCTTACGGCACACAGGTTCTCTTCAAGGATGTCAACATCAAGTTCACTCCAGGAAACTGCTATGGAATAATAGGAGCAAACGGAGCAGGAAAGAGTACTTTCTTGAAGATTCTTTCAGGTGAAATCGAGCCGGATACAGGGGAGATTATAATCACTCCGGGTGAGAGAATGACAACACTGCGACAGGATCACTTTGCCTTCAATCCATACCGTGTCCTTGATGTTGTGATAATGGGATACAAAAGACTTTATGATGTCATGAAGGAAAGGGATGAGATCTACTCAAAGGCGGATTTCACAGAAGAGGATGGAATTAAGGCTGCTGAGCTTGAAGGTGAGTTTGCAGAACTCGGAGGCTGGGAGGCTGAGGCAAATGCAGCACAGATGCTTGACGGGCTTGGGATTCCTGTGGCTCTTCATGAGAAGAAGATGGAGGAAATTGAAGACAATCTCAAGGTCCGAGTACTTCTTGCACAGGCTCTCTTTGGAAATCCTGACATTCTTCTTCTCGATGAGCCTACAAACCATCTTGATCTTGAGTCGATTCACTGGCTTGAGGATTATCTTGAAGATTTCAATAATACAGTTATCGTTGTCTCTCACGACAGACATTTTTTAAATACTGTTTGTACCCATATCTGCGATATCGACTATGGAAAAATACAGCTTTATGTCGGCAACTATGATTTCTGGTTCATGTCAAGTCAGCTTGCTCTCAAGCAGATGAAGGATGAGAAGAAGAGAAGGGATGAAAAGATTGCTGAGCTCAAGGAGTTCATCCAGCGCTTCAGTTCAAATGTCGCAAAGGCAAAGCAGGCAACAAGCAGAAAAAAGCTTATTGACAAGCTGACAATTGATGACATCAAGCCTTCAAGCAGAAGATTTCCCTATGTTGCTTTCAAACCATCAAGGGAAATTGGCAAGAACTGTCTTGAGATAAAGAATCTTACAAAGACAATTGACGGCGAGAAAGTTATTGATAACCTTTCTCTGACTATAAACCCGACAGACAAGGTTGCATTTGTCGGACCTAACCACTATGCAAAAACTGTTCTTTTCCAGATTCTTTCAGGAGAGATGGAAGCAGACAGCGGAGAATTTACATGGGGAGTTACAACAAGCCTCTCATATTTCCCTAAAGACAATACCTATCTTTTCAAGGATGATGAGAGCATCACAGACTATCTGCAGCAGTTCTCAACAGAAGATGATGACACATATGTCCGATCTTTCTTGGGCAGGATGCTTTTTTCAGGAGATGAGGCATTAAAGAACTGCAAAGTGCTATCTGGAGGAGAGAGAGTCAGGGTTGTCCTTGCAAAGATGATGCTCGAGAGTTCAAACTGCCTTATTTTCGATGAGCCAACAAGCCATCTTGATCTTGAAGCTATCCAGGCACTGAACAACGGCCTAATAGATTTTAAGGGAATGATCATGTTCAACAGCCATGACCATCAGTTCGTTGACTCCATTGCCAACAGAATTATAGAGTTCATTCCCGGCGGTGTCATAGACAGGATGACCACATTTGAAAGCTATATTAACGATGAGAGCGTGAAGGCAATCAGAGATAAGGCATATGAAGGAAAGAAAGGAGTTGTTCTTCTGTAATGGTACTGCTTGTTGATATTGGAAACACGAATATTGTTGTTGCGGTTGCGGAAAAAGATGAGTTTATAACCAAATTCCGCCTCTTTACTGATGATAAGAAAACCAGTGATGAGTATTCTGTTATTCTCAAGTCTCTTATAAAAGAGAAGATAAGAGATTTTTCAGAAATAAAGAGTGCAGTTATCTCATCCGTTGTGCCCAATCTGACACTGAGTTTTCAGAAAGTAGTGTATTCTCTTTTCTCAATAGAGCCTCTGATGGTGAGTCATGATGTCAAGACAGGTCTTGTAAGATCAACAATTCCCTCAGAGCTCGGTTATGACCTTTTATGCAATCTCGCATATGCTCATCATACACATCCTGAAGAGAATGTCATGGTTGTTGATTTTGGCACCGCACTCACATTCAGCACAGTAGACAAAGAAGGAAAAGTACTTGGAGTCTCAATCGCACCCGGACTGATTACAGCAGTCAATTCTCTTTTCGGTGCAACTGCGCAGCTTCCGCAGGTAGAACTCAAGATACCCTCATCCGTGCTTGGCCGTGACAGTCAGTGTTCAATCAGAAGCGGAATCATGATAGGCTTTTCAGGACTGGTTGAGAAAATAATAAGCGAGACTGAAAAAGAAATTTCTCAGCCATTGTTTGTAATTGCCACAGGCGGACTTTCAAAGACAATGAATGCTGCAATAAGCCGTATAGACAGCCTTGATCCTGAGCATACGCTCAGGGGATTGAAGCTTATTGCAGACCTTAACTGCTAATTGTTTTCAATCATGCCGTCAGAGAATATGAGCTGGCTTTCATTTTCGTCATCAAATACCTCTATAAAGAGATCTGATGAGGATAGGGGAAGTGAAAGAGTTATCAGAGATGAAGGGCTTTTGATTTTATCCTCTTCATCTTCAGATAAACAATAGGATTCGCATCTTGCACTTCCCAGTGTGATATGTACAGACCTGTTTTTATCCCATTCCGGATAAGCAAAATAAGGAATTGAAGAGAATCTGTTGTTTTCTTCTGCAACAATGAGCTCTGCCGGAAGTGAGGCATCCTCATCCTGAGAAATATAGAAAGAAAAATATCTTTCAAGCTCCTCTGAAGAGGAAAATGAAACAAGCTTACCGTTTTCATAGTATAAATCAATGTTTTCAAATTCTTTTCCGAACAGCATGAAGAATCCTGTGCTGTGTATTCTTCCGTTTGCGCTGTTTTTCTCAATTGCTCGGAAATAGCTCTGCGCAGCAATGGATGGAATGAAAGTCCTTCCGTCTTTAGAGACAAGCATCTGAGAGGAAAAAGATGTGTTTTCATCAAAAGAGAAATAGAAATCTGTCAGCCCGTCATCTGAATACATATGGCATCTTCTGTTTTTATTTCTGTTGAGCATTTCAAGATCATAGCTGATCAGTTCTTTTATCTCATTGTTTGCCTTGACAGGATTCTCTTCTCCAAGTGAAAGAAGGTCAGAAATAATGACTGAAGAAAGATTCTCATCCTCTCCAAGAAGAGCTGACCACTTCTTTGATGGAAGTGGAACGGTTGCAAAAGGCAGAAGAGGAAGGCTTAAATTCACAGGATTAGATAATTGTCTGTATTCCATCAACTTCCTGGCACTGAGAGACAAAGAAAAATCCTCAATCTTCTCATACTCCTCGTAGTCCATTAGATAGACAAAGAGAGTGGGGCTTTTCTCAATGATGTGATCTGAATAGATCTCAGTTACCTCACTTGCTTTCTTATCATCGGTTATTATCATGAGATAGCTTCCGTTATCTGTTGCTTCTTTTGCTTTTCTTGCAAGAATCCTTGCAAATTCAAGATTGCTCTCGCTTGTATTTATGGCAAGCACATCATCCTTTTTTATTCCAAGTGCTGAAAAAAGTATGACAGATGCATACAGTTCATAAAATGCGTTCATGTATCTAAAATACATTTGCTTTGTTCTTTTGTCCATAAAGCAGTGATATAGTGTTGTTTTACGCAAAGAAGAAAATAATTAATTTAAAAAAAATCAGAAACTTCCAGTAAAAAACATCTTTTTGCTGCAAAAAGAAATATATTGTAATATTCATTAATGAATTTTGAAAATAAAATTTTCTTGACATCCTGAATATGTAGTGTAGTATATAAGTGTCTAAGAAAGTGAATACTTTCAATTTTCTGATTGAATACCTCCCAAGTCCTTTGGGCTGGATGCAGATTTCATCCAGCCCCTATTTTTTTTGCAAATTTTTAAAATGGTAGTTGACCAAGTCTTTTTTTTAAGCTAGCATACTTTCCGTTGCGCGACTGTGGTATAATGGCTATTACCTCAGCCTTCCAAGCTGAAGATGCGGGTTCGATTCCCGTCGGTCGCTTACTCCTTAGAAATAAGGAGTTTTTTCTTTAATAAATCAAAGCAGTTGAAGCGGAGGGCCATTATGGGAGAGCGCGGAGAAGTATTTTCATCAAGAGTAACACGTGATGATAGGACTTATTTCTTCAATGTCAAGGAGAATGTCTACGGAGATTTGTATCTCAATATCGTTGAGAGCAGACCGACTGACACAGAAGGAAGATATATAAGGCAGTCTGTTCTTGTTTATCAGGAAGATCTCGCGCCTTTTGTAAAAGAGCTCCAGAAGTGCCTGGATTACATAAAGATAAATGCAAAGAAGAAAGGACCTAGAAGAGGCTGAGTTCTTCGCTTCCATTTTCTTTTAAATGAAAGCTTTTTCTCCTTATAGGGCTGTCCCCATATAGAGCTATTTTCTCAATATGCTCCTTTGTCGGATAGCCCTTATGTTTTTTATAATCATACATCGGCCATTTTTCATCGCAAAGATCCATTATCCTGTCCCGCTCTGTCTTTGCAAGAATGCTTGCAGCCATTATTTCAGGGATCTTTGCATCCCCTTTGATTACTGCTGTACAGGGAATGCTCACATCCGGTTTTCTGTTTCCGTCAACAAGAAAGAGATCCACAGCTGTTTTCTCCTGGATCTTTTCAAGACAGCGCTTCATCGCCATTAGTGATGCATTTAAGATGTTTATCTCGTCAATAATTTTATGAGAAAGCCTTGTTACTGAATAGAAAAGAGCTTTTTCCTTTATGATCCTTTCTGCTTCGAGGCGTTTTCTTTCTGTTAGTTTCTTGCTGTCTGCAAGGATTTCGAATGGAAAATCAGGGGGCAGGATTACTGCTGCGGCAACAACAGGTCCTGCAAGTGGACCACGTCCGGCCTCATCTGCACCGCATATCGTTTTCTTCTCTTCTGGCATTGAAAAAAGCAGTTCTTCCATCTTTCTATGAAATAATCTATAATTTAGCCGTTTATTTTTCAAGGAGAGGTACTTTTGTTTTTAAAATCTCTTGATCTGTATGGCTTCAAGTCCTTTGCAGATAAGACGCATATAGAATTTTCCCCAGGAATCACGACACTGCTTGGCCCAAATGGATGCGGAAAAAGCAATATTGTTGATGCAATAAAATGGGTGCTTGGAGAACAGGGTACAAAAACTCTTAGGGCAAGCAAGATGGAGGATGTCATCTTTAACGGAAATGACAGAAGAAAGCCTATGCCTTTTGCTGAGGTTGCCCTTACAATCGACAATTCATCAGGGATGCTCAATCATCCTGCAGAGGAAATAGAGATAAAAAGAAGAATATTCCGTGCAGAAAATGCAGAGACGGAATATTATCTGAACAAGGAAAGATGCAAGCTCAAGGACATTAAGGATCTGCTGATTGACACCGGAGTCGGTAAAAGCGCATACAGTGTTCTCGAGCAGGGCAGGATTGACCAAATAATCTCAATGCGCCCTGAAGAAAGAAGATACATATTCGAAGAGGCTGCTGGGATATCGAAATTCAAGCAGCAGTGCACAGAGGCTGCAAACAAGATACAGAGAACTGAAGAGAACATTGCCAATGTAGAGATAACTGTAAGCCAGGTAAGGCGTACATATAACCGCACAAAAGATCAGGCAGAGAAGGCGGCTAAATATAAAGAGCTTAGGGCCAAGGCGGTTGAGCTTGAGGTTAGACAGAACATCCTCAAGATCCGTACCTTCGAAAATGTTCAGATTGAGAGGCATAAGCGCATAGACGATATGCAGAGTCAGATTGAAAAAATCACAGATAGCCTCTCAACTTATGATGATGATTTGAAAGAGCTTACTGAAACATACAGAAACAAGAGTGATTATCTGAACAGCATGAGGGCAAGCACAAACACGTACACTGAGCGTATAAACAGCATTGCCCAGATTCTTTCCCTTCTTTCCCAGAGAATGGATGAGGCTAGAAGCAACATCAGGAATGCTGAAGACAGGATGACAAGTTACAATAATTCTCTTAATCAGATTACTGCAACTCTTGATGAAGCTGAGTCAAAGAACGCTGATGAGACTGACAGAAAAGAAGAAATCGAGTCCCAGCTTGTTTATCTGAGAAAGCAGCTTGAAGAGACGGAGAACAATATTTCCTCAGCAGAAGAAGAAATTGAAGAAAGACAGGAAGAGAACAACAATATAGATGATGAGCTTTTAAAGCTTTCTGAGGATCTGAAGCTGGTAATTGAAAGCCTTATTGAAGAATTTGATGAGAACACTTCAACAAATTATTCAAAAGAGCGCTATGAGCGCGCAGATGAGAGCGTAAGGAAGAAGCTCTTTGATCTCAAGGCTCTTGTACAGAGCAAGATAGATACACTATCAAGCATAAAGGCTGATGAGGTTGAAAAGAGCAGAGTGGCCTCTGATTACGCAAGGCTTTATCAGAATCTTGATGAAATAATATCTTCATTTGAGGATTTCAAGAATGCTATTCCTCCTGTAATCGATATAATCCTTTCTCCAGAAGGTCTTATAAGCAGGAAACGTTCAATTGAAGAAAGGGAGAGGATAATCCGTGAAAAGAGCGAGAGCAACAAGAGAATAATCCAGATTAATAGAGAAAGCCTTGAAAAGCTCACGTCTGACAGGGAGGAGATAAAGAACACTATCAGCGATCTTGGAATTGCCAGAGTAAAGTGCGAGACAAATATTGAGAGCAATTTAAAGCTTATCCAGCAGCTGAGACTCCGCCTTGAGGAAGTCAGATACAATATAGAGGACCTTGAGAACCAGAAGGAAACAGCAGAGAGGAATCTTTCTCGTTATGAAAGCGAGATAAACGATAGAGAGGATGAGAGAGCGGAGGCCTCCCGTGCACTGAGTAATGTGAATTCTCTCATTGAAACCCTTTCTGCTGAAGTCCGCCAGATGGGAGAAAGTCTTTCGGCAAAGAGAAATGAAAAACAGAGCATGGACATCAAGCTCACGGGACTGAGAAGCAGTATCGAGAGCGAGAACATGATGATTGCAGAAAACCAGAGACTCATAGCATCAATATTCGAGGATTACTACAACAAGACAGGGCACAGTCTCAACGAGTATCAGAGCCTCTTTGAAGAAGAGATGGAGCAGGTCCTTGTCGAGAATGAATATAAGAGCGTGATGATGGAGATTGAAAGGGCCGGCAATATCAACTATCTTGCAGAAGAAGAGTTCAATGATGCCAAGAACAATCTAGAATTCTATACAAAGCAGCTTTCTGATCTGGAAAAAGCAAAGGCAGATCTTGTTAGGGTCCTTGATGAGATAGAGACAAAGAGCAGGGAGATGTTCTTGAAGACCTATAACGAGATCAACCGCAATTTCCAGGAGATGTTCACCAGGCTTTTTGGAGGAGGAAAGGCTGAAGTAAGTCTTCAGAATCCTGATGAAGTTCTTACCAGCGGAATAGATATTTTTGCTCAGCCACCTGGAAAGAAGCTTACCAACATGTCACTGCTTTCAGGCGGAGAGAGAAGCATGACAGCTGTTGCTCTTCTTTTTGCTACATATAAGGTGAAGCCGAGCCCGTTCTGCATCCTTGATGAGATTGATGCAGCCCTTGATGACAAGAATATCGGATACTTCATTTCTGTGCTTGAGGATTTCGGAAAGACGAGCCAGTTTATTATCATCACACACAACAAGCATACGGTTACAGCTGGAGAATCTCTCTTAGGAGTCACTCAGAATGAGGCAGGAGTATCCATAACAGCAAGCTACCGCTTGAAGAGCATCAAGGGGGAGCCTGTTATTCTTGATGAAAATGAAAAAGAGGTTGAAATAAAAGACTGACTAACATTGACTAAGAGGCTTTATTTATCTTATAAATTAATATTGTTGTCTGAAGGAATTTGTTATAGATGTTTGACAGTATAAGCAGTAAGTTTTCCGACATTTTCAGAAATATTTCCGGAAAGGGAAAAATCAGCGAGAAAAACATCCAGGAGGCTGTTGAGTCAATCAAGGAAGCTCTTCTTGATGCTGATGTCAATCTCCGTGTTGTAAGGCGTTTTGTCAATTCGACAATCGAGGAAGCACAGGGTGAGAAGGTTCTCAAGGCTGTCAATCCTGGACAGATGTTTACAAAAATCGTCTATGACAAGATGGTCGCACTTCTTGGAGATGATGATAACAAGCTTGCTCTGAAGGGAAAGGATACCACGAGTGTGATACTCATGATGGGTCTTCAGGGAAGCGGAAAGACAACAGCCAGCCACAAGCTTGCATATAAGCTCAAGAAGGAAGGAAGAAAGGTAATGCTTGCTGCATGTGACCTTGTCCGTCCGGCGGCTATCACACAGCTTGAAATCCTGGGAGAGAAAGTAGGGGTTCCTGTTTTCACAATTCCGGGAGAAAAGGATCCTGTAAAGGTGGCTCAGGCCGCTCTCAGCAGGGCAAAACATGATTTAATTGACACTCTCATTATAGACACATCCGGTAGAATGCATCTGGACGAGGCCCTTATGGCTGAGATAACCAGCATCGCTAAGGCTGTAAACCCTGACGAAACCCTCTTCGTTGCCGATGCGATGACAGGACAGAGCGCAGTCGAGATTGCAAAGGAATTTGAAGAGAAGGTCGGAATAAGCGGTGTTATTCTGACAAAGTTCGATTCCGATACCAGAGGTGGTGCTGCTCTGAGCCTTAAGAGTGTTGTCGGCAAACCCATAAAATTCATAGGAACAGGTGAAAAAGCTGAGGATTTGGAGGTGTTCCATCCCGAGAGAATCGCGAGCCGAATCCTTGGCATGGGTGATGTTGTCTCACTTGTCGAGAAGGCTCAGGAGCAGTATGAGAAAGATGAGGCTGAGAAGCTCCAGAAGAAAATCCAGAAGGATACATTTGATCTTCAGGATTATCTTGACCAGCTTGAGAAGATGAACAAGATGGGCGGAGCTGAGAAACTCATCGATATGATTCCCGGTGCAAAGGGAAACATAAAAGAAGAGGATCTTGATTTCAAGGAACTTGAGGTTGAGAAGGCCATCATCAAGAGTATGACGAAGTTCGAGAAGAGCAATTACAGAATCATCGGACCGTCTAGAAGAAAGAGAATTGCAAGAGGAAGCGGTACCAGCGTTGCTGATGTTAACCGTCTTCTCAAAAAATTCGAGAAAAGCAAGCTTATGATGAGAAAGCTTGCAACAAATAAGAAATTTCAGGCAAGCATGCTCAAACAGCTTGGCATGTGAGCCTGCCATGTAGTTATAAGGAGATAACCAGAAATGACAACAATGAGACTCAAGAGATTTGGTTCAAAGAAGAGACCATATTACAGAGTAGTGATTCAGGACAACAGAAAGGCAACAAGCAGTGTCACAATCGATGAGGTCGGATATTATCATCCGATTGCTGAGAAGGATCAGCAGGTAAAGCTTGATGCAGAAAAAGTCAAGATGTGGATCAGCAAGGGTGTACAGGTTTCACCTACAGTAAAGAATCTTATCAACTCTCAGGGAATTTCTCTCGAGCGCAAGTAATAGCGGGGGCCTATGGAAAAAGAATTAGTTGAATTCTTAGCCAGAAGCCTTGTAGATCATCCTGAATGTGTTACTGTAAATCAGGTTGAAGGGGAGAAGACAATTGTGCTTGAACTTTCAGTTGCACCTGAAGATACAGGAAAGATAATAGGAAAGCAGGGCAGAATTGCCAAGGCTTTGCGAACTGTCCTTTCTGCTACAGCAACAAAGGGTGGCAAGAAAGCTACACTGGAGATTCTCGGCTGATGTCTGATAATCTCATAGCCAGTGCAAGGCTTGGAAGAACACATGGAGTCAGGGGCTATATGCGCCTTGACTCCTTTTCTGGTCTATATGAGCATTTTGAAAAATTAGATGAGTGTATAATTCAGACCAGGGAAAACAAAAGAATTAAGCTTGAAATAGAGGATATTGTATATCATGCTGACTCTGTTCTTATAAAGTTCAAGGGAGTTGATACACCTGAAAAAGCAAGGCTTCTTTCCCAGTCAGTTCTTTTTGTTGATAGAAGCAAAGCCGCTCCTCTTGAAGAGGGGGAATACTATATTGCTGATTTATTTGGTCTCGATGTAGTATTTGACGGACGGATTGTCGGAAAGGTAGAAAGTGTATCTGAAGGCTCTCAAGCGCTTTTACTGAATGTCAGGACAGAGGATGGAAAAATCCATCTTGTTCCAAATATGGAGGTATTCGTCAGACGCCCTGATTTTGAAAAGAAGGAAATAGAGCTTTTGAATGAGGAGCTGCTATCTTGAAAATCAGAGTCCTTACCCTCTTTCCTGAAATGATTGAGCCTTTTTTCTCCTCTTCTATAATGAAGAGAGCTGTAAAGAAAGGCATAGTAGAATATGAGATAATAAATTTCAGGGATTTTGCCAACAATGCATATAACAAGGTCGATGATCTTCCTTATGGAGGAGGGGCTGGCATGGTTATCATGCCCGATGCTCTCTCCCTTGCTCTTGAAAGCATTGGTGCAAAAGGTAAGAGAGTCATTTTCCCGACACCTTCTGGAAGACTCTTTACACAGCAGGATGCCCAGAGGCTAAAAGAAGAAGATGAACTTGTTTTCATCTGCGGGCATTATGAGGGCATTGACCAGAGAGTGATCGATGAATATGTGTCAGATGAATTTTCTATAGGAGACTATGTGCTTACAAGCGGAGAGACTGCCAGCATAGTCATAATCGATGCAGTTTTCCGCCTTATTGACGGGGTGATAAACAAGGATAGTCTCTCATGCGAGAGTTTTAATGATAAACTTCTTGAATATCCGCAATATACAAGGAGCTTAAGGTATTGCTCAAATTCCGTTCCTGATGTATTATTGTCTGGTAATCATGCCGGCATAACCAACTGGCGTGATGAAATGAGGCTGAAAAAAACGATGCAGTTTCGGCCTGACATGCTATCTGATGCCTCTCTCAGCATTAAGATGCGAAGAAAATTGATTAATATTACTGATAAAGAATTTTTAGAGGATTTGTAAAATGGATATTATCAAAGCTATTGAAGCTAAGCAGATTAAGGAAAACGCACAGAACTTCAGCGTTGGTGACACAGTTAAGGTTTACTTCAGAATCGTTGAAGGTGCTACAGAAAGAGTTCAGGTATACGAAGGCATTGTCATTGCAATCAACAACTATGGCGTAAGAAAGACATTTGTCGTAAGAAAGATTAGCTACGGTGTCGGTGTTGAGAGAATATTCCCTCTTCACAGCCCGAGAATCGACAATATCGAGGTTGTACGCCGTGGTAAGGTCAGAAGAGCAAAGCTCTATTATCTCAGAGACCGCGTTGGAAAGAGCGCAAAGGTTAAAGAGCTTATCCAGAAGAAGAACTAAGCTTCTTTTCTATCTAATTAAGGCCGCTTTCAAGCGGTCTTTTTATTTGCATTGCTTTTGAAAAAAAGCTAAAATCAGGATAATGAAAAACATCAAAGACAGAAAATACTTCAAGAAGAAAGAAAAGAATAGCAAAAACAAACAGAACAAGGACAAGAACCTTCAGGGCTTTACGACGCTCAATCAGGTTACCGGAGTTCCTAAAAGCCACGATTTTCATTCGCAAATTCCGGCTGACAGGGTGAAAAGTGTCAAAGAACCGCTTGTAGAATGCATCTATTGCAATGAAAAAATAACACAGATAACCGATGCTTTTTCTCTTGATGACGGCTTTGCTCATTTTGAATGCGTGCTTAATAAGCTGAAGGGAGAGGAAAAGCTTTCTGATAATCAGAAGATAAGCTATTCAGGACGCGGCAATTTCTCTGTATTTGAGCTTGATGAAGAGGGCAAGTATCATATAGTAAAGACAATAAATGTTGAAAGCCAGAAGTCAAATCAGGAATTCAAGGATTATATCCAGGGGCTTAAAGAATGAACAAAACAGCTATGCTTCCTGGGACATTTGATCCTCCGACACTTGGACATATAAACATAATCAGGCGTAGTGCTTCTCTTTTTGACAAGCTTTATGTTGTCGTTGCCCATAATGTGAACAAGAAATGTCTTTTTACTCCTCAGGAAAGGGTAGATATGCTTAAAGAGACTTTAAAAGACCTTGAAAATGTCTCTGTTTTCTCTGATACAGGCTTATCTGTTGATTTTGCAAAAAAACATGATGTGAGTGTAATGATAAGGGGAGTCAGGAGCGAGCAGGATTTTGCATATGAGTTTGAGCTTGCTATGACCAACAAGATGCTTTACAGCGATCTTGAGACTCTTTTTATTCCCACAGATCAGAGCTATATCATACTCAGGAGCAGCCAGATCAAGGAAATGATTCAGTTCGGTGCTGATATTTCCAAGATGGTGCCGGAAGAGGTTTTGAAAAAACTGGTGGAAAAATACAAAAAAAATTGACAAAAACGCTTGCATAAATCATCGCATTTATGCAAGAATGCTTTAGTGAACGGAGAGGTTCCCGAGCGGCCAAAGGGAGCAGACTGTAAATCTGCCGGCTATGCCTTCGAAGGTTCGAATCCTTCTCTCTCCAATACAGCCTTCCAATGGAAGGCTTTTTTAGTTTTCTATGATGGATTTCAAGTTTACATGCCAGCGTTGTCTGCACTGCTGCTCTGGTGAGCCTGGATATGTTTTTTTAAGCAAGAAGGATATTGAGTGCCTTTCCTCATTCCTTGGTCTTAGTGAGGATGAGTTTCTTCAGATATATGCAAGGAAAGTCGACTATGGCCTTTATTACATGTTCTCCTTGAAGGAAAGGGACAATTACGACTGCATATTCCTGACTGAGGGAGGCTGTTCTGTCTATGAAGCAAGGCCTGTGCAGTGTTCTACATATCCTTTCTGGGAGGGAATCTGTGATTCTTCATCTTCTTTCTTGAAGGAAGGAGATTCCTGTCCAGGGATTGGGAAGGGAAAAGTATGGAAAAAAGAAGAAATTGAAGCTCTTCTTGAAAAAAATAAGGCTAATTGTGCATACATACTTTGGAAAAACCAGAAATAAGTATTATATTATTACTAATGGCCCGCTTTTCAGAAAAGACAATTAATGAAATCTCCACTAGACTTAGACTTTCTGATGTTGTTTCAGAATACAGCCGTCTTGTAAGGAAAGGATCTACGCTGTGGGCAAAATGTCCATTCCATTCAAATGGAAACGAGAGGACACCAAGCTTCAAAATCGATGATGACAAAGGGCTTTATTACTGTTTCGGCTGCCATGAGTCCGGGGATATGTTCACATTCCTTGAGAAAATCGAGCATATGACTTTCTATGAAGCTGTTGAAAGTCTTGCGAAGAAAGCTGGTGTGGAAATTGAATATACAACTAATGAAAATTCTGGTGAAAGCAGAAGAAAGAGTGAAAGCGCGGCTCTTCTTGATCTTTATGAGAGGATCAACAACACATTCACATTCCTTTTGAAGCAGAAGAATGCAGCTCATGCAAGAGAGTATCTTGAAAGGAGAGGAATCAGTGAGGATATTGCTGATAAATTCTCTTTAGGTTTTGCTCCTTCTTCTCCAGATTTTCTTTATGACTTTCTGAAGAAAAAAGGATATTCAGATGAAATTCTGAAAATGAGCGGACTTTTCAGTCAGAACAAGTTTCCATATCCTCTTTTTGTAAATCGCCTGATGTTTCCGATCCGTAATTTCCGAGGCCAGGTCGTTGCATTCTCGGCAAGAGATCTTTCTGGCCGGGAAGGAGCTCCTAAATATATAAACAGCCCGGAAACGGCAATCTACTCAAAAAGAAACAATCTTTATGGTCTTTTTGAGTCAATTCCATCTCTTAAGGAAAAGGATTCAAGTGCAATCTTATGCGAAGGAAACTTTGATGTAATAAGCATGCACCAGGCAGGATATAAAACTGCAATGGCAAGTCTTGGAACCTCCTTTACCCAGGAGCAGGCAAAGCTTATAAGCCGCTATACAAGCAAGGTGGATCTTCTTTTTGACAGCGACGATGCGGGGCAGAACAGCACTGACAAGGCGATAATCATTCTAAATGGCTTTGATTTTGATATCAGGATACATCATCTTGAGCATTACAAGGATGCATCTGAAGCTCTTGAGAAAGAGGGAAAGAAAGGCGTAGAAAATGAGTTTGAATCAAGCCTCTCGGCCTTTGAATATCTTGTTCAAAAGAACATTAAACGTTATAATATTCAAACACCAAGGGGAAAGAGTGACTTTTTGTCATCATTTTCCCCTTTTATGGACTCTCTTAACAGCAATGTCGAGAAAGAAAGCTATATCAATGAGCTTGCGCTCAGAATTAATGCTTCTTTTTCGACTGTTGAGAAGGACCTGAGAAAAGGCAATGGGAGGGAAAAGGAAAAAGGCAATATAGAGGAAGTGCCGTTAAAGGAATTCAATCCCGCAAATTGCTCTCTTGATTTATATGCCATGATGATACTTGTAAATCACAGGCAACTATTTAATATTTACAGAAGAGAAATCAGTTTTGGCGATTTGAAGGACAAAGATGCACAATCCCTTTATCTTGCTCTTGAGGATGCACTCAGAGACGGAGTCTCCTCAAATGAGGTTTTTCTGAGCCTTATTAACGATGACAGACTCAGAAATTATGTATCAACCAGTTTCATGCTGGATGAGTTTTCTCGCTCAGCAGAGAATGTGCTGGATGAAGCTGTGGATAAAATAAGGCTGAGAAGCCTTGAAGAGAAGCGGGAAGTCGTTAACAAACAGATCAGGCTTCTTTCATCATCTCTGGATGCAGATGATATTTCCCATCTGATGGAGAAGAAGAAAGATATGGATGATGAGATTAACGCAATAAAGAGCCGCATATACTAACGAGGTATATTCAAAGGAATGGGACAGGAAGATTTTAAAAATCAGTCATTTTATGAAGAACTTGTAAAAACCGGAAAAGAAAACGGTCTTGTTACACTTGATGATATTGTACAGGCAACAAAGTCACTGAAGCTATCTCTACCTGAGATTGCTGACATATCACAGATGCTTAAAAATGACGGAATTCATGTTGAGGATGATTCTGAAGAGGAAAATTTCTCACCCACAGAATCTGATCTTACAGAGGATTTCGATGATGAGCTTCCCCCAAGCGAAGATGAGCTTTCTGAAGATGAATTCCTTCCTTCTGAAGAGGAAGAAGAGCACAGTGAAGATGATGACGAGCCTATGGATATCGATGAGGCTCTTTCTCAGGATGATAGCCAGAAAGAAGAAGCTGATGATGAGGATGATGATATAGACGATCTTTCTGCCGAGAATGAGGATGAGAATGATGCTCTTTCTGATTTCAAAGGTCCGGATGATGAGTCTTTTGCCTCCACTGAGAGATTTATTGATATCTCAAATTTCTCAGACAGCAGCATGGAACACACCAAGACCAGCACAAAAATCGATGCTGGAGTAGATGATCCTATCAGGCTGTATCTTAAAGAGATAGGAAATGAAAGTCTTCTTACAGGCGAGCAGGAAGTTGAGCTTGCCATGCAGATGGAAAGAGGAGCAGATATTGTCAAATCCGTTATCCGTGAGTCCGGCATACTTATTTCTTTTTTCTCCAAGGTCCTTGAGAAAATGCAGACCAAAATCGATGATGACACAGAGGAGACGCTTTCTACAGAAGAGCTCAAGGAATTCCTTTCCGTCCAGAAGAGATACAATGCAAACTACAAGGATGCTCTCAACAGAGAAATGGCTCAGAACTTCAAGACATATAACGAGATGAAGAGTCGCATGAGCCTTGCAGGCGAGGATATATCTAAGAATGAGGAGATTCTTGCTTTAAGAGAGAATATCCTCAACCGTCTGGGAGGCTATCCGGATGAGTCTTCTAAAGTTTTCAAGGGCAAGAAAAGGAAGGATTTTGCAACTCGTGAAGCCTGGATTGAATATGCCCGTGAAAAGACAAGAGCAAAGTACATAAAAGAGCTTAAAGACAATATTGCAAATGCAAAAGCTGAAGAGAAAAAGGCCAACAGTGAAATACAGAGCCAGCTTTATTCTCTTCTTGATGAATATAAGGCAAACAATCCTTCAAAGAGCGAGATGGATATCGAGAAGGAGAAGAAGAAGATTGAGGACAAGCTTCTTGCGGAGCACAAAGCAAGAATGCTTCAGCTTTCCAAGAAATATACTGACTGGACAAAAGAACTTGAAGGTCTTTCATCTGGCCGTTATATTCCTGTTTCCGATTGGATTACCCCTTTGGAGATGCAGCAGGAGGAAATAGATGATCTTACTCAGATTTTCATCAATGCAAAAAAGAAAATAAAAGAGTGCCAGGAAAAGAAGGACCGTTCATCCAGAAAGCTGAGAATCTCAAGCATAAGAGAGCTCAGACAGCTTGGCCGCGATTTAGCAACAAGAAGCAAGGCCAAGGAGATTGAAGAATCTCTTAATATGACAAGCGATCAGATCAAAGAAGAAATCAAGGATCTTCAGCTTACAGAGAAAGAGCTTAGAAACATAGAATATGATTTTGAGTGTTCAACTGACGATATTCTTGAGAATGTGAAAAATATTGAATACGGGCAGAAGATTCTAAAGGCTGCAAAAGACAGGCTTATTAAAGCAAATCTTCGTCTTGTTGTCTCCATTGCAAAGAAGTATAACAACAGAGGCCTCATGTTCTTTGATCTTGTTCAGGAAGGCAATATAGGACTTATAAAGGCAGTTGAGAAATTTGAGTACAAGAAGGGATATAAATTCTCAACATATGCAACTTGGTGGATCCGTCAGGCAATAACAAGAAGCATTTCTGATCAGGCAAGGACAATAAGAGTCCCTGTTCATATGATCGAGCAGATAAACAAGGTTGTAAGGGAGTCCAGAATTCTTATGCAGCTTTATGGAAGAGAGCCGACTGACAAGGAGATAGCTGAGCGCCTTGATTGGCCTGAGTCAAAGGTCAAGAACGTCAAGAGCGTAGCACGTGAGCCTATAAGTCTTGAAACTCCGGTAGGAGAGGAAGAGGACAGCGTGCTTTCTGACTTCATTGAAGACAAGGATGCTGAAAATCCTGCAAACAGGACAACTTATGTTCTTCTTCAGGATAAGATCAGGGAACTTCTTTCAGAGCTCCCAGAGCGTGAGCAGGAAGTCCTCAGGATGCGCTTTGGTCTTGATGACGGCTATTCTCTTACCCTTGAGGAAGTTGGCCTTTACTTTGATGTCACAAGAGAGAGAATAAGGCAGATTGAGGCAAAGGCCTTGAGACGTCTTCGCTTCCCTTCAAGAAGTAAGAAACTAAAAGACTGGAATGAGTAGAAAAAAATCTTGAAAGTCGTTAATATCATATAGTCTTAAGGAGAAATGCTTGATTATGGCAAACGAGAAACTAGAGTGTTTGAAGAAACTGCAGGTAGTCTTACAGAAGAAATTTGTTCTGGAAGATGAGGTTCATAACATTCCATGTAATCTTATAAAGAAAAGCGAAGAGCTTGATGCGGCAAAGACTAAGCTTGATAATCTCACTCAGGCTAGGGACGCTGTTGAATCTGAGCTTAAAAGTCTTTCTATCAGATACGATGATGCATTCAATAAGAGAGTAGAGTATGAGAAGCAGATGGAATTCATCTCAACTCAGAGAGAGTATGAAGCTCTTTCAAAGCAGCTGGATGAAGCCAATGTTACAGAGAACTCCCTTTTAAAGCTTAAGGAAGCAAAGAATACAGAACTTTCAAAGCTTAATGCAGAGATTGAGACTCAGTCTGCTGTAGTAGATGCTCTTCAGACAGAGCATGATGATGAGAAGAAGGATGTTGATGCCCTTCTTGAGTCAAAGAATGCTGAGATTTCAGCTCTTGACGCTGAGTGCTCTTCAATAAGGGAAAGCATCATTTCAGATGAGCTTTTTGACAAATTCTCCAATATTGTGAGAAAGAAGGACGGCTATGGCATAGTTCCAGTCTATGGTCAGGTATGTACAGGCTGTGATCTGATTCTTCCTGTTCAGTTTGTTATTGACCTTGAACTGAAGAACCAGAAGGATGAGATTGACTATTGTCCGTACTGCTCAAGAATCATATATAAAGAGCATCTTGATGAAGAGACAGAGAAGAACTACACATTCGAGAAGCTTGAGAATAAGATTGAAGGCAGAAATACTCATGCTGAGGACCTTGGCTCTAAGGATGACAATGATACATTTGATGAGTCAATGGAGATGGACGACAGTTTCGATTTCTAAGCATATTTCAGGTATCTGAAGTAATCGCTGCATGCAGAGGAAAGTCCGGGCACCACAGGACAGAGACGCTGGATAACGTCCAGGAGCAGTAATGCTACAGATAGTGCAACAGAAAGTATACCGCCGCAAGGTAAGGGTGAAAAGGTGGAGTAAGAGCCCACCGCGCAGGTAGTGATACCTGTGGCATGGTAAACCTCGTCTGGTGCAAGGCCAAGAAGTGACTGGGTTTGTCCGCCCGACAGTCACGGGTAGGCTGCTTGAGGCTATGAGCAATCATAGTCCGAGATAGATGATTACATAAACAGAACTCGGCTTATCAGATGCCTGATTTTATATTATAGGAGGCTGTAATGAGAAAACTATTGATTTTTCTTTTGCTGCCTCTCTTTTTATTCATATCATGCAATGATGATGCTGATTATGAAGACCTGTTTTCAGAAAAAAGATACCAGGATTTGATTACTAAAGCTGAAGAGATGCTTGCAAGCACTCTTGATGAAGAAGCTCTCTATTATAAAGCCAGAAGCCATTATTATCTGAATGAAAATGAAGAGGCTTCATCCTCAGCTCTTTTATTTTCATTAGTATTTGATGATGACTCTGAATACTATCATCATGCACTGCGAATCGTATTGAACACACGCGATGATGAGTATGCAATAAAAGCTGCAAGAAAGCTAATTGATGATGATAAGATTACTAAGAACAACAGGATAAGGTATTATCAGGTTCTCGTCAAAAACGGAATAAATGAAGAGGCAGATGAAGTATATTCAACACTCCTTGGTCTTTTAAATGAGAAGGAAATGCTATATCTTATGCTTTCATGCATGCCTGACAGCACCAAGATCATAACAGCCCTTGAAAACTATTATGCAGAATATGGGCTTGATGATTATATGATTTCTTCTCTTGAAACTCTTATTCCTGTTTTCATCAAGCGTTCTGATATAAGCATCGCTTATGCGCTAATATCAAATCTCAGTTCAAAAATCGATACGCCAGAGCTCCTGCTTACTCTTGGTGATTTCTTCTATGCAGCAAAAGAGAGAAACAAGGCTTTTTATTTCTGGAGCCTAGCAGAAGAAGATTATCCGCTTCAGGCCGGACTCAGAATGCGAGATTACTGAGCTCTTACCTCTGCTTTCACCTCATCCCAGATTTTATCCAGGGTATCTAAATCAGAGCTCATTATATCTATTCCTCTTTCTTCTGCTTTCTTGATAACTGAAAGAAATCTTTTCTCAACCTTTCTGTTGCATCTTTCAAGTGCTGCAGTTGCTCTAACATCCAGGAATCTCGAGAGGTTTACAACAGAGCATAAAAGATCCCCAATTTCTTCTTCTATATGCTCTTTATTGTTTTCATAGACTGCATCCTCAACTTCTTTTAATTCCTCTTTGACTTTTAAAAGAGCTCCATTTGCATCAGGCCAGTCAAAACCGACTTTATGCATTTTCTTCTGAATTTCATAGCATCGCTCGAGAGGGGGTAGGGAAGAGGGGATGTGTGAAAATATCTTATCGCCTTCGAACTTCTTTCCCTCAATATTTTCCTTCACACTGTTCCAAAGAGAAAGAACCTCTTTCTCGTTTTCAGCTTTTTTGTCACTAAATACATGAGGATGCCTTCTGATCAACTTTTCACAGACCTCATTTATAGCATCTGCAGGAGAAAAATTACCTTTTTCATCAGAAATATATAAAGCTAGAAAGAGGTTTATCATTATATCACCGATTTCCTCCCTCATCATGCTTATATCTTTTTTATCACATCCTTCAATGTATTCATATGTTTCATCAATGAGACTTATTGCAGCACTTTTCTCGCTTTGCTTTCTGTCCCAAGGACAGCCTTCTGGAGATCTGAGTGCGGTTATTATCTCGTATAGGTTTTTGCATGCATCTGATATGTTATCTGCTTTATTAAGTTTATAGTCAATCATGATTTTAATTTAGTCATTTTTCATGTAAATTGGTAGTATAAAATATAATAAAACTTAATTGTCATAAATCTATCTGATTTGAAAGGAAAAATTATGATAAAAATACTTTTTGTATGCCATGGGAACATATGCAGGTCAGCAATGGCTGAATGCATGGCAAAAGACTTTGCTGCAAAAAACAATGTTTCTGAATTATTTTATTTTGATAGTGCTGCAACAAGTAAAGAGGAGATTGGAAATAGAATTTATCCTCCAGCTAGAGAAAAGCTGAAAGATATGAATATAGCAGTATGTGATCATAAAGCGCGTCAGATAACAAAACAAGATATTAAGGAATTCGATTATATATATTATATGGATGACAAAAATAAGAGAAACATTATAAGACTTTTCGGATTTCTTCCAGATAATACAAGGCCTCTTCTTGAAAATAAAGATATTGCGGATCCATGGTATACAGGAAATTTTGAGCAGACATATAATGATATCAAAAGAGGCTTAGAAAATATGTTTGAAAATCTCAGATAATTCTGTTTCTATAAACAAGTACAGATTAAGCTGAGATTTATGCTAAAAATTCATCATTGTATCGGTAGAGAATAATACAAATATAATTTCAGAAGAAATATTCATTTAAGAGAATAGCTTTCCTGATCTATGGTATAATATAAATAGAAATATTCAATAAAAATTAATTTTCCAAAATCACTCTAATTTTTCTAATATAGTCGATAAATAGATGGATAAATATGATATTCTAGTTGACAGAATATATATTATATACATTTTTTGCAATTCTTTGTTTTATAAGGAGTTAATATATGAAGTTGATTAATTGGATTCGAGATCACTGTAATAAATATGCAGTGTATTGTGTATGTTTATGCATTGTTTTAGTTATAGTGCTTGCAATGTGTACTGGATGTCAGGGATTAGCTAATGCTAATGGTGACGGTAATCAGATTGTTATTTCTAGAAAAATAGGAGATGTTAAAAATGAGAAATGAAACGCTAGGATATATTCCAGTAGATTCGGTTTTGAAGGATATGTTTGATGATTTTTTAGATTCTTATATTAATTGTAATTCTTTTTCTGATTCTCGCGAACAGTGTTCTTTGAATCAGAAGGCGTTAATTCTTGCTGTAAATTCGGCTTTAGTTTATAAGCGTGAATATTTTAAGAAGAAGGAGAATACTAAATGAGGCGTAGACGTGGTAGATCTAAAAGACGTAAGTCTTACAATTATCGTGTTCGTAGAGGTGGTATAAGGCTGTGAGGTGTACTCATCCATTCTTTATGCGTATTGATGGAAGATTTCATTATGATGTTCTTTCTCATCGCACTACTGATGTTTGGCAGATTCCTTGCGGTAAGTGTGCAGCTTGTAAGAAAAATAGGTCTAAAGCTTGGGCTTTGAGGATTATGTTAGAGTGTTTAGATCATGATGATTCTGCATTTATTACACTTACTTATGAAGATGAGTTTGTTCCTGTAACTGATGAAGGTTTACTGACTTTGAAGAAAGATGATCTAACTAGATTTTTCAAGCGTTTAAGAATGGTTCTTGACTACCCTATTAAATACTATGCGTGTGGTGAGTATGGCGATAAATTCGGTAGACCTCATTTTCATGCAATAGTATTCGGATTACGTCCAGAAGATTGGATTAAAGTATCTGATAACTGGAAGTATGGTTTTGTAAAGGTTGGTGATGTTGAGCTTGCATCGGCAAATTACGTAGCTGGCTATATTCAGAAAAAGTTATACGGTGATTTGGCTGATGAGGTATATGATGGCATTGTTCCACCCTACTCTGTAATGTCAAAAGGTATAGGCGAAAGGTATTTACGTAAAAACTATGATAAACTTGTTTCTGACGGTTATATCATGTTTCATGGCAAAAAATTGCCCATTCCTCGCACTTTTTGGTATTACGCTGAAAAGGATCATCGCAATTATTATAAAGCTCAGACTGACCGAATGATTTCTTCTGAGAAGAGACAAATTTTAATGTTAAAGAAAAAAGGCATTGACATTTCTCAGTATCGTAAGTTTGAGGAAAAGGCTCTTGCGTCACTTGAATATGCTTTGTCTAGTATGGAGAAAATGAAAAAATGAAAATTTATTTGAATGATGGTAGTTTTGTAAGTTGTAATTGTAATTTTCCTTATGTTTTTGCTTTCTATGATGTGGATGCTCAAAAGGTTGAAAATTTTGTTGTATGTAGTGATGTAAGTGTTGCTGAACGAAATTTTTATTCTACTATTTCTGGTTGTCCTCCTATGATTGCT
>DXHU01000017.1 GCA_019113245.1 Candidatus Ornithospirochaeta avicola
ATATTACAATTACAGGACCTTGCCTATGCTTATTAAAAGGAGAGAACGGTTCTGGAAAAACTACACTTCTTGAAATTCTTTTAGGTATTCATAACACGGATGGAGCAATTACATTTTATGGAATATCGCCAAATACGATATATTATTTCTTCCAAACTGCTACCTTGTTTAAAGGCACAATTCGTGACAACTTATTACTTGGTTCATATAAAAGGGATAATGAAATTTATGATGTTTTAAAATCTGTTGGTATTTATGAGAAAATATTTCATTTGCCCAGCTCATTAGACACTGTAGTTAGTGATGATTCTTTTTCTCGTGGAGAAGTTAAGAGATTGTTATTAGCTCGTGCTTTATTGCAAAACTTTGATGTATTGTTAATTGATGAAATTGAAAATTCAATTGACTTGAATTCGAAAAAAAAGATTTTGTCTCTGCTTAAAGAAGTGTCAAAGAAAAAAATAGTTATTTTGGTCTCTCATGATATAGAGGCTGATGCATACGCAGATAGAGTTTTTCAAATCAGAAGTCAGAATATAGTTGAAATTTGAATAGAAGATTTCCGTATATCTTAGCCATACGTTCAGTTCTATCTTTTATTCTTACAATTTGCTGCAGAGTAATGTGCCGAGTCTGATATGGTGGCAAGTTTTAGATTAGATAATATTCATTTTGCTGTCTTAGTACAATTTGTTGCATGAATCTGTTTATCTTTTATATTTTTATGCATAAGTGGGAAAGAAATATAACAGGTTTATTTGTTATTCTGAATAATATCAAAATGAATTAATGACTAATTAAACTATAGTTTATTATTTGCACCTAAGTTTGATAGTGCTTTTATTTGATTTGAGCACTATTTATAGAAAATATTATATAATTGCTTAAATATTGTAATGGGTTTCAGTTTGACTATCAAAAATATATTTATCCAGCTGTTTATGATTTATTAAAAGGGAAAAATGGTTTCTGAAAAAAATTTTGAAAATTATTTAATGTTATTGACTAGAATCTATGATAAAAGAAAGGTTCTGCAACAAAGAGAAAACTCTGTATTAAAAATATTATTTTATACCCCTTTCTATGCAAAAGCAAAAAATCCAGAAAGGGTTGCACTAGTAAACATGTGTAATTATTTTTTGTATTCCTCAAAAATAACGAAAGATATTTTTCATCATAATGAATACGATGATGACGAGCTGTTCATTAGAATATCTTTACTTTATAATATTCCTGACGGAGATGAGCTTATAATTGAAAAAGGAAAACTTGTTTTAGAGTTAATTATGCTTCAGGATCATTTTGCAGATATGGAGGCAGATTTACAGAATGCGAAATATAATCCTATCTTATCAGGAAAATGGGATTATTACGAATTACGAAAGAGAATAATTAGTAGAATTGATTCTATTAAGTCGGCTGAATATGATGCTGCAATATCAATAAGAGATGCTTTTGAGCAAAATTTTTGGATGGTATAAATGTCGGAAAGAAGGCTAACTCAAATTACAATAGGTATTTTATTTTCTTTTTTTTTATTGATATCTATATTTTTTAATTTTGTTATAATGTTTTCTTCTTACAGAAGACAATCTTCATATGATATTACAATTATTATTCTTTTCGTGTTTTTTATAAGTTTTCTATTGTCAATGATAAAAGAAAAAACAGGTATGATTATGCAAGTCATCCTAATATTATCGATTTCGTATGTTTGTTTTATTTTTAATGGTGAATATGATTTCTTCAGCTGGGGGTTTCTATTATTATTCATCATTTTGTCATATCATTACGGATTCTTAGAAAACTATATTTATACAAAATTTTTAATTTTTCTTTTATCGTTTATTGTTGTAATTTCTATTACAGCCTATGTGCATAAAAACCCATTTATAGTGGTAATTTGTTTGATTTATTTTTGTTGTGTTTTCTTTTTTTGCTGTTTCATATTCCGAAAAATTGTGTATGAGCTATTTCATTCTGAAAAGCAAATTGCGGATTTACAGCAGATGCTATGTATAAAAGAACAAGAATTGGAACAGGCTAGAATAAATTCAAAAGTTGAGGAGCTTTCATTTAACAACTATTTAGAGCTGGTAAAGAGAATACAGTGCTTAGAAGAAGAAAATAATAAATTAAAGTTAAACATTACAACTGCTATGGGGAATTATTTGAATAAAAAGGAACAACTCTTTGAAGATAAAGATAATTTATCAAAAATAATTGAAAAACTTTTTCCTGTATTTAATTCTAAAGAAAAAAGAGTATTAATTGATTTCTATTTATCAAATGGCAGTAAAACAAATAATGAAATTGCCTATGATTTAGGAACAACGGAACAGACCGTTAAAAATGCTTTTAGAAAGATTTTTAATGAACTACAAATAAAATCTAGAGCTGAAGTGCTTGTAAAATTAGACACAGTTTTATCCAGTATTACAAACGAATATGAGATATGATTTTCTGAAAGCAGAAAAAGTGGGGATATGTACGTTTTCTTAAATTTAAGTGATAGATGTTTTATTTTCGTTGTCACATCATAGGACATGAGTGCTTATCTTCAGCTTTTTTATTTCATGGGTTCAAACTAGAGCTTGTTATCATTAGGTATAAAACCAGTCAAATAACAAGGATGTTTTAAAACCGGTCTGTAATTAATAAAGGTATAGCGATTTTTAGTTTTTTCTGGTGAATCCAGATGGAATGCTGTCTCTGCGGTTAATAATGGGTAAAAAAACAAAAACCTGACTAATTCCTTTTATCAGAATCAGTCAGGTTAAGAGCGAAAGACGGGACTTGAACCCGCGACATCCACCTTGGCAAGGTGGAGCTCTACCACTGAGCTACTTTCGCATTGCCGTAGTGTTGCGAGAGGAGGGACTCGAACCCTCACGCGGAGGCACTAGTTCCTAAGACTAGCGTGTATACCAATTTCACCACTCTCGCGATGAGCCGCAAAGGGATCGAACCTTTGACCCACAGATTAAGAGTCTGTTGCTCTACCAGCTGAGCTAGCGGCCCTGTTTAAATGTTGTTATCGCGCCCTGTAGGATTCGAACCTACGACCTGCGGATTCGAAGTCCGTCACTCTATCCAGCTGAGCTAAGAGCGCAATATAGGGTGGAAGAAGGGATTCGAACCCTCGACAACCAGATCCACAATCTGGCGCTCTACCACTGAACTACTTCCACCATTTTGTGGAAACTCCATGGCGTTGCCGGTGCAATTTCAACGTACGATACTATGCCAAAAATCATGGCAGCTTGTCAATAGCTTTTGAAAAAATATTTTCAATTATCATGGATACAGGGTTTAAAATGTTTTTGCATAAGTAGATAGATTATGAATTAATTCTGTTATTTTTTTTCTTGTTCTGATTAACATTTATGCTTATATTTATCCTGGAGCAGATGATGAGAGTAATAAAAGATTGTTCTTTTGATGAAGAGAGAGCTCTCTATGGAGAGCATGATATAAAACTTATTAATGTCAGTTTTTCAGGAAAGGCAGACGGGGAGAGCGCTTTGAAAGAGGCCTCAGATATTGAATGCGAGAATGTGCTCTTCAATCTGCGTTATCCTCTCTGGCATGACAGCAATGTTGTCATAAAGAACTCCACGATGACCGAAAACTGCCGTGCTGCCCTCTGGTATACAGATAATGTAGAGATAACAAAGAGTCATCTGAATGGCATAAAGGCTCTGAGAGAATGCAGTAATGTGAGAATCAAGGATACTTCCATAGTATCACCTGAATTCGGCTGGAGATCTTCTTCTATTTCTGCAGAAAATGTTAAAGCAGAAGGCGAGTACTTCATGTTCGAGAGCAGAAAGCTTGACTTTAGGAACATTGAGTTCAAAGGCAAATACTCATTCCAGTACATTGAGGATGCCCGCTTTGAAAACTGCCGTTTTGATACAAAGGATGCCTTCTGGCACAGCAAGAACACGACTGTGATAAATTCTGTGATAAAAGGTGAATATCTGGCATGGTATTCGGAGAATCTTACTCTTATTGATTGCAAGATTATAGGCACGCAGCCGCTCTGCTACGCAAGGAATCTGAAGATGGTCAACTGCACTATGACAGACACAGATCTCTCTTTTGAGAAATCAGATGTGGATGCAAGCATTACAGGAGATATCCTGAGCATCAAGAATCCTAAGAGCGGCAAAATCACAGTAAAAGGAAAGATTGGTTCCATAATCCTGGATGATGACAACAGCAAGGGAGAAATTATAGAAATCTGATTGTTTTCTTTCTCTAAATCATGTAAATTCTTACTGATAACAGTTATTAAGTAGGAATGTATGGCGATAATCAAGAGAAATGGGACAAAAGAAGAATTTGACAGCAACAAGATCAAAAATGCTGTAGAAAAGGCTTTTCTTGCAACAGGGGAAAAAAGGGAAGGCAGTGTTTTAGATGACATTGTTTCATCAGCTCTTTCTTCTCTCAATCTTGAAAATGATATCTCAGTTGAGGATGTTCAGGACTCAGTTGAAGAGAGCCTAATGAAGTTCGGGTATTATCAGACGGCAAAGGCATACATAATATACAGGAACAACAGAAGCAGCATCAGAAATGTGAGAAATGAAATCATTTCTCTTCTCGGAGATGATAAAATCGAGCCTGTTTTGAAAGAAATCCAGGAAGAGTTTCCTGATGCCGTTTATTCTCTTGAGATACTCAAAGAGAAATTTGCATCCTTTTTTAAGCCTGAGATGAAAAAAGAAGAGAAGATGGAAAGTCTGATCAAGGCAGCAGTCGAGCTTATAAAGCCAGAGTGTGCCAAGTGGGACATGATTGCATCTCGTCTTCTTTATTATTCCTTTTCTTCAAAGCTGAAAAAGGAGGAGGAAGAACGTCTTCTTTCATCATTCTATGAAAAGATAAAATATCTTTCAGATGAGGGACTTTATGGAAGGTATATTCTTTCATCATATTCAAAAGCTGAGGTAGAAGAGGCATCTGCATTCATTGATGAGAATAGAAACAAGCTTTTCACTTACTCAGCTCTTGATCTTCTTTTAAAGCGCTATGTGATAAAGACTCATAATCACACAGCACTTGAATCTCCGCAGGAGATGTTCCTTTCTATTTCTCTTCATCTTGCCATGAATGAGAAAAAAGACCGCATCGCCTGGGTGAGAAAATTCTATGACATGCTCTCATATCTGCGTGTGACGATGGCAACTCCTACGCTCAGCAATGCAAGAAAGCCGTTCCATCAGCTTTCAAGCTGTTTTATCGACACAGTGCCTGACAGTCTCAATGGAATATATAGAAGCCTTGACAACTTTGCAAAGGTAAGCAAGTTTGGCGGAGGCATGGGGCTTTATTTTGGCAAAGTGAGGGCAAACGGAAGTGCTATCAGAGGATTTGAAGGTGCAGCCGGAGGCGTAATCAGATGGATCCGTCTTGTGAATGATACAGCTGTTGCAGTTGACCAGCTTGGAGTAAGAAGCGGTGCTGTTGCGGTCTATCTTGATGTCTGGCATAAGGATTTGCCTGAGTTTTTGAATCTGAGGACAAACAATGGTGATGACAGGATGAAGGCTCACGATGTTTTTCCTGCAATATGCTACCCAGATTTATTCTGGCGCCTTGCAGAGGAGAATATAGACAGCCCATGGTACATGATGTGTCCACATGAAATATATTCTGTAAAGGGTTATCATCTGGAGGATTATTTTGGTCCGGAATGGGAGAAAAGATATCTTGATTGTGTAAGCGATGTCCGCATTTCGAAGCGGGAGATGAGCATCAAGAACATAATAAGGCTCATACTCAAGTCTGCAGTCGAGACCGGAACCCCGTTTGCATTCAACCGTGATACTGTAAACAGGATGAATCCCAATTCTCATAAGGGCATAATATATTGTTCAAATCTATGTACTGAGATTGCTCAGAACATGAGTGAAATAGAAGAAGTGAGCATAGAGACAAAGACAGAAGACGGAGATACTGTTGTCGTCACAACCACAAAGCCTGGAGATTTTGTGGTATGCAATCTTGCATCGCTTTCTCTTGGAAACTTTGATGTGGAAGATGAGAAGCTTCTTAAAGAGACAATCGAGAGCGCTGTACGCGCCCTTGACAATGTAATTGATTTGAACTTCTATCCACTTGAGTATGCGCGGCATACGAACAGAAAATACAGGGCAATAGGGCTAGGGGTATCAGGCTACCATCATATGCTTGCCAAAAAAGGCATAAGATGGGAGAGCGAGGCTCATCTTTCCTTTGTCGACAGAGTTTTCGAGAACATTGCATACTATGCAATATCATCGTCTGCAAGAAATGCAGAGGAGAAGGGAAGCTATGAGTATTTTTCAGGATCCGACTGGGAGAATGGAGAATATTTTAGAAAAAGGAATTACACTTCAGAGCGCTGGCTTGAGCTTGAAAGATATATCAGATCCCATGGCATCAGAAACAGCTACATCATGGCAGTTGCCCCTACAAGCAGCACAAGCATAATCGCAGGAACAAGTGCGGGCGTTGACCCTGTCATGAAGAGATTCTTCTATGAAGAGAAGAAGGGCTCTATGCTTGCCCGCATTGCCCCCGAGCTGTCTGCTGATACATGGTGGTATTACAAGAACGCGCATGAGATTGATCAGAGCTGGTCAGTGAGAGCTGCCGCAGTCAGACAGCGCCATATTGATCAGGCCCAGTCTGTCAATCTCTACATCACAAATGATTATACACTTCGGCAGGTGCTCTCGCTTTATATCCTTGCTCATAAAACAGGGGTCAAGACCCTTTATTATGTCAGAAGCAAGTCGCTTGAAGTTGAAGAGTGCGAAAGCTGCTCATCGTAAGGAGGAAAAATGGAAGAGCTTAAGACAAAACCCCTTTTCAATCCGAATGGGGACACTGATGTGAAGAAAAGAAGGATGATTGGCGGCAACACCACGAATCTGAATGACTTCAACAATCTCAAATACCAATGGACAAGTTCTTGGTACCGTCAGGCAATGAATAATTTCTGGATTCCGGAGGAGATAAACCTCAATCAGGATCTCAAGGATTATCATAATCTGCTTCCTTCTGAAAGAAAGGCCTATGACAAGATCTTGTCCTTCCTTGTCTTTCTTGATTCTCTGCAGACAGCGAACCTTCCGAATGTCGGGGAATATATTACAGCAAATGAAGTGAATCTCTGCCTTCATATCCAGACATTCCAGGAATGCATACACTCTCAGAGCTATTCGTACATGCTTGATACAATCTGTTCTCCTGAAGAAAGGGATGATATCCTCTTTCAGTGGAAGACTGATGAGCATCTTTTGAGAAGAAATACATTCATAGGAGAATGCTATAACGATTTTCTGAAAAACAGGGATCTCTTCCATTTTGCAAAGGTGCTTTTTGCAAACTACATTCTTGAAGGTGTGTATTTCTATTCAGGCTTCATGTTCTTCTATAATCTTTCCAGAAACGGCAAGATGCCGGGATCTGCTCAGGAGATCAGATACATCAACAGGGATGAGAACACACATCTATGGCTTTTCAGGAACATAATACTTGAGCTTAAGAAGGAAGTGCCTGAGCTTTTCGAGAGTGAAAAAGTTGAAGTCTACCGTCAGATGATTAAAGAGGGAGTAAGGCAGGAAATCGCATGGGGAGAGTACGTCATCGGCGATGATATTCCTGGCCTGAATTCATCTATGGTAAGGGACTACATAACATATCTTGGAAATGCAAG
Source organism: Candidatus Ornithospirochaeta avicola (assembly GCA_019113245.1). GTDB lineage: Bacteria > Spirochaetota > Spirochaetia > Sphaerochaetales > Sphaerochaetaceae > Ornithospirochaeta > Ornithospirochaeta avicola. The sequence goes on from DXHU01000017.1 coordinate 7,715, forward strand.
ATGGACAAGCCTCGGCTTTGAAACTCTTTATCCTGGATATGAGAAGGAGCCGGACAACATGATGTGGGTAAGCCAGTATTCTAATGCCAACATGGTCAAGACAGATTTCTTTGAAGCAAGAAGCACTGCATATGCAAAGAGCACAGCGCTTGTTGACGATCTTTGAAATCACATGCTGTCCAGTTTTTTCAGATACTGACTCGGAGTTTCTCCAGTCACCTTTTTGAAGACTTTGGAAAAATAATATATGTTCTCGTAGCCGAGGCTTTCGGCTATTGAGAATATCTTTCTTTCACCTTCATTCATCATCGCCTTTGCTCTTTTGACCTTCATTATGTTTATGTAATCAACAAGGCTCACTTTCGTGACCTTTTTGAACAGGCTTGAAAGGTAGGAGGGAGAAATAAAAGCGTTCTTTGCAATCTCATCCAGGCTTATCGGTCTGCTGATGTTGTCGATGATGTACTGCTGGGCACGTACTATTGTCTCGTTTCTGTTCTCTTCTGGAAGCAGGATATTCTCTATTTTCTTTTCAACGCTCTCAAGAAGTGCAACCACATCATCTCTGAAAGCAAGATAGCGGTCTGTTTTCAGCATTTCCATGACGCAGGAGTAGTCATATTTTGTCTTGGAAAATCCTGCTTCTATTGCATTTTCAAGGGCAGAGAGCATCATTACAGCACTCGATTTTTTGTGGTCAAGGGAGGAAACACGTGCTTTCATCACAGAGAAAATCATTTTGACAGATTCAGTGTCCGAATGTGAGATGTCGATTTCAAGGCGCGAAAACAGATGTGCAACCTGCAAATCTGAAAATTCAGCGCTGTCTTTTTTCAGATAAAACAGGTCTGCACTTCTTTCCATCTCATCGCGTGCATCAAGCATCTCTTTTCTTGTGTGGTGCACAGCAGTTGATTTTACTGTGATATCCAGGTTTGTGACTATTTTTGATGCGCTTTTTATCTTGTCGGCAAAGCGTGAGAGCACTGCAGAGTAAGTTGCCTCATCATTTATGCTCAAAAGGTATGTAAATGAGTTCTTGCGAGCATCAGGGTTTATAATCTGGAAATATCTGTCAAAGTAGGATGGTAGCACTTTCTGGGCAATGTCAGCCTGCCATTCATGAAAGAGATCATAGTCCTCAAGAGTGTATGTTTTCTCTTCAGTGCTTTCGGGGAAAGAGAAGAGCAGTGAGATTATTGTATATCTGTCAAGAAAGCCATCATTTTCAAGAGTGCACAGCAGATTATCATCTGCGCTGCGGTTGATCATGAAAAGGAGCATGCCTTCTTTTATCTGCTGCATCTTGCTCTTTAATGGGGAGTAGATATAATGGCTTCTTCTTTTTTCAATTTCTTTTTTTGCTCTTTCAAGCTCCTTTTTCAGGTTCTCTTCGTCAATTTCTGTCTTTAAAAGGTAATCAAGAGCATTGAACTTGATGGCTTCTTTTGCGAGCTTGAACTCTTCAAAGCTTGAAAGGATTATGAACACGATCTCCGGATGCTTTTCCCTTGTGATCTCTAGAAGCTCAAGTCCGTCCATGAGAGGCATCTTGATATCTGAGATAATCAGATCCGGATGTTCGCTGTCTATTATTTTCATAGCCTCTGAGCCGTTTTTTGCTGTAAATGGTTCAGAAAAATCATACTCTCTCCACTTTATCATATTCTTTATTCCCGAAAGGATTATCGGCTCATCATCGACAAGAAGCACACTGTAGCTCATTTTTTCCTCACTTTTACCCTTATTCTTGTATACAGGTTTTCCTCAGAGTATATCTCAAGTCCGCATCCGCTTCCGTAAAACAGCCTTAAGCGCTCATCAACATTCCTTATCCCGACGCCTGTGAGAGTGCCTTTTCCTCTCTCTTTCTGGAGTTTCTCCATGCTCTGCTGGCTCATTCCAATTCCATTGTCGATTATGTCTATGAAAAGATATGAGCTATTCTCGCTTGCCTTTACTATTATCTTCCCGTCATGGCCTGAGGGCTCTATGCCATGAAAGATTGCATTCTCAATTAGGGGCTGAAGCGTGAACTTGAGGATGCTGTATGAGCGAAAATGGGAAGGTATTGAATATATGATCTCATACATTCCCATATATCTTACCTGCTGTATATCATCATAGTTCTTTACAATCTCCAGTTCTTCTGAAAGAGAGATTTCTCTGTCGTTTCCCTTTGCTATGCTTCTGAGCAGACTGGTAAGCCCTCGTGCCATATGGCTTATTCCGGGAGCCTTCTGGATTGTTGCAAGATAGTTTATTGATTCAAGGGTGTTATACAGAAAATGCGGATTGACCTGCATCTGAAGCATCTCTAGCTCTGCCTTCTTCTGCATCTCATAAAGATTTTTATTGTTCTCAAGGAGATTTCTGATTGAGAGACTCATCTCATTCACGCTTTTCCCGATTTCAGATATCTCATCATCTCCTATCTCAATCTGGCTGGATGTCATGCCATACTCGTCACTACCGCTGAGCTGCCTGATAAACGAAATCAGGCGGTTTACAGGTCTTGTTATCGTCCTTGTAAGGACAAGAGCAAGGATGTAGCATAGAATTACTGCAATAAATATAAGTATTATGAAAAGCGTGAAGCCATAGAAAGAGAAGATCGAGAACGGGGTTTTATCCATGTAAAGTCGGTAATATATTTCAATGGGGGAGGATGAGGGGATTTCTGTCTCATAATAGTCCTTGCCATCAATGAATGAAGAACTCTTTATCGACCATCCTTTTTTGTCGGTTATCTCAACAGCGCTTTCAGATTGCAAGATGTCAGAGAACATGTTCTCGTTTATCTCTGCATATATATAGCCATAGTTCATGTCTATTATTGAAAAAGCACTTATGGAATTCTCTTTCGGCTCATTAAGAGTTGTCGATGCTGTCAGGCGTACCTTTACCCCGTTTTCAAATGAGAGATTCTGAAATTCTTCTTTGAGCATTATGAGCTCAGCATCATTTAAATTTCCGCTTCTTATTGCAGGCATCTCAAACATTGTCCCGCTGTCATTGAAGAATACAAGCTTGTTCAGATATTTTGTTACAGGCGATGCGCTCATATATGTCGAGACGACTTTCTGAGCGTTAATCAAATCTGCCCAGTCACTGTTTGTCATCTCATCTTTTTCATGGCTCATTGCCCTCATCACGCTTTCATTCTGGCTCATCCAGGCCGCATCGCTGATAAGGGAAGTAAAGAGCGAGTCGATGCTGCTTATCTGGCGCTCGATGTTTTTCTGCTCAATCTCATAGTTTCTTTTAACAATCTCGTTGTTGAGAGTATAGAAGCAGATAAAAAGGGCAGGAATGCCTGCCAGGACAAAGCATATTATCGTGATGAGTATGAGACGTACCTTTATGCGCATAGCAAGAATTATATCAAAAAAAGAATGAAATGTTAAAAATTCTGCTGAATTTATTGAAGATTTCGTAATTTTTTCAAAGATATTGCTAATTTTTTGTTAAAAATTTCATGTTGCTCTGAAAAAAAGCACTGAACAATTTAATTGTCCGGTATGGACAAAAGGAGTACGCAATGAAAAAACTATTAGTAGTATTGCTCGTTCTCGTAATGTCTTTCTCTGTTTTTGCTGGCGGAGCAGATGAAAAGACTGAGGATGGAGTTACAACACTTACATTCGCAACATGGGATTATGCATCCAATGTTTATATCTCAAAGGCAATTGAGGCATTTGAGGCTGCTAACCCGGATATCAAGATTGAAGTTCAGGATACACCTGCTGCTGACTATGTTACAAAGCTCACAACACAGCTTAACGGTGGATCTGATGTAGATATCTTCATGGTCAAGGAAGCTGACAAGATCAAGCCTTTCTATGATCGCGGACAGCTTGCAAATCTTTCTGATTACATTGAAAGAGACGGAATCGACATGTCAAGATACAACGGTGCAGATGCAAACTTCATCTTTGATGGGGACACATACGGCATGCCGCTGAGAACAGACCAGTATGTACTCTTCTACAACAAGGACATCTTTGATGCAGCTGGCGTTGACTATCCTACAAACGACATGACATGGGCAGAGTTCGAAGAGCTTGCTGCTAAAGTCACAATGGGAAGCGGAGCTACAAAGCAGTACGGTGCTTATTTCCACTCATGGAACGCATGTGTCCAGAACTGGGCCGTGCAGGATGGAAAGCGCACAATCATGAACGGCGAGTACTCATTCTTCAAGCCATACTATGAGATGGTTCTCAGAATGCAGGAAGCTGGAACATGCATGGCATTCTCTCAGATTCAGGCTTCAGGACTTTCATACACAGATGTATTCGAGCAGGGACTTGCTGCTATGGTTCCAATGGGTTCATGGCTCATCAACACTCTCGTAAATGATGTCAAGAGCGGAAAGACAGATGTAAACTGGGGCGTTGTAGTAGTTCCACATGCAGAGGATGTGCCTGCTGGTTACACAGTTGGAGCAACAACTCCTGTATGTATCAACAATGCAAGTGACAACAAGGACGCTGCATGGAGATTCGTATCTTTCTTCTGCGGTGAAGAAGGCGCTCAGATCATGGCTGAGAACGGACAGATTCCAGCCCTTTCAGGCGATGAGTATCTTGAGACATTCGCATCAATTGACGGAATGCCAGAAGGAGTCAGGGAAGGACTTTATGTTGCACACCTTTCTCCGGACCGCCCGGCAATGGACAACGTAACACAGATTGACCAGATGCTTCTTGCAGAACATCAGCTCATTCTCCTTGGAGAGCAGACAGTTGATGAAGGTATTGCAAACATGAATGCAAGATATGCAGAGATCATGGGCAACTGATAAATACCAAACAGAAAGGGGCTGCTCAGGCAGCCTCTTTTTCATCTTAAAACAAGGAGGGACTCTATGGCAGAAAAGACAGTATCTGAAAGAAAGAAAGGCTCATTGAAAGCAAAGAGAGCCCTTATCGGATACTCTTTCATCGCACCGAATTTCCTAGGTTTTGCCATCTTCATTCTTGTTCCTGTTCTTTTCACCCTGATTCTGGGTGTTATGGACTGGGATGGATTTAATGCAATGACATTTGCAGGGCTGGACAACTTCAGAGCGATTTTCAAGGACAGAGTGTTCAAGAGTGCATTCTGGCTTACTCTTTTGTATGTAGTATGCGCTGTTCTCTTTACTCTTGTCGCATCTCTCGGCCTTGCATGTGCGCTTAACAAGAAGATAAAGGGCAGGGATGCTTTCAGAAGTGCTATCTTCTTTCCGTATGTTGCTTCAATGATTGCAATCGGAGCTGTTTGGAAGCAGCTTTTTGAGGCAAACTACGGACCGATCAATCATCTGTTGAGATCAATCGGGATTTCCAATCCCCCAGGATGGTTTGCTTCAACAGATGCTGCAATCTGGGGCGTGATAATCGTATCTGTTTGGAAATTCATGGGATACTACATGCTTATTTATCTGGCAGGTCTTCAGGATATTCCTAACCAGCTTTACGAGGCAGCCACGCTTGACGGTGCATCCGGATGGCAGAGATTCACAAAGATCACATTCCCGATGCTCACACCAAGCACGTTCTTTGTCTTCATGATGCTTACAATCAACAGCTTCAAGAGCTTTGACCTGATATACGCTCTCACTCAGGGCGGTCCAGGAACAAGCACGACGCTTTTAGCCAACTACATCTATAACCAGACATTCATTTACTGGGATTATGGAAAGAGCGCCGCAGCATCCATCATTCTGTTCCTGATGGTTCTCATGGTGACAATCATACAGTTCCGCGGTGAGAAGAAATTCACCGATTATCTATGATGAGGAGGCAGATATCATGATGGTAGAAAAAAGAAGTTTATGGAAAACCATACTCATTTATATTATGCTTGCTGTCCTCACAATCGTGACTCTTCTTCCGCTTGTATGGATGCTCTCATCTTCATTCAAGCTTTCCAGTGAGGTATTCTCGTTCCCGATTAAGTGGATTCCGGAGAAGTTCCACTGGGAGAACTATGTTCTTATCTGGGAGAAAATAGATCTTGCAAGGTATACATTCAACTCCTTCAAGCTCTCTATCATAATCACAGCAATCCAGCTGCTTACATCAAGCTTTGCGGCATATGGATTCAGCAAGTGCCATTTCCCGGGACGTGACAAGCTCTTTTTGGCATATATTGCGACAATCGCAATTCCATGGCAGGTATACATGCTTCCGCAGTACATAATGATGCAGAAGTTCTCTTTAATTGACACGCATTTATCAATCATACTCCTGCAGAGCTTCACAGCATTCGGAGTATTCCTTTTAAGACAGTTCTATATTACAATTCCAGATGAACTGCTTGAGGCGGCCCGAATCGACGGACTTACAGAGTATGGAACCTTTGCAAGAATAGTCCTTCCTCTTACAAAGCCTGCTATGGCTACACTGACCATAATGAGCTTTGTTACAGTATGGAATGACTACATGGGACCGATGATTTACTTCAACAGCAACAAGAACAAGACAATCCAGCTTGGTATCCAGCTGTTTGTCGGTCAGTATTCTGCTGAATATGGTCTTATCATGGCAACCAGTGTTCTTGCAGTTGTTCCTGTATTCATAGTCTTCCTCGCTTTCCAGCGTTTCTTCGTAGAGGGAATCGCATCAAGCGGACTGAAAGGCTGATGAAGGAAATAAAGGAACTATACAAAATATTTACAGATGATGCTCTCCATTCTCCGCTTTTCAAGGAGGATGGAGATTCTTTTGTCCTTGAAAGGAATCTTTCCTCTTCCTTTACTCTGCGTCTTTTTGTCAGAAAAGACAAAAGAGTTTTTTCTGAAGTCTATGATGAGGATGGAGAGACCTTCCTTCCTTATTCGATTGCAGGCTACTCTGGAGCACTTTTATCTGAAATGCAAGAGGAAATAGAGCAGATAGTCTCGTCTTTGAGAAACATACATAGCAATTCATCTTTAGAAAAAGAAATACTTACATATGCGGCAGAAAAACACTCAACAAATGCAGAAGCACTCTTCGGCGATGATTGTCTTGTCTTGCGCAGAAACGATACCAGGAAATGGTATGGCATAATAATGAGCGTGAGAAAGAGCAAGATAACAGGGGACAGCCAGAGCATTGTACGCATTATCAACATGAGAATAAAAAGAGAGGATGTAAAGGATCTTGTTGATATGAGCAGAGTATTTCCCGCATGGCATATGTGCAAAAGAACATGGTGCACGGTAATCCTTGATGGCTCTGTTTCTCAAAAAGAAATTCTCTCCATGCTTGATGCCAGCTATTCTCTTGCCCTTTAGCTTAATGCAAAGCGCTTGATCTCCTCGCTCTTTTTCAAATATGAATTGTCTTCAGGGCATGAAATGTGCATGAAGGAATAGTCCATCTTGATGTATGCACTCATTTCCCTGAACTGAGAGTCAAGAAGAGAGTACTCGACATCGCTTTCATCCGCCATGGCATTTAAAATCACTTTCAGCTTCTTTCCCTCAAGCTTGTCGCTGAATGCATATACCCTGTCTATTATGAGCTTGAGCTGGGCCGTGATGCTCCACCAGTAGATTGGAGATGAGATTATTATCTCATCAGCTTCTATCATCAGAGCCCTGATCTTCTCCATGTCATCATTGATTGCACATTTCCCGTTCCCGTTTTTATGGCAGTACTCGCATGCAATGCATGGGCTTATCTTGTAATCCCTTGCAAAAATGACAGTGCTGTCCTTTTTGCAGGAAGAGATTATCCTTGCAATTCCGTCAGAATTCTTTCCCTTTCTCGGGCTGGATGCGATTATTAGTGTCACTGTTAATCCTCCTGAATTAATAATAGCACTTATTGAAGGAAAAATATTAAGAATGTAGAATGAATCTGTTATGCAAAAAAAGGCAAGACATCAATCACCGTCGCTGAAGCTGGCTCTCGGCTTCCTTGTTTTCATATTAATCGGGACATTTCTTCTTTTCCTTCCAATCTCGCATCAGGAGGGAAAGAGTCTCAGCTTCATTGACTCCCTTGTGCTTGCAACCAGCGCTGTATGTGTGACTGGACTGACCCCTGTGGATTTAAGTCAGACACTTTCTTATTTTGGTTCAACTGTCATGATGGTTCTCTTTCAGATTGGAGGACTCGGATACTCTGTCATCGCTGTTACTCTTATTGCCCTATCATCAAGGAAGGTTGACCTCCTTAACCGGGGCATACTCCGTGACAGCCTCATAAGCGACAACAGAATGGACATAATGTTCCTGCTTAAGTTCACGCTTGCAACCACATTTTTAATTGAGGCAATAGGAGCGCTTCTTCTTTTCATGGGCTTTTACGGGGATATGAGCACTCCAAGAGCCGTATATGTGGCAATCTTCACATCCCTTGCCGCATTCAACAATGCAGGATTCGATCTCTTTTCGACAAGCCTTGTCTCGTATTATGACTCTCCGCTTGTCATCCTCACAGTTGCTGGCCTGATAATTTGCGGAGGACTTGGATTTGTAATCTATCTTGAGGCTATGAACCACAGAAAAGGCAAGAAGTTCTCACTTCATTTCAAGGTCGTGCTCATGATGACGGCAATACTTCTTCTTGCCGGGACACTTCTCTTCCGCCTCACGATGCCGGTCAACCTGCTCAATGCGTTCTTCCAGTCTGTGACTACAAGGACAGCAGGCTTCTTCTCATATGACCAGAGCATGCTTTCCAATGCGGCAATCGTGCTGACAATAATACTCATGTACATCGGAGCAAGCCCGGGCTCAACCGGCGGCGGAATAAAGACAACGACGTTCTTTGTCTCTTTCAAGGCAGGGTTTTCTATAATCACAGGAAGAAATCCTTCATCATTCAAAAGAAGCCTCGGCTATGATGTAATCATGAAGGCCCTTATTCTCATTGTGCTTTCGATAATGCTCTGCACTTTAGGATTTCTTATAATGACAATCACCGATCCGGATATTGCGCCGATAAAACTGCTTTATGAGACAGTATCCGCATTCGGAACAGTCGGGCTTTCAATGGCCGTCACTGCTGAGCTTTCTATTGGCGGAAAACTTATTATAATTATACTGATGTATGCCGGTCGAGTTGGAATACTCACGCTTATAAGCGTGTTCTCCAGAAAAGCAAGACAGGCAAAATATGTTGAAGAAAAGGTGGCTATAGGCTGATGAAAAAGAATAATCAGATTTTCGGAATAATAGGAGTAGGCCGTTTCGGGCTTGCTGTTGCTGAGGAGCTTCTTCAGCGGGATAAAAGTGTTATTGCAATTGACAAGGACCCTGCAAGGCTCAAGCCCCTTCAGGATACTTCAGCAGAGCTCTTCATTGTAGAGCAGATGAGCAAGGAGGCGCTTGAAGAAACCGGAATACAGGATGCGGATGTCATCGTGATCGGAATAGGAAAGGATATAGAAAGCAGTATCCTTGCAGCTCTCAATGCCAAGGAATTCGGAATTGAGAGAGTAATATGCAAAGCCCTTTCTCGCGATCATGCGAAAATCCTCGAGAAAATAGGAGCTGAATACATATTCCCTGAAACCGATATTGGAAAGAGGCTTGCAATAAGGCTTTCATCACGAGTCACTCTTGATGTGCTTCCTCTTTCAGATGAGTTCTCGATTGTGCAGATCAAAGTCCCCGAATATTATGACGGGATGACAGTCCTTGAGACAAACTTCAGAAAGAAATTCAATGTCAACATCATTGCCGTAATCTCTGACGGGAGGGCAAGCGGGGTTGTAGGTCCTGACACTGTGCTCAAAAAGGATGATTTCATTGTGGTCTGCGGCTCAAATGAATCTCTTGAGAAGCTTCAGGAAGAGTTTGAAAGGAGAGTCTGATGCTCAAGTCTGATCTTTATTCCTTTCTTGACAGTGCAATTAGCGTTTATCATACAAGCAGCAGAATAAGAGAATATCTTCTCTCAAATGGATTTTGCGAGCTGAAAGAGGATGAGAAATTTTCCCTCAATCGCGGAGGAAAGTATTTCGTCGTAAGAAACTCATGTGCTGTCATTGCTTTTACAGTTCCAGAAAAATTTGACTCATTTTCCATTATTTCAAGCCATATAGACAGCCCTACATTCAAGGTCAAAGTGAATCCCATGATAAAGAAGGCAACAGGATGTACTTTGAATGTGGAGCCATACGGCGGCATGCTTGTCTATTCTTTCTTTGACAGACCTTCAGACATAGCTGGAAGGGTTTTTGTGCTTGAAGATGGCAAGGTGCGTGAGCGCCTATTCTCTTTTTCCCGTCCTGTATGCTCACTTGTGTCTCTGGCAATCCATCAGAACAGGAAAGCAAACGAGAGTCTTTCATTCTCCATGCAGAACGAGGTTCAGCCCATTCTTTCCCTGCCTGGGGAAAAAGATGATCTTCTTGATGCAGTTGCAGATATCCTTAAAGTCAAGAAGGATCAGATTCTCTCATATGACCTTTTCCTTGCAAATACTGAAAAGGCAGAGGAGTGGGGACTCAACAGAGAATTCTTTTCTTCTGCCCGCATAGATGATCTCAGCTCTGCATATCTTTCAGTCAGGGCTCTTTCTGAGTGTGAAAGCGGCAGAAGAATCAACATAGCGGCTCTCTTCAATAATGAGGAAGTCGGCTCTTCAAGCAACGAGGGTGCGCTTTCCACATTCCTTTCTGACACAATCTCAAGAATCTCTTCAGCACTTGATATAAGCGATGAGGAGCGCCTTGTGATGTATTCAAAATCCCTTGTCATCTCATCTGACAACGCTCATGCAAAGCATCCGTGCTTTGAATCAAAGAGCGATGTGACTAACACTGTCAGACTGAACGGGGGAGTTGTTATAAAGTACTCTGCTAATTTGAAATACACAACGGACGCTTATTCAGCCGCATGCATCAAAGCTCTTATGATCGATAACAACATAAAATACCAGGAATTTGTGAACAACTCGGATGTTCCTGGCGGATCGACACTTGGAAATCTCTCTCTTCACAGGGCGGGCATAGCCACCTGTGATGTAGGAATGCCTCAGCTTGCCATGCATTCAAGCTATGAGACAGCGGGAGTTGAGGATATTGAGAGCATGTACAGGCTGTTTTGTGCTTTCTACAAGAAAAGATGAGTCAGAATATTTTCGATAACCCAACATTCTTTTCCGGCTACATGGAGCTCCGGGCAGGGCTCAATTACAATGACCTGCTGGAGCTTCCTGAAATGAAGAAGCTTCTGCCATCCCTCTTAGGAAAGAGAATTCTGGATCTTGGATGCGGATTTGGAAAGATGGAAGAATTTTTTGTGAAAAACGGTGCATCCGAAGTCACAGCAGTCGATATTTCCGAGAAGATGATAGGAGAGGCAATCAAAAAGCACAGCTTCAGCAATGTGAGGTACATCAGGATGGATATATCCAATCTGAATCTGGATGAAGAGTATGACATAGTCTATTCATCCCTTGTCTTTCACTATATCAAGGATTTCGAGAAGCTTATGAGACAGATAAACTCGCTGTTGAAAAAAGACGGTGTTCTTCTTTTTTCTCAGGAGCATCCACTTACCACTGCAACAGTTGACTACCGTGGGCATTTCGATGACTACAATCACTTTGTATTCGGAGATTACCAGAGGGAAGGAAAGAGAAAGGGCACTTGGTTTGTGGAGAATGTCGAGAATTATCACAGAACCATCAGTCACATTATCAATACAGTCTCGTCGTTTTTCCGCATTGAGAAGGTTGTTGAGCCTGTTCCCTCCGAGGATGCTTTACGCCTGATGCCGAGAATGGAGAGGGACTTCATCCGTCCTACTTTTTTAATAGTTAAAGCATCGAAACAATAATACTATTATATAGTAATTATAATAAAATTATTTGAGAATTATATAATTCCAACTATTAATACTTTTCTTCAATCATATTGAATAATCCTCATATTTGTCTCTATTTTTTCTTTTAACACAAAGATTTACAGAGACAATGTGAAAAAATATGGAAAATTTTTGAGTTTTGGCGCGAATATCTATTGCATAAATATTCTGGTTTGTGAATATAATCAATTCATAATAAGAAGGGAGGAATTATATATGAAAAAGACACTTGTTGCACTTTTTGTAATTCTTTTGGCAGTATCAACTCTTTTTGTAAGCTGCTCAAAGAGTGAAGGCTCTGAAGAGGCAGATACATATAAAATAGGTTTTATTGGGCCTCTTACAGGTGATAACGCCAACTACGGTATCAGATGTCGAAACGCATCAATTCTCGCAATCAATGAAATCAATGCAAATGGCGGAGTCGGAGGAAAGACTCTTGAACTCATCAGTGAAGACAGTGAAGGAAGTGTAGAGAAGGCACTTGCCAGCTATGAAAAGCTTGCATATACAGACAATGTATGCGCAATCATCGGCCCAGTATTCACAAGCCCTGCTCTTGCTGTAGCTCAGAGAGCACAGGAGGACGGAATCCTCATGATTACACCGAGTGCTACACACAAGGATATCACAAATGTCGGAGACTATATCTTCCGCACAGTCCCGTCTGATTCACTTCAGGCAGAGGTGGCAGCTCATTATTTCTATGAGGTTCTTGGCTATAGAAATATTGCAATTCTCTATGCAGTAAATGATTATTCACAGGGCCTTGCTGATGGAGTCGAGGAGATCTTCACTTCTCTTGGCGGTACAATCAGCGCAAAGGAAACATGCATGGTAGGAGATAAGGACTTCAGAACACAGCTTACTGAAATCAGAGATGTGAACCCTGAAGCAATCTATATTCCTAACTATACAGTTGAGGATGCACAGATTCTTGAGCAGGCTGCACAGCTTGGAATAACAGCTCCGTTCCTCTCAAGCGACGGATTCTCAGATCCTGAGATTTACAATCTTGCAGGAGATTATACAGACGGTGTTGTATATATCGGACCTGCACAGGCCGAAGCATCAACTGCTCTTCTTGATTTCCAGCAGGCATACCGCGATGCATACAACGGAGATGAGGCTGACAGCTTTGCTACCAACAGCTATGATGCAGTGAATATTCTTGCTGAAGCTATAGAGAGAGCAGGAAGCGCAGACCGCACAGCAATCCGTGATGAGTTTGCCGCTACAAAGGATTATCAGGGTGCCAACGGTACAATGAACTTTGCAGAAAACGGTGACCTCGTTGCAAGCCAGGGTGTCTATGATGTTGATGGAACAACTCCGGTTTATGTTGGTGCTTTCCAGGTACAGAACGGCTCAATCGTACAGGTCGACTGAGATAATAAAAAGTTTTAATCTGTCTGCCAGGAGACATCTCCCGGCAGATTTTAGTTTATGATGGAGGCTGGTTTTGAATACAGTAATCTTATATGCCCAGTATATAGTCAATGGTCTTACTCTTGGAGCCATATACTCGCTTATCGCCCTGGGCTACACAATGGTTTATGGAATTCTGAAGTTCATCAACTTCGCTCATGGCGATATCCTGATGGTAGGTGCTTTCATAGGACTTTTCGTATATCAGGCTCTGATGAGCATTTCAAGTAATCCTGCATTCATCATGCTTTCGTTCTTCATTGCAATGATTATATCGATGGCTTTCTGCGCTCTTTTGGGCATGTTTATCGAGCGAGTTGCATATAAGCCTCTGAGAAATGCAAGCAGGCTTGCTCCGCTCCTTTCTGCCATCGGTGTGTCATTCATACTTTCAAATCTTGCGGCATGGATCTGGGGAACAACATCCAGAAGATTCCCTTATCCTTTTGACAACACTCCGCTTGTGCTCGGGGGTGTAAGCATCACTCCGCATCAGATTCTTGTGCTCATTGTTTCAGTTGTGATGATGATTCTCCTTGCATTCTTTGTTAACAAGACAAGAATGGGCAAGGCAATGAGAGCAACCAGCCTTGACCAGAGCACAAGTGAGCTTATGGGAATCAATGTAAACAGAGTGATCTCAATTACATTTGCAGTGGGATCAGCACTTGCAGCTGTTGGAGGAATCCTTGCTTCATTTGACTTCCGTGTTTATCCGTCAATGGGTACGATGACTGGCCTCAAGGCATTTGTTGCAGCAGTAATCGGCGGAATCGGAAACATACAGGGGGCAATGATTGGAGGAGTGCTTCTAGGACTTCTTGAATCTGTTGGAGCACCTCTATTACATATTCCGACAGGACTCAAGGACACAATTGCATTTGCTGTCCTCATCATAATCCTGCTTGTAAAGCCGGATGGAATACTTGGCAAGAACGAGAGGGAGAAGGTCTGATATGTGGAATTTCTTTTTACTCATTTTAATATACTCAGGAATCTATGCCATGATGGCAATCGGACAGAATACGATTACAGGAAGCACAGGCATGCTTTCTCTCTGCCATGCGGGATTCTTCTGTCTTGGTTCTTACACTACAGCAATCATGTGCAAGACATTCGGTCTTTCTTTCTGGCTTTCCCTTCCAGTTGCTGCTCTTGTTGCCGGCATAGTAGGATTTTTAATCGGTGTCCCAACACTTAGGCTTAAAGGAGACTACCTTTGTATCGCAACTCTTGGACTTGGTGAGATAATAAGGAACATTGCTACAAACCTTAACCCGGTAGGTTATCAGGGCATCCCAAGGGCAAGCATTTTCTCTTATGAATTCGCATCCCGCAACAAATGGGCTTTCATAGTCCTTATCTGGGCATTCGTTCTTGTCTTTTACATCCTTTTCCAGCAGCTTTCCCATTCAAGACTTGGTAGGGCGATGGCTGCAATAAGGGAAGATGAGGTTGCTGCCCAGTCAAACGGAATAAACGTAACAAAATACAAAATTGGAGCATTCATCCTCGGAGCTGCAATAGGAGGAGTTGCAGGATGCTTCATGACAGCATATACTCTCACAGTCAATCCATCCAGCTTCACTTTCATGGTGTCTGTAATGGTGCTTTGTATGGTGGTTCTGGGTGGTATGGGAAATTACAAGGCTGTAATACTCGGTGCGATAATCATCCAGTTCATCTCATATTTCCCGCAGCTTTTCTCTCTTACAAACATCATTCCAGCCCAGGCTAAACAGATAATCTTCGGCCTTATCCTTGTAATAATGATGATTGCCCGCCCTCAGGGACTTCTTGGACGCGATAAATACCGTTATGGAGATCCCAGGAGCATGAAGGAGAAGCTGATAAGCTATGTCAAGAAGATAAAGCTTCCATCCAGAAAAGGAGAGAAAGCATGAGAATACTCGAAACTGAACATCTAACAAGAGAATTCGGAGGAGTTGTTGCTGTCTTTGATGTCAACTTCAAAGTTGAAGAGGGCATGGTTAATGGACTTATCGGTCCTAACGGTGCTGGAAAGACAACGCTTTTCAATCAGATAACTGGTGTTGACAAGCCGACAAAGGGGAAAATCATCTTTGACGGAAAAGATATTACAGGCCTTCCCGCATGGAAGATAAGCCGTCTCGGCATTGCCAGAACATTCCAGAACATAAGACTGTATAAGGAGCTGACTGTTGTTGAGAATGTCATGATGGGACTTCATTTCAAAGTTGGAAAGGATCCTTTCAAAGGCAGGTTTGCACAGGCTGTGAAAAGCTATTTCACAGCACGAAAGGAAAACAGGGAAGTCTATCAGATGGCAATGGAAGAACTGCGTTTCTTTGATCTTGAGGACGTTGCCAACGAGTTTGCCGGATCTCTTCCATACGGAAGGCAGAGAGAGCTGGAGATTGCACGTGCAATAGCTTCTCGCCCGAGGATTCTCTTTTTAGATGAGCCTGCTGCCGGGATGAACCCAAGCGAGACAGCTCATCTTATGAGCATCATCAACAGAATAAGGGAAAGCGGAATTACGGTTGTTCTGATTGAGCATGACATGAAGCTTGTCATGAATGTATGCGACCAGATTACCGTGCTTTCATTTGGACAGAAGATTGCAGAGGGAACTCCGGAGGAAATCAGGAACAACCAGCAGGTTATTGAGGCATACCTTGGAAGGGAGGAAGACTATGAGTGAGATTCTCAGAATTGACAACATAAGTGTGAGCTACGGCAGCATTGAAGCCCTCCATAATGTCTCTATTTCTGTAAATGAGGGTGATATTGTTTCCCTCATCGGTGCAAACGGAGCAGGAAAGAGCACTCTTTTAAAGGCAATTCTTGCCCAGGTTCCTCTTACTAGCGGATTTATAAGCTATAACGGTGAAGAGATAGCCAGTGCAAGAAACCATAGCAGGAAAGACAAGAAAGAGCATAAAAATCTTTCTACTCATCAGATTTCCGCACTTGGTGTTGCCCTTGTTCCAGAAGGCCGCCATGTGTTTGCAGACATGACTGTTGAAGAAAATCTCGATATGGGAGCATTCCTGGTAAAGGATGCAAAGCTCATTGAGAGAAAGAAAGAGGAGATGTATGAATTCTTCCCGATTCTCCGTGACAGGAGAAAGCAGAAGACAAGAAGCCTCTCTGGGGGAGAGCAGCAGATGCTCGCGATATCCAGAGCTCTGATGAGCAGTCCAAGAATCCTTCTTCTTGATGAGCCGGGGCTCGGACTTGCTCCTCTTATTGTACAGGAGATCTTCCAGAAAATCAGGAAGATAAATGCTGAGGACAAGGTTACGGTTTTCCTTGTCGAGCAGAATGCCAATCTTGCACTGAAGAATTCCACGGCAGGATATGTCATGGAAAACGGTGTGATTGTGCTTTCTGGCTCTTCAAGAGACCTGCTAGAGAATGAGGATGTGAAGAAAGCATATCTTGGCGCATGATTTTTCTTCATTTTTCGCTATTTTGATTTATAATTGATGTTAGGAGTTAAGAATGACCGTTGAATCAAGAATGACAAGAAACCCTGTCACAATCGGACCGGACCAGAATGTTACGGAAGCTTCCGAGCTGATGAAGAAAGAGAAAGTTCATCGCCTTCCTGTTCTCGACAAGGACAGAAACCTTATTGGCATCATAACCGAGAAGGATATTCTACATGCAACTCCTTCTCCTGCATCCAGCCTTTCAATTCATGAGATGGCATACCTTTTAAGCAAGCTCACTGTAAGAAAGCTCATGAGCAAGAACCCGGTAACAATCTCAAAAGATGTGCCTGTTGAGGAAGCAGCACGATTCATGGTTGACCAGGATTTATCATGCCTTCCTGTAATTGAAGATGGAAAGCTGATCGGAATCGTGTCAAAAAGCGATCTTTTCAAGATTCTGATAGAGCTCTTTGGTGCAAGAAACAGGGGAGTGAGGGTCACTTTCCTTGTGGACGATAGGCCTGGACTTATATCGAATGTATCAAAGGCATTAAGCGATCATGGCCTTGATATCATAGCATTCGGAACGTTCATGGGAACAGATGTAACTAATCGTGTATGCACGCTTAAAGTTGCAACGGAAAATACTGCAGAGGTCCTCAATCTCCTTAAGCCATACGTCAAGGAGATACAGGATATTAGAGTAATTTAAGACAAGATGCGGCGCTCTGGACAGGGCGCCTTTTTAATTCTTACAGAAGAATCATTTGTAAAGGTCTTCAAGAGAAAACACTTTGTTGTCATCTGACGCAGATGCGGAAAAAGACGGAGAGAATCCATCTTTTAGGAAAAACCAGAAATGCCTTTTCTTTATCTGGTTCATTGCATCGCTATATTCTCTCATCAGATCAAGTTCACTTATATCAAGCTTTCTGTTTCTGTATTTGCATGATGCTAAAATACCTTCTTCTTTTTCAAAGCAGCCTTGCCGATCCTTTGTCTTCCGTAGAGGACTATGCATCCATATTCATTCCTGTTTTATTGGTCATTGAGCTGCTTTAGTTCATGCTCTCTTCCAATAAACATCCTTTTCCCTGTGCTTTTTAGCCTTAAGTTTGGCATAAAGTGTTCTAGTTTAATTTATGATAGTAATTCAAAAACAAAAATTACTTCGTTTTTGCAAGAACTTTCAGCCAGGCATCATCTGTCTCTTTGCTCTGTTTATTTAAATTGGATCTTACAAGCAATGTGATGGTTTTGTAATCAACAAGCTTTTCTGAGAGACTCCTTATATAGCTTTCCCTTATATCTTCGCTAAGATATCTTGAATATGATTTATCCCACCAGGAGGATAGCATAGCTTCTGTGAGCTTTCTTTTTTCAGTATTTTCCTTTTTCATGTATTCAGATGACGGGAAATATGCTGAAACAAGATTTTCAAGATCTTTTTCATCCCAGCATGTAAGTTCTGATGATGAATAGATCTTCTCCTCTGCTTTCAGAATTTCTTTTTTTAATTGAGGCTCATCTATAAAATCGGAAAGGCGGGAAGATTGGGAGGGCAGGGCCTGCATGAGAAGAAAAATTCCATCAGTTTCCAGTCTTTTCTTTATTTCCTTCAGTATGTTTTCTCCATCTTTGAGGCGTGAGAGGATGTTTCTTGAAGCAATGAGGGAGAACTTAAGACCTTCTTCAAGCATAGAAAACACATTCTCTGTCTTTGGGGATACCAAGATTTCAGGCCTTGTAAGCTCTTCAAGCTCTGAGCAGAAATGGGAAATAACATCCCTCTCGTCGTTTTTCCTCACATGGCAGACTGTCAGTCCTTCAGGGTTCATCTTCATCACAGGGTAGAGCATCAGGCCGCTTGATGCATTTAAAATTAGGGCATTGTCATGACGCTTTATCTTCACGGCAGAAAAAAGTGTTTCTGTGCTGCTCTTCAGTTCGGCGCTTCTTCCGGCCATTGCCCGCTCGAGAAAGAGATTTCTTTTCTTGTCTCCGGGGCTCCATGTGAGAACTTCCTCGCTTTCATCTGCACTGATGCTCTCAAGCTGTGCCTGACGGCGGAATACAACAGAATCCCTTATTTCTCCCTCATAGCCTATACCTGTGGGCTTATAATATATTTTCCCCAGCAGGGAGGACGGAAGATACTGCTGGGCAACCCAGTGGTCCTTGTATGAGTGGGGATAGAGATACCCCTCTCCATGATTGAATCCTTCCTTGTCCCTGGAGGGATCTTTCAAATGGTTTGGAACATCATCATCCCTTTCGTTCTCGACATCTGAGAGCGCATCGAAAAATCCCAGCGTTGTATTGCTTTTCTTTGTGGTTGCAAGATAGATTGCGGCATGTGCAAGATGAAATCTTCCTTCCGGCAGTCCGATTCTGTCAAAAGCTTCTGCACATGATGTTACGAAGGTAAGTGCAAAAGGATCTGCCATGCCTACATCCTCGCTTGCAAGAATCATCATGCGACGGAATATAAAGCGTGAATCCTCTCCTGCGTTGACCATTTTTGCAAGCCAGTATAATGCTGCATCGACATCGCTTCCCCTGAGGGATTTGATGAATGCGCTTATGACATCAAAATGATAATCGCCTTCTTTATCATATAACACTGCTTTTTTCTGGATAGATTCTTCAGCAGTCTCTTTTGTTATGAATATCTTTGCTCCCTCTTTTGGGGGAAAGTTGCCTGTTGTCTCTATTGCCAGCTCCATGGCATTAAGGAGACTTCTTGCATCTCCGTTGCTCACCTTCACAAGGTGCTCAAGTGCTCCTTCTTCAAAGCAGACATCATATTTTCCGTACCCGCGGCTCTCATCTTTTATAGTTGCCTCTGCTATGTCAAAAAGATCCTTGTCAGTAAGCTTTTTCAGCTGGAATATCCTGCTTCTTGAAACCAGTGCCGCATTTACTTCAAAGTATGGATTTTCCGTTGTTGCTCCAATTAAAATCACTGTGCCGTTTTCAACCCATGGAAGAAGCGCATCCTGTTGCCTTTTGTTCCAGCGGTGTACCTCGTCAACAAAGAGTATTGTCCTTATTCCATAAAGGTCTTTTCTTTCTTTTGCCTGATTTATCTCTGCCTCGAGCTCTTTTACGCCTGCCAGGACTGCATTGAGGGTTGCAAAATAGCTTTTCGTTGTATTTGCAATGACCCGTGCAAGAGTTGTCTTTCCCGTTCCCGGAGGACCATAGAAAATTACAGAGGAAAGCTGGTCTTTCTGTATTGCACGGCGAAGAAGACGGCCTTTTCCCAGAATGTGCTCCTGACCAACATATTCATCAAGAGTCCTCGGTCTCATACGGGAGGCAAGAGGTTCGCTTTTTACGCTTTCAGAATTAGAAAATAGGTCCATCAGTAGCTCCAGAAAACACGGTAAAGAGGATCAGTATCCTCATCAAGAGGCCTGTTTTTGAGAATTATCTCATTTTCCTCAAGTCTGTCAAACAGGATGTTGAAAATTATGTCTGCAAAGGAGGAGTAGCTTATGAATTCAAAGCGGGGGAGATATAAATCGGCGCCGACTTTTCTGAGATTTTCCATATTTACATTTATTATATCGCATTCAGTCTTTACAGCATCATAAATTGCTCTTGCATCGCTACTGTTGCTCCTCAAATAGGATACAATGTGCATTCTCACATTCTCCTTAATCGATGATCTTAGAAATGATGAGAGTGTCCTGTCGTTTATGAAGCTCCTGCTGTTGGATGAAATCACGATATTAAGGCTCTCCAGATAGTCAATTGCATCCCGGGCAGCATTTTCTGCAAGATTAGAAAGAGATGAGAGATAGCTTTCTTTCAGCTCATCGAAGCGAGGAAGATAGTTTTCATACTGATCCAGATTTCCAGATGCATCAGCAATCTCTTCATTTGTTATGCTTATGTTTTCTTTTGTCAGTGAAAATGTGTCAGATAAAAGAAGCGTGAGGGCGGAGACAATCTCATCTTCTGATGAAGATGATGTATTTGCGTCATTATCAAGATTCATGCTCATTGATGAGCATGAGAATAAAAACACAAGAAATACAAGCAGAATAGAAAGACGTTTCACGTTTTTTAGTTTATATTTATTCTTGAAGCAGGGCAAGTTTTGCTTTCCTTGCAGACTGTGATAAAATATAAATGGAGTCAAATATGAACGATGTGAAAATTTATCAGGATATAAAGGCCAGGGAGAACGGCATCCTCAAAGGTGTCTATCTCTATCTGATTCTTGGTCTTGTTGTGACAGCAGCTGTGTCTGTTCTGGTCTCGATGACAAAAATCGCGCTGGTTGTTGCGACAAACATGTTCGCACTAATTCTTGTTGCGGTTGTACAGATAGCACTTGTAATCTATCTTTCTTCTAGGATTGAGAGTATGAGCAGGAATTCTGCAATCCTTGCATTTTTAGGATATTCAGCATTAACAGGTCTTACATTCAGCTCAATTCTTATTTTCTTCAGCGAAACAGCTCTTTTAAAGGCGCTTGTTTCTGCTGTCGCAACCTTTGCAGCAGCATCTGTTTACGGTGCATTTTCAAAGAAGGATGTAAGGGGTTGGGGAAGATATCTTACAATGGCACTTTTCGGGCTTCTTGTTGCTTCTCTTATCAACATGTTCTTCTTCTCAAGCACTCTTGATCTTCTGATTTCCTGTGCAGGTGTCATCCTATTTACAGGCATCACTGTCTGGGATACAAACAAGATTTGCGCGATGAATCAGGCATTCGGCACTTCAGTAAGTGCTGATGACATGCATAAGCTCTCGATTCTCGGAGCACTGGATCTTTATCTTGATTTCATCAATATATTCCTCTATCTTCTGAGGCTTTTTGCACGCAGTGACAATTGATGTCATAAAAGAGAATAAGGATTATCTGGCTGTATATAAGAGCGGGAATGTCAAGACTGTCCCGCTTAAAAGCCAGAGGGATGAAGAAGAATCCCTGCTTTTTCTTCTTTCTCAGCACTATCCGGAAATTCTGTCAGTAAATGGAAAAAACCCATGGGAGGGCGGAGTAATACACCGCCTTGACACTCTGACAAGCGGTCTTGTGCTTGTTGCACGCAATGACTCATTTTACAAAAAGATAATAGAAGAGCAGAAGAAAGGGTGCTTTATAAAGCGCTATGTGGCCAAGCTGTCAGAAAGCTCTGAAACAGAGGGCTTTGAGAGTTTTCCGTACACACTCAAAAAAGGCGAGACAATATCATCATATTTCCGCGCATACGGCAGAGGAAGAAAGGCAGTAAGACCTGTTTTGATAAAGAAAAACAGGGACACGGATGTTCTTTATGAGACAGAGATTCTTTCGCTGACTGGTGATGAAATAATAGTTGAAATAAAAAGAGGCTTCCGTCATCAGATCAGAAGCCATCTTGCATGGAGCGGCAGAGCAATAGTCGGGGATGCTCTTTATGGAGGAGATGAGTGCGATCATCTTCAGCTCTGCTGCTACGAGATTTCTTTTTTAGGAGAGACTATTTCTCTTCCGTAGGTGCGTAGCTTTCGCTTTCAAGCTCATCCTCGCTTTCGCTTGTTATTATCTCTATCTTCCTTTCAATTGATGAAAGCTTTTTATTCAGGCTCTTTGTGAGCTTTCCTGCCTCCTCATAAAGGCTTACAGCTTCCTCAAGCGGAGTCTGATCATCCTTCAGCTTTTCAGTAATCTCTTCAAGTCTTTTCAGTTCTTCTTCAAAACTCATGTCTTTTTCCTCACTTCAATATTTCCATCAGCAAACTGGATTATCATATCATCAAGTGCATTCTTACTGCTTCTTATGATTTTCCCGTCCCTGTCTCTTGTAATTGTATAGCCGCGCTTAAGAATCTCATATGGAGAAAGAGCATCAGAAAGCTCACAGAGCTTTTCAAGCTTTCTTTTCTTTGCCGTCAGCAGATTTTCAATCATCAGAGAAATCGCGCCAGAGAGTCTTTCTTTTTCTCTCTTCCTTTCATCTAATATCATCAGCATGGATTTTACAAGGTTATCAGATGAAAAATTAAGGCTCATCCTTGCACTGTAGATTCTTGCTTCCAGAGATCTTTCCGCTGTCTTGAATGATAAAAGCGCAAGCTTTGCCCTCTCTGCTTTTTTCTTTATTCTCAGGCTGTCGTATTTTAGCTCGTTTACTCTGCGCTCTGCATCTCTGAGCCTCTTGTTCATTAAAAGAGCAATCTGAGAAAGGATGCTTTTATGTCTTTCTCTGGCGTTGAAAACGCTTTCAGTGACAAGCTCTGCCGCAACAGACGGAGTTGATGCCCTGATGTCGGAGACAAAGTCAGAAAGAGGAAAGTCTGAGTCATGACCGACTGCGCTTACAACAGGGATTGCAGATTCATGGATTGCTTCAATGACAGCGCTTTCTGAGTATGGCGCAAGGTCCTCCTTGGATCCTCCTCCTCTTGCTACGATAATCACATCTGCAAGCATGAAGTTGTTTGCCTGCCTGATACGTAAGGAGATGACTTCAGCTGCGTTTTCTCCCTGGACAGGCGAGGGTAGAATCACAATATCCACTCCCGGTGCCCGGCGAAGCGTCACACGGAGTATGTCGTTTATCACAGCGCCTGCAGGGCTTGTTATTACAGCAATCCTTTTTATCAGTGCAGGCAGACTTTTTTTGTTTTCCTGATCAAAGTATCCAAGTTCCTGATAATACTGCCTTCTTTTCTCTATCTCAGCCTGAAGATCTCCTTCTCCCTTTTTCTTCATGCTCCTGATAATAAAGGTGAGGCTTCCTCCTTTATCCCAGAAGTTGAAGGAGCCCTGTACTGTGACATAATCACCGTTTTCTGGCTTTCTCATCCTGTAGTTCATGCTTTTGAAGACAGCACAGTTTATCATGCTGCCGTCCTTGTCCTTGAGACTCAGATACCAGTGGCCTGATGAGTTTGTCTTGAAGTTTGAGATTTCTCCTTCTATCCTGATATCCGAAAGTGCCTCTCTTATGAAAGAGGAGAGAATGGTGCAGACTTCACTGACTGAAAATATCTTGTCTCCAAAAAAAGAAGGATTCATATGAAAATAATAACAGAAAGACAGAAAAAAAGCTCTCATTTCTGAGAGCTCATGAAAGCTGAGTAAATCTTACTCCTCTTCAATAGCGCCTGTCGGGCATACGCTTGCGCATGTTCCGCAGGAAATACAAGTATCCGGATCAATCTTGTAGATGTCACCTTCGCTGATTGCTCCAACCGGGCACTCACCCTGGCATGTTCCACATGCTACGCATGTATCTGTAATCCTGTAAGCCATAGTATAACTCCTGTTTTTTAGTTTACTCCCTTATGATAAGCCATGAAAAATCTAGCGTCAATTGCATTTGCCGCCCTTTTTATTCATAAAAGCTTCTCTCCGCGTGCATTTGGAATGCATGAGCAGAAAATAAGGATTGCCTCAATAAATGACCAGATCCAGATTCCAAACTGGGCAATAGCAGAAAGCGCAAGCATAAAAAACCAGCGCACAATATGCATGTCATAGTGATAGTGATAAGAAAACAGGAAAGAAGTGAAAGAAAAGAAGAATGCTATCCAGATTATTATGCTCACCACTGTCACTGCAAGCTGGATTGCTGCTTTCTTCTTGTATCCCAGATAAAAATTATGAGCACCGAAAACGCCAAGGAACAGTCCCAAGAGACCTGCTGCAACAAGGCTTCTTCCTTTTGTATTTGCATTTATCTCAGCTTTCAGTCTTCTGCCGCATTCTGGACAGAAAATAGCAGTCTCCTCAATCATCTTTCCGCAGTTTGGACAATACATATTACACCTCTTTTCCCATTATAGTTCAAAAACTGTGTTTTTTCAGCTATACTCGCACATGTTATGAAAAAACTGGTTATAGCTGAAAAACCTTCAGTAGGAAAGGAAATTGCAAAGACACTCGGATCTCGTATCCGGGAAGAAGGATATATGGAAGGACCTCTTTATGTGGTCACATGGGCACTTGGCCATCTTGTTGAGCTTGCAGAGCCGGCAAAATATTCAGAGCGTTATAAAAGGTGGAGTCTGAAGGACCTTCCGATGCTTCCTGAAGTGCTTGAAGAGGAAGTCATCGAGGAGACAAAGCCGCAGTTTGAGATAATTAAGAGACTTCTTGAGCGCCCTGATATCTCCTCAGTCGTCATTGCAACAGATGCAGGACGTGAAGGGGAGCTTGTTGCCCGCTGGATTTTAAAGCTTGCTTCTTCATCAAAGCCATGCGAGAGGCTCTGGATTTCAAGCCAGACTGAAAAAGCAATCCTTGAAGGCTTTTCTTCTTTGCGCCCATCTTCTGATTATGACAATCTTTACCGCGCGGCAGAGTGCCGTGCTGCCGCTGACTGGTATGTCGGCATGAATGTCACTAGAGCTCTCACATGCTTTTATGACGCAAAGCTTTCTGCTGGAAGAGTGCAGACTCCGACGCTGGCTCTCATGACAAAGAGAGAGGATGAGATAGACGAATTTCTCGGCTCATTTTATTACACAGCACGCGGAGACTTTGGTCTTTTTGCAGCAAGCTATTATCCGGAAGAGAACACGATAAGATTCACAAGGGAAGAGAAAAAAGCCGAGCTTGAGAATTTAACAGATGTCAAGGGAAGGGTAATAAGTCTTGTCACAGAGGAAAAAGAGGATCCTGTTCCTCAAGCTTATGATCTTACTGAGCTCCAGAGAGATGCCAACATAGCACTTGGATTTTCAGCAAAGGAGACACTCGATACCCTTCAGAGGCTCTATGAAGTTCATAAGATTGTCACCTATCCGAGAACAGACAGCCGCTATATAACAACAGATATAGTTCCGACATTGCGTGAGAGAATCGAAGCAATAAGAGAAAGCGTGTTCTCATATCAGGCGGATGAATATCTTAACAGCGGCTTTGTCTCAGACAATCCACGTTTTGTAAATGACGCGCTTGTCTCTGACCATCATGCAATAATCCCCACAGAGACAAAGGTGGATCTTTCCAGACTCTCTTTAGATGAGGAGAAGCTTTGGCGTTTAATTGCCCTCCGCTTTCTGGAAGTCCTTGGAGAAAGTTATAAATATAAAAGTACGAATGCAAAGATTGAGGTCAATGGCAATATATTCAAAACAAGGCTTACTGTTCCTGTCAGAAAAGGCTACAGAAGCGTAAGCGAATCAGCAGGTCTCAAATCAAGTGCACCGGCTCTGGATGAAGGAGAGAGCGCATTTGCTCTCAGAATGCTCAAGGAAGGCGATGAGGTTGAGCTTAAGAGCGTGAAGATAAGAAAGAGCAGCACAATACCGCCAGAACGCTATACAGATGCAACACTCCTTTCTGCCATGGAGAACGCTGGTCGTTTTGTAGATGACAAGGAAATAAAAGGAAATCTGCAGAACGGACTTGGAACTCCTGCAACAAGAGCTGACATGATAGAAAAGCTTGTTCAGAACCATTATGTTGAAAGAGACGGCAAATACCTTGTTCCTACAGCAAAGGGAAGGGAAGTTGTGCGTCTTTCCCCACTTGTCCTTCAGTCTGCAGAACTTACAGGCATCTGGGAAGGGCGGCTTGAGCAGATAAGCAAGGGCAAGGAGGATCCAGAGATCTTCATCAGAGATATAAAGAAGATGGCAGGGGAGCTTGTCAGTGAAGTTGAAAAGAGCACTCTCACATTCTCACCATCTTTCAAGGATACAAAGAAATGCCCGTACTGCGGCAAAGATATGATGAAGAGCACAGAAAGCGACGGAACAGTGCACTATATATGTCAGAGCCTGTCCTGTCAGTATGAGGAAAAAATAGTTAGAATCAAGGTAGATACTGCTCCTTATGTTAAGCGCGTGACAAGCACGGACGGCAAGGCTAAGATAGTCATAAAGAAAACTGCAGGAATCCCTAAGGCTGTATACGAGACAAAGACTGTTGTAGTAAACCAATCAAAGAGAAACTACAGGAGGGATACAAACGGCAGTGAACCGATGAGAAAGACAAGCTACAATACATTCTCCTCAAGCGGCGGTACAATGGCAGACTTCTTTTTAAAAAGCCAGAAGAAAGCAGAGGAGAGAAAAAACAGGAAAAAGAAATGAGAGACACCTGCACAGATGTGCAGGTTTTCTCATACAGCGTTTTTAATTATTTCTCCTTCTTCTTGCTTTGTGACTTCAAGAAAATGTGCATAGAACCTTATGATTCTCTCAAATGATGATGACAGTGAGAATGCAGATTCTTTCTTATTGTTCCTTTCTGCAATTGCATGTCCCGTGTATTTCTGGTACAGCGCAAGAAGATTTTTCATTTCTTTTTCGATTTTCTCTGTTGCAAGAACAAAATCATTTTTCTCAAAAAACATGGTATCTTCTTTGAAGAATTTCTTCAGATAAAGCTCGTACTTCAGCTCATCAACTGAAAACACATCTCCCCTTGTTCCAAGTCGCCTTATTTCTCCATCTTCATCTCTTCTTGTCATTATTCTTATCATGTCCATATCCATTACCTCTGTTCTTAGGATATGCAAGAGTATTGGACGTATGATGTCCAACATAAAAAGATTCAGATAATTTGCAATTATTGCAATTTATAAAGTTTTTGCTATGATAAGGAAAAGATATTTAAAAATAGAGAAAAGAAGAGCTGGAAACATATAGTTTTTCATTTCGCTCTTCTGTTATATTTGTGGGGAGGAATGATGTTCAGAATTCTTAAAATCAACAGCAAAAGCCTTTCTCGCTTTATATCATTCTGCATTCTTTCCTTACTGCTTTCTCTTGTACAGATAACAATATCATATTCTCTGTCATCTTTGACTGCATCCATAGTCGAGAACAGAAGCTATGTACTCTCTCTTGCTTTTATGACACTGGCTGTGTATATGGTCAGTTCGCTTACTAAGTTTGTGTACAACCAGTACTCATCATATCTTGCAGCTTCCTGGAGGAAGGATGCCGTTGTAAAAATTGAGGATGCTCTGATGAACATAAGCATGGAAGATCCTCTTTTTTCTGATTCAGGGCGTCTTTTAACCATTCTTTCAAGTGACAGCGAGGAATGCTATGAGTTTCTCAGAGGATCTGGAGCTGATCTTGTATATCAGTTGATATGTACATCCATGTTCCTTGTTTATATCATCTGGCTTTCTCCGCTTCTTTCGGCAATCTATATTGCTGTTTCATTGCTGACAATTATCATCCAGACGCTTATAAGCCGTCTGTCAAAGGGCCTGAATTCAGCTGTCAAAGATAACCTTTCAGCGCTCTCTTCCTCCCTGAAGAGTCTTGTGGAGAACAGGGATATGATCAGCTCCTATCCGGATGGAGGAATCGCATATGACTATCTTGCAGAAAGCCAGGAGGCATATGCAAGGCTTGAGAAGAAGACAGCCATTTATTCCGCGCTTTTAAGGTCCATCGGTCTTTTCATGGGTTTTCTCCCGATAATAGCACTTTCTGCCCTGGGGCTGTATATGGTTCCAAAGTCCCTCGTCAGTCTCTCATCTTTTCTTGCCATTTACTATATTTCTGAGGATTTAACCACAACACAGCTGCATTATGCAGATTTGTTTTATGATAGAGTCAGAACTCTTGTCTGCTTTTCAAGGATTGAGAATCTTGTAAAAAGGGAAAAATGGAAGAGAAAGAATGAGAGCTGTGATTCTCTTTATGTGGATAATCTCTGTTATGGTTATGGCGAGAAAAACATATTGAACGGTCTGTCCCTAGAGGCAAAAAAAGGCGAAAAGATTGCAATAATAGGAGAAAGTGGATGCGGCAAGTCGACACTTGCCCGTATAATTGCCGGGCTTTACACTGCACAAAAAGGAATAGTGGAAAATCCTCCGGCAGTGCTTGCAAGTCAGGACTCGTTCATTTTCTCCCTTTCTGTGAAGGAGAATATCATATTAGCTGAAAAATTTGATGAAGAGCGTTTTTCATTCGCATGCCAGTCAGCATCTGTGGATAAATTCATAAAGAACTATGATGAAATAATTGAGGACAATGGATCAAAGCTCTCCGGAGGGCAGAGACAGCGCATTGCGCTTGCTAGGGCTCTTTATTCTTCTTGTCCTCTGATTATTTTAGATGAGCCGTTTTCTGCGCTGGATGGAGAAACTGTTGACTTCATACTTTCTGCTCTCAAGAGTCCATGCTATATGAGCAGAACATTCATATTCATACTTCACCAGGAGGAGCTTACATCATATTTTGACAGAGTATATCGCATGAAGGATGGAAGGCTTGAGGAGGTAAAAAGATGACAAGAGCTGAGATAAAGTCATTCAATTCTGTATTTTCCCTCCTGGGCAGAAAGCGTATTCTCTATGTGCTGTTTTCTCTAATTAGCGGAATCTCTGTCTTTGTTCTGTTCTCATCTGTTGGAATACTCATGAGAGAGCTTCTTGATATGATTGACTCTCAGTCTTCTGTAAGTCTTCTTAACATACTGCTTTACATAGCCATTATTTTCCTGATGTCGCTTCTTGGAGGCCTGACTGAGTCCGGGTTCTGCTCTCTTGAGATGGATGTGCAGGCAAAAGTAAGGAGAAAAATGCTGGAAAGCATATATAATGCGGATCTGAACAAAAATATAAAGATGGATTTGGGAGAACTTTTTGCCCGCATCACCGATGATGCATCCCGTTGTGCAAAGGCTGTATCTGTCAGACTCTCCGACTATGTGTTCATTCCAATGGTCTCCGGGCTTGTTTCCTTTATATTCTTATTTTTCGTGAACATATTCCTTGCATTTTTCTGTCTTGCTGTCGCACTTTTGAATCTTGCTCTGCTTTCAGTTTTCAGAAAGCGGATAGATTCTATCAACTCATCTATTGCAGCGCTTCGCGGAAATGTGAATTCCTCTGCTAGAGAGATATTGAACGGAAGTGCTGAAATTAGGATATTCGGCCTCAATAATCTCTTTTTGAAAAGAGTGGAGGAGAAAGCAGATGAGATATATTCTCTTACTGTAAAAAAAGAGAAATACGCTAATTTAAGATATTCTATATACAACATATCGGCAGACGGTCTTACCAGTGTGGCTGCTGTCATTCTTGCATATTTCCTTTCCAAAGCCGGCTACATGGATTTTGCAGATGTGTTCCTTGCCCGTCCTCTTGCGGACCAGATTTCCCAGATGTTAGTTGCTTTTTCCAATTTCTCTGTTTTGATGTCTCAGATTACTCCCAGCATCCGCCGAACTGAAGAGGTCATGAACATGAGAAAAGAAAGAAAAGGAGGCATTGTGCTGAAAGGTGCGAATAGAATATCTTTTGAAAATGTATCATTTTCTTATCCTGATGGAAATAGCGTTCTTCACAGCATCTCGTTTACTCTTGAGAAAGGGAAAAAATATGCCTTTGTAGGAGAAAGCGGAAGCGGCAAGTCAACAATACTGAAACTTCTTATGGGCTTTTATATGCCAACTGAGGGAAAAGTCACCTTGAACGGAGTCAGCAGTGAGGAAGCTGACCTTTTATCGTGGCGCGGCAATTTCTCTTATCTCAACCAGTCTTACAGCATTCTTAATACATCAATTGCTCAGAACATATCTTTCTCTTCTTCTCCTGATGATGAAAAGGTTCTAAAAACTCTTGAGAGCGTCAATGCTCTTTCTTTTATCAGGAAAAGGAATCTGGATATTCATGAGAAAAGGAATGTAAGCACTCTGCAACTTTCAGGCGGAGAGAGACAGAGGATTTCCGTTGCAAGGGTGCTTTATCAGGATAATCCTGTACTTGTTCTTGATGAGGCGACAAGTGCTCTTGATAAAGAAAACAGGGATAATCTTTCATCCATTTTATCATCCATTGACGACAAGATTATAGTATCTGTCACTCACCAGATGGATTTTCTGTCTGGTTTTGATCAGGTTTTTGCCGTATCTGAAGGAAAGTTAGAAAGACTTGAGCATTTAGAAAACATGAAGTAGCCTTCTGTTAAGTTTTCTTTTCGGATTCAGCTTCTCATCTCTTCCAAAATCAAGAGAAAAGACATTAATATAGCTTTTACAAGGAGAGTGGAATGAGAGAATTCAGCTATGAATTGAGAGTATATTTTTCCGATACTGATGCAGAAGGAATCGTTTATCATGCAAGATACCTGGACTTTGCAGAGCATGCGAGAACAGAAATGCTCAGAGCAATAGGGTACAACCAGAGCCAGATGAAAGAAAATGGTGTCATTTTCGTTGTAAAGAGCATGGAAATTGAATACAAAAAGCCAGCCTTCCTAGACGATGTTTTGACTGTTGTTACAACGGCAGAGGAGATCAAGAAGTTTTCTGCTGTTTTCTCCCAGACAATTAGAAGAGGGGAGGATGAAATCTGTCTTATAAGACTGAAGGTTGCCTCTCTTTCATCAGATGCAAAGCGAATTGTTCCTGTTCCTGAGCACATTGCGGAGGTTTTAAAGTGAAAATCCATGGATTTAACAAACTTACTGCAGTTGACTTTCCCTCCCTCCTTGCCTGCCTTGTATTTACAGGAGGATGCAATTTTCGCTGTCCTTTCTGCCATAATGGAACTCTTGTACTAAATCCTGATGACTATCCGCTTATAGATAATGAAGAGATATTCACATATCTTGAGAAGAGAAAGGGAATCTTGGATGGAATAGTCATCTCCGGCGGTGAGCCGACAATAAACAATGATCTTATTCCATTTTTAGAAAGAGTCAGAAAAACAGGTATGCTGATCAAGCTTGATACAAATGGCTACAGGTTTGACGTGCTGAAAGAATGCGTTGAGAACAGGCTTGTTGACTATGTTGCAATGGATATAAAAAACAGCTTGGAATTATATGGAAAAACTATAGGAATAGATAATATAGATACAGAAACAATAGAGAAATCAATTGAGTATCTGTTATCTGGTCAGGTTAATTACGAATTCCGCACAACTGTCACAAAAGAGCTTCACAGCAGAGAAAGTTTTGAGAAAATAGCGCAGCTGTGCAGAAATGCTGAAAATTATTATCTGCAAAACTTTACAGCAAATGAAAATACAATTGAAAAAGGATTTTCACCAGCATCCAGATCAGAGCTGGAAAGTTATATTGAAATACTTAGTAAAACAATAAAAAATGTACGAATACGAAATTATTAAGGTTTCTTACTAAACACTACATATAGCGCATTGAAAAATATGGTGCGCTTTATGTTGAGTTTTTACTTGCGTCTCTTCTTCTGCTGTGCTATAGTAGCAGGTACGACTAAGGAGAGTAATTATGTATCAGGTTCTAAAAAGAGATGGACAGATTGTTGATTTCAACATCGCAAAAATCAGCACAGCCATAAAGAAAGCCTTTGAGGCAACAGGAACTAATTATAATGATGATGTAATTGATTTCATCGCACTTAAGGTCACAAGTGCCTTTGAGAAGAAGATCAAGGACAACAAGATTGCTGTTGAAGATATCCAGGATTCTGTTGAAGAGGTGCTCGGACTTGCCGGTTACGGTGATGTTGCCAAGACATATATCCTTTATAGAAAGCAGAGAGAGAAGATGCGCAACATGCGCTCAACAATTCTTGACTACAAGAATGTTGTTAACAACTATCTCAAGCTCAACGACTGGAGAGTAAAGGAAAACAGCACAGTCACATACTCTGTTGGGGGCCTGATTCTTTCCAACAGCGGTGCAATTACAGCAAATTACTGGCTCAGCGAGATTTATGATGAGGAGATTGCTAACGCACATAGAAACTGCGATATCCATATCCACGACCTTTCAATGCTCACAGGATACTGTGCTGGATGGTCAATCAAGCAGCTTATCCAGGAAGGACTTGGTGGAATTCCAGGCAAGATCACAAGCGCTCCTGCAAGCCATCTCTCAACACTTTGCAACCAGATGGTCAATTTCCTTGGAATTTTGCAGAACGAGTGGGCCGGTGCTCAGGCATTCAGTAGCTTTGATACATATCTTGCTCCTTTTGTTAAGAAGGACAATCTTGATTACAAGGAAGTCAAGCAGTGCATCCAGAGCTTTGTCTACGGTGTTAACACACCAAGCCGATGGGGAACACAGGCACCATTTTCCAACATAACACTTGACTGGGTATGCCCGGAGGATCTTAAAAATGTTCCTGCAATCGTTGGCGGTAAGGATCAGGATTTCACATATGGCGACTGCCAGAGGGAAATGGACATGGTCAACAAGGCTTTCATCGAGATCATGATTGAAGGAGATGCAAACGGAAGAGGATTCCAGTATCCGATTCCTACATATTCAATCACAAAGAACTTTGACTGGTCAGAGACAGAGAACAACAAGCTTCTGTTCACAATGACTGCAAAATACGGCACTCCGTATTTCTCAAACTATGTCAACTCTGACATGCAGCCAAGTGATGTAAGAAGCATGTGCTGCCGTCTGCGCCTTGATCTCAGAGAGCTCAGAAAGAAGACCGGCGGATATTTTGGATCAGGAGAGTCAACAGGAAGCATCGGTGTTGTAACAATCAACATGCCGCGCCTTGCTTATCTTGCAAAGGACAAGGAAGATTTCTTCAACCGCCTTAACAAGATAATGGATCTCTCTGCAAGAAGCCTTAAAGTCAAGAGAACAGTTATTACAAAGCTTCTTGAGGAAGGACTCTATCCGTATACAAAGAGATATCTCGGAACATTCAACAACCATTTCTCGACAATAGGGCTTGTCGGGATGAATGAGTGCTGCCTCAATGCCAACTGGATCAGAAAGGATCTTACGGACAAGGAAGCCCAGGACTTCACTGCAGATGTCCTCAATTACATGAGAGAGCGTCTTTCTGATTATCAGGAGCAGTACGGGGATCTTTACAACCTTGAGGCAACTCCTGCAGAAAGCACATCATACCGTTTTGCAAAGCATGATGTGGAGCAGTATCCAAATATCATAACAGCAAGCATGAATGATGATGCACCGTATTATACTAACTCATCTCATCTTCCTGTAGGATACACTGAGGATATCTTCACTGCCCTCGATATCCAGGACCGCTTCCAGACTCTCTATACATCAGGAACAGTCTTCCATGCATTCCTTGGAGAGCGCCTTCCTGACTGGCAGAGTGCTGCACGCCTGGTGAAGAAGATTGCAGATAACTATGAGCTTCCTTACTACACGCTTTCTCCTACATACTCTGTCTGTGCAGATCATGGATATATCTCAGGAGAGGAGTATAAGTGCCCTGTATGCGGAAAGACAACTGAGGTCTATTCAAGAATCACAGGCTATTACCGCCCGGTTCAGAACTGGAACGTCGGCAAGACTGAGGAATTCAAGGAGAGAAAGACTTATAATATCGGTACAAGCGTGCTGACACATGAAGGAGTGCAGAAGAAGGCAGAAGTGAAAGCATCTATTCATCCAGAATGCTCAGAGGTCCTTCTCTTTACAACAAAGACATGCCCTAACTGCAAGGCTGCAAAGGCTGCCCTTGATAAAGCAGGAGTAGTGTATAAAGTAATCGATGCTGAGGAGAATCCTGAGATGGCTAGAAAGTATTCTGTAATGCAGGCTCCGACCCTTGTTGCAGGAAATGAAGTCTGCACAGGACTTGGTAGTATCAGAAGCTATATCACAAAAGCTGTCTGATTAATATAGAGTATGCCAATTTCACCCTCAGGGCTTTTTGTCCTGAGGGCTTTTTCATCAGTAAGAGTAGGCAATTCCGATTCTTCCGGACAGCGCAAAGCCCAGGGACGCTGTCTCGATATTCTGCATCTGCTTTAAGCCTTCTTCAACACTATTTTTTTCATCATCCGGTATAATATTGGTTCCAATGTCAAGGCCGACATAGTTCTTGAGCAAAAGAGATGCGTCAAAGGTGAGTCTCAAGCTCCAGCTCTTGTCCAGCTTTATTGATGAAGAAATACTTGCAGCAAGTGCTATGGATGAAATATCCATAAATATGTATAAATATTCTCCATTATCAAGCTTGAGTAAATCTCCTAAAATATCAGTATTGAACCTGTTCCAGAAATAAGATGCTGAAAGCGAGAAATCCAGTGAGAATAAATTGTTTATTCTTGCCCTGTAAGATAATCCTGCTCCGGCTCTCAGCGATATGCTTGGAAACCTGTAGTGGGGATAAACCGGGCCGTCTGCATCACTTAGATTCTGTGGAACTCCAAGCTGGAGAGTGTAGGCAAGGCCAAAGCTGTCGTCAAAGAGAAAATAGTTTGATCCCTCCAGAGCAATGTCCACACCATGGGATGAAAGCTTTTTTAAGTCGATTGCACTGTTTTCATTTCCATTTTTATCTTCTGTCGGATAGATATAGAATCCGCCATAGCCAAGAGTCAGAGCCGCAGTATTATCTGACGAGAAAGCAGAAGTGATGGCCAAGATAAAAGCTGAGATTAAAACAAATACTTTCTTCATATAAGCCTCCATACTCATTTTAGCATGAATTAATAGAAATAAAGAAAAATCCCTTCACGCGGAAGGGATCTGATGATTTATCTGAGGTGACAAGCGCAGATATGACCCGGGCTTATCTCCTTGTACTCGGGAACCTGCTCCTTGCAGATATCCTTTGCATATGGACATCTTGTATGGAACTTGCATCCCATAGGAGGATTTGCAGGACTTGGCAAATCTCCTTTCAGGATTATCCTGTTGCTCTTCTTCTCCGGATCTGGCTCAGGAACAGCAGAAAGCAGTGCTTCTGTATACGGATGGGCCGGATTGGAAAAGAGCGTCTTCTTGTCTGCAAGCTCAACAAGAGTTCCAAGATACATGACTCCGACAATGTCTGAAATGTATTCGACAACGGAAAGGTCATGGCTGATGAAGAGATAGCTGAGACCTCTTGTCTCCTGAAGTTCCTTCATCAGGTTTATAATCTGAGCCTGAATGGAAACATCGAGTGCGGAAACCGGCTCGTCAGCAATAATCAGATCCGGCTGGAGAGCAAGGGATCTTGCAATGCAGATTCTCTGTCTCTGTCCGCCAGAGAACTCATGTGCGTAGCGGTCAATCTGGTATGGCCTGAGTCCGCATTCCTTCATGATCTCAATTATATAGTCGTTATACTCTTCCTTTGAGACAATGCCATGCTCTTTTACAGCTTCTCCAATAATCTCTCCGACCGGCATCTTCGGGTCTAGAGAAGAGTAGGGATCCTGGAATATCATCTGCAGTTTTGGCCTGATTGATCTCATCTGCTTCTTTGAGTAAGCAAAGATATCCTCTCCCTCGTAAATCACTTTGCCGCCTGAAGGTTCAGTAAGGCGGATTATGGTTCTTCCAATTGTACTTTTACCACATCCTGATTCACCGACAAGGCCGAATGTCTGACCTTTCTTTATCTGGAATGAGACACCGTCAACAGCCCTTACATGCCCGACTGTCTTCTGGAGGAGTCCCTGTCTGATAGGATAATATTTCTTGAGATCCTGTACATCAAGGATGATTTCGTTTTCTTTCATTATTTCTCCTCCTTGTATAGGTAGCATGAGACACTGTGGGTATCGCTTACTTTTATAAGCTCTGGATAGACATCGGAGCATTTTGCCACGCACTTTTCACAGCGGTTCTTGAAGTAGCAGTGGTTCGGAAGATTGATAGGAGAAGGAACATTGCCCGGAATGGAGTAAAGCTTCTCATCCTTGTCAATCATGTTCGGTCTGCTCTTCATCAGTCCGATTGTGTAGGGATGAAGAGGATTCTTGAAGATGTCGACAGTTGTGCCCATCTCTACAATTCGTCCTGAATACATTACGACTACAAGGTCTGCCATCTCTGCAACAACACCAAGGTCATGTGTGATGAGCATGATTGATGCATTTATCTTGCTCTTGAGATTTCTCATCAAATCAAGAATCTGAGCCTGAATTGTAACATCGAGTGCTGTTGTAGGCTCATCTGCGATAATCAGCTGGGGGTCGCATGCAAGAGCCATTGCAATTACAACACGCTGCCTCATTCCGCCTGAAAGCTCATGAGGATACATCTTGTAGACTCTCTCGCTGTTTGCTATTCCTACAAGCTTTAAAAGCTCTATGGACTTTGCTCTAATCTCGCTCTTCTTCTTGTACTCAACATGAAGCAGGAGAACCTCGTCAAGCTGCTTTCCGATAGTGAAAACAGGATTTAACGTGGTCATAGGCTCCTGGAAAATCATGGAAATCTCGTTTCCTCTTATGTGCTGCATAAGCTTTATCGGGGCCTTTGCGAGATTAACAGTCTTTCCGTCTCTCATACTGAACCTGATTTCGCCGCTTGTAATCTGGCCCTGAGGCTCCTGAAGAAGTCTCATTACAGAAAGGCTTGTAACGCTCTTTCCGCATCCTGATTCACCAACAACACCGATTGTCTTTCCCTTGGGAATTGAGAAAGATACTCCATCAACAGCTCTCGCTGTTCCAATATCTGTGTAAAAGAATGTATGAAGATCATCAATCTCAAGAAGGTTGTTGCTGTCTTTCATCTGAGAAAGATATTCGCTTTCAGCAATTTTCTTCTTCTTGTTTTTGTTAAACTCTTTATAAATCCTGTTGTTGGATTTCTTTATTTCCTTCAGCTGCTTGTTTCTTTCTTTTTCAGTTAACATGCCTACCTCTTCATCTTTGGATCAAATGCATCGCGTAGGCCATCACCTACAAAATTGAATGCTACAACAGTTATGAGGATACATACCCCTGGCGGAATCCAGAGATAAGGACAGCTTCTCATGACGATGGTTGAGTTGACTGCACTTACCATGTTTCCCCAGGAGGCATATGGTGCTCCGACACCTATGCCGAGGAAGCTCATCGTGCTTTCCATTAGGATGATTGCTCCCAGGTCCATTGTGGACATGACTATGATAATCGGCATGACGTTGGGAATCATATGCTTGAGGATCTTTCTCATAGGACGGATTCCTGTTGCTTCAGCTGCCTGCATGTATTCCATTTCCCTTATCTGCAAGAGGGATCCTCTGATCATTCTTGCAAATCCAGCCCAGAAGATAAGTCCCATGATGAGCATCGTATAGTAAATCTTGCTTGATGGGCTTACACGCATCGAGACAAGGAAGCTTGATACAATGAGCATGAGCGGAATGAACGGAATTGACTGGAAGATTTCAACAATACGCATAATGAGCATGTCTATCTTTCCGCCATAGTATCCGGCAAGACCTCCCATGAGGGTTCCTATGACTATCTCGACAATTACGACGATAAAGCCGACCATGAGCGAGATTCTTCCTCCGTACATGAGTCTGGCAAACATATCCTGTCCCATCTCGTTGGTTCCAAGAATGTGGGAAGAGGATGGCACTGCCCTGACATCAACGATAATGCTCTTTGAAAGCTCTTCTGAGATATATTCACCTGTATTGAGGTTGATATATCTGTTCAACGTTATTCCGTTTTCATTCACTGTCTGTACACGGCGGAAATAATCATAGTCCCCAGTTTTTTCATTTACTGCCTCAGATTTATAGAAAATCTCAGTCTCAGAGTAGGGGTAGAAGAGAGGACCTGCAAAGCAGAATAAAGCCATTAAGAGAAGTGCGGCAATTCCGACTACTGCAAGCTTGTTTCTGAAGAATCTTCTCATGACCATCTGTCCGGGAGTCATGAAGACCTGGTTTTCTTCATAATCCTCATCCAGATTGGACTTCATTGTAACTTTTTCTTCGATTCTCACATCTTCTTCTCTCATTTCAGCTGAGAGTTTTTCTTTGTTCATTTCATCCATTTTAAATTCCTCCTAGCTGAGTCTTACTCTCGGGTCAACGACCGCATAAAGAATATCTGTGAGAAGATATCCGATGATTGTCAAAAGAGCAAGGAATATATTGAATCCCATCAGATAAGGAACATCTGCAAAATGGGATGCGCTTAATGCGATATTGCCAAGACCTTCAATTGCGAAGATTCCTTCTGTTACCGCAGCTCCTGAAAAGAGGGAAGGAAGGGATCCTCCAAGAAGGGTCACGATAGGAATGAGTGTGTTTCTGAATGCATGTGAATAAACGACGCGGTGTTCAGAGACACCCTTTGCTCGGGCTGTCCTGACATAGTCAGAAGAAAGAGCCTCAAGCATGTTGCTTCTGACATATCTTACATAGCTTCCGACTCCTGTCACGACAAAGCATGTGATTGGCAGGACAAGATGCTTAGCATAGTCAATGAACTTTGCAAGAGTCATGTGGTCCGGGTAGATTACTCGGGCTGTGAGCATTCCGCTTGTAGGAAGAATATTCAGGCCATAGAAGCCGAATACACGCTTGAATATTGCCGCAATGAAGAATATCGGGAGAGATATTCCGATGAATACCAGGGTTGTTACAAGATAGTCAACCTTGCTGTATGGTTTCCTTGCGGCAAGAATACCTACAGGAATGGCTATTAGAAGTTCGAAAATAAGAGCAATGAATGAGATGCTGAATGTGATAGGTGCATATTCACCGATTATTTCAGATACTGGTCTGTTTCTTGTAAGGGAAACTCCCAGATCTCCCTGGAGGGCCGATGTGACCCAGTCTATATATCCTTCAACGATGCCTTTATCAAGGCCGTATATACTTCTTAAGTGATCTCTCTGCTCATCTGTGATTCTGCTTGATGTGCTTGTTGAGAGTGAAACATAGTCCGCCGGCATGAGTCGGACTAGAGTGTAGAGGAGTATCGATACTCCGATAAGAACAATAAAACTGATTATGATTCTTCGTAAAATATATTGCTTCATCAGTCCTTCCTATTTATTTCGGATAAAGTAAGGGGGCACACTCTCCCCCTTATAATAATGTTTTATACAGAAAATTGCCGTTTCTGTCTACTTAAAGAATAAGTATGAAGATTATTTAAAGCTTGGAAATATCTGTATTATACACAAGTAACTGCCACCCAGTGGGAGTGGCAGTTACGGTAAGTTAGAACTCTTTGGAAAATCAGAGCATTTTTACTTTCCAGAGTTCCTGAGTGTAATCCCAGAAGCCTGTGCTGTTCTCTGGAATACTTGTCATATCGACTGTCATTGGGTTGTATGCAATGATGTCGTTTCTCTGGTAGATAGGAAGTTCGATTGCAAGATCCATAGCCATGTCAAGCATCTCACTTACAAGCTCACGGCGCTCGTCAAGGTCAAGAGTCTGCATGATCTCGTCCATGATTGCATCAAGTTCAGGATCAGCAATGCCATACCTGTTCTGTCCGCCTGTTGAAGCAAACTGGTCTCTCTTGTCCGGTGTTGTTACGTTACCCCAAGCCATTACCCAGATGTCTGCAGAACCATCATTCATTGCAGCCTGGAGGACAGCAAACGGAACGTCGTTGATCTGGAGCTCACCGCCGATGCTTGCGAGGTCTTCAGCAGCACCTGTGAGCATTGCGTATGCAGGGTGGTCTCCCATTCCCTCACCGCCGATGTATGCATTGACAACAAGCTGCTTGCCTTCTTCATTGACAAGAACTCCGTTCTTCTGTGTGTATCCTGCTGCTGCAAAGTAAGCAAGAGCATTCTCAACTGAGTACGGATAGTAGACTGTTGCATCGTGTGGATACTCTGCAAGTGTCGGGAGCATTGGGCGCTCGATGACATTTGCGATATCTCCGTAATATCCCTTTACTGAGCTTTCTCTGTTCATGAGGCTGAAGATACCCTTTCTGACATTGTTGTCGAGAGTCTTACAGTTGAATCCTGCATAACCATAGCCTGCGAAAGGAATAAGGTCATATTCAATTCCAAGAGCTTTCATCTCGTCGATGTTCTGCTGTGTTCCTGTCGGGTTGGAGATATCAACCTCACCATTAGCCATAGCCTGGAGAACATCTGTATCAGGTACGTACTGGATTCTTACATAACCGATGTTTGGAACGCCTTCGAAGTAGTTCGGGTTAGCCTTGAGTGTTGCGATGTTGTCTGCAAAGCCTTCGAATGTGTAAGGTCCGCTTCCAACTGGCTTCATGTTGGAGAGAATTCCCTGAACATTACCCTTCTCATAGTCACCATAGTAGTGCTCTGGAACGATGTATACGCCGCCAACAGTTCTTTCAGCTGTGATATCAACAGAGTTGTATGTAATCTGACATGTATAGTCATCAACTCTTACGATACCTGAAATTGTCTCAACATGCTGGCTTCCTGCAAGGTTAGCACTGATGTAATCCTGCTCGACCTTATTAAGATAGTATGTGTAAGGATCATAGCTGTCTGCATAGTTTGTGTACTCGATTTCAGCAATGAGAGCGAGCATCTGGTCAGCATCATTCTGATCGATTGCTGCAAGCTGGTCTGCAAAGCCTTCGCCTGCTGCATAGTCTGCCCAGTAAGCAGGGTCAGCGTTTCCATCCCACCAGCCTTCAAGATCTGTTGCAATAAGGTATGCAATGTAGTCTTCCTTGGAGATGACATCAGCAGCATACTTTTCTGCAACTTCAGCTTCCATTCCTGCTACAGCCTCAGAATAGTCAGCTGTGTCATAGTAGTAAGCCTCAACACCCTTGATGTCGTAGTTTACGAGATTAATTGGGCTTGTGTTGCTTGGGTCTGCAAGAACATAGAGAGTGTAGATGTAGTCATCGATTGTGACTGGCTCTCCATCTGAGAAGTACATGCCTTCATTCAGTGATACTGTGTATGTGACTGTTCCATCCGGGTTCAGTACATATGTCACATTTCCTGCATAAGGAACGAGCTCGTTGTTTCTGTCCGGGCGTGTTACAGTTACGAACACCTGCTCAAGAACCTGCTGGTCATAAGCACTTTCAGCTGTGAACGGGTTCCACTTCTCTTCAAATGTGGCAGGAACTGCTATAACAAGTGTTTTTTCTGCCTGAGCAGGGACCTTTCCGTCAGAAGCTGTTGTAGTTGTAGATGCGGTTTCTTTTGCAGCACCAGCGAAAAGGCTGAATGAAACAAAAAGAACGAGCATTACAGCGAAAACTTTCTTCAAGTTCTTCATTTTTACCTCCTGAGTATTCATGAATTAATGCCGATATTTTACATGTATGCTTTTTTATAATCAAGAAGATTTGCATTCTATATGCATATTTTTTGATATTTATGCATTTGTGATGAAAAAATTATTGTGAAAATTGGATTTGACAAAAACAATGAGCTTTCATATCATCATCATGACGGGCATTAGCGCAGGGGTTTAGCGTGCAAGTCTGGGGGACTTGAGGTCGCGGGTTCAATTCCCGCATGCCCGATATAATTTATATTATGGTTCTTATATTATAGTTAATATATGGATTCATATATCACATTATCATCATAATTTTGGGGCATTTATGCAGAGCAGGATAATAAACGAGATTCTTGAGACAGAGGACAAGGCTCAGAGCATTCTTAAGGATGCAGAGGAGAAAGCAAGAACTA
Organism: Candidatus Ornithospirochaeta avicola; assembly: GCA_019113245.1. Taxonomy (GTDB): domain Bacteria; phylum Spirochaetota; class Spirochaetia; order Sphaerochaetales; family Sphaerochaetaceae; genus Ornithospirochaeta; species Ornithospirochaeta avicola. The sequence goes on from DXHU01000017.1 coordinate 49,619, forward strand.
TGGTCCTGGATGCCCAGAATGAGAGAAAGAGCTACATCAAGAGTGAGATAGACAAAAGAAAAGAAAAGCTCAGAAGCGAAGAGGAAGAGGCTGAAAGGCTATTATCTGAGCGCCTTGATGAGTATGAGAAAACGAAAGAGAGCCTTTTCTCTTCAGCCCTCTCAGCCATGAGCGACAGCCAGGTGGATGATGCTGCAGACAGAATTCTTGATCTGCTTCTTATGAGGACAAATGTATGAGCCGTGTCAGCGAGTATGCGTTCATTAATGCCAGGCTCAGAGCAAAGATAGGGGAGATCAACTCCTCTTCTTTGATTGAGCGCATGATAAAGGCCCCGAACCTTGTCGAGGCAGTAAGCCAGCTTAAAGACACAAAATACTCTGCTCTGGTTCCCCTATATTCGAAGAACGGTGATATAGAAGCCCTTGAGCTTGCACTTTTATCCCTTGAAATCGAAGAGCACAGGAGCATAGCAGCCTCTCTTGGAGAAAAGGAATCTGCGTTTGTATATGTTCTGCTTGAGAAAGTCGAGGCTGATAACCTCAAGAGTGCAATCAGGCTCTGGTATTCCAACGTTGTCAGACATCATCAGATTAATTCAAGAGCAAGCTATCTTTATCAGAAGAAGATAGTGCATGATATAGACTATCAGAGAATAATCAATACAACTGGATATGATAATGTGCTTGAGGCTTTAAAAGACACTCCATATTATTCAGTCTTTTCCTCTTACGATATAAACAGGATTGCAGATGAGGGGCTTTTCCGCCTTGAAATCGATTTGGATCATCTTTATTTTTCCCGTCTTTTTTCTGCAATTGACACGCTTTCAGGCGAGGACAGGAAGATAAGCTACAGCTTATATTCAGTTGATGTCGATTTGAAGAACATTCTTCTTTTCATCCGCTACTCATCCTATCATCATCTTGTCTCCTCATCTCTTGAGGCTGTGATGATTCCATACGGCTATGTGTATGAAGAGATAGAGAAGAAGAGGCTTTTTGACAAAGAAAACTTCACAGAGGACATGAGAAACATCGTCAGAAGGAAATATCCCCTTTTGATGGATGACATAATGTCTGTCAGGAAAAACGATGATGACATGACGAACCGCGATGAGAATGCGCGTCATATTCTCATGATGGAGAATTTTCTCGGCAATACAAGGAAAAAGGAATTTTCACGAATTCTCCTTGGTAAGCCTTTTTCCATAGGTATCACCCTCGCTTATCTCTTTTTGTATAAGGATGAGGACAGGATGATCCGTAGCATCCTGAGCTCCAAGTTTTACAATGTCGAGCAGAGCAGGATAAGGGAGGCACTGTAGATGAATCTGTTTACCAGAAAGATGAAGATGCTTCTGGCAATCGTGCTTGAAGAGGATAAGGACAAGGTTGTAAAGAACCTGTTGAAGACAGGGGCTATGGATTTTGTCCGACTTTCTGATTTTGACAAGGATACCGTTGGCCGTCTTTCTCAGAACTCAGATCTTTCAGATAGAGCTGAGATTGTTGATCTGAGAATGAGAACAGAGGCTCTGATGAGAGAGGCTGAGATCAAGAAGCCCGATATGAATGAAAGCGAGCTTGACAGCTCTGCTGACATCGATATGGCGAAAATCAGAAGGTTCCTTGATCAGATGAGCATTGCTCTTCAGAAAACCAGGGACCGCCAGAAGACACTTAACCAGAACATACTCACATTCTCAGAGATGGAGAAATATCTTGAGGATGAGAAAAGCGATTATGTCTCTGTACGCTTTGGAAAAGTTAGCGCAAGCTTTTCAGCCGACTTTTCCAAAAGGGTAAGGTCGTATTCTTCAGCTGCATTTCAGGATGGTGATTCTTTCATTCTTGTGTCATTTAAAAGAGACCAGGCCAGAGTTGATGAGCTGCTTGGAAAGTTTGGCTGGATTGAAAGTGAGGACGGCTCCAGACAGGCCAGAGCCAGAAAGAAGGCTGTCAATCTTATAAAAGAGGAGAATGGAAGGTTAAAGGAAGACATGCTTGCCCTCCAGAAAGAAGCAAGGGAGAAGATATGTGAAAAGAAGGATACTCTTGAGAAAATATGGAAGAGGCTTCGTCTTGCTGAACTTTCTCTTTCTGTCCAGTCATTCTTCTCCCACACAAGGAACACCACGCTTTTCTCCGGATGGGTCCCCTCTGATGAGTATGATAAGACTGTTGAGGCAATAATGCTCGCAACAGGAGGAAAGTGCATAATAGAGGAAAAGAGTGATGAGGAGATAGATAGGTCTGAGATTCCTGTATCAATTTCAAGTCCAAAATTCCTCAGGCCTTTTGAGAGGATGGTCAACAACTATGGGACTCCTGAATACGGTTCTATAAACCCGACTCCGTTCACAGCTGTCTCATATTTTCTGATGTTCACTTTAATGTTTGCAGATCTTGGCCAGGGTTTTGTACTCCTTCTTGCAGCGCTTGCCGGGCTATACATCTACAAGAAGAATCCAGATAAGAAGGATGGACTTATTTCACGCAATTTGTGCCAGCTTCTTTTATATCTTGCCCCGGCAAGCATGATAGGAGGCCTTCTCTTCGGATCCTGCTTCGGCTATTCACTCCTTCCTCCAATCTGGTTCAATTATCATGCAGTTGTAAACGGGCATGCAGAAGGCGGTCTTGTCTCAAGCGTGTATGACATACTCGGAATAACGATAAAATTCGGTATATGCATCATATTCACAGGGCTTGTGCTTAACTGGATAAATCTTTTCAGAAAAAAGAGATATTTTGAGCTTATCTTTGATAAGTACGGCCTTGTCGGCGGTGCGCTCTATGCTCTTGGAATCTATTATGCATTCGGCTTTGTCGCAAATGGATACAGAATGTATGAAACTCCATCTTTCTTCATGCCGCTGCTGTTGTTCCTTTTACTGGTGGTTGTTATAAAAGAGCCTGTACACTATGTTATAAAAAGAAGAGCTGGGGTGAAGGAATCAATTTCATCGCTTATTATGAACACTGTGATGGAAAGCCTGATACAGTGTCTTGAAATATTCTCGGGCTTCCTTGCAAACACGCTTTCCTTCATGCGTGTGGCAGGACTTGGAATTGCCCATGTCTCGCTCATGACAGCATTTGAGGATATAGCTTCCATGACGGGAAACACTTTCTTCTATATCCTCATCATGATACTGGGCAATGCTCTTGTCATTGTCCTGGAAGGGCTTTCAGCGGGAATAAATTCGCTCAGGCTCAATTATTATGAGTTCTTTACAAAGTATTTCACTGGCCGAGGCTTTGCCTATAACCCCATAGGGCTTGACGGCAGAAAAGAGGCCAATTAAATAGGAGGGTCAAAGTGACCACATACAGTTTCCAGAGAAAAATCGGATTATCGCTCTTTCTTACATTCGTGCTTCTTCTTGGCACTGCACTGATTTTCAGCCCGACACTCTATGCCGCAGCTGAAGCTGTCACAAGTGAAAGTGATTCATCTGTTGCATGGGTATGTATTGCAGCTGCAATCGCATTCGGACTTGGAGCAATAAGTGCCGGAATCGCAATCAGCAATGTCGGTTCTGCTGCCATGGGTGCAATTGCTGAAAAGCCGGAAATCGGAAGCAACGCGCTTATTTTCATCGGACTTGCAGAAGGTCTTGTCGTATTTGGATTTATCACAGCATTGATGATACTTGGAAAGGTCTGATGGAATATTATGTTCTTGGTGATGATGATACTGTCCTCGGCTTTTCCATTGTAGGAGTAAGCGGAGCTGCAGTTCATGATGCTGATGAGGCTCTCTTTGAATGGAAGAGAGTCATTGCCAATAAAAACTATGGCATAATCATCATCACCGAAGATGTTGCAGATCTTATAAGGGAAACAGTGGACAAATACCTCTTTTCTGAGGATTTTCCGCTTGTTGTCGAGATTCCTCAGAAAGGAAAGGGGTTCTCGCGTGACCTTAAGGAGCTTGTAAATCAGGCAATAGGAGTTGTGATGTGAGTAACGCGCTAATTGACGGGATAATCCTTGAAGCTGAAGAAAAAGCAAAGAAAATGATCCTTGAGGCTGAAGAAGAATGCAGTAGCATCAAGGAAGGCATGGAAGATGAGATTGAAAAGAGCATCTCTGCCGAAGAAAGGATTACAGCTCTCAGGCTCAAGCAGATTGAGCTGAAAGAAGAGAGCGCAAAGAAGAGCATAGACAGGATAAGTGAGCTTAAGAAGCTCGATTGCTCTTATAATCTTGTCATGAAAAAAGTTGATGAGCGCATCAGGAGCATGGTCAGCGACGGCTCGATTTCCAAATATCTTGTTCTTCTGATTGCAGAAGCCGCAATCGGACTTGAGAAAAAAAGCGCAACGGTCTCTTTTTCAAAGACGGCGCCTGTAAATGATATTATGCTCAGACAGGCAGAAAGCATGGTGAAAGAGATAAGCGGAAGGGAGATAAATCTGACGCTAGACGAGAATTATATTTCTGAAATCGGAGTTGTTCTAACAAGCAGTATGAAGAAGGTCTCATATAACAACACGCTTGACACGAGAATCAGAAGATATTCCCGTGAGATAAATAAGATAATACAGGACGAAAATGCGAGATAGAATCATAGGTAGTGTAAAGAGGGTCAATGGCCCTGTTCTTACAGCCTCAGGAATCACAGATGCAAAGATGATGGAGCTTGTGCATGTAAGTGAGATGAGGATTGTAGGCGAGATAGTGAAGCTCAATTCGGGAGAAGCGACAATACAGGTCTATGAGGATGCAACGGGAATCAAGCCGGGAGATAATGTATACTCATCCGGAGAGAGCCTTTCTGTTGAGCTGGCTCCAGGCCTGATAGGTACAATTTATGACGGAATACAGCGCCCGCTTGAGGAGATAAGAACTCTCAGCGGGGATTATATATCAAGAGGACTGAACACAAACCCGGTAAGCCATGAAAAGAAATGGCACTTTGTTCCCTCTGTAAAAGCAGGAGACAGTGTTAAGGCAGGATCAGTTCTTGCAACAGTACAAGAGACAGAGAGAGTGCTTCATCACATAATGCTTTCTCCGCTCTATGAAGGAGAGTACACAGTTCTTTCCATTGCAGAAGAGGGAGATTATACAGTTGTCGATGATATTGCTACTCTCAAGGCTGAAAACAGCTCTTCTTTCTCTGTTCAGATGGCACAGCACTGGCCTATAAGAAAACCGCGTCCTGTTTCAGAGCGCCTTGCTCTCAATAAGCCGCTTATCACCGGCTTGAGAGTAATAGATTCTCTCTTTCCTCTTGCTCTTGGAGGAACTGTTGCAATTCCCGGAGGATTCGGCACAGGAAAGACAATGACCCAGCATTCCATTGCTCAGTGGTGTGACGCGGACATAATTGTGTATATCGGATGCGGAGAGCGCGGAAATGAGATGACGGATGTTCTCCGTGAGTTTCCTAATCTTGTAGATCCTAGAACCGGACAGAGCCTGATGGGCAGGACGATACTGATAGCCAATACATCCAACATGCCTGTATCTGCCCGTGAGGCAAGCATTTATACAGGAATAACGATGGCAGAATACTACCGTGATATGGGCTATAATGTTGCAATCATGGCAGACAGCACATCACGATGGGCTGAAGCGCTCAGGGAGCTTTCAGGAAGAATGGAGGAAATGCCTGCTGAAGAAGGATTTCCGGCATATCTTCCAACCAGAATTGCACAGTTCTATGAGAGAGCTGGTTTTATGAAGACTCTGAATGACAGAGAAGGAAGTGTTTCAGTAATCGGTGCGGTAAGTCCTCCCGGAGGCGATTTCAGCGAACCAGTTACTGAGAATACAAAACGCTTTGTCCGCTGTTTCTGGGGACTTGACAGGAGCCTTGCAAGTGCACGCCATTATCCTGCAATCAGCTGGCTTGAAAGCTATTCTGAATACACAGATGAGGTGCTCTCCTGGTGGAACAAGGAAAGCTCAGGCGCATGGGGCGAAAACAGGGCAAGGATTATGGAGCTTCTTGAGAAGGAAGTCCGTCTTAATCAGATTGTGAAGCTGGTGGGTCCCGATGCGCTTCCAGACAGCCAGAATTTCATAATTGAGGTCTGCTCGCTCTTTAAAACAGCATTCCTGCAGCAGAATGCTTTTGATGAGATTGACAGGTACTGTTCTGTCAAAAAGCAGGTAAAGATGCTTGAGATAATACTGCATTACTACGACCTTGGTCTTGAGGCAATAAACAAGGGAATTCCTATGGTCAAGATCAAGAGGCTATCTGTTGTTCAGGAGATAGCGAAAATGCGTTTTACAGTTGAGAATGAGAAAGCGGATGAGATTGACAAGCTTTCTCTCAAGCTTGACAGGGCAATGCTGCAGCTGGGAAAGATATATGAAGAATGATGATGTTTTGAAAAAAGAAAGCTCTGATCTTTTAAAGGGAAGGGAGTATATCGGGGCATCGCGCATAGACGGCTCTCTTGTTTACATGAGGAAAACCCATCCTGTCGGATACAATGAGCTTGTTGAGATAAAGGACAGCCAGGGAAGAATCAGGACCGGACAGGTTCTTGACACATCATCTGATGCTGTTTGTGTCCAGGTCTTTGAGGGAACTGACGGACTTGACCTTCCTGAGACAAGAATGCATTTTCTCGGAGAGCCGCTCACACTTGGCGTATCTGAAGGGATGCTTGGACGTGTCATGGACGGACTTGGAAGAAGCAGGGACAAGGCAACCCTTCCCTCCGCATTTGATGAGAGGGATGTAAACGGCAGCCCCATAAACCCGACAGCGCGTGAATATCCCCGCGATTTCATACAGACAGGAATAAGCGCAATTGACGGCATGACAACACTGATTCAGGGTCAGAAACTTCCGATATTCTCTGGAAACGGACTTGAGCATAACCAGCTTGCAAGCCAGATTGTAAGACAGGCTAAGGTAAGGGGAGGAGAAAGCGATTTTGCAATCGTATTTGCCGCAATGGGCGTAAAATACGATGTTGCAAATTACTTCATCCGCTCTTTTGAAGAAACTGGGGTCCTTGATAATGTTGCCATGTTCCTCTCCCTTGCAGATGATCCTTCTCTTGAGAGAACCATTACTCCAAAGACTGCGCTTACGCTTGCAGAGCATCTTGCATTCGATCTTGACAAGCAGGTCCTTGTTATCATGACTGACATGACAAACTACTGCGAGGCATTGAGGGAAATAAGCACGATGAGAGGTGAAATTCCATCGCGCAAGGGCTATCCCGGATACCTTTATTCTAATCTTGCTGAAATCTATGAGCGAAGCGGAAAGATTGCAGGAAAGAAGGGCAGCATAACACAGCTTCCGATTCTTACAATGCCGAATGACGACATCTCGCACCCGATTCCAGACCTTACGGGGTATATCACAGAGGGGCAGATTGTATTTGACAGGGATATGCACACAAGGGGGATATATCCGCCGATCAATGTTCTTCCAAGTCTTTCTCGCTTAATGAAGGATGGAATTGGAAAGGGAATGACAAGAGAAGATCATCCCCATCTTTCAAATCAGCTTTTTGCATCATATTCGCATGTAAAAGATGTCAGAAACCTCGCATCTGTAATCGGAGAGGAGGAGCTTACAGAGACTGACCATCGCTATATGGAATTCGGGACATTCTTTGAGAAGAATTTCGTAGGTCAGAAATACAGCGAGGAAAGAAGCATAGAAGAGACTCTTGAGCTTGGATGGAAAGCTATTTCCATCCTTCCTCCAGAAGAGCTTCAGAGAGTCACCGAAGAAGAGCTAGAGGAGCACTATAAGGGCTAGGCTATGGACAGGACTCTCGCGGCAACAAGAAGCAATCTGATGAGACTTAAGGATGAGCTTGCATTCTCGCGCCTCGGCTATGATCTTCTGGACCAGAAGAGGAGCATTCTCGTAAGCGAGCTTCTTACTCTTGTGGACCAGGCTGTAAATTATCAGATGAGAGTTGAGAAAGCGCTTCTTGATGCTCACAGTGCGCTTGAGGATGCGATAATAGAGATGGGAAGGCTCAAGGTTGCTAACCTTGCAGGAGCAGTCAACATTACAAGCTCGATAACTCTCAAAGAAAGGAAGGTCATGGGAGTAAGGCTTCCGAATGTGGAGACTGAATTTGAAGGAAAGGGTCCGTTCTTTTCTCCTGAGGGAACAAGCATGTACAGTGAGATAGCGCTTAACAAATACAGAGAAGCACTGTTTTTGATGGGAGAAATGGCAGAGCTGAAGGTCTCTATAATGAGACTGAGCAGGGAAGTGAAGAAGACAATCAGGAAGGTCAACGCCCTTGAGAAGCTTGTGATTCCAGACAAGATGGAGACTTTAAAGTATCTTTCTGGAAGGATAGAGGAGCAGGAAAGGGAAACTTTCACTCTGCTTAAAGCTGTTAAGGAACAGATTAAGGACAAGGATGAGCCGGTCTGTGATAAAATACAAGAGGAGGAAGAAGATGAGTAATGCCCCCTTTACAAACATACTTGTCTATCTTGACGGGTCAGAAGGATCTCTTTCTGCCCTGATGTATGCAATAATGCTGAGTCGGAGCACGGGAGCAAGGCTTCATGCCCTTTATGTAATCAATACGAAGGCTCTTGGAGATCTTGTCAAAAGAAGGATATTCATAGACCAGGAGATGAATGAATACCTTGAGGACCTCAAAAAAGATGCTGAGCGTCACTTGAGACATGCAGAGCGCACTGCGATGCAGAAGGATGTCAACATCACATGCGTCAAGGCTGAGGGCTCTCCACACTCTGAAGTCATGAAATATATTAAGGAAAACCATATTGACCTTCTGGCCCTTGCATCTATAAATACTATAAGAAGCCGAAGAGAAGAGCTTGTCAGCGAGAGCGACAGAATGCTCAGAACAAGCCCTTGTCCCGTCATCGTCGTCAAGGACACAGATGACATCTGGCAGATATTCGAGGAGGATTTCTGATGAGTCTTGCTGAATCAATGAAAAGAGAAAACTGTTATTATCCTCTTGAAGGAAATACAAAAGAAGAAGTCTTGAAGAATCTTGTTGCGCTCTTCTGCAAATCTGAGCATCTTGGAGCTGCAGATGAAGAAGAGATATTGAAAAGCATACTAGAGAGAGAAAAGCTTTCTTCGACCGGCCTTGAGAACGGAGTCGCCATTCCTCATGCAAAACTTGGCAGGTTCAAAAAGCCTGTTGTGATAATTGCTGTCTCAGAGCATCCTGTCGATTTTGATGCACAGGATAAAAAACCTGTTTCTGTTTTCTTCATGGTCCTTGGATCCGCAGAAAATCCTTCAGACCATGTCCAGGTGCTTTCGCAGATAGCACGCCTTACGAAGAATGATATGCTCATAAAGCTCATCAAAGCAGTCAAAAGCCGTGATGAGCTTATATCTCTCCTGTTTTAGTACCCAAGCTCCTCTTCTACGAGGATGATTACAATCCTGTCCTTTATCTTCTGCCTTGAAAGAGCAACAGATGAGCAGCAGATTGTATTCTGGCAGGTGAACGAGCACATCAGATGCTCCTCATCTGCCATATTTTTTGCACACATCCCACTCTCGCGGCAGTAAGTTCCATAATTAAGGCGCTTTGCATTCAGGGGAGCTGCAACAGTTTTGACTCTCTCAACAGCTTCCTTGAGATTCTTTACTATCTTGTTCACTCCACATACAAGATATACCTTATCAGGTCCGTAAATTGTGGCACTGACCCTGTTTCCTGTTCCATCCACAAGATATACCTCTCCATGCTCAGTGAGAGCATTGGCAGATGAGATGTAATAGTCTGCAGAAAAAGTTGCCCTGAATATCTTCTTTAAATCCGCACCCTGCTCGTATCTATCAAGAAATTCATAGTCCCCGCACCTGAGAAGATCCAGTACACGGCACTGATCCAGTGTCACTGATCCTCCGACAGAGCAGACAGATCCTTTTTCCATGTGTTCTTTTAAATAAGGAACAACATCTTCCTTCTTCTCAAGAAGTACAAAACCGAAATTGTTGTTTTCAAAAACCTTTCTTAATTTCTCATGTTTTTCCATATATGTCATTGTAGCATAAGAAATAGAAAATTTGTCCGAAAATTTTTTGAAAAACTTGTTGACAACAGCAAGGGAAGTGGAGTAGATTAATGGGGCACGCGGAAAGAGCGTAGCAAGATTTTTTAAATTGAGAGCGTAAGGAAAAGAGAGAACAAGAGCTTGTGGA
>DXHU01000003.1 GCA_019113245.1 Candidatus Ornithospirochaeta avicola
ACAGCAAGATCAGCAGCGTTATCATCACTGTCAAGTTCCCAACCTGTTGCAAATGTAGGAATACCATCTGCTGAAAGAATACTTACTTTCCAGTTTTCACCAGCAATGTATGCTTCATTAATCTTTGTATCGTCTTTATTTACGGAAATCAAATCAGCTGTTGGATCTTCGACACCTTCTGTTGTTTTTGTAAACCCATTAAGTGCAAGTGTTGCCTTAATTCCAGCATAGACACCACCTTCATTAACTTTCTCTGTTGTTACAGCATCAAGCTCAACTGTTAACTCTGTTGATGGTGCAAATCCGAGTGTATTCTCCTCAATATTGTAAGCAAACTCTGTGCTTGCACTACCTGAGAGAGTAACACCAGCAAAAGTTGTGCCTACTGCAAGAACCAATACTAAAAGTACTGAAAGAATCTTTTTCATACTTCCTCGGTGAGAAAAACATCATCTAAATTGCTTTAGACAGTGTTTTTCACACAGAAGTGAAGTAAATAGTGCAGTGACTTTAAATGGATTAATTATTAAATTAAGTAAACTATAATATCAGAAAAAGGAAAAGCCCTCTCCGAAGAGAAGGCTTTAAAATCAATTCATGTTCATCAGAAAGCGATCTTACAGAATGCCTTGATAACACCGAAGTCAGAGTGATTAGCCTTAAGAGCATCAGCAGGTTTGTCACCAAGAACTTTCTTACCGTTTTCATCAACAGTATAAGCATAAAGCTTTCCATCAGATCCTAATCCATAATCATTTGCCCAGTAAGTATCCTTAACCTCCTGGTCATCATTCTTCTGGAGGAGGTCTGCTGCATCATACCAGCCGATTCCGAATGTTGCGCCAGGAATGATTGAATCAGACTCGACAGAAATTGATGCACCAAGGTTCTTTGCCTTGTCATAGCTTACTGATGCCTTTACATCTGCATAACCGAGGATGTCATAAGCAATTTCTCCAGTAATCTTCCAATCAGGATCTGCTGAAAGTGCTACCTTTGTTCCCAATGTAGCTGTAACGCCTGCATAGCCACCGGTTACACTTGCTGTGAATGCTCTTGCATCTGCTGCAAGGTCCTGAAGACCGAGTGTAAGTGATACAGGAATTGAAAGCTCATTGAGATCTGTCTTGACCTGCAGGTCAACACGGTTAGCCTTAACACCTTCATCATCCTTTGCATTGAGGCCATAGTATGCATCAAATGTTACAAGGCTTGTGTAGTTAGCTGTAAGTCTTGCATCCATGAGGAAATCTGGTCCCTTCTTGATGTTCTTGACAGCACCGTCAGCAGCAAGAGATACACCAAATACATCTGTTGCATAAGCAACCTTTACAGATCCGCCAATGTTGTGAGCGTCTGCTTCAACCGCATCAACTGCATCTTTCTTGTAATCAAGGACAAATGCGTTCTTATCGTTGTCCCATACCCAGAAAGCACCATAGTTAGGAGTTGCATCTTCTTTATCAAGAGCAGAGCGATGTGAATATACTCCAGCTGCGCTTACTGTAAGTCCATCGATAATCTGATACTCAGGTGTTGCAAAGTATGCGGATGCAGATGTTCCCTTTCCTTTCTGTCCCTGGAATCCAAATCCAAGTGTGTAGCCAAGATAGCTTGCTTCAACACCAGCTGAATCTCCAAAATAAGGAATAGCAACATCGTCAGAATCTCCATCTTCATCAAGGTCAAGCCAGGATGAAGCGAATGCAGGAGCGTCTGATACGCCAAGAAGACTTACATACCAGTCAGCACCGCCAACTTTTGCTTCTGTGATAGCAAAGTCGTAATATAGATTATAGGATGTTGTTGTTTTGCTTCCTTCTTTTCCCTCTGGCCACTCTGTCCATGATGTGCTTGTATCAAGATGACTACCACTTGCATTTACAACATCAGAGCCAATCTTTGCACTTGCAGAAAGGCTAGCCTTAACTACTGCATAAAGAGAAGGAGCTTCAACAGCCTCTTCACCTTCAGCTGGTTCTGCAACAACAGGTGTTGTATCTACACTTGCACTTCCAAGAGTAAGAGTGACCTCACTGTTTGTAAGATTTGTGTAGAAACCATATGAATCATCTGAGAAATCATACTTGAGGCCAGTCTCAACTGCTCCACTGATTGTAGCATCTGCAGCGAAAACTGAACCAAAAGCTAAAATCAATACTAAAAGTACTGAAAGAATCTTTTTCATACTTCCTCGGTGAGAAAAGACTTAAAATATTTACCCCAGATGCAGGTTTTTCACATCTGGTGAAGAAAAAAGTGCAGGAGGATTTTATGGCACACAGGAAGGAGTTCTATCTTTATAAGAGGAAAAAGAGCAGGGGAGCATACTGGTATGTATGCTATGTTGACAGGTCAACAGGAAAGCAGGGAAATGCAAAGAGCATAGACTGTCTTAAAGAGAGGCTGGGAATCAGGGACTATGAGAGTGTGAGAAGAAGGGATGATGCTGCGATTATTGCAAAGAGAGCTCTTGATGAGGGCATAATATTCTCCAGGAGCAATATAAGCTTCCTTGATTACTGTGATGCTTTCTGGGATTATGACAGCTCTGAATATATAAGGCGCCGCAATATGGGAAGAGGCAGAGGAATAAGCCGTGGTTATGCGATGAACATGCTTCTTTTTTTAAGAAAACATGTCTCTTTATATATAGACCATTCTCTTGCCCTTGAGGATGTGAGGACGCATCATCTTGATGACATTCTTTTTGCCATGATCAACTCTGAAAGTCTTGCCAGCGGCACAATCCAGCTGATTGTGCTTTCATTCACGCTGCCGCTTAAAGAGGCATACAGAGCAGGACTTATAAGAGAAAATCCGGCAGATCGCATGATGAAGATAAGTCGTAAGGAGAAGGTGAGGGGATGCTTTACAAGGGATGAATGCGAGAAGATGCTGGTCTTTCTGTCAACAAACCCTTCTTTCCTTGATTCCTCCTATTCCCTTTCAATAAAGCTTGCGCTTCTCTCGGGCATGAGGAGCGGAGAGATCAGGGCTTTGAATGTATCTGATTTCGTTCCATCTTCCTATGATGGGTATGTAAAGATCATGATAAGAAACTCATACAGTCCGTTTTCAGGGATTAAGGACACAAAAGGAGGCTATGAGAGAGCATGCATCATCCCTGAGAGCTTTAAAGATGAGCTTTTTGCCAATGCTGATGAAAAAGGAATACTGCTTCCATCCACAAGGGGAGGCTACATGTCATCTCCAAGCCTGAGAAATGCCTTTTACCGTCTTCTTGATGAAATTGGAATAGGTGAGGATGTAAGAAGAAAAAGAAACCTGACATTTCATTCTCTGCGTCATACGTTTTCAACGCTTGCACGCGATGAAAACATATCGCAGGAGGACAGGATGTCCGTTATGGGGCACAGAAGCCGCAGCATCAATGACAGGTACACTCATGCAAGCGATGAAAGCCTTTTGAGAGTATCCCGTCTTGCAGAGAGTCTTTTAGGTGCAGAAAAAAGTGCAGTCAGAGGGTCTTTATTGCGTCTTTGAGGGCATTTACAGCATCCTCTCCAGTTGCCCAAGATGTGCAGAATCTGGCAATTGTCTCATCCCCTTCCTTTCCCCAGACCTCAAATGAGAAATTCTCTTTAATTTTTTCTGCCTGTGCATCGCTTAAAACGACAAACTGCTGGTTTGTATAGCTGTCTGCATAAAGTCTTATGCCATGGGCTTTGAATGCATTCTTTATTTCATCTGCTTTTCTGTTTGCTTCTCTTGCAAGGCGGAAATAGAGGTCGTCTGTAAAGAGTGTCTCAAACTGAATACCTAAAATCCTTCCTTTTGCAAGCATCGCACCACGTGCTTTCATGGCTTTTCTGAAGTCTTTCTTGTATTTATCCGAGCATATTACGATTGCTTCTCCAAAAAGAGCACCGCATTTTGTACCGCCGATATAGAATGCATCAGAAAGATCTGCAATATCGCGCAGCGTGAAGTCTGCCTTAGTACTTTCAAGAGCATATGCAAGGCGCGCACCGTCAATGAAGAGTGCAATGCCATTGTCCTTTGTAACCTTTCTCAGTGCTTTTAGCTCATCTAGGGAGTAGATTGTGCCGCTTTCTGTGCTTTCAGAGATATATACAGCTCCAGGGCGTGCAGTATAGTCCTCTTCTGCAGCTCTGACAATTTCAAGAACATCCTCAGCATTCAGCTTGCCATCATCATTCTTTACTCTTATCACCTGATGACCTGTTGTTTCGATGCTTCCTGTCTCGTGAATTGCAATATGACCGCTATCTGCGCTGATCACACTCTGATATGGAGAAAGAAGCACTGAGAGAGTAAGCAGATTGGCCTGTGTTCCTCCTGAAACAAAGTGGATGTCCACATCACTTCTTCCTATTTTCCTTTTTATGAGTTCCCGTGCTCTTTCAGAGTGCTTGTCCAATCCGTAGCCTTCAGTTTGTTCCAGGTTTGTTTTATTCAGTGCATCCAGTATTTCAGCTGTGCACCCTTCAAGATAATCAGAATTGAAAGAAATCATCATATTGTCCTTTTGTCTGAGAAAATCAGGCAGCTTGACTGCCTGTCAAGAAAGAGATGTGTATCTTTTCCGCGCTTTACTGCAGCGGCAGGAGAAAGCGGGGTGATATCATCAAAAAGTGCCATTGCAACAGCCTTTGCCTTTCTCTGCTCAGGACATGAGATTATCAGGTGCTCGGATGAGAGAATCTCGTTTATGCTCATTGTTATTGCCTTTTTAGGCACGTCTGCGACTTTTTTAAACCATCCTTCATTTACCTGTTGACGGCGGCTTCTTGCTTCAAGCTCAACAATTATATATGCATCTTTTGTGTCAAAATCAGCAGGAGGATCATTGAATGCAAGGTGTCCGTTTTCACCGATACAGATGAATGACACATCAAGAGGGTGGTCTTTCATCACAGCATTCAGCTCCTTTACTGTGGCATGCATGTTTTTTTCATCCGGATTGATCTCATGAAATGACTTTAAAGAGGGAACCTTTGAAATAAGATTCTCCCTTATAAAAAGCGAGCTTGATGTCTTTTCTTTCCTGTCTATTCCAACATATTCATCAAGAAGGAACACGTTGACGCAGCTCCAGTCTATATCTTCCTTTACAAGATTTCTTAGTGTCTCTATCTGGCTCAGGCCTGAGACAAAAGCAACATTTGCCTCTCCCTTTTTCTTTATTGTCTCAGCTATGCAAAGGGCTCCTTTTCTTGCTGCATTCATCCCAAGGCTCTTTTTGTCCTCACATATTGATATGACCATAAAATGCTCCCAGGGGAAAATATAAAAAAAAAGCTTTACAAATACAATAAGGCATACTAATATATTAGTATATTAGTATAAAAGGAGCAGCACTATGCAGATGACACTTCGTTGGTTTGGCTCTCAGTTCGATTCAGTCAAACTCTGGCAGATCAGACAGATTCCTGGCGTTACAGGAGTAATCACGACACTTTATGACATCCCGGCAGGGGAGGTATGGCCTATTGAAAGAATCCAGGCACTGAAGAAGGAAGTTGAGGATGAGGGACTCAAGATTGCAGGCATTGAGTCTGTCAACATCCATGATTCAATCAAGATCGGTTCTCCTGACAGGGAAAAATACATTGACAACTACATCACAACACTCGAGAACCTCGGAAAGTGCGGCATCAATCTTGTATGCTACAACTTCATGCCGGTATTCGACTGGACAAGAACAGACCTTGCAAAGGTCCGCCCGGATGGAGCTACTGTTCTTGCATATGACCAGAAGGTTGTGGACACAATAGATCCTCAGACATTCTTTGACCAGACAAACAGCTCATCAAACGGCTATGTCATGCCGGGCTGGGAGCCTGAGAGGCTTGCTCATGTAAAGGAGCTCTTTGAGAAGTACAAGGAAGTATCAGAAGAAAAGCTCTTTGACAATCTTGTTTACTTCCTCAACAGAATCAAGGATGTATGCAAGAAGTATTCAATCAAGATGGCAATCCATCCAGATGATCCGGCATGGCCTGTATTCGGACTTCCAAGAATCATCACAAGCAAGGAAAAGATCCTTAAGCTCATGAAGGCAGTTGATGATCCGTTTAACGGTCTTACATTCTGTGCTGGAAGCTTTGGAAGCAATCCTGAAAACGATCTTCCTGGCATTATCAGGGCACTTCCTGGCCGTGTGCACTTTGCACATGTGAGAAACCTCCATCATTTCGCACCTGGAGTGTTTGAGGAGGCTGCTCATCTTTCAAGTGACGGAAGCTTTGACCTCTATGAGATTGTCAGAGCTCTTTATGAGACAGGATTTGATGGCCCGATACGCCCAGACCATGGAAGAGCAATCTGGGGCGAAGTATCAATGCCTGGCTATGGTCTTTACGACAGAGCACTTGGCGCAGAGTATATCCTCGGCCTCTGGGAAGCAATAGATAAAAGCGAGAAGAGACTCAAAAAGTGAGAGGAAATGCATCAAGGGATGTATATGACAAGATTCGCAGCGATATTCTCTCCCTTCAACTCATGCCAGGAGAGGAGATAAGCATCAACCGTGTTGCCGAGGAGATGGGCGTCTCCCGCTCCCCGGTACGGGATGCTCTTATCCGGCTGAGTCTTGAGTCCCTTGTAGATATCTATCCGCAGCGCGGATGCTGGGTGAGCCTTATTGACCTTGAGAGGGTCGACGAGGAGAGGTTCCTACGGCATTCGCTTGAAAAGAGCGTGCTCTCATACTTCATAGAGTACTCAAAGCCTTCTGATATCCAGAGGCTGGAGTACATAATCTCAAAGCAGAAGGAAGATGCGGAAGCAGATGACAAGAATGCTTTCTTCTCTTCCGATGACGAGATGCATATGAGCATCTTCCAGACTGCGAGAAAGGAAAGAAGCTGGAATATAATCGCAAGAGAAACCGGGCATTACAGGAGAATGAGGCTTCTTTCCTTCCAGATGAAGGGAGTGTATGAGAAGAACATAGCACAGCATGAGGAGCTTGTGGGTGCACTTAAAGAGAAGAACATCCAGAAGGCTCTTCAGATTGAGGGTGAGCACATATTCAAGCTCACATTCGAGACAGGGGAAATAATCAGGACAAATCCTCTGTTCTTCAAGGAGGAAAGGAAAAATGAAATTGAATGACAAAAATCTCAGCTGCTCCTGCTGGGCAGAAAAGGGATATAGGATTCCGTCATTTGACAGATCAAAGATGGTTGAGAATACAAAGAAGAATCCTCAGTGGGTTCACTTTGGGGCTGGAAACATCTTCAGAATCTTCCCTGCACATCTTGCACAGATTCTGCTTGAAAGTGGCAAGATGGATACAGGCATTGTTGTAGGAGAGGGCTTTGACTATGAGATTATAAGCAAGGCATATCATCCATTTGACAATCTTACTCTCATGGTGACACTCAAGGCAGACGGATCAATTGACAAGGAAGTAATTGCATCCGTTGCAGAAAGCCATCCATGTGCAAAAGAGTTCCAGCCCAGCTGGGATCGCTTTATTGAGGTCTTTGAGAATCCGTCACTTCAGATGGTGTCTTTCACCATTACAGAAAAGGGCTATGCGCTAAAGAATGCAAAGGGAGAGCTTTTCAGTGCATATGCAGAGGATTTTGAAGACGGACCTGGAAAGGGTGCAAGGATGCTGTTTTCCCGCCTTGCATATTTCCTGCTTAAGCGCTATGAGAAGGGTGCTTACCCGATTGCCCTTGTCTCAATGGACAACTGCTCTCATAACGGAGAAAAGGTTGAGAAAGCAGTCAAGACAATTGCAAACGCATGGCTTGAGCGCGGCTTTGTAGATAAAGGTTTTGTGGATTACCTTTCATCAGACAAGGTCTCATATCCATGGTCCATGATTGACAAAATCACACCGCGACCGGATGCATCAGTTGCCGCCATGCTTGAAAAGGATGGCTTTGAGAACACGGATGTAATCATTACGGACAAGAAGACATACACAGCGGCATTCGTTAATGCTGAAGAGTGCCAGTATCTGGTAATTGAGGATAAATTCCCGAACGGAAGACCATCTCTTGAAGATGCAGGTGTGTACTTCACAACACGTGAGACAGTCAACAAGGTTGAGAAGATGAAGGTTTGCACATGCCTCAATCCGCTGCATACAGCACTTGCTGTAAACGGATGCCTTCTTTCTTATCACCTCATTTCTGAAGAGATGAAGGATGAGGATCTTGTTGCACTGATTAAGAGAATTGGATACACAGAAGGACTTCCTGTTGTAGTGAACCCTGGAATAATTGACCCAAAGAAGTTCATTGACGAGGTAATCAACGTAAGACTTCCGAACCCGTTCATGCCGGATAGCCCGGAGCGTATTGCAACAGATACAAGCCAGAAGCTTCCAATCCGCTTTGGCGAGACAATCAAGGCATATATTTCATCTGGAAAGGATGTTAAGAGCCTTAAGGGAATAGCCTATGTATTTGCATCCTGGATGCGCTATACAATGGCACTTGATGACAATCTTGAGAGCTTCACACCAAGCCCGGATCCGCTTTTAGAATATGCTCAGACTGAGCTTTCCTGCCTTGAAATCGGAAAGAAGGTCAGCCTAAGGGATATTGAGAAGATGCTCAGAAACAAGGATATCTTCGGCGTGGACCTCATCGAGACAGGCCTTGCAGATACTGTAGTTGAATATCTGAACATGCTTCTTGAAGGAAAGGGCAGTGTGAGAAAGACGTTGCACTCGCTTGTAAAATAAGAGTTAGGTGCCGGCTTGCCCGGCACTTTCCTTTTTGTGTAAGATTGCTATATGTTTGAAAAACTGAAGAAGGAGAATTTCCGTCTTTTCTCCCGGCCATCTGAGATTTTCTATCTTATTGCCGGTGCGTTTGTCGCCGCATTCGGAGTTGTTGAGTTCTATACTCCCGGAAAGATTACAGGAGGAGGCGCAACAGGTGTCGGTACAATATTCTATTACCTGATGAATGCAGATCAGGGTGTTGTAATGTTCATCTGCAACTTCGCACTCTTTCTTTTGGGAGTCAAAGTCTTCGGGCTCAGGTATGGACTTAAAGCTTTAATCGGATCTACTGTGCTCTCTGTTTTTGTATCGGTGCTTGGAAGGATCACAGATTACAGAGGAATCCTTGATACATCTGATAGGATAAATGTTCTTTTATGTGCAATCTATGGCGGTGTGTGCCTTGGAGCGGGGATAGGGCTGGTTTTAAAAAGCGGATGCAACACGGGCGGAACAGACATAATTGCCCAGGTTGTAGGGCGCTATACTCCTCTTTCTTTTGGCACAGTCAGCTTCATAGTAAACGGTTTTATCGTGCTCTGCGGCGGAATTGTGATGGGTCTTGAGGGAGCGCTCTTTTCCATCATCGCCATGTTCGTCTCTTCCCATGCTTCCAATGTCGTCATAATGGGCTTTGGAACAAACATTGCAAAAGCTGTGTATATTCTGAGTGAGTATCATATTCCTGAAATATCTAGAAGGGTAATCAAGGAGCTTCACAGAAGCGGTACAGTCCTCCATGGAACAGGAATGTATACAGCAAAGGGCAAAGACGTGCTTTTTGTCATTGTCCCGAACCAGCAGCTGCAGAGCCTGACACGAATAATAAATGAAGAGGACCCATCGGCCTTTGTTATAGTAACTGGAGCCTACGAGGTCCTTGGGAACGGATTCTTATCGCTGAAGAAAGTGGCAGAGAAAGAGCATCACTGATGCTCTTTTTCCATTATGTGGCTCATGAACTCATCATATTCAGTGACTTTCTCTTTCGGCTCATAGTCACGTAGCGGATAATGCTCAAGTACAAAGTCTATATCCTTGTCGCCTCTTCCTGAGAGATTCACCAGTATGTTCTTTCCCTTCCCGAGCTTTCTTGCAAGTTTAACGGCATATGCAACAGCATGTGAGCTCTCAAGGGCCGGAATTATTCCCTCCATCCTTGAAAGGGCATAGAATGCTGTTACAGCCTCTCTGTCTGTAGCACTCTCATAGACTACTCTCTTTATATCGCGCAGATAGCAGTGCTGTGGTCCGACTCCCGGATAATCAAGGCCGGATGCGATGGAGTAGACTGGAAGTATGTTCTCTTTCTCATCCATCAGCACATAGCATTTAAAACCATGTATTATTCCTTTTCTTCCTTTCTCCATGCTTGCAGCGTGGTATGGCGTGTCAAGGCCTTTTCCTGCAGGCTCAACACCATAAAGAGCAACATCCTCATCATCAAGGAATGCGTTGAATATTCCCATTGCGTTGCTTCCTCCGCCCACACATGCAACCACTGCATCCGGATTTCTTCCAGTTTTATTCTTCATCTGCTCTTTAGCCTCTCTTCCGATTATGCTCTGAAAGTCGCGCACCATTTCAGGGAAAGGAGCTGGACCTACAACGCTTCCAATGCAGTAGATTTGGTTAACAGGGTCATTCAGGTATGCCTTGAAAGCCTCATCAACCGCATCTTTGAGGCTTCTTGTTCCGCTTGATACGCTTATTACGCGCGCACCGAGCATCTTCATCCTCTTCACGTTAGGAGCTTCCTTCATGACATCAATCTGTCCCATGTAGATATCGCATTCAAGGCCTAGAAGGGATGCAGCTGTTGCAAGTGCAACTCCGTGCTGGCCTGCACCTGTTTCTGCAATCACTTTCTTCTTTCCCATCCTCTTGGCAAGAAGCACTTCACCAAGTGCGTGGTTTATCTTATGGGCTCCTGTGTGGTTGAGGTCTTCTCTCTTCAGATAAATCTCAGCTCCTCCTGCTGCCTCTGAAAGCCTTTTTGCATGATAAACAGGACTTGGACGGCCTGAGTATGTATGATTCAGCTCGTCAAGCTCAGAAATAAACGACTCATCATTCTTGAGCTTCTCATATGTATTTCTGACTTCATCAAGAACCTTTTTAAGCTCAGCTGGAATAAAAGATCCTCCGTATTCTCCGAAAAAACCATTGCTGTCTGGAAGGTTTATGTTCATCGCGATCTCCTTTTGTTTCTTTATAAAGTAACATTACTGTAAATAGAAACAGATTGTCAAGCTCTTTTATTTTAGATTTCAAGATTATCAGGAATCCTGTATGAGTCGCGCATCTTGCCCTTCAGCATCGCTTTTTCCCTGGTTGTGAGAAGATGAACATACTTTCTTGCAACTGATGGATAATATATGAATGCATCACATAGTGCCCAGGCCTTTGCCATCGCAATGTAGTAATCATCATCAGCAACTCTTGCAATCTTGTTCACAAGAAAGCCTGCATCCTCAGCTTTCCTCATATTGCTTTTAAGCCACACGATTGCAAGGCGACGCGTATATACTTCCTTTTCTTCAAGGAGAGAATAGAAGAAAGTGAATGCTTCTTTTATCTCGCTTTTCTTAACTTTTACAAGTGGTGCAAAAGTATCTGTCTCATCCCATGATGAGAGATCTTTTGAATAGGAAAGAATAAGGCTCTTCTTTTCTGAAAACGGGATATTCTTTCCTGCTATTATTATTCCCTTTAAAATCACATCCTCATGATAAACGTATTCTATATTGTCATCTTCCAAAGTCTTTGCAATCCTTTTCAGCGCAGGAATGCGGACACCGTAAATAGGGTAGTCCGGATTTTTTACAAGTTTTTTTGAATACGTTGAGAGATCCTCTTTTTCAAGAGAGCGGTATATTTCTTCTGTTCTCATTTTTCAGTTCTTGAAGCTGTGGACAGGAGCAGGAATTCTTCCGCCTCTTTTTATAAAGAGCTCTGATGAGTATGGACTTACCCTCATTACAGGAGCCTTTCCGAGCAGCCCTCCATAGTTTATATACTCTCCTTCCTTCTTGCCCCATGCCGGAATCAAACGCGCTGCAGTTGTCTTGTTGTTTATTACCCCGATTGCCATCTCATCAGCAATTATTCCGCTTATGCTCTCACTTGATATATCCCCGCTTATTGCAATCATATCAAGACCTACTGAGCACACAGCTGTCATCGCCTCAAGCTTCTCGATGCTTATAGAGCCCGATTCAGCAGCCCTGATCATGGCTTCATCCTCGCTGACGGGGATGAATGCTCCAGAAAGTCCTCCAACTGATGAAGATGCCATAAGACCGCCTTTCTTGACACTGTCATTCAGCAGAGCAAGAGCGCATGTCGTGCCGGGGGCTCCTGCTTTCTCAATTCCCATTTCCTCAATAATCTCTGCTATACTGTCACCAATTGCCGGAGTGGGTGCAAGGGAGAGATCCACAATCCCGAACGGGATGCCAAGGCGCTCTGATGCTTTTGTAGCAACCAGCTGGCCAAGCCTTGTTATCTTGAATGCTGTCTTCTTTATCTTCTCGCAGAGAGTTTCAAAGTCATCATTTCTAGCACTTTCAAGGACTTTCTTTATAACTCCAGGGCCGCTTACTCCGACATTTATGACCTCATCGCCCTCAGTCACTCCATGGAATGCTCCTGCCATGAACGGGTTGTCATCCGGTGCATTGGCAAAGACTACAAGCTTTGCGCATCCAATTGAGTCCTTGTCCTTTGTCAGTTCGCTTGTCTTCTTTATTATTTTCCCCATCAGTGCAACAGCACTCATGTTGATTCCGCACTTGCTTGATGCAAGATTGACTGACGAGCATATTCTCTCAGTCTCGCTCAAAGCGTATGGAATAGAGTTTATAAGCAGTTCCTCTGCCTTGCTCATTCCCTTTACAGGAAGAGCAGAAAAGCCTCCAAGAAAATTCACTCCGACATTCTCTGCGGCCCTGTCGAGAACTTTGGCAAGCCTTATATAATCATCTGTGCTTCTTGCAGCAGAGGATGCGACTATGGAAAGGGGAGTGATGCTTATTCTTCTGTTTACAATAGGAATCCCGTATTCCCGCTCTATCTGGGAAGAGACCTTAATCAGGTTCTCTGCTTTCTTTGTTATCCTGTCATAGATGTTCTTCTCAAGCCTTTTTATATCATCGCTGACTGAAGGAAGAAGCGAAAGACCGAGTGTTATCGTCCTAACATCGAGCTTTTCCTTTTCGAACATGGTGTTTGTTTCAATTACATCTTTTAAGCTGATCATCAGAGCCTCTGCATATATGAAAATATCTCTTCTTTCTGCAGCTTGACTTCTACATTAAGTTCCTTTCCCTTTTCTTCAAGCTTCTCAGAGAGAAGGAAGAAGTCAGCACAGCTTGAGGTGTCTACAATCATCATCATGTTGAAAAAGCCGTCTACAATCGTCTGGCTTATATCAAGGATGTTCACATTCTCCTGTTTCAGCAGCATGCAGATATCTGCGATAATTCCGACTTTGTCCTTACCGACAACGGTTATTATACTCTTTTCCATGAAACAAATTATATTGGGAAATCATGAGAGGGAAAAGTCTCATTTGTTTTTTAAATCCTTATCTGTTAAAATAAAGAAATACACTTGGAGGTAGGAAATGGCAAAAAAGGATCTTATTCAGGTGATGATCAAACCTGTCTCTTCTTCCTGCAACATGGACTGTGCATACTGTTTTTACAAGGATGAAGAGAGAAACAGAAGTGAGAAAACATGCAAGAGAATATCTGATGATGTGATTGATGCTCTCCTCTCCCGTTTAGAATCCTCATGCATCAATGCCCACCTCATGTTCCAGGGTGGAGAGCCGACTCTTGCCTCTCTTGATTTCTATAAAAGTCTTCTTGAGAAAGAAAAGAGCATCGCACCAGATGTCACTTTCTATCATTCATTCCAGACAAATGGGCTTCTTATCGATGACAAATGGGCTTCGTTTTTCCATGACAACAATTTCCTTGTAGGCCTCTCTTTCGACGGAGGTGTGAGAATCAACGACATATACCGACTGGACAGTGATAAGAACGAGACGAGCCGCCGTGTGCTTAAGAGTGCTCTGATACTGGAACGCAATCAGGTGCGCTTCAATGTCCTTGTCGTTGTGACAAAGGAAGTTGCAGATAATGTGAACTATGTATGGCAGAGCATGATAAGCCATAATTTCCTCTTTCAGCAGTACATTCCTGTACTTCCACCGCTGAGCGGAGAAAAACGGGAGTATGAGCTTGACTGGCAGAGCTATCTTGAGTTCTTGAAAAAGCTTTTTGATTTCTGGTTTGAATCTCTTAAGACAGATTATGTCTCAATAAGGCTTTTTGAAGACATGATGGACACTTTCCTTGGTTTTGCTCCCGAGTCATGCGAACTGAGAGGCAAATGCGGGAAGAATTATGTGCTTGAGGCAGACGGATCTGTATATCCCTGTGATTTCTATTGCCTGGATGAGTACTGCCTTGGCTCAATTTTGACATCTTCTTTTTCCGATCTGGATAAAAAGAGGAAGGAAATAGGTTTCTGCACAGTCAATTCGTGGAAAAAATGCAATGATGACAAATGCTATATGCCAGGATGCTTTGGAGGCTGCAAGCGCTATCATGACAAGGACGGTTCTTACTTCTATTGCCAGACATTCAGGGACTTCACGCCTTATATGTTCTCCCGCGTCAAGCCACTGCTGGATACAATAAGGAACACCTTCGGCTCTTCCATGAGTTTCACGCAGTATCTTCTGGAATACAACAGGGACAGAAGGTAGCATCATATGCATCCCATCCTAGAGACAGCAGTGTTTTGCACTTTATTATAAAAGGTCGGCTGCCATCTGATGGATAAAAGTGAAGGAAACTTTGGAATATTAGATAGTTTTTCCTTCTGTACACCAGTTTCAGATTCCTATCCTCCTCATGTGTTTTTATAATCATATGACTGAAATAAGGGAAAATAAGCGATGATTCATGATATACCGGAGAATCTTCAGGATGGAGATGGCTTTGATATTTGACAGGATGTGAGAAATGATAAGATGAAAAAACCGTTGCCACCTTGCGATGAACAACGGCTTTGTATTATTCGTCTGTCCTGCAGACAGGAGTGTTTTGTCAGCTGTTTACTCTTTCAAGATATTCTTTAGTCTCAGTGTTGATTCTGACTTTCTCGCCCTGCTTTATGAAGCCCGGAACCCTGATTCTGAGTCCTGTTTCAAGCACTGCATCCTTTGTTACACCCTGAACTGTATCTCCGCGGGCTGCATCCTCTGTCTCTGTGACAACGTATACAACCTTTGAAGGAATCTGGATATCAAGAACCTGCTCCTCCCACATTGTGATTCTGTAGCTCTCGCCTTCCTTCATCAGATACTGATAATCAGGGAAGCTCTTCATAGGAACCTCGATCTGCTCATAGTTCTCTGTGTTCATGAAAGAGAAGTTCTCTCCGTCATTGTAAAGATACTGGAAATCCCTGTCCTCGATTGTGATGTCTTCAGCATTGTCCTGAGTCTTCATTGTCTCGCTGAGAGTCTGTCCTGTTGCCGGGCTCTTGAGCTTGAGACGAACAAATGCGCTTCCTTTTCCAGGATTTACGAACTCTCTTTCAATACAAAGGAAAGGCTGACCCTTGATAAGAAGTGCAGTTCCTTTTTCAATCTGTCCTGCTTTAATCATATTATCTTTTCATTCTCCATTAAGAAATACTAATTTATTACCGAAGGATAAGATATCAGAAAGAGAGGCTTCAAGCAAGAGGATTAAAAATGAAAGGGGATGACACTCTTGATATCCTCTATTCCATATATAGCCATCAGCAGGCGGTCAAGCCCGATTGCAACTCCGCTGGATGGGGGAACCAAGAGGTCTGCAAAGGAAGAATCTGTATTGGGAATTACCTCATTTTTTCCTTCTCTCTGCTTTTTTATCCTATCATTTTCTCTTTCATAGTATTCTCTTGTCTCTTCTTTTCCTGTCTCTTCCCTGTAGCAGTTTGCAATCTCAATCCCGTTTATATACATTTCCCAGCGCGAGCGGTATTTCCCGTTTTCCTCAAGCTGAGCCAGGCATTCAATCTGACGAGGATAGGATGTGAGCACCACAGGGCGGTCCTTTGGAAGATTTGGCTCGACATATGTTATGAATATGCGGTTGAAAGTGTCATCCCAGCTCTCACAATCCGGCACATACAGGCCGAGGCTCTCAGCCTTTTCTTTCAGTTTTCCATATTCCTGAAGCTCATCAAGATCTGCTTTTGCATATTCCAGCATTGCAGAGCGGACAGTCATTATGAGCATCTTTCTCTTCATATACTCAGGGCTTTCAGGTTTTGTTATATGCCTGATGAGATCTTCAGTTATTCTGATTGAGTCATATTCGGTGCAGTTTATGCTGTAGTACTCAAGCATGTCAAACTCTGGGTTGTGGATCTGACCAACCTGCTCTGCGTTGCGGAAACAGCGCGATATCTGGTAGATGCTGCCGCTGTTTTCTGCAAGCATCCTCTTCATGAAAATCTCAGGAGAGGGGATGAGATAGTATTCTTTTTCTCTGTCAAACTCGTTTATGTATCTTGTGCTGAAATTCTTTATATTGACTTCTGGAATAAGAGTATCTGAAAGTGTGGGAGTGAACACTTCAAGATAATTCCTCTCGTCAAAGAACAGTCTTATGTCGCGGTAGAGAATGCTTCTCTTTTTCTGAAGGCTAAAGTCAATCATGGGCAAAGAATACACTTGTTGATGAAAAACCTCAAGAAAAGATATCATCAGGCTATGACTGGATATACAACAGGAGAGCCTATTTATGCTCTGGCAACCCCTTATGCCCCATCTGCCCTTGCAGTTGTGCGCACAAGCGGTGATAAATGCATCGAGATGATAGCACCTCTCTTTTCAAGAAAGAAGAAGCTTTTAGAATCTGAAAGCAACAGCCTCCTTCATGGATTCATGAAAGACAGGGAAGGGAACAGGATAGATGAGGTTGTCCTTTCTGTATACAGAGCCTCCCATGGCTATACGAAGGAGGAGGCAGTGGAGATCACTATGCACGGTTCGCTTCCGGCAATAGCCAGACTTTCCCGTGCTCTTGAATCTGCCGGTTTCCGTCAGGCTCTGAAGGGAGAGTTCACATACCGTGCGTTCATGAACGGGAGCATGGATTTGACAGAGGCGGAAGCCGTTGAGGAAATAGTATCTGCAAAGACTGAAAACGCGCAGAAAGATGCTCTTGAACGTCTTACAGGATCTTTAAGTTCTGCCCTTGTGGATATCAAGGAACGTATTTTGAACATACTTGCATCCCTTGAAGTTTACCTTGACTATGCTGAGGATGAGATAATTGATGAGTGGAGCTATCCAAAAAGTGAAGTTGAGGATATAATAGAAAAGCTGGAGAGAATAGTCTCAACCTATTCCTCATCCCGCCTTTATCAGGATGGAGCGATGGTCGTTCTTGCCGGAGCGGCCAATGCCGGAAAGAGCAGTCTTTTCAACACACTCCTGAAAGAGAACAGGGCAATCGTTTCCTCTGTGCCAGGCACAACAAGGGACTATATAGAAGCTTCTGTCATAATAAACGGCATATTCTGCCGTCTGTATGACACAGCTGGCCTGAGAGATACAGAAGAGGAAATTGAAAGTGAGGGAATAAAGAGAAGCCTTTCTCTCATAGACAAAGCCGATCTCATTTTATATATCACTGACGGAAGTGATGCATCCCTTCCTCAAGAAACTGACCGCGTCAAAGTCATTTTCTCCAAAAGTGATATCTCGAAGAAAGAAGGACTTTCCTTCTCCTCTATAACAGGAGAGGGGATAAAGGATGTCACATCCCTCATTTTCCGATGCCTAGTAAGCGGCAGGAAAAGGGATGAGAGCGTGCCTTCAATCAATTCTGAACGTCAGAAGGAAGATCTTGAAAGGTGCATAGCAATCCTGAAGGAAAGCATGAGCATGGCGGGTGCAAGCGAGGATATAATGGCACTCTGTTTCCAGAGCGCGCTTTCCTCTCTTGAAGGACTGCTTGGCACAGTCACGACAGATGACGTGCTAGACAGGCTTTTTTCATCCTTCTGTCTTGGAAAGTAGATATGAGAGATTATGATGCAATTGTTGTAGGCGGAGGACACGCGGGAATCGAAGCATCCCTCGCCTTGAGCCGCAGCGGCTATGACACAATACTTATAACACAGAGCCTTGATGCAATCGGAAGGCTTTCTTGCAATCCTGCAATCGGAGGGCTTGCCAAGGGAAATCTCGTGCGCGAGATCGATGCCCTTGGCGGCGAGATGGCACATTTAATAGACAGCACCATGATCCAGTTCAGGATTCTCAACAGGAGAAGAGGCCCTGCTGTCCAGGCATACAGGGCACAAGCTGACAAGTTCTCCTACTCAAGGCTTGCAAAGGAGACTCTTGAAAACCAGAGCCATCTTGATCTTTTCATGGACACTGTCATTGACATTGAAGAAAGGGATGGTGTCTTTACAAGTGTGCTTACAGAGCGCGGTCACAGGATAAGCGCAAGGACAATTGTTCTTACAACAGGCACCTTCATGAACGGAAGGATCTTCATCGGAGAGTATGACAGGGAAAACGGAAGACTTGGCGAAGAGAGTGCCAAGGGACTTGGAGAGAATCTCAGAAAAAGAGGATTCACCCTTGGAAGGATGAAGACCGGAACTCCGGCAAGAGTAAGCAGAGCATCCCTTGATTTTTCCCGTCTTGAAGTGCAAAAAGGCGATGATGTGATGCTTCCTTTCTCCTTCGATTATGATAAGGTAGAGCGTCCGAGCCTTGACTGCTACATAACATACACAAATGAAAGAACGCATAAGATAATACGTGAGAATATATCGAGAAGTCCTCTTTATGGAGGAAAGATTATTGGAAAAGGACCGCGCTACTGCCCGAGCATAGAGGACAAGGTTGTCCGCTTTCCTGAGCGCGAGCGCCACCAGATCTTCATAGAGCCGGAGGGAATAGGAAGTCAGGAGATGTATCTCAACGGGCTTTCATCAAGCCTTCCTGAGGATGTGCAGAATGAATTTATCAGGACGCTTGACGGGCTTGAGAATGCCACTGTGATGCGCCCTGCATATGCAGTTGAGTATGACTATATGGATCCTCTTGAGCTTTATCCGTCCCTTGAAAGCAAGAAGATGAAAGGCCTTTTTGTCGCGGGCCAGACAAATGGAACAAGCGGCTATGAGGAGGCGGCTGCTCAGGGAATCCTTGCAGGAATAAATGCATGTCAGTATCTGAGGGGGGAAAAGCCTCTTGTGCTCTCCAGAAGCGAGAGCTATCTCGGAGTGCTTGTGGATGACCTTACAACCAAGGGAACAAAGGAGCCGTACAGGATGTTCACATCCAGGGCAGAATGGAGACTGAACCTGCGCCATGACACAGCGGATCTCCGTCTTACTGAAAAAGGGTACAATGCAGGTCTTGTGAGCGAGCAAAAGCACCAGAGGCTGCTTGAAAAAATTCGTCAGATGGATGAGATAAAAGAAATCCTCTCATCAAGAAGGAAGGATGGAAAGAGCCTTAGGGAGGCTCTGAGGGAGCCTGATGTGACAATATCTTCTTTTGCTCTTACTGAGCTTGATGCCTATCCTGAAAGCGTATTGGATACAGTTGAGCTTACTGAAAAGTATTCTGGCTACATGGTGCGTCAGGAAAAAGAGGTACGGCGTTTTGAGAAGAACGAGAGCATAGCAATTCCTGATGACTTTGATTATGACTCTGCTGAGGGAATATCGAGTGAGGCAAAGGAGAAATTCAAGCTCATAAGACCGAAGAATCTCGGGCAGGCAAGCCGCATAAGCGGGGTACGCGTATCTGACATTGCAGTTCTGTCGGTCCTCATCAGGGGGAAGAAGAATGAATAGGAAGCTTCTTATCTCCGGTCTTGAAGAGCTGAAAATAGATTTTGATGATCTTGCTCTTGATCGCTTTGAGACATATCTGGATGAGATAATGCTCTTTAATCCCTCACTCAAGCTTACAGGATATAAGAGCGAAGAAGACAATATAATAAGGAATTTCCTTGATTCTGCCGCACTCTGGAAGATATTTGATGAGACTGATGGCGAGATAATAGATGTGGGAAGCGGAGCAGGCTTTCCCGGTCTTGTTCTTGCAATCCTTTTCCCTCAAAGGAAGATTACGCTTCTTGACAGGATGACAAGAAGGACAGCTTTTCTCTTTTCTGCATCAAAGCGCCTCCTTCTTGATAATGTCAACATACTCAACTGCGATATAAAAGAAGTGAAAAGACGCTTTGACATAATAACAAGCCGTGCCTTTCATCCAACAGCCGATGTAATAGATGACCTAGTCAGGATGCTTGATGAGGGTGGCAGCATGGTTTTCTATAAGGGCAAGAGGGATGCAGTTGAAAAAGAGATGAAGGATGTTGAGAACATGGGCCTTGTTTTTGATATAAAAAGCATAAAAGTTCCATTTCTCAATGAGGAGAGAAATGCCTTGATAATAAGGAGAAATGATTGATGAAACGCAGGAAGGCGATAATCACAACACTTTTAGCGCTGGGCATGATGCTGTTTGCTCTGTTCATGCTGGCAATAACATATTTTGAGTCAAAACTTCCTTTCAGCACGGAGCAGATAAGGAAAGCTTTGGTTGCTAACATTGCTGTAACCGGAGGAGAGAAGGCATTGCTTGCTCCTTCTGTATTCTTGATTATAACAGCACTGCTGCTGCTTGTTTTCAGAAAAAAGAAGCCATTTAGCATAATCTTTCTCATATACACATATTTCGTGTACATGAGCATCCTTGTATTTGCCCATTTAAAGAGCGGGAGTGAGACTCCTGCCTTCATAATGAGCAGGATAAATGCATCGAGGCTTCCTCTTTTAGTAATTCTCATAGTGCTTGAAGTGCTTCTTTCATTTGCACTCTATTATGTCACTACAGCTCTTGACCGCTCCTGGAGAGAAAAAAGGAAGAGTCTTGTAAATGAGGATGAGGCTCTCAACAGGATTCCTTCAAGAAGAAAGATGAGAAAGAAAGAACTCAAGGAAGCCAGAAAGAGGGAAAAAGAGGAGGCGATGAAGAGCGAGGTTGAGCAGGACATTGCCTACGAGAAGGAAAAAGAGGAGGAAAAGGCATCACGCCGCTTTGAGAAGAAGTTGGCCAAAGAGGAGAAAAAGGCTGAAAAGGAAAGACTGAAGGCAGAAAAGAGAAAGAAGAAGGAGAAAGAGGAGGAAGAGGATGTGGAATCATTCTCATCTGATACTCTTGAACCGGATGGTGACATACCGCTTCGCGCAGTTGACATAAACACGCCTCTTTCTGTGCCCACTGCTTCAGATATCCCGCGCTTTTCGACAATTGAGCATACTGATGAAGTCGAGAGGGTTACAGAGAACCCGAGGGATATATTCAGAAAGAATCTTGAGCTTGTCGAGAAGGAAGAAGAGAAAGATGAAGACAGCTTTTCTGTGAAGAAAGAAGAATATATGCCAAAATATGATATAACAAACGGCAGCCATTTCTCAAAAGGAGGCATGCTTGAAGCCACGATTGAAAGCCTTGGAGAGATTTCTGATGCTCCGAGAAAGAACAGCTCTCCGATTATAGGATATGAAGAAAAAGGCAAAGTCAAAGAGGAAAAAGGTGAAGATAAGATAGCTCCGAGCAATCTTAGCAAGGACCATCCGCGCTACAAGCTCTTTGAGTCCCTGAGAGAAAAAAGAAGTGATGTGAACAATGTCTCTTATATCCCAAGCCGTACATTCCAGGCAGAAAAGGAAGAGATAAAGAGCACACCATATGAGTCCACATATATAAGAAAAGATGACAGCAGGCCAAAGCTTTCTGACAGAATAGAAGAAAAGAAGATGGAAGAACTTTCTTCAACTCCAGTTTCATCCCTGTCTTCTTTTGAAGCCAGAATGCTGAATGAGAAAGAAAGCGGCAAAGAAAAGGATGAGTTTATAAGAGATATCAACCAGAGGTCCCGTGCGTTTTCTGTGGGCGAAGATGATGAAACAGAGGATGATGAAAGAAGCGATTTGGGCGAAGACGATGAGACTGATGGCTATAAGGACAACAGCAGTGTCCCTTCCCTTGATGAAAAGCATAAGGGGAAATATCCAGATGCTGAAGAAGAAGTGAAGGAAAAAGAGCAAGAGAATGAGCTTTATTATTCAATCGGCATCGGAGGGCTTTCCAGCCAGGATCTTGGCATTACAGGAATAAGAAAGAGAAGCAGGATGCATTATAATCCTCCGCGCCGCGAGATGCTTGTCGACTATCCGTCAGCAGACAGTGCAATTGACGAGGAGACAAAATTCAGAAGCGCAGAGATTTTGGACACAATGAGAGAGTTCAAGGTTGATGTGATGCTGGACAATATCGTAAAGGGTCCTACTGTCACAATGTTTGAGCTCAAGCTTGCCGAAGGTGTTCCAGTAAGCAAGGTAAAGAACAGGATGGAGGATTTAAAGTATGCACTTGGTGTAAGAAGCCTGAGAATACTTGCCCCCGTTCCTGGGAAGCAGGCTGTTGGAATAGAGGTGCCGAACAAGAAAAGGGCTACAATAGGATTCAAGGACATGCTTGAGGCCTTTGACAGAAACAAGGAGTGCAGAGGCTATGCAGTTCCTATGATTCTTGGACGCACTGTTACAGGTGAACCTGTATCAATAGATGTTGCAAAGACTCCACATATGCTGATTGCAGGAAGCACCGGAAGCGGAAAAAGCGTCGGAATCAACAGCCTGATTGCGACTATTCTTTATCATAAGAGCCCGAGGGATGTGCGCCTTATTATGGTCGACCCGAAGGTTGTAGAGCTGAAAATCTATAATGGTATACCGCATCTGCTTACTCCTGTGATAACCGATGGCACTAGAGTGAAAAAAGTCCTTGCATGGCTTGTCGAGGAAATGGAAAGACGCTATGAGATGATAAGCCGTTACAATGTAAGGAACATATCTGGATTCAATGAGAAAATAAAGGCTGAGAAGCTGGCTGCAGAAAAGCTTCCTTACATTGTGCTCATAATGGATGAGTATGCGGATCTGATGACAACGATTGGAAAGGATATAGAAGAATATATCTCCCGTCTCTGTGCCATGGCACGTGCTGTCGGAATACATCTTGTGCTTGCAACACAGCGCCCAAGTGCAGAAGTCGTTACAGGAACAATCAAGAACAATATACCGACGCGCATTGCCTTTGCTGTTGCAAGCGGCGTGAACAGCAAGATCATACTTGATGAGATGGGTGCGGAGCAGCTGCTTGGACGCGGTGACATGCTCTATAAGAGCCCATCTGCCTTTGAGCCTGTGAGAATCCAGGGTGCTTTCCTTTCTGACGGGGAAGTTGACCAGATTGTCGAGCAGGTAAAGGAAAACGGTGAGCCTGACTATCTTGATGAGAGCATCTTTGAAGAGAGCGTGGAGGAAGAAGAGTCCTTTGATGATGAATATTACGGAACATCTCAAAGCGAGGAAGAAGAATACGAGAGAGCAAAGCAGATTGTCTATGAGCAGAAGAAGGCAAGCGCATCATATCTGCAGAGAAGGATGAAGATAGGATACAACAAGGCTGCACGCTATGTTGACCGCATGGAGGAAGAGGGAATAATCGGCCCTGCAAACGGGAGCAAGCCCAGAGAAGTACTCAAGATGATCTAATCTTGTTTCTTTGTCCTATAAAAGATAATATTCCTTTCTGGAGCAATATGATGAGAAAGGCCATAAGAAACGGCATTATTATAAATGAGAGTGAGGCAAGCCTTCCCCTCAGCCTGAAGAGCGTTCAGTACTCATATTCTGTTTATGAGTCAGTAAAGCTCAAAAATGGGCAGTTCGTGCACCTTGACGAGCATCTGAAAAGACTCAGACTCTCCTCCTCCGGAGTGGGCATGAACCTTTCATACACAGACAATGAAATAACATCCTGGCTTCTTGATCTGAAAGCGGAGGAGAATCTTTTCAATGAGACTTTCCGCATCCTTGTCCTTGGAGAAAATCCTGCATGGGTATACATCACTCATACAGAAAATTTCGTATATCCTGAAAGCTATTACACTGAGGGTGTTGCCCTCTCCACATATCGCGGCGAGCGCTTTTTACCCCAGCTCAAGACCAGCAATCTTCTTCTTTCTTACATGGCACTTAAGGATGCTGAGAAAAAGAATGCCTTTGAAGCTCTGCTTGTAGACGGGCAAGGATTTATAACAGAGGGCACAAGAAGCAATTTCTATGCTATAAAGAATAATAGGGTATACACTGCTCCGGATGAGAAAGTGCTCTCTGGCGTGACCAGAACTGGTGTCATGAAAGCTCTTTCTGATATGGGCATACCTCTTATCTTTGAGTCAGTGAAGCTTGAAGAGCTCTCATCTTACTCATCGCTCTTCATAACAGCCACAAGCATGAGGGCAATACCTGTAAAGAGCGTTGATGGTGTGAATGTGAGAACTGAAGATATTAAGACTGTTCAGAAGCTGTCTGAACTTCTTGGAGAATGGGAATGAAATTTGAAGAACTTTGGCTTGATGAGAATATAGTAAAAGCAATTGACGAGCATGGATTTTCTGAGCTTACCAAGGTGCAGGAGAAAGCTCTTCCTGTAGCTCTATCAGAGTGTGATATCATGGTGCAGAGCAAGACTGGAAGCGGCAAAACCCTTGTTTATCTGCTTGCAATTCTTGAGCGTTTTGCCAAGGACGAGAGCAAGAAGGCTTTGGTTCTCGCCCCGACAAGGGAGCTCGCTCTTCAGATTTATTCAGATGCAAAAAGCTTTTCCAAATACATGGATTCATTCTTCTCAACCTGCGTTTACGGCGGTGTGGGATATGAGAAGCAGGAAAGGGATTTAAAGAAAAATCCTGCTTTAATTGTAGGAACACCGGGACGTCTTCTTGACTTTCTGAAAAGTGGCAAGATAGATTTCAAGAGCTTTGACACTGTAGTCCTTGATGAGGCTGACAGAATGTTCGATATGGGCTTTTATGATGACATAATGAAGATTTTCTCTCGTATGAAGAACAAAGAGGAGAGAGTGACGATGCTTTTAAGCGCGACACTCAACACAAAGGTGAGAAATCTTGCCTGGAGCCATATGAACGAGCCAGTAGAACTCGATGTCGAGCCGGAGGAAATAACAGTCAAGAACATACGTCAGGAGCTTTTCCATGTATCCAGGGAAGAGAAATTCAAGATAATGCTTGAGATCTTGAAGAAGATAAATCCTAAGAGCGCGATAATATTCACAAATACAAAAGAGAAGGCGATTGAGGTTGCAAAACGGCTATCTTTGAATGATTACAAGGCAGAGGCATTAATCGGCTCAATGAGCCAGAGTGCAAGACTTAAAGCACTTGATGATCTTAAGAAGGGAATTATTACAATGCTGGTTGCAACAGATGTTGCATCACGCGGCCTGCAGATAGATGATCTAGAGCTTGTAGTCAATTATGACATTCCTGAGGACTATGAGAACTATGTTCACAGAATCGGAAGAACAGCAAGGGCAGGAAAGAGCGGGGTTGCAATCACTCTTGCATGCCCTGACTATGTATATGGCCTTGAGGCAATTGAGAGTTACATACAGATGAAGATACCAGTGCTCTGGACTGATGAAATCGGTCTTGAGGAGGTTGAGGATAAGTCCGCATCCTGGCGCTACAGAAGAGAAAGAAGCGACAAGAGCAAGAGCAAGGTGCAGAGGAAAAAATACACAGGGCGCGAGAGAAAAGCTACAAAGAGCTCATCTTACAGCTATAAGAAAAAGGCTGTTCTCAAAGACAAGGATAAAGCAAGGGATGGAAAGAAGAAGATTGTAATCCAGCATTCAGAGAATGCTAGGAAGATAAATCTCAATGAGATAGCAGAGCCGAAGAAGAGCTTCTTTGCTCGTATCAAGAGCATGTTCAAGGGAAAGAAAAAATGAGAAAGATCAAGATAACACTTTCTGTGATATTCACGCTTCCTGTTTTCATACCGACAGTAATCCTAGCAATCCTGTCCTGCATTTTCAGCGTGCTTGGGATGAAGAAAGCAGCAGAAAAGTGGCTTCATTTCTGGCTTTACATAACAATCTGGTGGATCTGGGTCTGCTTTGGAGCATCATTTCGTGTTGAAGGCAAGGAGAATATTCCTTCAAAGGGCTGTCGGGTATGCTATATAGCAAATCATCTTTCGATGATGGATATCCCCGCAATATTCTATGCCGGACTATGGAGCGGGGTGATTGGAAAAGTGGAGCTCAAGAAGATACTGGGGCTCAATATTGTCATGAAAGAGCTCAACTGTGTCTATATTGACAGAAAGAGTATAAAGGAATCTCTGAAGGCCATCCTTGAGGGTGCAGAGAACATAAAGAAGGGCATTGCAATGACAATCTTCCCCGAGGGCACAAGAAGCAAGGATATGGAGATGGGCTCATTCAAGGCTGGGTCTTTCAAGATGGCTACAAAGGCGAAGGCTGAAATAGTTCCTGTCGTCATATTCAATACAAGATATCTTTTTGAGAACAAGAAGTATTTTATAAAGCGTGTTCCCGTGCTTGTTAAGATACTTGCTCCTGTAAAGACAGAAAACATGAGCGAAGAAGAGCTGAGGAATGTTCCTGATCTTGTTGAGAACATGATCAGAAGTGAATATGAGAAATTAAAGTCAGGCTTTGATGTTTGAACTTTCTTCCTACACAGTCTCCTATAAAGAGAGTGTGATTGAGAATATAAACCTCAGAATCAAACAGGGTGAGAGAATCCTTATTCTCGCAGAGCCCGCAAGCGGGAAAAGCACGCTTGCAAAATCTCTTACGGGAGCTCTTGATAAGTTTTACGACGGACACACAAGCGGCAGCATCATCATGGACGGAAAGGATCTTTCCTCCCTTGATGTTCCCCAGCGCAGCGCTTATATCTCCCGTGTGAGCCAGGACAGTCTCTCTTCAATGCTTTTCAGCACAATAAATGAAGAGATAGCATTTCCCCTTGAAAACAGGAATACAGAGATTTCTCTGATGAAGAGAAAGCTTGAGTGTCTGAAAAACACATATGAACTTTCTCTTTTAGAGGATGCTGATCCTTCTTCTCTCTCAGGGGGTGAGAAAAGAAGGGTTTCCCTTGCCACTGCCGACAGCCAGAATGCCAGACTTGTAATCTATGATGAGTCTTTTGATGAGCTTTCTTCCCGCTTCCGGGAAATTCTAAAAAAAGAGATCAAAAAGAAGGATTATGCAATAGTCCTCTCATCTCATTACATTTCCTGCTATGATGATTTCTTCACAGCTGTTTATACGATAAAGAACAAGAGGCTTGTTCCTCTTTCTGCCGCTCTAAGGACAGAGATTTCAGTTACTGAAAAAGCAGTGGAAGGCAGCCTTGCAATAAGGAAGCTGAAAGCACATACAGAAAGAAAGGAGTGTGCAAGGATTTTCAATCTGAGCATTGATCATCTTTCTTTCCAGAGAGGACGTTTTTACATAATAAGCGGGGACAACGGGTCAGGCAAAAGCACGCTTGCAAAAGTGATTTCAGGCCTCATAAGAGAAGACGAAGGTGAAATCCTCATTGATTCAAAAGTCCTGAAAGAAAGGGAGAGAAGGATAAAAATAAGCTATCTTGCTCAGAATCCTTACTCTTCGCTTTTTTTGCCGACAGTATCAGACGAGCTGGATTCTGTTGTCCAGGACGAGAAAGAGAAAGAGAGAATAATGTCTCTTTTCTCCATTTCCCCATCATCTTACATACACGAGATTTCATACGGAGAGGCAAAGAGAGTGCAGAGTGCGGTCTTCTATGCCTTGAAGAGGCCGTTTGTAATCCTTGATGAACTTGATTCTGCTCTAAGCTACAAGGAAAGCCAGAAAATAATAAATCTCTTTCTTGAAAGCGGAGCCGGCGTGATTTTAATTACTCATGATGAGAATTATCTTGCCAGAGAGAACATAATAAAGCTAAAGGATGGTACTCTGGCATGAAACTTTCCTCTTACATCAAAGGAAACTCCTTCTATTACAAAATAGATGCAAGGGCAAAGATAATAATCACAGTGCTGACAGCAGTTCTTGCCGTGATGGATATAAGTCTACTTAAGCTGAGTGTTCTCTTTATCCTAATCATGCTTTTAAGCCTTTCAAGCATAAGGGCCAAAAACACAGTGCTTCTTCTTAAGAGCCTTCTGCCGCTTTCTATATGCATAATCATATTTGCTCCACTGCGGGCCCGGGATGCTGAAGTGCTTTTTTCAATAGGAGAGCTTGCTGTCCTTACAAAGCTTGGTGTAATAGAGAGCCTGGAGGTTCTTCTGCGCTTTCTCTCAATTTCTTCAATATTCTCCCTTCTTTTGAAGACAGAGAGAATGGAGATGATAACCCGTGCACTTGAGAAAATGCATTTGCCGTATAAGGCAAGTCTCATGTTCTCCCTGTCTCTTACACTTATTCCATCCCTTGCTGACAAATATTCAGAAATAAGGCTTGCTTTAAAATCGAGGGAAGGGGATGGAAGGAAAGTACCTTTTACATCCATTCTCGTATCCCTTACTGTGGATGCATTGAAGCGAATACCGGATTCAGCTGCAATACTTGAGGAAAGAGGTTTCCACAATGGGCAAAGAAGTTCCATCATTGAGTGCGGCAGGTCATCAAAAGCCTTTACAGAAATATTTATTTTCGCTATATTTTTCACGGTTTTCATCCTGCTTTGAAGGAGGATATTATGCTCAAGAACTCACCAGCACTTAGAATAAGCATGATGGCTGTTACAACAGCTATTGTTGCATTCTTCACAATCGCGTTAAGAATAAACATTCCGGCAACAAACGGATACATAAGCCTTACAGATGTGGCAGTCACATTTGTAGCCTTCACATTCGGACCTGTCACTGCCTTTGTCGCAGGAGGACTTGGAACCGCAATTGCAGACCTTGCCGGAGGATTTGCATCCTGGGCAATTATAAGTTTCATAGTTCACGGACTTGAGGCTTTTCTGATATCCTTGATAACAGGAAGGAAAGAAGGGAAGGAGAATGTGAGCCTTATGCGCAAGATAGCAGCAGCCTGTGTTGCTGTCATTGTGGTAAGCGGAGGGTATTTCCTGCTTACAGGTCTTTTCCTCATCGATTTCCCGACAGCTCTTGCCGAAGTTCCTGTAAACATTGCCCAGTCCCTTTTTGGAGCTGTATTCGGCCTTGTTTTCTCTCAGGCTGTCAGAAAGGCATACAGGAAAATAGACGATTTCAGATTCTGATTCAGGAGGAATGATTTGGCAGCAAGACACCACGATACCATTGTTGTTCTCGATTTTGGGGCCCAGTACAGTCAGCTGATAGCACGCAGGGTAAGAGAGTGCGGAGTTTATTCTGAAATCCTGCCATTTAATGCAAAGGCTTCAGAGATTGCAGCATTGCAGCCTAAGGGAATAATCTTCTCAGGCGGCCCTGCAAGCGTCAACACACCTTCATCTCCTCGCCCTGATGAAGCAGTCTTCTCAATGGGCATACCGATTCTTGGAATATGCTATGGGCTTCAGGTTATGTCCGTGATGCTCGGGGGAGAGGTTGTATGCCCTGAAAAGAAGGAATACGGGATAGCCAGTATAAACCTGACAAGGCCTTCACTGCTCTTCAAGGGAGTGAAAGATATGAGTGTCTGGATGAGCCATGGTGATAGTGTTGTGCGCATTCCTCATGGTTTTGATACTGTTGCATATACGCAGAACTGTCCTTACACGGCAATTGAAGATGAGAGGAGAAGATTCTACGGTCTTCAGTTCCATCCTGAAGTTGTCCACTCGAAGGAAGGGCACCTGATGATTAGGAATTTCGTCATTGATATCTGCCGTGCAGAGAATGACTGGAACATGGGCTCTTTCATTGACAGTGCTGTTGAAGAAATAAGGGCAAGGGTAGGATCCCGTCAGGTATTGTGCGGACTTTCAGGGGGCGTCGATTCGTCTGTTGCTGCCCTTCTCATACACAAAGCAATCGGGGATCAGCTGGTATGTGTCTTCGTAAATAATGGTATGCTGAGAAAGAATGAGGCGGAGAACGTGCTTAATCTTTTTGGAAAGCATTTCAATATGAGGCTTGAATATGCTGATGCAGAAGAAGCTTTCCTTTCTGCACTCAAAGGAGTTACTGATCCTGAGAGCAAGAGAAAGATTATCGGAAAGCTCTTTGTCGACACATTCTACAGCGCAGCCAGAAAGTGCGGTGATATTTCTTTCCTTGCACAGGGAACACTTTATCCGGATGTGGTTGAATCAAGAAGTGTGCTTGGAGGCCCTTCAAGCACAATAAAGAGCCACCACAATGTCGGAGGACTTCCTGAGGATCTTAAATGGGAGCTTCTTGAGCCTCTGAAAGATCTCTTCAAGGATGAGGTCAGAAGCCTTGGAAAGGCACTTGGCCTTCCTGATGAGCTCGTAAACCGTCATCCGTTCCCCGGCCCTGGACTAGGAGTCAGATGCATAGGAGAGGTGACAAAAATCCGCCTCGATACCCTTAGAGAGATAGATGCAATCTTCATTGAGGAGATAAGAAAAGCAGGTCTTTACAACAAAATCTGGCAGGCTCTTGCAGATCTTCTTCCTGTAAAGAGCGTGGGTGTCCAGGGGGACGAGAGAACATACCGAGAAGTATGCACACTGCGTGCTGTGACGAGTGAGGATGCAATGACAGCCGACTGGTACAGGATGCCATATGATGTGATGCAGCGCTGTGCATCAAGAATATGCAATGAGGTTGCAGGAGTGAACAGAGTCCTTTATGACATAACCTCAAAACCACCAGGGACTATTGAGTGGGAATAGACCTGTATGCTATTAACTCCTTGTAGTACAAGGAGTTTTTTGTTGTGTGACTGGCATGGTTTATTGCTAGAGGGAGGAAGATCCTTGAGAGAGTTGCAGTGCTTATCTCTAGCTGAACAGCAAAGGAGAAGCGGCTTGATGGTCTCATTGCCCATGCCTCCCATCCAATCTCAACTGGAAAGCTTGAAGGATTCAACAGCAGGATAAAAGTTGCTAAGAGGATTGCCTATGGATACAGGGATGAAAATTACTTCTTCTCTTTAATTCAGTTTATCTCCATCCCTTTAGTTAGATCTCAATCCCTCAAGAAAACGTGAAGAGCCAATATTTTCCTGTCTACTTCTATTGACTAGTACAACTAGTGAAATTTTTTCGGAAAAATGTGTTTTGATATACCATATTTTCCAGGAAAAATGTGTAAAATTGCTGTCTTAGAACCTGGAAAAATGTGTTATACTAATTTTGGTTAACATAATTGTGATGACGAATATGAAACGGAATGCATTTTCAGAACTGGTGAAATGGAAGAACAATCCTGATCGGAAACCGCTGATCATCAGGGGTGCCCGTCAGGTAGGCAAGACATGGCTCATGAAGGAATTCGGTAAATCCTGCTATGAAAGCTTTGTCTATTTCAACTTTGATGAAATGGAGGAACTTAAATCCATCTTCGAGACGAACAAGAATCCTCAGCGGATCATTGAACTGCTTACCCTGATTGCAGGTGAAAGAATTTTGCCGGGAAAGACTCTTATCATTTTCGATGAGGTGCAGGAATGCCCTGAAGCTTTGAATACACTAAAATATTTCAGGGAGAAGGCAAATGACTATCATGTTATTGCCGCTGGCAGTCTGCTTGGAACTCTGCTTTCACAGCCCAAGTCATACCCTGTTGGTATGGTCAACATAATTGATCTCTATCCCCTGTATTTTGATGAATTTCTGGAAGCTACTGACGTGTCTCTTTTTGCTTACTATGAAAGCATCAGAAAAGATCAGGTGATTGAGGACGTTTTCCATAACCGCCTGCTTGAAGCCTATGGTAACTATCTGATTATAGGAGGAATGCCTGAATGTGTTGTCTCTTGGGTCAATCGCAAAGATCCGGTTGCAGTATCACAGATACAGAGGGAACTCATCGAGATATATGAAAACGATTTTTCCAAGCACAATGGAAAAGTGAACAGCGGCCGTATTCTGATGGTGTTCCGCAGCATTGTCTCCCAGCTTGCCAAATCCAACGAGAAATTCATTTATGGTTCGGTTCGTCAAGGAGGCAGAGCCAGGGACTTTGAAGAAGCAATCGAGTGGCTTGTCTCGGCTGATATGATCAATCGTATTTACAATGTTTCAAAAATTGAACATCCGCTTGCTGCATTCGACAAGCTTGATCAGTTCAAACTGTTTCTCTTTGATACCGGACTCTTGAAGCATATGGCTGGTATAGATAATAGTGCAATTCTGCTGAAGTCAGGATATCAGTTCAAAGGTCCTCTGACTGAGAACTATGTCCTGCAGCAGCTTCACGGTAGACTGGATGTGGAGCCACGCTATTTTTCGGATAAAAGAGGGGAAATTGATTTCGTGCTTCAGTATGGATCTGAGATTGTTCCTGTTGAGGTGAAAGGCGGTGAAGACAAGTCTGCCCCCTCATTCAAACACTATATTTCAGAACATCATCCTGAACATGCAGTACGTTTTTCAAAGCGTGGATACAGAAAGGACGGAAATATTACCAACATACCTCTATATCTTGCGGGTAAGATGAATGAGCTGCTTTGATTATTTATAAAGGTGATGATGTGCAAATATAATATTGAGTCAGGAGAAACATTCATGCAGTTAAGACGGATTCATATATTGTTCCTGCAGGGAAGAAACAAGGTTCTCAATTTCAGTTATGATGACGGAAGGAAGGAGGACAGAAGGCTTGTCTCCATTTTCAGGAAACACGGACTCAAGGCCACTTTTAATCTCAACTCCGGTGAGACGGATACAGATGAACGCAGGATCCCGCCAGCAACGATTGAGTGGGAATGATGACATTTTAATGACTAGTACGTGCCTGTAGCAAGTATTCTTTATGCACATTGATTCGCTCAATATAAATGCAAAATAGAATAATAAATTAAATTTTATTTATAAAAATATATCTGTTTTTATAAAGATAGTTGACATAAAAGTTATTTCTGAGAGCCTTACTTCAAGCAGAGGTAACCATGAAAGAACTTCCAATACAATTTGATTTTGAAACAGCTCCAATAGTGAAAATTGATTCCTGATGTTTATATGAGATGGCTTGCTTTTATAAATATGATAGAAACGTTTATAAGATATAGCCTAAATTTATAAAAGTAATGATTTTCAGGGGATGTTTGTAATGCTAGTTCAGGAAATGCGTGCTGCCGATTCTCAATATTGACTTATGTGGCAGCCCATCTTGCAGGTTCAAAAGTTTTTAAGGCTCTGGTGCTTAAGATTTTATCCCGACTTCAAAGCTATCAAAAAAAGTTCTTCTTTTAAGTTCATTAAGAAGCTTTTGATCAAAAGAATACACTTCCGTATCAGATGCTGTACCTTCCGCAATCAAAAGACAATCCACAAAATCAAGCCTTGTGTCTTGATAAATTTTTAGGGCATGTTTTATCACATCCTTCCTGTGGACAGTCACTTCATCAAGCAAAGCTTCAACGGACTCTGCAACAACAGTGCGCGGCATTCCATATAAACTTCTGCTTGTAAGCACATAGATCAGCTCGGGAACCGTTTCCGGAAGAATTTCCACGCCACCTCTGATGATTTCTGCCGCCTTATCAGCTGCCTTCTCATCATCTCTTGTAAGATAACGCACAAGAATGTTGGTGTCGGCTATTCTCCTCATCTCCAGCTCTCCTCGACAGCCGATTTCCAGGCATCGTTCATTTCCCTGTCGTCCACATGTCTTTTAACATATTTTTTCAGCATTCCTCCAGCTTTCAATTCAACAGGTTGCTTCGTCCTTTTCTGAATAAGGATGCCCTTTTCAGTTGTAGAGATATCAACTTCATCACCAGGAGCGTATCCTACAGCTTTCATGATGTCGCTTGGAATCCTGACCCCCTGAGAGTTTCCCCATCGTGCGATTGTTGTTATCATTTTTGTGTTCTCCGTATTAACATTGTATATACATTTATGTGTGTTGTCAAACTTCCTGATGACTGAGGCCTGGTTCTAACTGGTAGCATCTTCGATTGAGGCATATATGAAATCTAAGCATGTATCTATGCACATGCTCTGGGGTATGAAGTTTAGTCGATGTAACTCTTTATGCTCTCTCTTTGAATCTTTTCCATATCGATTCATTTAGGGCATGATTATGCTGGGCTGTCAATGTTATGAAATCTTCATAATTTGCGTCAGCTGCAATTATTCTGATAGCCCGAAAATGCATAAGCGTGCTAGAATCTTACAAAAAGGGGGCATTATGCATTTTTCACCTGAAAATCCTGATTATAAATTGAGTCCTTATACAGGACTGACCAGAAAGCACTGGATAGATGCAGGGAAGTTCATCCTTGAAGGAGTTTTCCGTCATGTGAAGACTATGGATTCTCCTGTTCTTGTTCCTCGGTATGAATGGGATATAACATATCCGAATAAAAATACGCCTGCATGGAAAGTCCAGGCTGAGTATTATGAGGGGTTGGCAAGAAGCTTCTTTATTGCAGCTCCTCTGATTAAGAATGAGCCAGATATCATAATAGAAGGCAAAAGACTGAGAAAATACTATAAAGACCATATCCTGCGCTCATGTACTCCCGGTGATGAGCAGTATGTGCTCAGCTATTCAGACATGGACAAGGATTCTTCGCCATCCTTTACCCTTCATACATATCAGCAGACTGTAGAGACATGCGCAATCGTAATAGGTCTTGTCACTACAAGAAACGAAATATGGGATGCTTACACGAAAGAAGAGAAAGACACTATTGCATCCTTCATACGCGATTATGCAAACGGTACTACTGCAACCCAGAACTGGAGACTGTTCAACATGCTTGATTTGGCC
This sequence comes from Candidatus Ornithospirochaeta avicola, assembly GCA_019113245.1. GTDB lineage: Bacteria > Spirochaetota > Spirochaetia > Sphaerochaetales > Sphaerochaetaceae > Ornithospirochaeta > Ornithospirochaeta avicola. Next base: position 34,595 of record DXHU01000003.1, read on the forward strand.
TTCTTGCACATGATGGGCTATGAGATTGACAAGAACCTGATGAGGGAGCATGCACAGGCAATCCTCTCATACTATGCAGGTCAGGGCTGGTACCGCGACGGACATACATTTGACTATTATTCTGTATGGGCTTTCCAGGTATATGGCCCGATTTGGTGTTCCTGGTATGGCTATGAGAATGAGCCTTATATTGCAAAGCAGTTTGAGAACAACTCAAACGAACTGATGAAAAGCTATGACAGGCTTTTTGACAGAGATGGCAATGTCACGATGTGGGGCAGAAGCAACATCTACAGAAATGCCGCAACTGCCGCATTTGCCGCAAACTACAATTTGAAGAATCCTTCTGTCAATCCGGGTCTTGCAAGAAGAATTTCCTCTGGTGCGCTGCTGCAGTTCTTCTCCCGTGATGATGTGCTTTATGAAGGGGTGCCGGTAATAGGATTCTATGGACCGTTTACACCGATGGTGCAGAGTTACAGCTGTGCCGAAAGCCCTCTGTGGCTTGGAAAGGCATTTCTGTGCCTTGAGCTGGATGAAGACCATCCGTTCTGGACTGCAAAAGAAGAGGGCGGAATCTGGGATGAGATGCAAAAAGGAGAGGTAAGAGAATGTGTTCTTCCTGGCCCTGGACTCTGCATCTCAAGCCATAGCGACAATGGTGCAATGGAGATGAGAACTGCAAAGGTTGTAAAGCGCATCGGTGATGACAACGGAAGATGGTGCTATGCAAAGCTTTCCTATAACAGCCGCTATCCATGGGAATCTGATACACCTTCAGGATTAAGTGCAGCAACATATACTCTAAAGGAAAATGATATTGATAAGACTGAGCAGATAAATGCTCTCCTCTGGAACGGAATGAAAGATGATGTGCTCTACCGACGTGCACTCTTCGGCTTTGACTCCTCTGCAGATTATCACTGGACAAGCATAATCGATCTTGCAGACTTCTCTGTTCCATGCGGTCTTGTCAGGGCAGATAAAATCAGGCTCTTCCATAAGCCTGTTGAAATTTATCTCGGTTCCTACGGCTTCCCTTGTCCTGATGCTGAGAGTGAAACAATCAAGCGTGATGGCTCTCAGGCTGTCATCATGCACGGAAAGGGCAGTGACGGAAAGATGCGCCATATTGCTATGACAGTCTATTCAGGATGGGATGAGCTTTTTGTCAGCAGAAATGAGGGTCTTAATCCAGATACTCATCAGAGCTTTACAATCTATGCAAAGGCAGAGAGAAAGAAAGTGTTCATGTATGAGCCATATGTTCTTATATCTCAGGTGATAACCAAAGAAGGAGATGAAGGCTTTACTAAGGATGAGATCTTCAGCATTTCAGAAATCGAGTACACAGATTCTGAAAAATGCGGAGGCTATGGCCCTGTTATGATAAAAATGAAGAGTGGCAGGAGCTATAAAATAGATTTTGCCGGCATTGAAGGCAATCTTCAGCTTTGATAGTATTTGGGAGCATCAAATATATATCACTGCTCAACCAGAAATGATGCTCCTTCTGCTTTTGCTCTCATTACTTTCCTTCCATCTGGAAGAAGAATCTCCTCTTTTTCAAGCATTCCCTTCCTGCATAGCTCTGCCTGCTCTGCCAAAGCGGAAATGAAAAGAGGAGAAAGAGGGCAGGTGCCGTGACTTGGAAAGATTTTATTTTCAGGATACGGCGGCAAAGGGCATAACAGCAAGAAACCAGCTTATCGAGATGGCAACGGCTTCCCTGTCCGACCTGATGAAAGAACACCCGGAACACCGGGCAGAAGCGAAGCAGGATTTACAGCTTTTGAACGCCCAAAAGATGGGGGAACATGAAGCAGAGATTGAAAAAATCAAGAATGTATTCCTTGCTATCCTGCGGGATATTAAGAAAGATATGGACAACGGAGAACAGCCGGGAGAAGCTGTGACCGCCGCCATGTTCCAAGCCATGCGGGACGCGCTGGCGGAGCAGAAACAAAAACCGCTTTCCATTGACGATGTAACGGCGATGGTTGCCGGACAGATCGGACAGCTTGCGCCGATGGACGAGGAAGCCGCCGACCTGTTTCAAAAGCTGGCGAAGAAGATGATGGAGCAGACAAGAAAGTAAGCATAAAAAGTGCAGAAACCGAAAATGAAATTTTCATATTGCCGCCAAAAAGGAAGTGAGATATAATCTAAATTAGCTACAACTAACGCCGAAAGGAGCATTGTGTATGTCTTTTTTTCAAAATACTTGCAAGCCAGAAGGAATTGGCGGGAAAATTATGGTTAATATGATGAATTCAGGACATTCATCTATGGCTGAATGGGGCTTTACACATATAGAAATTGCTGAGAATAATATATGTCTGGATATTGGGTG
>DXHU01000018.1 GCA_019113245.1 Candidatus Ornithospirochaeta avicola
CGATATACCTCACATACTTGTCGCAACCGCCGACATTTCTCAGATTCCCGCCACTTCTAATGGCTTCCATCAACGATAGAGCATCATCATGGTCTTTGAGCATATTCCGCACCCATCTTGGTTCACTGGACAACCATAGGAGCAGGAATATTTATCGCCAATCTATTCACCGTTGCGGCATAGGCCTTCAGGCTCTTCACCACTCAGATACCCTGTAACCTCAACTTCAAACTCGTATTTTTCATCCAGCCATTTCTTCATATTGCAACCGTATCACATCTGATGCTTTTTCCTCCATTCCTCTCCACCTTTCGCTCTGCTTAGAAGGTGGAGACTCCTGGAGATTAAGGTTGAAATGGAGAAACTCTCAAGCATAAGGATTCCTGCAGAAGTGATGAGAAAGAAAAACATCCACATCGGGGATAAAGTGCATGTTGATATCTCTCAGCTCGATGCAATCATAAACAGTCTCCAAGAGAGAGGAGAAATGTTCAGCTGCTATGTAAAAATGCCGAAAGGAAGGCCTTTGTATCGATGGTAGGTTATCTTCTGCAATAGACAGGTGTGTCCTTGAGCCTCATGCTGTAGCTGCCACAGATATGCACATGTCCACCACAGTGCGGGCATGCTTCCTCTGCAGTATTCCTCTTGCTTTTTTAGATGGAGCACCAGATGCTTCCCGTCTTCTATTGTTTCAGTACTAATGTATTCATATGGTTGAAAAGATGGATTGTTTGTTATAATTTGTTCAAAGAGCATGTGTTCGTTCCTTTGTTTTGTGTGGTAACTAAACTTTAGAACTCACATGCTTTTTCAGTCTTTATTCTTCATCCCTCAATTTTCCGTGAAAGACCGATACTTTTATTTCATTTGCGTTTTAGGATTGTCAATGAAGATATCTCGTTTTGCCTGTCTTTGATAGAACACTTTTCGATTTTTGACATTGTTTGTTCTTGAGTGTTGCCATGAAAGATGAACGGTAGCTTCTCGAACCAATTTTGGATATCAGAAGGCGTTGCTTCCCGATTCGTCTTTAAAAACGGAGAAGGAGGTGATGTCTATGGATTCATAGACATATTACGTCCTAATGGTCGTTTTTACGGTCTTGGGACTTCTAATATCTAATTCTAAAAGATAAACCGCCCTTACGCTTCGCCAAAAGCTAGGACGGTTTTCGTCTATTTTGTGTGAAGCTACCGTTCATCGGCGGCACCTTTCTATAAATAATATCGCACCTGATAGTATTTTTGTCAAATGGACGTGTGGACAAAAACTAGGACCTAGAATAAGGAAAGAGGTATAAATGTACTCACTAGAAGACAGGAAGAAAGCAATAGAGCTGTACTTAAAGTATGGCAGACATGCATCTATAGTAATGAGAGAACTTGGATACCCTGACTATAAAAGTCTGATTGCATGGGTAAAGGAATACGAGGAAACTGGGACTCTCAGAAAGAATGGATTATAAGCAGAAGTTATACAGAAGAAGAGAAAAAGGAAGCCGTCGATTTCTATCTGCACTATGTGCTTGACCTGTGGTTTGAGAAGGCTGTGAAGCCTAAGCTCAGAGAGTATTCATGCTATGTGAGATATGTTGACGATTTCCTCATCCTCTTCGAAAACAGGGATGAGGCTGAACGTGTATTGGTGGCAATAAGGGCTCGTATGGAAAAGTTCTCGCTTGAGCTTGCCGATGAGAAGACGAAGATTATCTCATTCGGGCGGTTCAAAGGTACAAAGGAGAGTTTCGATTTTCTTGGATTTACCTTTTCCAACGGAAAGACACGCAAAGGATATTACAGTGTACAGGTGTCCACGAGCAAGAAGAAACTCAAGGTGAAAAGACAGGCGGTAAAGGAATGGCTCAGAGAGAGGATGCATGAGCCGATTGATGAAACCATGAAATTGCTTAATCTCAAACCGCAAGACCATTGCAACTACTATGCGGTGAACGGGAATCTCAAGGCGATACGGTCATTTTATGAATATGTGAAAAATCGTTTTATTAGAACTATGAGGCGAGTCAGAAGGATAGATTCACATGGGAGAAACTGAATAGAAACGATTGGATATGACAATATTATGAGAGGGAAAGCACCTTTTCTGTGTTAAAAGGTTGCTGCAATGCGCTCTTTTTGTGAACCTCATAATAGTATCGGTTCATAATCGACTCACAATCGGTTCATAATCGGTTCAGATTCGATGACACGATTGAACCGATTTGCTATAATAGGAGCGTTAATAAGAATGAAGGAGATGGCAGTATGCTTTTTCGGGAAAGTGAGACCATAGAACTGAAAGAAGTTGTTGTGGACGAAATAAAAAAAGAGATTATTGCTTTTGCTAACTGTGACGGTGGACAACTATACATTGGCGTCCAGGATGACGGCACGGTAGTCGGAGTGGATGACCCGGACGGTGTATCTTTGCAAATCAGCAATATGGTACGGGATGCCATCAAGCCGGATATAACAATGTTCGTGCATTACAAGACGATTGAAGAAAATGGAAAAGACATTGTTGCTGTAGATGTTCAGCGCGGAACAGACCGGCCTTATTATCTTGCAAAAAAAGGGATGCGGCCAGAAGGCGTCTATGTCAGGCAGGGTTATTCTTCGGTTCCTGCTACGGATACGGCAATCCGCCGTATGATTAAAGAAACGGATGGGGACCGCTTTGAAGCCATGCGCTCTCTGAACCAGGAACTCACATTTGAAGCTGCGAAAAAAGAATTTGACCTTCGGAATGTAGAATTTGGTCCGCAGCAAATGCGTACTTTGAAGCTGGTCGATCAGGATAACCTTTATAGCAACTTAGGGCTTCTTCTGTCCGACCAATGCGTCCATACGATTAAGGTCGCAGTTTTTCAGGGCACAGACCAGACGGTATTTAAAGACCGCCGGGAATTTCGCGGGTCGCTGCTGTGCCAGATGAACGAAGTGTATGATTTTATTGACTTCCGTAATCAGACCCGTGCAACCATAGAAAAACTGCTAAGGATTGATGCTCGGGATTACCCTGAAATTGCTGTCCGGGAAGCATTGCTGAATCTGCTGGTCCACCGGGATTATTCCTTTAGTGCCAGCGCACTTATCAGAATTTATGCGGACAGGATTGAATTTGTGTCTATTGGTGGATTGATGCCTGGAATTGAACTGGAAGATATTATGGTAGGTATTTCCGTATGCCGGAACCAGGACCTTGCGAATGTGTTTTATCGTTTACATTTGATTGAGGCTTATGGTACCGGAATGGGAAAAATTATGAAGGCATATGAAGGCATGGTGGAAAAGCCTGTGATTGAAACCACAAAAAACGCCTTTAAGATCATACTGCCGAATATTAACGCCAAATATGAAAAAGACACTGAATCTGTTCTTCCAGCAGAGCCATCCGCACATACTCCTGTGGGCACGCCATTAAGTGCCGGAGAAGAAAAAGTGCGGGAATATGCCCGGACACATGGTGCTGTTACAAGAAATGAAGTCATGGGGCTGCTCGAAGTGAGTATCTCCACTGCTGCCAGAGTACTGAAAAAGCTGGTAAAAAATAATCTGCTAAAGCAGAATGGAAAAGGCAGAGGCACCAACTATATACCATTATAAATAAATATAAATAAACGATATGCTGCACAGTTGATTGGAAAAATCCAGTCGGCTGTTTTTTGAGACCCTTACATGCCTAGTATCATCCCAGACATGGAAATAGTATATGTTTTTGCCGTTTCTGGCTTTCTTTTTGAAAAAAGTGTAGGGGAAGCGAAAACGCATTTAAACACCTCCTACTCAAGATTTTCAAAGAAAACCATTTTATAGCCAATGCTACAGATACTAAAGTCGCTCTTTTAGCTGGTTGTGTTCTGTTAAGAGAAAACGCAAAATCTTAACATAATTTTCAAAATGAAGGGGAAAACTATCTCCATCATCTTTGTTGAAATCTCCTTCATTCCGTGGCAAAATGAATGAGATATTTTCTGAATGAAGGAGATTCTTATGAGAAAATTTGATTATGTTGCAGCTCCCAAAAAACTTCTGACCCCTGAAATTGTTCAGATGATGGGAAGCCTCCATGAACATAAGGGTAAACAGGAACTATTTCTCGAAGCAAATATAGATGAACTGAAAACATTATTGGAAGTCGCCCTTATTCAGAGTACCGGCGCTTCCAACCGGATTGAAGGGATCTATACAAGCGATAAACGACTGGAAGAACTGGTTTATCAAAAGGCAGAGCCCCGTAATCGTTCCGAACAGGAAATTGCCGGATATCGGGAAGTGCTTACTACAATCCATGAGAGCTATGAGTATATCCATTTGCGTCCTAATATCATTTTGCAGCTCCATAGAGATTTGTATTCCTATTCTCAGGGGAATGTTGGCGGGACTTATAAAAATGCTGATAACGTAATTGCAGAAACAGATTCCCAAGGGAACCAAAAGGCAAGATTTATCCCGGTTCCTGCTTTTCAGACCCCTGAAGCCGTCGAAAACCTGTGTTCTGATTTTGTAGACGCATGGAATGGCAATCAGATAGATAAGCTGATTCTCATTCCTATGTTTATCCTTGATTTTTTATGTATTCATCCTTTTAATGATGGCAATGGCCGTATGAGTAGGCTGCTCACTCTGCTGTTGTTTTATAAGGCTGGATATATCGTTGGGAAGTATATAAGCATAGAAATGCTGATTGAAAAAACAAAAGAAACGTATTATGAAGCGCTGCAGGCAAGTTCTTCTGGGTGGCTTGATTGTAACAACAGCTATGAGCCCTTTGTGAAATACTACCTTGGAATTATGCTGAAAGCCTATAATGAATTTGAAGATCGGGTAGAACATTTAAAGTATCGTAAACTTTCCAAACCGGAGCGAATCAAAGCCATGTTTGAAAAAAAGGTCGGTAAAGTCACAAAGAAAGAAATCATGGAATTATGCCCGGATATAAGCAAGGTCACCGTGGAACGCACATTAACAGCCTTGGTAAAAAGTGGCTATATTGCGAAGGTTGGCGCAGGACCTTCTACGGGCTATGTCCGTATCTAAAACAACATCTCCTTCATTTTTATATCAAATGATTGAGATTTTCAAAAAATGAATGAGATTACAAAATATTTTTATCTGCTCTTTGACAGAACTGTGAAGCGGGAAATCAGAAATGGTCTCCCGCTTTTTTCGTCCAAATAATCTTTTCTGTCGCAGGATTTCTTCTCTTTGACAGACTGGATTTCAAGCTGAAAGAAGAGAGGCCTGATATTTTTGAAGACGAAGAAATGCGAAAAGAATTTGAGGCTGATTACATTTCAGAATGGCTTAACTACGACAGTACAGATGATGAGGATGTCTTTCAAATTACGTTGGAGTCGTTTTGAAAATGAGGGCAGGAAAGAGGGTAGAAATACCCTCGGCTTTTTGCGAGCTTGCTTGCTGTTGGCTGCAATTCTTTTTGTCTTTTTTTCATTTCTGTTTCGGGTGTATTTTGTAGATGTGACTTTGATTTGAGGTGTCAAAATTTTTTTTGTTTTAGCCTTTGTATTTTGGTATTTTGGTTAACGGGGGCAAGATAAAAGAAGCGGTTAACCTGCAAGGTTATAACATTTTTTTGCAAAAAAAGTTAATCGGTAAACTCAAAACATAGTTTTTGTACTCTGGTTAACCAAAATACAAGCCTGATTCCATAGCAAAACGGCACTTTTGACAGCCGGTTAACTATTCAAGTGTAATAAATTATGTAATAATGATTTATAAGGTTAACCATTAAAGAAAACGAAAAAATACATAAGTATTGTATTTGTGAGGTGAAAAACTATGCTTAAGACAATAGGAGCAAAGATAGACGAAGCCCTTTTTGATGAAATCAAGAAGAGAGCAAAGAGTGAAAACAAGAGTGTCTCTGAATATGTTAACGGGGTTCTTGAAGATCATATTAGTGGGCAGAAAAGAGTTGATTTAATAGCACAAAATATCATGGAAGAATGTCTTCAGCTGGAAGCAATGCTGAGCATACAGCAGGGGTTCTTGATAGATTCCCTGGCTGTGCTTTTGGGACGAACAGCGCCTGAAAATTTGTCTGCTGAAGAGCATGCAAAAATGGTTCAGAGCAGGGAGTCTTCAAGAGAGGCCCTCTTGAAAGTTCTTAGCAAAGTCGGCAGTTCCTATATATCTGGAGAGAACATCTGGGGAACTATAAAAGGGGTCAGATCTGGAGAGTAATGGAGATCTGATCAAGTAGATTTATGGCCACTTGTTCTTGCTCTCCGGAGCACTCAAAAGCAGTGACTCTTTTTCTGCAATGAAGCTCAGCTCATCAGGAAGGAAGGATGTGTAATGGTCTGTCATGGAGACTGTCAGATGGCCCACAACAGCACGTATCATTGCGGGATTGATGTTCATTTTCTGACAGACTGTGATGAAGAAATTCCTCCAGGATTTGAACTGTATGTTTCTTTCTTTTCTGTCCTTTTCAGAGATTCCAAGAATCCTCATTGCCCTGTAAAAAGGATCTCTGATTCTTCCCTCTGCAACAGGAACTCCGTCTGAGTAAGAGAAAATATATCCGCTGCAGCTTCCGCTTTTCTCATAAACCTCAAAAAGCAGGTTCCTGGTATTTTGGGTTATCGGGACAATCTTATCTTCTGAATTCTTGGTTGTTCCTATTCCAAATTTCTGATTGTATGTTGAGCAGACATAAATGTAGTTTTCATGGATGTTCTCTATTTTGAGTGCAATTATTTCTCCAAGCCTCATGCCAGAGTGTGCTGCAAGATAGCTTGCGGCATAGCCAAGAAGATCTCCTTTCCAGTAATAATCAAGCTTTGAGATATCAAGGATCTCGCTTGCCTCCTCTTCTGTGAGCCTGCCGTTTTTCTTCTTGTCCACTGTTCTCTGAAGCGTTTTTTCTACAGGATTTGAATCAAGGATCTTGTTGTTGACTGCTTCTTTTAACATGATCATCAGAACAGATCTGACATTATTTATTGTCTTCTGGCTGAGATGGTATCTGTTTTTGAGGATTCCGAAGAATTCCTCAATTAAAAACGGTGTAATCTCATCAAGCTTGTAGTTGCCGAAAAACGGTATCAGTCTGCTTTCTGTCCACATCCTGCATGTTGCTACATAGCTTTTCTTTATTCCGGGATGTTTTTCTGTTCCTCTGTTGCGCCTTGCAAGCACATAGGGACACTTATCCCAGAGCCACCAGGACTCAGCATATTTTTTGAAAGTCTGGCTTTTGGGGTTTTTGATATTCAAAATCTCAGCCGCTTTTTCAGGGTCGGCAAGAAAGTTCTCGACATACATTCTGGCCCTTTCTAAAGAGGTGCATCCTGTGCTTTTTGAGACCCTTATATGCCTGGTATCATCCCAGACACGGAAATAGTATATGTTTTTGCCGTTTTTGGCTTTTCTTTTGAAAAAAGTGTAGGGGAAGCGAAACCGCATTTAAACACCTCCTACTCAAGATTTTCAAAGAAAACCATTTTAAAGCCAATGCTACAAATACTAAAGTTGTCGTTCATAGCGTAAAGATGTTGTTCTTTTAGCTGATTTTGTTTTGATGATACCAATAAAAAAATCATGTAGCAACTCCTTACTATTTAACGAATTACTACATGATTTTCACGTCGGGCAAGCGGGAATTGAACCCGCGACCTTCTGGTCCCGAACCAGACGCGCTAGCCCCTGCGCTACTGCCCGTAAAGCGTAAAACAAGATAACTCATTTTCATATTATTGTCTATAGAATTCCTCCGTATCTTTTATAATCTGGTCCCTAGCCATTTCTGATGAGAAGACATACGGGATTTTCTCAAAGTTCTTTTCAATCTCTTCAAAGCGCTCAGGATTGCTTACAAGGTCCCTTATTATTTTCATCTGCTCTTTCTTCTTGTCCGCTCCCCATCCTGTCTTATAGCGGTCAAAGAAAATGAGCGATCGGCGGAAAGCAAAGAGGACTGATGTCACAAGGCATGGCACTCTCATATAGACAGCTTCCATAAGCGAGTTGGCTCCGGCCTTTCCAATCTGGAGATCGGATGCGTTGAGATAGACTTCTATATTGCTGACAAATCCGGCCTCGATTAGATCAAAGTCAGGAAATTCTTCTTTGACTTTGTCCAGGGCCTTTTTTGTGGAATTGCTTTTTCCCCCGATTGTGACAACCTGCACATCAAGGCCTTCCTTTGCCATGGTCCTTAAAATGGATGCACTCCCGATACCTTCTCCTCCAAGGTTGTAGAGTATTGTGAACTTGTCCTTCAGTCCCAGGGTTTTCCTTGCCTCGCTTTTGCTGACTTTCTTATAGAACTCGAAATTGTCGTGAAGAGGGAAGGGTAGAAGCGAAAGAGTTTCTTCTCTCTGTTTTTTCCCCCTTCCGTCTTCAATGCCTATATCGGATGAGAAATACATCTTTGCAAGCTTGTTGTTTATTCCTGTTTTGGGAGTGAAGAACACATCGGCACAGTACTGATAAACCGGTATCTTTATTCCCGCTTTCTCGCATGCATCTGGAAGAAAGACTCCGCCGATGAAATTAGTGGAGACTATGAAATCGGGTTTTTCCTTCTCATACCATCTCAAAAAGCCTTCATAGTGCTTTTTCATCAGTCCTTGCCATCTGATTAAGAAGAACGAGAGGCGGTTGTCAGTGATGGCATGGCTATATGGTTCGATATGCGGATGATGAAGCAGAAAACGCCAGTCAAGAATGCAGAATTTTTCCCAGAACGGGGTATCGAAGACTATAAACAGATCCTCAAGGACAGCATCATGACCAGACCTGATAAAACTGTCACATAAAGCTTTTGCTGGAGTGTAATGCCCTTTACCTGCATTGACATATAAAAAAGCGCCTTTCATCTTCTTCCTTTTCAGCTAAACAATACAATATATTTTTCATGCCGTCAAAAGATGGTTACAATTTGTTTTACAAATTCAGGCTATATGTTAGACTTTGAGAAACAGATTGAGGATTTTATGAAAAAAATAATCGTTTTTGCTCTGCTGATTCTTGTTTCCATTCCACTCTTCTCTTCACAGAGAATGTATGATTACAAAGACAATGAATACCGCTTAGTACGCTACATCCTTCAGAGCGAGAATATTGCAGGTCCTCATGATATAACACCAATAAGTCAGCAAAGCCTTCTTTCATATTTGGAGAAAGCTGATAAACATGGACTGTCTCTAGATATGGAGAAAGTGTATGAGAATGCTGTTTCGATGCTTAATGACAATCATGCACTTGTAGTTGGAGATGACGGTTCATCATTGGCCATCCATCTGACTGTTTCTCCTGAAATGTACATAAAGCTTGGAGATGATGCGGAGCTTCATGACATGGTCAAAGGCTATAAGGACAGGCTTCCTTTCCTTGAGCTTTCATTGGATTTCACATTCTCTGATTATGTTTACGGGATATTCACGCTTCCTTTTAAGATGCGTCTATTTGACGACAGTTATTACAACAGCCTGTTTTCACAGAATATATTCAAAGGAGGAACAGCTGAGCCTTATCAGAGAGTAAGTCCTTTCAAGGCTTATATATCAGCAGGAAACAGCTTCATGAATTTCTTCCTTGGACGAGGAAAGCTTAATATGGGATCTGGAAAAACAGGCAATCTGTTTATCGCAGACAATTTCCAGTTCCAGGATTTTGCCAAGCTGTCATTCTTTTCAGATGTCTTTTCATATGATTATACATTGACTTCATTTGATCAGGAGGCTGCTTTATCTGACAGCGGAGTGAATTCAATAAAGAGTGGGTTCTCAACATTTGAGCCTCCATACTCGTCGAGAGTGAGCCATTCATTCACATTCAACATTTTTGACAAAGTTCATATTACAGTCTCTGAAGGTGCAGTGCTTGATACAAGCAATATCTTTGATATCAGGATGCTCAATCCTTTCATATTTCTTCATAACTGGAACGGATTTGGAGCGGAGGTGGATTACTGGGCAAATAACTTTGCATCTATAAATCTTTCTGCATCCCTTGGCCTTGGGCTCCGTCTGGATTTTCAGGCAGTGCTGGATCAGTTCCAGCTTGGAAACGAGGCAGCAAGTGGCAGTCAGGCATTTCCTAACTCTTTCGGATTCCTTTTGAACCTCTCAAGTGTCTCAAAGGGTAAAAACGGCTTTGTCGAAGTGTATCTTGAGGCTGTTTACACAACCCCGTATCTTTATCTGAACAATATAAACAAGGAAGGAGAAAAAGATACATCATTTAATGCAAACAGAGATCTTATTTTGGGCTACTATCTGACATATGGATCAGATTTATCGTACACAGGATATAAATGGGGTCCTGACACAGTTGCAGTTTCAGTTGGCGGAAACTATCTGAAATATGATGGAACGCTTGATTTAAGATTTGCTGCAACATATAGGATACATGGAGAAAGCGGAATAAAGTACTCAGAAAACCAGAACCAGAGCTCAGTTGCAGAAGTCGGGCAGGAGCATGTGCATGAATATGCACTGACCGGTATTCTTGAACATACATTGCAGCTTGATCTTGGCGCAACATGGCAGGTGCATAAGAGTTTTTCTGTCTCTGCAGATACAAGCTATGTTCTGAAGATGAATCACAACAACCATGAAGGGGATGTGTGGAACAACCTGCAGTTCACCATCTCCTGTTCTTTTGACCCGCTTGCATTCTTTGAGAAGAAATGAGAATGGAGGACTATTGATTTATGCAGGCTTTGATACTCGCAGCCGGGATGGGCAAAAGGCTTAAGGAACTTACAAGAAACGGAACAAAGTGCATGGTGCGTGTAAACGGCATTCCATTGATTGACAGGGCACTTTCCATCCTTGATTCTCTCTCTCTTTCTAGAATCGTCATTGTCACTGGATACAAGGCTGATGTGCTTGAGGCCTATATAAGGACACTTGGAATCAAGACAGAAATCGTCTTTGTCAGAAACGACATCTATGACAGGACAAACAACATATATTCACTTTTTCTTGCACGTGACTATCTGTTGAAAGAGGATACTCTTCTTCTTGAGTCAGACCTTATTTTTGAAAAATCTGTAATAGACAGGATAATTTCATGTGAAAGTTCATCCTGCGTGCTGGTAAGCAAGTTTGAGCGCTGGATGGACGGAACATGCGTAAAGCTTTCAGAAGAGGGTGAGATAAAGAGCTTTGTCGACAAGAAGCATTTTGACTTCAGAGAAACAGCACTCTATTACAAGACAGTCAATATCTACAAGTTCAGCCAGGATTTCTCTTCACGTTATTATGTGCCTTTCCTTGAAGCTTATACTCAGGCTCTCGGAAACAATGAGTATTATGAGCAGGTGCTGAAGGTAATTGCGCTTCTTGATGAGATTCCTTTAAAGGCTTTAGTGCTTGATGAGAGCGCAAAATGGTATGAGATTGACGATGAGCAGGATTTGAAGATTGCAGAGACAATATTTGAAGAAGACTCAGAGAAGAAGATGGAGAAAATGGCCAGGGGCTATGGCGGCTTCTGGCGCTATCCTCGCATTCTTGATTATTGCTATCTTGTCAATCCTTATTATCCTCCACAGCAGATGAAGGAAGAGATAAAGGCATCTTTTTCAACCCTTCTAGAAAGCTATCCGTCAGGGCAGAGAGTGCTTGACAGCCTTGCTGCGAAGAATTTCTCACTGAATAAGGACACTGTGATTGTCGGTAACGGAGCTGCTGAGCTTATAAACATCCTGATGAAGGTCTCTAATGGGAATTTTGGTCTTATAATTCCATCATTTGAGGAGTATATCAACAGGCTCGATGAGAAAAGGTGTGTTCTCTTTGATTCATCAGATTTTGATTACAAATATAAAGCAGAAGACCTCATCTCTTATTTTGACGATAAGAAAATTGACAATCTTGTCATCATCAATCCTGATAACCCGAGCGGAAATTTCCTTAAAAAGGATGATGTAGCCTCTCTCATAGAATGGGCAGGAAGGAAGAATATAAGGCTCATAATAGATGAATCCTTTGCCGATTTTGCTAAAGAGGATGAAGCATTTACGCTCCTTGATAAAACCATACTTGCAAAAAGTCCGCATCTTGTTGTTATAAAAAGCATCTCAAAAAGCTATGGTGTTCCAGGGCTCCGTCTTGGCCTCCTTGCAACAGGAGATTCATCTTTGATGGAAAAAATCAGGAAGAACATATCAATCTGGAACATAAACTCTTTTGCAGAGTTCTATCTCCAGATTGAAGAGAAATACCATAAAGACTACAAGAAGGCTCTCAAGAGGCTTTCTGAAGAAAGATCATACATGGCCAGAGAACTTGAGAGCATTGACGGGGTTACAGTCTATCCATCAAGTGCAAACTATCTTATGCTCCGCCTTGATAAAGGAGACTCGACACTTCTTGCTTCAACTCTTCTTTCTGACTATGAGATATTGATAAAGGACCTTAAGGCAAAGAGGGGCTTTAACAAAAAGAACTTTGTCCGGCTTGCCATAAGGAGAAGAAGCGAGAATGAGCGCCTTCTTGGTGCAATAAAGAAGATACTTGGCCCTTAGTGAGGATATCTGCTGCTCTATGAAAGTTCTTATAACCACTGAATTCTATCTTCCATTCATCTGCGGAGTGACAACTGCGGTTTTAAACGAGAAGAAAGCACTCGAGGCTTTGGGCCATGAGGTGAGAGTTCTCACAATTGCAGATGTTCACTCTCCTGAATATAAAGATGGGGTATATTATGTAAAGAAGAACTTTCCATCCCTTTATAAAGACTCTTATGTGGCAGTAGGTCCTACAAGGCTCATGAAGGATATAATCTCATGGAAGCCTGATGTGGTGCACTCGCAGTGCGAGTTCTTCACGATGGCTTATGCAAAGCGCGTTGTGCGTAAACTTAATATTCCCCTCATACATACATGCCATACAGATTTTGATTCATACGGAATCCACTTTACGAGCAACAAGAGACTATGGAAACATCTGACGCATAAGTGGATCCCGAGGTTCATGAAAAGGGCGGACTATATTATCTGTCCTACAGACAAGGTAGAAAGTCTCTTAAAGAGCTATGGCGTTAAAAACGAAATGGAGATTATTCCTGCCGGAATGGATCTTGAGCATCTTGAGCAGAGCCTTGATGAGGATGAGAGAAAGAGAATCAGAGCAGACTATGGCATAAAGCAGAGCGATGTTGTCTTTGTCTCTGTGTCAAGGCTTTCAGAGGAAAAGAACATTGCAGAGTCGATAGACCACTTTGCATCACTGCTGAAAATAAGGCCAGGCATCAAGATGCTTATTGTAGGAGATGGAAGCGAAAGGGAAAATCTTGAGAAAAAAGTAGCTGAGATGAGACTGGAAGAAGTAATCAGGTTCACAGGTCAGATTGATATGAAGGATGTCTGGAAATACTTCAAGGCGGGGGATATCTTCATCTCCTCATCTCTTTCAGAAACACAGGGGCTTACATATATTGAAGCACTTTCTGCAGCTCTCCCGATAGTCTGCCGAAATGATGATGCACTGAATATGTCTCTCATTGAAGGTGTAAACGGATATGGCTTTGACACAGACGAGGAGTTCATAGAAAAAGTCCTTCCTCTTGTTGATGATCCTGTGCT
>DXHU01000019.1 GCA_019113245.1 Candidatus Ornithospirochaeta avicola
CATCGAAGCGTGACGGGCACGGGTTTCTTTGCCGTGCTTCTTGATTACATTGTTCTTTTCGATGCGTGCTGATTCATTCATAATTTATTGTATCATATTATGTTAATGTCATCAACAAGTCATGCATATCTGGCAATTCATCTCCACCCTGCAGAGGATGGAGTCTTCTTGCCGATTCTATGATAAAAGAGCATATTGCCCTTTTCATCCTCATCTTTTCTGTAGCCAATAGAGAAAAAGAAAGAGCAGATGTGCTTTTTTATTTCCGTTTCTCTGCCAGATACGGACGGAATAGATACCAGGTTTCTGAAAATGGAGAACAGATTCATCACTTCTTCCTGCTGTATGGAGTGTTTGCAAGAGGAAGGGAGTACTCAGGCTTTCCTGTATACATATAGTATGCATTTCGTATTGCAGGAGCTGTAGGAATGGCAGAGAGTTCTCCGATTCCTTTTGCTCCATAGCTGGTTTTCATTTTTTCATCCGGCTCTACGAAGATGCTCTGGATTTCTGGAATGTCAGTGCTCCTGAGAAGTCCAAGAGTACCGAGCTTGCTTTTTACTCTTCCTTTTTCAGTTATGAAGTTCTCTGTAAGGGCATACCCCATGCCTGTGACAATACCGCCTTCCATCTGTGCCTCGATTGCAGTGAGATTGATGACAGTTCCTGCATCCGATGCAGATATAATCTTCTTTATTCTTCCCTCGTCATCCAAAATGGCAAGCTGAGCGCTGTAGGAGTAGGCAAGATGGCTTACAGGATGCTCTTTCTCTGTATTGAGGCTGTCTGTTGACGGACTGAATTCAGCTTTGTAGCTTTCGCCCTCAAGGCTTTTTAGCCCGTATTTATCGAGATCCTTCTTCATCTTCAGTGCAGCAAGGCGTACAGCCTCTCCTGTGAATGCTGTCTGACGGCTTGCTGTGCTTGTCCCGCTGTCAGGCGTTCTGTCTGTATCAGGTTCTTCAACGATAAAAAGAGACGCATCAAGTTCAAGTGCGGCAGATGCAATCTGCAGACATACAGTCTTAACTCCCTGGCCCATGCATGCGGCGCTTGTCCGTATATGTACCTTGCCGCCCTCTACTGAGAGGATTGCCCGCCCTGAATCCTTTACTCCCATTCCGATTCCTGCATTCTTCATACCCAGTGCGATACCTTTGTATTTTGCCTTGTAATATTCATCTTTAAGGGCATCAAGGCATTTATATGCAGTTGTGTCAGGAGTTGCAATCTGCCCAGAAGGAAGAGCCTGTCCGCTTCTTATGACATTTTTCTCCCTGATTGTAAATGGATCTATTGAAAGCATATTAGCAGCCTCATCAAGTGCCGCCTCGATGGCAAAGCATGACTGGGTGACTCCAAAGCCGCGGAAAGCTCCATTTGGAGGATTGTTAGTATAGTATGCAATGCCTACAACAGAGAGGTTCTGGAAATTATAGGGACCTCCTGCATGAGTGCATGCTCTTTGCAATACGGGCCCTCCAAGGGAAGCATATGCTCCTGTGTCTGTAAGAATGTCTTCTTTCAGCGCAAGAATCTTTCCATCATCGTCAAATGCGAGAGTAAGGTCTATCGACATAGGATGGCGCTTTGGATGAACGGCAAGGCTTTCATTTCTTGAGAGCTTTATCTTTACAGGCTGCTTGAGAATATATGCAGAAAGGGCTGCATGGTGCTGCACTGACATATCTTCCTTCCCGCCAAATCCTCCTCCTACAAGAGCGCTTTTCACATGCACCTTCTCAGGAGGAAGACGAAGCATTCTTGCGCATTCCCTCTGATCGTCATAGATGCTCTGTCCTCCTGTTATGAGATTCACACCTCCATCCTCATGCGGCCATGCAATTGCACATTCAGTCTCCATGAATGCATGCTCTGTGACTGGAGTCTCAAAATGTCTTTTTATGACATGAGGAGCACTTTTGATCATGCTTTCGGCATCACCTTTTATTATGTACTCTCTTCGGTACATGTTGCTCTGACCCCAGTAATGAACCTTTATATCATCTTTTCTGGCATCTTCAATAGTGTACACACCTTCAAGCTCTTCTGCTTCTATTTTCACAAGAGCCTTTATCTCTTCAAGGCTTTCCTTCCTCTTTGACACGGCAATTACTAGAGCATCCCCTATATATGAGGTTATGTCTCCTTCTCCAAAGAGGACAGGCCAGTCAAGTGAAAGATGTCCGTGCATGTTGAAAGGAACATCTTCTTTTCTTATTATGCGTACGCAATCAGGATGCTTTTCAGCTTCTTCTGTATCTATCCTCACGATTTTCGCCCTGGGGTAGGGGGAGCGGACTGCTGATGCATAGAGCATTCCTGGAAGGACTATGTCATCAGTATAAAGCCCTTCACCGAGAGCTTTTGCTGCTGCATCTATTCTTATCATCCGGGAGCCGAGAGAAGCATCATCATCTTTGACCATAGGAAGATTTTCCCTGAAAATTCGGGATGCAAGCAGAATTGCCTTTATGATCTTCACATAGCCTGTACAGCGGCACAAATTCCCTCTGATTGCTTTCTTCACATCATCTTCTGAAGGATCTGATTTTGAGTCGATGAGGGCCTTTGCGCTCATGATCATGCCGGGTATGCAGTATCCGCACTGGACAGCACCTGCTTTTGCAAAAGCATAAGAGTAAACCTGCTTTTCCCTTTCTGATAGCCCCTCAATTGTCGTGACGCTCTTTCCTTCAAGACGGGACAGCTTGAACACGCAGGCCTTCTGGGCCTTTCCATCAATAATTACGGTACATGTTCCGCACGCACCCTCGCTGCAGCCGTCCTTTGTCCCGGTCAGACGAAGGTCATCTCTCAGGAATGAAAGAAGGCTTTTGTCCTCCTTTATTTCATATTCTATACCGTTTATTCTTACAGCCATAAAATTCCTTACTTGAGGGAAATCAGGATTTCCTTTTCTGAATCAAGATGCTTGAATTCAACACCTGCAGAAGAAAGCATTCTCTTTGATGCCTTGGTCTGCTCGCTGTCACTGTATTTGTCAGAAAGATATATCACTTTCTTTATTCCGCTCTGTATTATTGCCTTAGCACATTCGTTGCAAGGAAAGAGAGCCACATATAGAGTTGCCCCTTTAAGGGAGGGAGAAGGGGAGTTGAGAATGGCATTAAGCTCAGCATGGCATACATACGGATATTTGTTGTCTTCCCATTTTTCTGCGCTTCTTTCCCATGGGAACTCATCATCTGAGCATCCGATTGGAAATCCGTTGTATCCGACGCCGACAATCTTTTTATCAGGGCTTACGATGCATGCTCCAACCTGTGTATTTGGATCCTTGCTTCTTTTGCTCGAAAGCACAGCAATCCCCATGAAATACTCATCCCATGAAATATAATCATTACGCTTAGCCATTTTCTTCCACCTTGTCAAAGAATTTCTCTATATATAAAGTGTACTTTGTTTTGACTGAATTGTACATTAAAAGAGAGTGGTGAGTGTGCCTGTAATTGTCCATCTTGGGCGAGTATGATTCTACATTCTCCGATCTTATCTCTCTTAGAATTATGCCCTGGTTCTTGAAAGGCACTGTCTTATCTCCTTTGTCATGTATTGAGATCAAGGGGACAGTTATTTTTCCAAGATTCCTTCTGATTTCCTTGAGATTCCATATCAGGGAAATTGCCTGAGGAAGGAAGATTCCTCTGTATCCTGCCCACTCTTCATCCCCATCTTCTCCATCCGGGTTTCCGTCCATTATTTTCCCGCCTATGACGGGCTTGAAGAGAGCAACTGTGCGTGCAATGTAAAATGAAGGATCTGTGATGATTCTGTCGCGGATGAAAGAGTTGTATACCACAGGGGCTGAAAGCACTGCCACTGCCTCCGGTGCAAGGGGAGAGGAGGAATATCTCTCACAAAGCTTCAGTGTCATCGCCCCTCCCATTGAGACTCCGACTATGAAAACCTTCTCATAGCTGAAGCGCAGGGTGGTGTAATATTTGTCAATATAGTTGAACCATTGTGTGAAGCTAGTCTTCCTGAAATCTTCAATTGAAGAGCCGAATGTAGGAATGAGGGGAGCAAATACATCATAGCCTATTTCAGAGAAATACTTGCATGAGTATGCATACATGTTCGGAGCAGAGGGAAAGCCATGAATGAAGAGAATTGCCTTCTTATTGCCGTTTTTATATATGATGCTTCTGCACCGCTGAGAAAAACATTTGCTTTCATCTTCTATAAGACCACTGATGTTTCTGTCCCTGTAAAAGAGAAGGCAGACATTCCATAGCATGAAGAAGATGAGAGCAGCCAGAATAATGAGAAAAAGCAGCATAGTGATATTCTACATCATAATCAAAGAAAAAAAAGAGTGGAGCATGATGTCCACTCTCATCTATGGTCGCAGCCGGGATTGAACCGGCGACCCCTTCCGTGTGAAGGAAGTGCTCTCCCGCTGAGCTATGCGACCTGTAAGCGGGAAGAAACCTTCCCGCGTATTTTATTATACCAATACCTGCATCATTGTCGGGATTACAGAAATCAGGACACCTGCGGCAACTGCTGATCCGATAACTCCGGAAACATTCGGTCCCATGGCATGCATGAGAAGGAAGTTCTGAGGGTTAGCCTCCTGTCCGACCTTGCTTGATACTCTGGCAGCCATAGGAACTGCAGAAACTCCTGCCGATCCGATGAGCGGATTTACAGGGTGCTTCGGATCCAGCTTGTTCATGAGCTTGGCAAGAAGCACTCCTCCTGCTGTTCCGACAGCAAAGGCAATTGCTCCCAGAAGGAGGATTCCGAGTGTCTCAAGGTTGAGGAACTTGTCAGCAGCCATCTTTGATCCTACAGAAAGTCCGAGGAAGATGGTTACTGTATTCATCAGCGCATTCTGCATTGTATCAGAAAGACGGCCGATTACTCCACACTCTCTTGCAAGATTTCCAAACATTAATGCACCGATGAGCGGACATGCTGAAGGAAGGAGAATTGCACAGAGCGTGATGACCATGATTGGGAATACAATCTTCTCCAGCTTTGATACAGGGCGGAGCTGATCCATCTTGATCTCTCTTTCCTTTTTTGTTGTGAGAGCTCTCATGATAGGTGGCTGGATAATCGGTACCAGTGCCATGTATGAGTATGCTGCGACAGCAATCGAGCCAAGATAGTCTGGAGCAAGACGGCTTGTTACATAGATTGCCGTAGGACCGTCAGCTCCTCCGATGATTCCGATGCTTCCTGCAACCGCGAGGTCGAAGTTGATGCCAGGAATAAAGGAAATCACGAGAGCTCCGATGAGAGCTGTGAAGATACCGAGCTGAGCTGCAGCTCCGAGAAGCAGTGTCTTTGGGTTGGCAATAAGCGGACCGAAGTCTGTCATTGCACCGACACCCATGAAGATGAGAACAGGGAAGAGTCCTGACTCAATACCTGCATCATAAAGTATCTTGATAAATCCTGCATCTCCGCTTGTCGGGTCTACAGAAGCAATATATGCAAGTGGGATGTTCGAAAGAATACATCCCATTCCGATTGGAATAAGCAAAAGCGGTTCAAAGCCCTTCTTGATAGCCAGGTAGAGCAGGAGGAAACCGACAAGAATCATTACCGCATTTCCCCAGCCTCCGTCAGCCATGAAGCCGACGATACCTGTGCTGTTCCAGAGCTGTATAGCACCTTCAAGTATAGCGTTCATAAATATCTCCCTTATCCAATGATCATCATCAGGTCGCCGCTCTGGAGCTGGTCACCCTGGTTAACACAGATCTTGAGAACAGTACCGTCACATGGAGAGTAGATTTCGTTCTCCATCTTCATTGCTTCCATAATCATGAGGATGTCGTTCTTCTTGACAGTGTCTCCGACTTTGACATTGAAGCGGAGAGCAAGACCCGGCATCGGAGCTGTGATTTCTGTCTCTCCCCCTGCAGCAGATACAGGTTCTGCTGATGCAGGTGCCTCTGTAGCCTTTACTTCCTCTTTCACTTCAGGAGCTACAACAGTCTCAGCTGCTACTGCTTCTGATCCGATAGTAATCAGGAGATCGCCGCTCTGGAGCTGGTCACCCTGATTTACAGAGATAGCTGTGATTGTTCCGTCGCAAGGAGAATAAATCTCGTTCTCCATCTTCATTGCTTCCATGATCATGAGGATGTCATTCTTCTTGACAGTGTCCCCGACCTTGACATTGAAGCGGAGAGCAAGACCCGGCATTGGAGCCTTTACTTCAACAGAAGAGCTTACAACAGTCTTCTTTGCGCTCTGAGCAGCTGGTGCTGCTGCAATACCGTCCTTTATTGAGAGAGGATACTTCACGCCGTTTACAACAGCTGAATCCTTTTCAATCTTTACGCCGTAGTTCACACCGTTGACTGTGACTGTGTATTCGCCGTTTGAAGCTTTCTTCTCTTCCTTCTTCTCCTGGCTCTTCTTTCTTACACCGTTGACATGTGCCTTCCCTGTCAGGTAAAGGATTCCCTTTTCCTTACATGCGCCAGCGATGAAGATGTTCTCTTCAGTTTCTTCAAGTCCTGCCTCAGCAAGCATCTTCTTTGCTGCCTCAACACCCTTTTTCGGATCTCTGTCGTTGATGTCGACGACTTTTTCTGTTGTAGGCTCAAGCTTGAGCTGCTCTGCAGCAAGCTTTACAACTTCCGGATCCGGTGCGACCGGTGTCTTTCCGAAATATCCGAGGACCATCTTTCCGTATCCTTCTGCAAACTTCTTCCATGGTCCGAACATGACATTGTTGAATGCCTGCTGGAAATAGAACTGGCTTACAGGTGTTACAGATGTTCCGAATCCACCCTTTCTTACTGTTTCGCCCATTGCCTCGACAATCTGAGGATATTTGTCCATAAGATTGTTGTCTCTGAGCATCTGTGTATTTGCAGTAAGAGCTCCGCCCGGGAGAGGGAAGAACGGGATGTTCGGGTTGACCATTGTTGCCTCTGGAGGAAGGAAGTAGTCCTTCATGCAGTCCTCGAACACGCGCTCTGCTTCTTGGATTTTCTGGATATCTACATCGAGAGTGTAGTCTGTGCCCCTCATCGCATGCCACATTGTGATCACATCCGGCTGGCATGTTCCGCCTGAGCACGGTGAGAGTGAGAGATCAAGCTGTGTAGCACCTGCATCGAGAGCTGCAAAATACTGTGCAATTGATACTCCTGCTGTCTCGTGTGAGTGGAATACAATGTTCATATCTGGTCCAAGGAGCTTTCTTGCTCTCTTGATTGTCTCATATACATTATGCGGTGTGCTTGTTCCGCTTGCATCCTTGAAACATACACTGTCAAAAGGAATGTCTGCATCAAGTATCTGCTTTAAGATGCTCTCATAGAAATCAGGATCGTGAGCTCCTGTAACTCCCTCAGGAAGGCTCATCATTGTAACTGTCACTTCGTGCTTGAGGCCTGCATCGTGAATAGCCTTTCCGCTGTCTATGAGGTTGTTCACATCGTTAAGGGCATCGAAGTTCCTGATTGTTGTCATTCCATGCTTCTTGAAAAGCTTTGCATGGAGCTTGATCATGTCTCTTGGCTGGCTGTCAAGTCCTACGATGTTCACGCCTCTTGCGAGTGTCTGGAGATTTGCATCCGGACCTGCAACACGACGGAACTCGTCCATCATTTCAAATGCATCTTCATTTGTATAGAAGTAGAGAGCCTGGAATCTTGCTCCACCACCTGCCTCAAAATGTGTGATTCCTGCCTCTCTTGCAGCTGCTACTGCAGGCATGAAATCCTTTGTAAAAACACGTGCTCCGTAAACAGACTGGAATCCGTCACGGAATGCAGTACACATAAAATTAACTTTTTTCTTGCTCATTTAGCTGTTCTCCTCATCTTTCCCTGTCATAGGCCGCTGCAATGGCCGCTGCGAGTGCGGCATCATCATTTTTCTTTGCACTTGTCTCTGCTTTTTTATTTCTGGAAGTATTCTGCGGTTTTACTTCCTCCTGCGGCTCAAGCTTTTTGACAACTGAGCTCATGAACTTTGTCGCATAGATAAGAATTACAAGGAAAATGAATACAGTACCCATACCTAGAACGAGAAGAATGCCTCCGTCCTTAATCTGCTGGACGAGAGTTTCCTTTGGCAAGTTAACTAAAAGTGTCAACATGGTTCATCTCCTCTGGTTTGAATATAATTCAACAGTCTTGATTCTATATCAAAAAAGTATTTTGGTGCAAGAAATAAGATAAGAAAATATCGATTAGGATGAAAACTTTTCAGCTTTTCTTTCTCCCGATTTGGTATTATCCTTATTCTGATTGTGGAGGCATTATGTCTGACAAGGATGAATTTGAAATTGTAAACGAGAAAATAAGAGCAAGAATGGACAAAATCGGCAGGAAAATCATGATAATGTCCGGTAAGGGCGGAGTCGGAAAGACAACTGTCACAGTCAACCTTGCCAATGAATTAAGTGCGATGGGATGCAAGGTTGGAGTACTAGATACAGACCTTCACGGGCCTAATGTTGCAAAGATGTTCGGTATAGAGGGAGCATCCCTTATGAGCAATGACGGAGTCACATTCCTCCCCGTTGAGGTCAATGAGAACCTCAAGGTGATAAGCCTTTCCTTTGCTCTTGAGGATCAGGATGCGCCTGTAATCTGGAGAGGAAGCATGAAGATGGGGGCAATCAGGCAGTTCCTTTCTGATGTGGAGTGGGGAGATCTGGACTATCTTTTAATCGATACTCCTCCAGGAACAGGGGACGAGCAGCTGACTGTCTGTCAGGCAATTCCTGAACTTACAGGCACGATAATCGTGACTACTCCTCAGGATGTTGCTGTTCTGGATGCCAGAAAGAGTGTAAACTTCTCCAGGCGCATGGGTGTTGCGATAATCGGTGTTATTGAGAACATGAGCGGGCTTGTCTGCCCTGAGTGCAAGACAGAGATTCCTGTATTCGGTAAAGGCGGAGGAAAACGGATGTGCGAGGATATGCATGTTCCGTTCCTCGGTTCTGTGCCAATGGAGATAGATCTCCGCATTGCAGAAGACAAGGGTGTGGATTTCCTTACAAGCCAGGGCTCCCATCCATCTGCTGAGGCTCTGAAGAAAATCGCTAATGAGATAAACTATGGAACTGCATGTTCAACCAGCAGGGACACTTCCTTTTTAGGAACTCCGTTCTGCAAGCCATCTGCATGTTCATCCTGCACTGCAGACTGCCCTTCAAGGAAGAAGTGATGAAAGATTTTTCTTCAAGAAGAAAGGATGTTTTAGATCTGATGTGGAATAGCGGCGAGAGAAAAGAGCTGCTGAAAACTCCTATTTTCTCTGTATGCTCAGTAATGCGTTCAAGCAGGGATGGAAGCAAGAAAGGGTCTTTTGTGACTATAAATACAACCGATTGGGTTGTGGTGATTCCCTGGTTCCGTGATGAAAGCGGCAGGGCATGTTTTCTAATGGAAAGCCAGTACAGGCATGGAACAGACAGCGTCGTGACTGAATTTCCCGGAGGGCTTGTGGACGAGGGAGAGGATGCTGAGACAGCTGCAAGGCGTGAGCTTCTTGAAGAGACAGGATGCACAGGCAGGATTACGTTGCTTGGTTCTGTGAGCCCGAATGCCGCATTCATGGAAAACAGGCAGTATTTCTTCCTGGCTGAGAATCTTGAGAAGAAGAGCGGACAGAGCCTTGATGAGAATGAAGAGATTGATGTCTTTTCTCTCCCTGTCGAGGATGTTGTCTCAGCCATGGGAAGCGGAGAGTACGATAACGGCACCATGATGATGGCCTTAGCCTATTTTCTAAGAGAGGCGGAAAAGAGGCCGGATCTCAGGGTTTGAGATGATGCAGGACAACCGTCCTGCATTTTTTATTTTAACACATCCATTATGTATTCATTGAGTGAATAGTCTGCATAAATGAGCTTGTAAAGAGCTGTTACTACAGGAAATACATTTTCAAGTCCTTCCTTGATCACTTTCTCTCCCATTATGCGGACTGTCCTCTTTCCTTCAATTACAGTGGCTCCTCCTTTCTCATCGTATGAGAAGCCTTTTCCAATCAGCATTCCGAAAGTCCTGTTCCTTGAGAGGTCATTAAGGCTTGTCAGTCCAAGGTCCCCGATGCCGCAATAGCAGAAGATTGCATCTTCGCCGCAGGAGAAGAGCTTGAGAAGGTTCTTCATTTCGTTGACAGCCTTTGTATATACAAGAAAGTCGACATTCGGGCTGTTATAGCGGCCTGAGACTATTCCTATTGCAATTGCGTACATGTTCTTCAATATGCTTAAAAGCTCAACAGCCTTAATGTCGTCCGTGTAGTCGATTGAGAATCCTGTGTCTGGAAGAATCCTGTTCTTGAAATACTCATAGTCCTTTCTGCTTCCTCCGAAAGTGAAGCTTGTCGGGTATCCATTGAGTGTCTCGATTGCAAATGATGGTCCTTTCATGCTTGCTCTTCTGGAAAACGGAATCTTTTCTGTTATGAATGCACCGTCATCGCTCATGCCTTTTGCAAGATTGACAACAAGGGGCTCTCCCTGGCAGTGTTCTCTGACCTGATTGCTGAACGGGACGATTGCTTTGCTGGGAATAACAAGAAGGATTACATCAGCATCCTTGAACACATCATAGTCAACTGTCGCTTCAATAGAACGGTTGATGTAGCGGGTAGGGAAGTACTTTGTGTTTCTGTGCATCTTCTGGATATCCTCTGCAACTTCTTCCTCGATTGTGTGAAGATACACCTTATTCTCATTGTTCCATGCAAGACGCTCGGCAACGCTTGTACCGAAAGTTCCAGCTCCTGCGATTACTATCTTATTCATTTTAATTATCCTCTATGCTTCTGATGATGTATGCTTCATTCTCTTCGTTTTTTGAAAGAGTGATGGAAAGTCTCCTGATTTCATCAGCTTGTTTTATAGTTTTCTCATCTGAGAAGAATGATGTTATTGTATAGTTTCTTTCTCCGCTGATTGAAGGAAGAAGAAGATGCACCTTCTCTTTTTCTGAGCTTGCTGTCACAAGACATGCCGTTCTGTCATTGTTGTATACAGCAGTTATCCTCTCATCCCTGTCTTTTTTTATTATCTCAAGGCTTCCGAACTGGAAGAGAGCTCTTTTATCCAGATATTCCTCATTGATGCTTCTTATTTTCATGCACTCCTCATTGGAAAGAGAGAGTATGTCATCTTCAGAATAAAGAGGAAGCGCAGAAGAGAGACTGCTGCTTTTCAGCACTGCCTGAGGAAATGTGGAGATGATTTCATCAGTGTTTTCTGTCATCACAGCTGATGCGCTCTGAATGTAGACAGGTGAAAAATAATCTGCCCTGATTACTATCTCAAGGGATATGAATTTTCTTGAAAGATCATTGAGAAAACTGTTGAGCGCTCTGAAGTAGTCAAACCTGGCTTTTTCTGTGAGATCAGACAAATCGAGTTCTCTTATGTCCAGTATCATCTGCTCAAGAGAGGCATTCTCAATCAAGGCCGAAATCATGCTGAAGAGACTGTCATATGTCTTTTCATCCCTTATGTCCTGCAAAGAACCGATTCTCTTTGCCTTTGATGCGCTGTCGCTGGAGACTTTCAAGAAAGCAAGTGAGAGCGAGAAAGACAGTTTAGCTTTATGCACGCGCTCTGCGTTTTCCATGAGTCCTGAAGGAAAGCGCGAAGTGTTTATGTACCAGTCTCCGTATGAAAGGCAGTCTTCTTCTCTTGAACCGTACCAGTAATCAGAAAGACAGAGTCCTTCAAAAGAAAGATCCTTTGCTTTCTTTATCAGAAGGGCAAGTGTTCTCTCGTCAGTTTTCATTCCCTCCGGAGTGTTTGCATAGAGTTTTCTCATCCCGTCTTTCCATCTTCCGCGGAGCATAGCGTTGTACATGAATGACCTGATTCTGTCGTACTCAGAACCTTTTTTCGAGAAGATAAGGACAGTCTCGGGAAGTTCCAGCTCTCCCTCCAATTCAAAGGATTTGAATACGGATGCAGATACACTCATGCATCTTTCTTTCTTTTCAATGCTTGAAATGCTCTGATTGTACAGCGGAAGAATTATGTATGATGTCTCATCATCATGCATTCTGATTATCTGGGACTCGAATGCAAGTGTCTGAGACTCAGAAATGCTGCCTTTTTTCTCATTGTTTCTGTCTATGTAGGAAAAAGAAGACGCGGGGATATTGAATGAAGAGGAGACAAGCAATGAGGCATGCTCTTTTCTGCTGCTGTTTATAATCATTCTTTTGGAAATCGCATCCAGGGACGGAAAGACTGTGTATATTATCTCTGCTTTAATGCCTTCTTTAATCTCTCCCTCGATGACAAGGCTCTCGCTTTCAGTGTCAGCCATGACTGCCTGAGGATAATAATATTTCCTCATTCTCCTGATGCCTGCAGAAAGGCTGTGGCTTGTGTAGGAAAAACGGCAGCTTCCATCAAAGATGACAGGCAGATTTATTTCTTCTGCGTAGCTGTTGTTTCTGTCTGTTTTCTTCAGGCTTTCGTTATCGGCTTTCTTTCCTGCATAGAGTGTTTTAAGCTCTCCCTCATCTGTGCGGAAAAATGAGTATGTATAATTTCTTGTACTCAGTATGAAAGTACAGTCTTTTGTTACATTAATCATGAATTCATTATATAATACTTTCATGGATATAAGAAGACTTCCTCTCTGGGAAGGTAGAAATGCCACATATATGGCTAACGATTACATAACAGCGGTTATCGAAGATCAGGGTTCGGTAATGCTGGAGCTTTCCTCTCAGTCTGTGGGAGGTGCGAGGATAAATGCACTCAGCATGCCTTATTTCAGAGGATTCTCATCTGGGGTTCTTTCTGATGAGAATGCATCATGGTACCAGAACAAGCAGACGCTTTATCAGGCGGGAGGAAGCTATTTCACGTTTCCTTATCCGAGTGAGGATATAATCACGAGCAACAATACATACTGGACTGTCAGGAAGTACGGGACAGAGGAAGAGTATGGCGGTGTATGGCTGCTTTCTGAGATGAAGAGCAGGATGGAATCGTGTCATTACCGTCTTGAACGCCTGGATTTTCTTCTTCCTTCCCATCCTGCCATCTACAGTGCGATAAAGGCGACAAATCTCTCTCCTGATCAGGCTCTTGAGACCTCTCCGTCATTCAACAGCATGCTCTCATCTCCTTTTTTGGAAACAGGGTGTGTCATCGACTGTAATGCAAGAAGTTTCTCTGCCTACCAGAAGGCAAGGAGGGAGCTTGCGAGAAACCGTTATATGGCATCGCGCATCTTTGATGATCTGAAGCATGCTCCGCTTGCAAGCGGGGGAATCTGCGATGCATCCTATCTTCCGCCACCCACCGGTACATATGATTATATAATCGGAAAGACAAATGAGAGTCAGGATGTGTCATATCTTCTGATGATGAATCCCAGAACTCAGCAGATGTTCATAAATTTCGCGCCTTCCTCATGTTTCCCGAATGTTGCGATAACACAGAACTATCTTGGGCGTTTCGATTCCCCGTGGGCACTATGGGATGGAGGGGTAAGTCAGGTATATTCTCTTTCTCTTGGATTCAACTGGGGGCCGAAGGGCACCAGAAATCTCACAATCCCTCCTCAAAGCAGCTTTGTTTTCTATTTTGCATCAGCATACTGCCCTTATGACAATCCGAGAATGGGACTTGGTTATTCCACAAAAGAAGTACAGGATGACGGATTCTTCTTCAAAAGGACAAAGAGCAGCCTCTTTGTCCCCTGTGATACAAGATTCAGAATAATGAAGAAGCTTTCTTCCATCGTTTTCGGCACCTAGAAGGGCCAGTCATCCTCAAGGCCATACCGCGCTGTGAGCGTCTTTATGACCTTCTGAAGGCTTTCTGGAACAGGGCATCCATACTGGCTTCTGAGTGTTCTTGCGATGTACTCCTTCTCTCCCGCAGTATATATTCTTTCTTCTCCGGGGGCTTTTCTGCTGTTTCTGAGATCAGAAAGTATTGCTGAACTTATTTTTTTGAACACAGCAGCGCCAAGGAAGAATTCAGGGTTTACCGCGATGAAGAAATGTCCGAGAGGATAGGGAATATCCTTTCCCTTCTCATCCTTTCCTCCAAGAGCTTTCATGAAAGATCCATCCTGGAGGGCCGCAGAGAGTATTTCCACCACTGTGGCATATCCATAGCCCTTGTAGCCTCCAGTTTCCTCTCCAAGCCCTCCAAGAGGTGTGAGCGCGGCCTTGCCGAGAGTCAGGTCCCTGAGAACACCTTCTGTGTCTGTCCTGGTCTTTCCCTCCTCATCGATGACCCATCCAGGGGGAAGTTCCTTTCCGGCCCTGCCGTATACTTCAATCTTTCCTCTCTGGCTGACGCTGGTTGCACAGTCAAGCACGAACGGGAACGGATCATTGGTGGGAAGAGCTATTGTAAGCGGATTTGTGCCAAGCATGTTCTCTACCCCGAAAGTGGGGGCAATTGAAGGGCGGGCATTTGTTCCTGTGATTCCTATCATGTCTTCATCAGTTGCCATCGTGGCATAATATCCTGCAATTCCGTAATGGTTGCTGTTGCGCACAGCAGTCATTGCAATGCCATGCTTTTTAGCTTTCTCTATTGCCATCTTCATGGCCTTGAAAGATACCACATGCCCCATGCCGTTGTGCCCGTCAAGCACGCATGTTGTTTCAGTTTCCTTTACTATTTCTATTTCTGTGACAGGATTCATTATTCCTTTGTCGATTCTGTCGATGTAAATCGGCTTGAGTCTTCCGATTCCGTGGCTGTCTATGCCTCTCTTGTCCGATTCAATAAGAACATCAGCAATTATCTCACTGTCTGCCTTCGGAACGCCGGCAGCCATCAAAGCTTCCTTCATGAAGCGCTCAAGACGGTCAAAATCAACAAAGACACAGTCCTTATATGCATCAAGGAATTTTTCTTTTTCAGTCATAAAAAACTCTCCTTAATACTCAGTATAAAGGAGAGATGCCATCTTGCAAGGAAAACTCAGTAATAATAGTAGGGCAAATAGGCTGGACTGCTGTCCCCGAAACGGAAGATCATTGAGAAGTAGAAGGATCCGTAGTAGTTGAATTCTGTGTCCCTGCTTTCGTATATGCTTGCTATGAAATAATTCACCATTCCTGTCTCTACTGCCATGCTCTTCCAGTCATCGAAGTAGAAAGAGTAGGATAGATCCACGCCTCCTCCAACACCAATAGGATAATTATCGTCATCTTTGATTCTTGAAGAGATGAATACTGAGGGTCCCAGCGTGAAATTAATAGCAGACCTGTCGTTTATCCAGTAATCTCCTCCTATTCCGACAATTGCTCCGACAGAAAGATATTCTGCTTTTGGAAGAGAGAATGTTATGTCGCTTCTTGTTGCAAGTCCAAGACTGGACTTTCCTCCTGAGATGCTTCCCCCGGCTGTTGTCTTTGTGAATATTCCCATCTCCACATTTCCGGAAATTGTGGAATATGCTACATCTGCTCCAACTGATGTCATCGTGACTGCAGAAAGAGAGATGACTGATGAGAAAACAAGTAGGATGAGGATAAAAAGTTTTTTCATGAAACCTTTGGCGGGGAAACCTTCAGCCTTGTGCTGAAGGATGAACCGCCTCCTCCTTGTAGTAGAGTCTTGTATCTGTATGCTCGACGAGCATGATGTTTCTGTAATGGATTGACGGATGGACTCGGGTGCCGTCAGGCTTCCTGATGTCGAAATAGCCCGAGCTTCTCCTTCCGTGTATCAAGCAGAGCTGTCCTTTGAACATGACCTTGTCATTCAGGCAAAACCCTCCTATGAGACGCGGAGCCTGGTTGGCCTTCCATCTGTTCCCCTTGAGCTTGTTCGTCTTGTTTACCTGCCTGTTGTGACAGCGGAGCTTTAAGATTCTGAAGGACTCGTCTGTTCTGTCGATATCGAAGTTCCCGGCGATACAGAAGGCATCGTTGACATGCGTCTTCTCCAGTTTGAGCTTGTTCCTGTTCCAGTTCGTGATGTACCCATAGGTTTGCTCGATTGGGATGTCCGGATGAGCCGTATTGAGCTTGTCGAGGAGAAACCAGCGCATCGTGGACATATCCGTTGCACTCTTGAAACCTCTGTTTTCTGGGAAGGGAATGTCGAGCGGTCTCTTCCCGCTGTGGTGGTCCGTATGGCATTTCTCACAGAGCGTAATGAGGTTCGCTGGTCTGTCGGAACCGCCATCCCTGCGCTGGATGATGTGGTGGACCTCAAGGTGCTCATGAGAGCCGCAGGACTGGCATGTGAACCCGTCACGTGCTTTCACATATGCCTTGACGTTCGCGTAGCCGAGCTGCTCGCCTTCCTGATACTGCTTGCCTCCGATATCCTCATTCTTGATCTTCTGAATATCAAAAGAGGCCGTCTCGACGACAATCTTCGAGACTGGCAGGATAGAGCAGACATCGTCGATGACGTTGACATGTGCTCGAACCTTGGCTTCCATCGTCGGCGTGAGCCAGCCTTCTGGCCTTCTCCTGTTGTCAAAGCGAGGCTTGCGGTGGCGAAGACGGCTTCTGCGTGCACGTCTCGACTGCCGACGTGCAGTCACAAGCTGAGGAACATCGTCACGCAATGTCATTTCGGCATTGAAAAGCTCCTCCTTCTCGGTAGAGGCTGAGAGCCCGACATGCTTCGAACCCGCATCGACGCCAAGCGTCACATTCTTGATTCCTTCGCTCGTCTCTATGAGCATACTGATGGTGAAAGGGGTCCGTTTCACCACTTCGGCCTCTCCGGCTTTGATCAGGTGTCTTGCCCTGCATGGAGTGGTGGGCATCAGTGGTCTGCCATCTCTTGAAAGCACAAATACCTTCAATTCTCTTCTCCTTGCGTATGCAATTCGCCTCTTAGAAGGCCTCCCCATACGCCGGGGTCGCCGGGTCTTCCTCCCGGCCGTCCCGAGCCGATGTTATCCGGCGGTTTGATGCATACGGCACTGCTCCTACCTGTTAGAGCTGTTTAACCGCATGCCGCAGAGTCCGGAGCTGAAACGACACTCCGGAGTGCCTATGTATTCGCCGGTAACGTGGTTCAGAGGCCGAAACCTCATCACCTGGGCTGATCAAGCAAGGCTCTTGCAAGCCTACGGGTTTATCCTGTCAGGTGCTTGACGATATCACTCCAACTCAAATAGACCTTTATAAAGATTATAATACAGCCCATGATATTTTAACAGGTCATCATGAGTGCCGCGTTCTATGATCTTGCCGTGCTCTAAAACCATGATTGCGTTGCTGTTCCTAACTGTGCTCAGGCGGTGGGCAATGACAAATACAGTCCTTCCTTCCATCAGACGGTCCATGGCTTTTTCTATCAGATCCTCAGTCCTTGTATCGATGTTGCTTGTGGCCTCATCAAGAATGAGGACAGGAGGATTCAGTATGCTGGCCCTTGCGATGGCTATAAGCTGACGTTGGCCGCTTGACAAATTTGCTCCGTCGTTATGGATCATTGTGTCATACCCGTCTGGAAGACGTGTTATGAAGCTGTGCGCATTTGCTATCTTTGCAGCATTTACCACATCCTCTTCACTTGCATCAGGGCATGCATATCTTATGTTGTCCCTTATTGTTCCGCTAAAGAGGTGGGTATCCTGAAGGACCATGGAAAGGGTCTTTCTGAGCGCGCTCTTTTCAATTCTTCTTATATCGATACCATCATATGTTATCTCACCCTCATCTATGTCATAGAAACGGTTTATAAGATTCGTAATTGTTGTCTTGCCCGCTCCTGTTGAGCCGACAAATGCTATTTTCTCTCCCGGCTTTGCATAAAGGCTTATGTCATTAAGTACTTTTGTTTTCTTGTCATAGGAGAATGAGACATTGTTGAATCTGACATCGCCTTTGAGCTCAATGAGATTTTCTCCGTCTTTGAATGCATAGCATCCTGTGGCTTTTCCTGTTTCCACCAATAGGCCGTCATCCTTTTTCAGTACATTTACAAGGCTCACTTTTCCTTCGTTTATCTCACTGATTTCATCCATGGCCTCGAATATTCTCTCGCAGCCTGCAAGTGAGGAGAGCAGAAAATTGGACTGCTGTGTGAACTGGTTTATAGGTCCTGTAGTCTGGCGCACGAAGACAAGATAGGTCGAGAGGCTTCCTAGGTCCATCAGAGAGCGAAGCGTCATGAAACCCCCAAGAAGCGCGACAATTGCGTAATTGAAATATGATATGCTCACGACAGCGGGAATCATCGTCAGTGCATAGCCCTGCGCTTTTTCTCCCTCCCTTTCAAGGGCCTTGTTCCTCACGTCAAAGTCCTTGATGCTTTCACTTTCGTGATTGAATACCTTTATAACTTTTTCTCCTTCAATCATCTCCTGGACAAAGCCGTCAAGATCAGCAAGTTTTTTCTGCTGACGGCTGTAATAAAGCTTGCTCCTTTTTCCGCTGTAACGTATGTAAAGGAACATCGCGATATAGCTTAAAAGGACAATGAGTGAGAGTGAGAAGTTGAGGACGAACACTATTATCAGGGTTCCAGTTATCTGCACTCCGCTTTTTATTGTAGATGAGAAGCTGTTGTTGAGCGCATCTGAAATTGTATCTATGTCGTTTGTGAAATAGCTCATTATGTCTCCGCTCTGGTGTGAGTCGAAATACTTGAGCGGAAGGGTCTCAATATGAGCGAAAAGATCATTTCTTATATCAAAGACGACTTTCTGGGCAAGTCTTGCCATGATCTGGGAATAGAGCAGGGCAGAGATTGCTCCGCAGGCAAAGATTGATCCTGTGACTATCACCCCTTTTATCAGACTTTGCCAGCTTCCTGTTTCCAAAAGGGAGTTGACGATGGGCTTTATCATATATGTGCCCATTATGTTGCACACATCGCTTATGATTACAAGAATGGCCACAAGTGCAAGCAGGCCTTTGTAGTGTCCCAGGTATGAAAATAGTTTTTTCAGTGTGTAGCGGAGGTTCTTTGCACGCTTGACTGAGTATATTCTAGCCATTGAAACCTCCCTTCAGCTGTGATGAGTAAATCTCGCGGTAGATGGAGGAATTCCTGATCAGCTCATCATGATTACCGATATCTGCAATCCTTCCGTTGTCAAGGACCACGATCATGTCTGAATTCATTACAGTTGAGATTCTCTGTGAGATGAAGATCTTTGTAGCATTCTCTATCTGCTTAAGAATTGCCCTTATAGTCATCTCTGTTTTTGTATCCACTGCAGAAAGAGAATCATCAAAGATTATAATGCGTGGATTCTTTATAAGGGCTCTGGCAATGGCAAGCCTCTGTTTCTGTCCTCCTGATACATTGACTCCTCCCTGTTCAAGATCAGTTGAGAGATCCTGCGGAAAACCCATCACGAAAGAGTATGCATCAGCCTTCTTCAAGGCATTTATTATCTCTTCATCACTGGCATCCATCTTTCCCCAGCGTATGTTGTCCCTTATGCTTCCGGAAAAGAGAGTGTTCTTCTGCAGGACTGTAACGATGTTTTCCCTCAGTGCTGTGATATCATATTCCCTGATATCCCTTCCTCCTATCTTTATTGATCCCTTGCTGACATCATAAAGCCTGCTTATAAGCTGCACGAGAGTGCTCTTGCCGCTTCCTGTCTGGCCGAGAATGCCGACAGTGCTTCCTTCTTCTATTTTTAGATTGATATCTGAAAGAGTGTATTCCTTTGCACTTTCAGAGTATTTGAAATAGACATCTTCAAACGCAATGTCATATCTGTCTATATTCTTTTCTGCATCATCTCTGTTCTTTATTGTGCTTTCTTCCTTCAGCACTTCCATGATTCTGTGGCTTGATGTTAGACTTCGCGAAAGAAGCAGGAAGACATTTGAGAACATGACAAGGGAGTTCAGCACCTGCAATACATAGCTTAAAAAGCCGGTCAGTGCGCCGACAGTGAGACTTCCTGAGAGTATCATCCGGCCTCCAAAGAGCATTATCATCACGATTGTGATATACATCACGCTCTGGAATGCAGGGAGGTTGAGAACTGCAATGCGTGTTGTGTTGACCGTTATGTCGCGAAGTTTGTCATTTGCAGCATAGAATTTCTTCTTCTCCTCATCTTCAGTGACAAAGGCTTTTACTGTCCTTATGGCCCTTAGATTCTCCTCGACAACCTCATTCAGCTTGTCAAGAGCTTTCTGTGTTATCTCATAGCGCGGTGCTATTGTCTTTATTATGAAGAAGAGCATGAGGCCAAGGGCAGGTGCGACTACAAGGAATATAAGCGCAAGGTCATCGTTCATCTGGAATGAGAAGAAGATGCCAAGAAAGAGCATTACCGGGCTTCTGACAAGAGGCCTGAGTCCTCCGATTATCGCGTTCTGGATTATTGTTGCATCACTTGTGAGTCTTGTAATCAGGCTTCCAGATGAGAATCTGTCTATGTTCGAAAATGAGAAACTCTGTATCCTTCTGTATTCTGCTTCTCTGATGTTGGCACCAAGACCGTAGGCGGCGCGCGATGAAAAGCGTGCGTAGGTGAGGCCTGTAAACAGGGCAAGAAGAGCACAGATTATCATCAGCAGTCCGTCACGGAGCATGAATGAGACATCAGCTTTGGCAACTCCGTCATCAATAAGCGATGCCATGAGCATGGGGATTACAAGCTCAAAGCAGGTTTCGATGAAGATCAGAAAAATTGCAATGTACAAATCTTTTCTGTATTTTCCGAGATAGGAGAAAATATATCTAAGGTCTCTCATTTTTTTTGTTAATTTGTACCCAATTTCTCATTATGTCAAGAAACACTTGAATATATTGGGCTTTTCTGTTAAATTTTCAAAGCACATGGAGTCGTACCCAAGTGGCCTAAGGGAACGGTCTGCAAAACCGTCTTTCAGCGGTTCGAATCCGCTCGACTCCTATAGAGCTCCTCTTATGGAGCTTTTTTTTTGTCAGAAAGGTTTCCAGAACTTTATTCCCATTGCAAAACGCATGTAAAGAGCAAGTGCCCATAGAGCAAAGAGGAAGATTATGAGAGCCCAGTCAGCGGCTTTCAGCTTCTTTGCTGAGTACCATGTTCTTTTCCTGTTTCTTCCAAATCCCCTGAGTGCCATTGCATTTGAAATTGTGTCAATCTTATCCAGTGAGAACATGACGAGAGGAGCGAGTGCGGATGCAACCCCCTTTGCTCTTTTTATCGGGCCCACGTTAGACGAGAGATCAACTCCGCGTGCCATCTGCGCATTGGATATATGAGTATATTCCTTTATCACATCAGGCAGGTATCTTAAGGAAAGGGAAGTGGCATAGCTGATCTTGTAGCTTATTCCAAGTCGGTTGATGCTTGATGCAAACTCTCCCGGATGCGTTGTAGATATGAACGTGAGCGCAAGAGGGAAGAGTATAAGGTATTTGCATGTGACAATCAGAAGATACCATAGAGTCTCCAACGTGAGAGAATAGAAGAAACCCTCAGGTCCTAAAAGCACTGTTCTTGTCTCCATGTAGATTGTTCCCTGATTAGGAGAAAAGAGATATATGAATATGTCGTTTGTGATTGTCATCACTGACATCAGGATAAGATATGGCTTGAATATCTTCAAAGGAATCTTTGTAAGGCACACCAGAGTCCACGAAAGGACAAGCATGACAGCCAGAATCCTTAAATCGAATGTCGTGAAGCTTACAAATGCTCCAAAGAATATATAGATGAATTTTGTCAGCCCGCTGAGACTGTGTATCCTGGATTCAAGAGGAATGTAAGAGAGTCCAAATTTAAGTTTTCTCTCTCCTTCCTCAAATTTCTTCTTTTTCTTCTTTACCCTGTCTACTCTTATGTTGTCCGGTATCACAATCTGAGGGACACGTTCAAAGAGGTTCTTCTCTCTTTCCTTCTTCTCGCTTTCGATGAATGTGCGTATGAATGCATTCTCATCAAGGCTGGCATTCTTTGCAAGGGTGAAAAGTGAAGTCTCTTTCAAGCTTGCTCTCTTTAATACCTCCTCGTCAGAGAATACAGCGCTTGTATCATCATCTTTTATAAGTCTTGATGAGGAGAGAACTATTGAACGCGGAGTGTATTCAAGAGCAAGATGCATGTCATGTGTTACGAATATTATTGCTAGATTGAGTCTCTTGGAAAGCGCTGTGATGAATTCCATCATCATCGTGTAATGATGGTAATCCTGCCCCGCTGTCGGTTCATCAAGAATCAGGACTTCAGGCTTCATTACAAGAATGGATGCTATGGTGACTCTCTTTTTCTGCCCGTATGAAAGGGAGGAAACCGGCCAGTTTGCCTTTTTTTCAAGGCCGCAGAGAGCAAGCACTGATGACACTGTATTCTTGACATCATCTTCTGCCACTCCTCTTGTCCTGAGTCCGAATGCCACTTCATCAAAGACTTTCGTCTGGCTGATCATGTGGTTTGGATTCTGCATCACATAGCCTATGATGCTACTTTTCTGGCTGATGGAGTAGGCTGTTATGTCCTTGCCTTTATAAAGGATTTTTCCTTTATCCGGCTTGTATATTCCCATGAGAATCGAGCTTAAAGTGCTCTTTCCCGCTCCGTTGTTGCCAAGAATCGAGAGCATCTCTCCTTCATGAATCTTGAATGAGATGTCTGAGACAGCATTCTTTATTCCGTCATATGAGTATGATATATTCTCAACTTCAAGAAGAACCGGCCTTTCTTCTTTTTCCTCTTTTTCCCTGTTTTCCTCAAACCATGCTCTCACTTTTTCCCTGTAGCAGGATGGATCAATGGAGCTAAGGGATTCAACGCACTCATTTTCAAGAGCACATCCTGCTTTGTTCATGGCTTCAAGATAAAGGGGATATCTTATGCCGTTTTCCTTTAAAAGACTGCTTTTGAGAAGATTGTTCATGCTGCCGTTATAGACAATCTCTCCTGAGACAATCATTACAGCACGGTCAATATGCATCTCAAGCACATCTTCAAGACGGTGTTCTATTATTATGACAGTCTTTCCTGTTTTCTCATGAATCTCATCTATGAGGCGGATGGTCTTCTTTCCTGTTGCCGGATCGAGATTTGCAAGGGGCTCATCAAAAAGAAGGACATTGTTTTCTTCAACAAGGACACCTGCAAGGCTTACTCTCTGTTTCTGTCCTCCAGAGAGATCCTGAGGAGAAGATGAGGCGTAGTCCTGCATGGACACAAGAGAAAGAGCCTCCATTGTCTTTTCCTCCATCTCATCCTTTTTCTTCCTGAGGTTCTCAAGAGCAAAG
The DNA here is from genome assembly GCA_019113245.1 of Candidatus Ornithospirochaeta avicola. Taxonomy (GTDB): domain Bacteria; phylum Spirochaetota; class Spirochaetia; order Sphaerochaetales; family Sphaerochaetaceae; genus Ornithospirochaeta; species Ornithospirochaeta avicola. Next base: position 23,141 of record DXHU01000019.1, read on the forward strand.
GCAACGTCCTCAGAAACAGTAAGGCCGACAAACTGGCTGTCAGTATCCTGGAGCACAGTGCCGACCTTTTCATTGATTTTATAGATGTCGTTTTTCAGGACATCAAGACCTTCAACAGTAACTGATCCCTCACATTTTCCTTCAATTGCGTGAGGAATCAGTCCGTTGATAACGTTTCCCAGCGTTGATTTACCACTCCCTGAAGGTCCGAGAATAAGGACTTTCTCCCCATCTTCAATCTTCAGGTTTATATTCTTAAGTACTGGTTTCTTAAGCCCTTTATAGGTAAATGAGAAGCTGGAAAACTCAATCATCATCACTCCTCAAGGTTCTGTCCAGCCTTGTATCTGGATGCAAGAAGAAGCATGAGTGCTGTTCCGATTACTCCGATACATACTGTGTTTGTGAATGCTGTGATCAGCTGCTGTGTGATGACCTTTGAAAGAGGCTCGCTCATGAAAAGATAATCAAGGATTGCTGAGATGAGATAGCCGATGAAGTTTGCCACAAAGCTGAGACCTATGAAGAGTACAATTTCCTTTACTTCAAATACGCCATCTTCAACTTTTTTCTTTGTGATGATTGGGAAAAGTCCGATCATTACGCCGACAAGCCCGCTTCCAAGTGCCCATGTCCACCATACTGATCCATAGCACATGTCTGTGATAAAGTGTCCGATCATTCCTACAAGGAATCCTACGACAGGTCCGAAGATTGCAGCCCAGAGTGCCAGGACTGCCATTGCCGGCTTGAGATATGTGTTTGCAAATACTGGAATGCTCAGCAGTCCTCCAAGACCATAAAGGGCAGCTCCGATTGCTACAAGCACAACAAACTTTACCGGTGAAAGATTAGATGTCTTCTGCATTTTTCTCTCCTCTACTTTTTATAACTGTTATATGCCATCCTTCTCCTGTACCGATGTGGTAGTGAGAAGAAAAAGATCCCTGGTTCAGAGCAACTGCAAGATTAAGCAGGCTGTTGATGTATAAAAGCGGCTTTCCCAGTGCTGCTTCTGTAAAGTTCTTGCACAGCCTCAGCGTTGTCTGGAATACGATGCAGTCAGCATTGGCTATGCTTACAAGCAGGCTGTCTCCATAGCAGATACCCTCTTCATCAAGAAGGCTTTTTGGAATGTTTGTCCACAGTGAGCCATACCTTGTGTCGAGTATGTCGATGTTGCCGATTATGCTCTCATCTTTTTTCTGAGCAGGCTGGACTGAAAGGCATACAACATCCCTCTTGTCCAGTTCTGGACCAACCTGCTCAAAGCTTATTGTTCCGCTTGCAAGTCTTGCTGCTGTGTATGCATATACATCGCGGCCATGGAAGGTGTAGCTCTGCTGGCTGTTCTTGAGCCTGTTTGTAGCCTCGCTGATTTCTCTGACTTCTTTTATTCCTATGCTCTGGACAACATGTGTCAGTGTGCCGTTGTCCGGGGTTATGATATAGTGTCCGCTTTCAGTGAGAGCCACCACGCTCTTCCTGTCGCTTCCCACTCCTGGATCGACAACGCAGACAAAGCATGTGCCCTGTTTCCAGTAAGTGAGCGCCTGTATCAGGCGGTAGCTCGCTTCCCATATGTTGAACTGGGGTATGTCATGAGTGAGATCCTCAATCCTGAGGCTCTCGTTAACATCATCTGCAACAGCATGCATTGCAGATACCGCACCGTCAGAAAGTCCGAAATCTGACAGGAAAACAACGCATTTTCTGGGAGTAATATATTCAGTTTTCACCATTTGAGTATAATTAATGAGAATTTGTTTTTCAATATTATCGCAGCATATGCTATTCTTGAAAAAGGAGAATTATATGGACGATTTGGAAAGAAGAGCACTTGAATACCACAGCAAGCCTGTTGCAGGCAAGACAGCGATAAAGACCACAAAGGAATGCAGAACGAGCGATGACCTTTCGCTTGCATACACCCCGGGAGTAGCAAAGCCCGTGCTTAAAATAGAGCAGAATGAGGAGGATTCATACCTTTATACCAACAAAGGGAATCTTGTTGCCGTGATATCCAACGGAACAGCAATTTTAGGACTGGGAGACAGAGGAGCCCTGGCTTCAAAGCCGGTCATGGAGGGAAAGGCAGTTCTCTTCAAGCGCTTTGCCGACATCGATGTCTTTGATATCGAGATAAACGAGAAGGATCCGGATAATCTTATTGAGATAATATCATCCCTTGAGCCTACATTCGGGGGAATAAACCTTGAGGACATCAAGGGGCCTGAGTGCTTCAAAATAGAAAGAGAGCTTATAAAGAGGATGAATATTCCTGTGTTCCATGATGATCAGCACGGAACTGCGATAATAGCATCTGCAGGACTCATGAATGCATGTGAGATAGCATCAAAGAAGCTTTCTGAAATACGTGTTGTCGTAAGCGGGGCAGGGGCAGCCGGGATATCATGTGCCCGCATGTTCGTCTCCCTTGGTGTGAAGAAGGAGAACCTCATAATGCTTGACAGCCGTGGAGTGATCAGCACAGAGCGGGAAGACCTGAGCGCAGAGAAGAGAGAGTTTGCTTCAAAGTGCAGAGCAAGGACACTCAAAGATGCTGTAAAGGATGCAGATGTCTTCATGGGACTCAGCAAGCCGGATGTGCTTACTCCCGATATGCTTCTTTCGATGGCCGCATCTCCGATTGTCTTTGCAATGGCTAATCCTGATCCTGAAATAAGGTATGAAACTGCAGTTAAAACCAGAAGTGATGTGATAATGGCAACAGGAAGGAGCGATTATCCGAATCAGATAAACAATGTTCTGGGGTTCCCTTTCATCTTCCGCGGTGCACTGGACACTAGAAGCACAGCAATTACGGAGAACATGAAAAAGGCTGCGGCATTCGCACTGGCCCGCCTTGCAAAGGAAGATGTTCCTGAAGAGGTTGTGAAAGCATACGGAGGCTCTCATTTCTCATTTGGCAGGGATTATATCGTCCCAAAGCCATTTGACCCGCGTGTAATTGAATATGAGGCTGTTTCTGTTGCGAAAGCCGCGATGGATGACGGGGTAGCCAGAAGGAAAATAGAGGATCTTGAGGAGTATAGGCTCTCTCTCAGAGAGAGGATGAGGAATGCCTTGTCATAAAAGGCCTTCAAGCTCCTTTTTCGCATTCTCCAAAGTAGAATTGTACTGTTTGTCCAGAGTCTCGAGGTTTTTCTTTATTATCTCGAGGCTTTCTTTGTCATCCTCAATGGAAAGGTGTATGCTTCGTCCTGTTTTTTCTCTTATCTCATCTTCTTTCTCTCGCAGCATGCCTTCAAGCTGGCCTTCAAGTTTCTCAACAAGGTCTTTCTTATGAACTGGATACTGCTTTAAAAAGGCTGTGATCTTTGAGATGAATTCAACTGCCTCTTTTGAAAATGAGATGGATGCAAGCTTTATAAGCCTCTCATAGCGGTCATCAGCAACTTCCATAGAAGGGAGGGACAGCGATGTGAGAATGTATGCTTTGCTGTATTTTCTGACGCTTTCTCTGTCCATGGAAGAAAGCTCTTCAAGCTTTTCATCATCAGCAGTATCTGCACTCATGTATGAGCCAATCTGCCTTCTTATTTTCTCTTCTTCTTCCTTTTTCTCAAATTCTTCTTTGTCGAATGTTATGTCTTTTGTCTTTTCAAGCGCTATTTCAAGCGCACTTCTTATCTTTCCCATAAAAGGAAATATAACATCACAGCAGGCGAATGAAAAGCTATGGGAAAGAGAAAGAATACTTTCTTTCTATGCTGTTGTCCTCTGCCCTGTGCACCTCAATTTCGAAGATGGAATTCTTCTCATCAAGGGTGAAGACAGACCAGCATCCGCTACTGTTTGTCAAAATAGGATAGTTGTCCTCGACATTCGATGGGAATATGAAGTGAGCAACGCTTTCTGAGATTTCTATGACATCATCACCGCTATGGTGATGGCCTGAAAGGTATACAGAATTCCCGCATTTTTCAAGAATCCTCAAAATTCTTGCTTTCTCTTCTGTATCCTCAACGACCATGGCTCCCATGCTCTGGTCGCCTGCATTTGACAAAATGGGAATGTGAGATAGAAAGACAGAGTACTGAGCATCATTGACGCTCACCGCCTTTTCAAGCTCGTCAAGCTGAGAAGAGGAGAAGAGCCTGTATGCAGAGTTCAATATATAGAAAGCCGTGTTGCTGATTTTAAAGGCATAATAGAAGCTCTTGTTCTCCCTGTCTCCGGCTACCTCATTCAAATATGATTCTGTTTTCTCCCAGGAAAGAGAGTCTGTCTCATGATTGCCAAGAACATAAAAAACAGGAAGATTACATATGTTCTTCTCTCTAAGAGTCCTGAAGAATGAAAGAAGCGCATCTCTTCCTGAGCTTTCAGAAAGAGAGCAGACGATATCTCCTAAAAGCACAATGGCATCAGCATCCTTCATCTCCTCCTTCATCTCTTCAAGGGACTCTTCATAATGCGTGATTCTGTCCTTCTTAGCATCTGCATGCACATCTGAGAGCACGAGGATTTTGATTCTTCCATCATTACTCCTGTCCTCGTAACTTTTTTTGATTATGAAAGCATCCTCTGGCACTATTATCTTGTTTCCAATCAAATCAAGAGAGCAGGAGACCAGGAGCAAGAGGAGCAGGGACAGAATAATTTTTCTCATATGTCACCCCAAAGGTAGGAAAGAGAGACAGATGCGTAGATTTCCTTGACAACATTATTAGAGAACCAGTCGGAAACAGAGAAGAACGCATATGATGCTATCTTCCATCTGCCAAATGTAAAGGATGCATCAAGACCCGCATGTGCTATTATCTGGAAGACTCTGCCGGCCTTCTCGCTTGTCGAGATGAATGCGCCTGCTGAGATAAAACTGAAGTCAAGTCCTGCCTCGGCTCTGAAATATGGAAGAAGCGAGACAGTTGTCGCGCCGCTCATGCCTTTCATAAAAAACTGAGAGGAGCCTAAGCCTATGTCTATGTCAGTGTAGAGGTGTTCAAGATAATCGAAATCAAATGAAAGGAGAAAATACTCTCCGCTTTCTGCTGCATCGTATTCTCCGTTCATCTTGAAATAGGAGCCAAGGGTGAAAGCAAAGATTTCATTTGCTCTGAATTCTTCTTCGATGTTGATTTCAAAACAGCTGTTTTTTTTCTGGCTGTAGAGGATGTCAAAGCCGGATGCGTTCATGTGAATGAAGAAAGAAGGGGAGAACTTCTCGCTGTATGAGAGCGCTACTCCTGCTCCTGCCTGGGATGAGAAGAGAAGAGGAGAAGAGACAGCTAATGTGAGAATTAGAAGAAACAATCTTCTTGCTTTCATTGAGAAAAGAACTCCTTTGATGTATCTTACACTTGATGAGCCAAGATGTAATCTTTTTTTTCGATATTTTTGGAACAATCATATTCGCCATAACAGGCGCTGTCAAAGGAATAAGGAACCGTTTGGACCTCCTGGGGGTTCTGTTTTTCTCTGTGACTGTAGGATGCGGTGGAGGAATGCTGAGAGATGTCTTAATCGGAAGCACTCCTGTAGCAGCTTTCAACAACAGCGCATATTTCATCGTATGCATAATATCAGGACTAATCTGTTTTCTTCTTTCTCCGCACACGATAGGATCCTGGCCGATAATAATATATCTTGACGCGCTGGGGCTAGGAGTCTTTACAGCTATCGGGGTTGCCAAGGCGGCCAGTCTTGGAGTGGGCCCAGTTGGAATGGTCATGAGCGGCATGTTCACAGCAGTCGGAGGAGGAATGCTCCGTGATGTGTTCAGCAAGGAGATTCCCATGGTGTTCACTTCAGATTTCTATGCCACTGCAACAATAGCTGGATCCATCATATACGTGCTTTTGTATTACTACGCTCCCATTTCTGCGAATATGATGCTGTTCATAACAGCAATATTCACATTCACAATGAGAATCATGGGATATGAACTGCGGCTGAAGCTTCCAGTTGCGAAAATGAAGGGGGAGAAGAAAAAATGAAAGAGGAGAAGCTGTATTACAGTGCTCCGTATCTAAGAAGCACAGAAGCTGAGATTGTAAAAATAGATGGCAATCATGTGTTCTTTGACAAGACAGTCTTCTATCCTGAGGGAGGGGGACAGCGCGGAGATTCGGGCACATTTGATGGTCTTAGGATAACAGACACAGTAAAGATTGACGGGTGCTCTGCGCATGTATTTTCAGATACATCATCCCTTTATGTCGGGAAAAAGGGCTGCCTCTCACTTGACTGGGAGATCAGATACAGGGCAATGCAGATGCACTCAGCGCAGCATCTTATATCATCAGTGCTTTATAATGCTTTTGGCATCAGGACTCTTGCGGTTCATCTTTCTGACGGCTTTGTGACAATCGAGACAGACAGAGAGATTATCAGCGAGGATGAAATAGAAAAAGTAGAGGATGAATGTGCTTCCATAATCCGTGAAGGAAGAAAAATCTTCAGAAAAGAGATGAGCCGAGAGGAAGCATCAGCATATCCGATTAGGAGATCCATAAAGGTGGACGGGGATGATATATCCCTTGTTTTCATAGATGGTGTGGATGTTGTCCCGTGCGGTGGGGTGCATGTAGCATCTACTTGTGAAATCAAGGAAATCAGCTATGACAAAAGCGAGATTATAAGAAATCATGTGCGCCTTTACTTTTTCGTCTCTGAAAAAGCTGTATCAATGCGCCGAGTTGAGCACTCTGTGATAAAGAGCCTTTGCTCAATACTTTCATCGCCGCTGGAGAAGCTCGTTTGTGAAAGCGAGAGAAGAAGGGACGAGGCGGAAGCGATGAAGAAAACAATAAAGAGTCTTGAAAGCAGACTTGCCCTTTCTGCTCTTGAAAGCAATAAGGGAAAGAAGATTGTTTACACAGCTCTTGACCTTGACTGTTTTATTAATCATCTTGAGAAGAGTAATGATGAGTTTTTCATCATAAACGGTGAAAGATTCATCTATAAGGGAAGAGATGAAGTTTTTTTGACTCTGAAAAGCAGAGGAGTCCTCAAAGGCGGAGGGAGAAACGGCTTTTATCAGGGAAAGGTAATCAATCTGAAAGAGCTTTCTTCCCTGGAAAAAGATTTATGAGTAGTGATACAAAACGAAAACCGATGAGCAGGCGCCGCCTCGCTATCTATATAATACTGGGATGCATTCCCCTTGTTCTTGCTTTTTTCCTCTTCCGCGGGGCGATGAGCTACATAGGCGAGAAGACATTTCAGCATTACATTTCAATCTTCAATGATCATTTTGGAATATTCGCACTTGCATTTTATATCTGGATAACAGACACATTCATCCTGCCTCTTTCTCCGATGTTCGCATTCCCGATGCTTGTGCAGTACGGACCGTTTAAGGCAATCCTTGCATCCAGTGCAGCAAGCGCACTGGGAGGAATAAGCGCGTATTATATCGGCCGTCTTCTTGTAAAGATTCCTCTTGTAAATCGATCAGCGCTGACAGCACATGAGAAATGGGGCGCTACAATAGATAAATATGGGGTGGGCTTTGTTCTCATCGCATCAATATTCCCGCTGCCTTTTTCTGCAATATGCATGGCGGCAGGTGTTATGAAGCTCTCATCGCACCAGGTTGCGCTTGTCAGCCTGACACGTGTTGTGAGAATGGCAATCTATTATTTTATCTTCGCTTCCTGACAGATCATCTCTGTGCGTCTTGAAGCATCACCTGTGTAACGCGATGCATCAAGTGCTTCAAGGATTTCCTCTTCTTTCATGTACTTTTTGATCTCAGCATTCTCCGCAAGACGGCTCTTGAGGTCATTTTCCTTTCCTTTTGCGATGCTGTCCCATGCCTTGAGGGACTCTTCTCTGATTATCTCATGCATCTTCTGGCGGTCAGCACCTTTTTTCCCCAGTCTCATCAGCAGCCGCTCTGTCGCGCTGAATATTCCATAATTTTTCAAAAGGCGGTTTATCGCCTCTTCATGGATGTTCATGCCTCTGACAATCTTTATTTCGGTTGCAATCATCTCATCGAGTGCAATAAAAGCCTCAGGAATATATATTCTCCTGTTTGCACTGTCGTCAAGCGAGCGCTCGAGTATCGTGCTAGTGGCATTGTTCCATGCAGTTGAATAAGAAGAGGATACTATGCGGGCAAGGCTGTCTATCTTCTCGCTGTTTATTGGATTTCTCTTAAACGGCATTGCAGAAGAGCCAACCTGCTTTTTCCCAAAAGGTTCTGAGAACTCACCGATTACCGGGGATTGGAGTATCCTGAAATCCTGAGAGAACTTGTAGAGAGTTGCACTTATGTTTGAAAGCACTTCTGTCATCCTCAGATCCTGTTTTCTGGTGTAGATCTGCGTAGAGCATGTGAATGTTTTCAGTCCAAGCTCATCAAATGCTTTTTTCTCAAATTCCACAGCGCTTTCTCCAAGCAGCTCCACATACGATGCAGCTGTTCCCACCGCACCTTTGAATCCCTTTGCCCTGATTGTGTTTGAAAAATGAACAAGCTCATCATAGTCGTCAGCAAGGTCCTGGAGTGTCTGGGCAAGACGGTAGCCGACTGTTGTTATCTCGGCAGGCTGGATATGGGTGAATGCCATTGTGGGCATGTCCTTATATTCCATGGCCCTGTTTGCAAGCTCTTCTATAAGGGCTGAAAGCTTTTTTCTTATTATCTCAAGGGCTTCTTTGTATCTTATAATGTCCGCATTGTCCAGCGCGTCCATGCTGGTTGCTCCAAGGTGTATTATCCCGCCAGCCTTAGGACACTGCTCAGCATACGTCCTTATTTCTGCCATGAGATCATGATGAATCTCGTTTTCTATCTCGCTTGCTCTCTTGATATCGACATCGTCCTTGTGCTCAATAAGCTCATCAAGTTGCTCTTTGCTTACAAGGCCATATTCGCTTTCAGCTTTTGCAAGGGCAATCCAGATTCTCCTGAGCAGTTTTCTCTTGTTCTCTTCAGAAAAAACCTTCTTCATCTCCTCTGATCCGTATCTCCATGTAAGCGGGCTGATAAAAGTATCGTGATCGTACATCATTCCTCCTGGTAGATATAGAAAGTGAAGCTTTCGCCTTCCTTGATTTTGTACATGTCCTTTTCAAGCGGCCAGCTGAGCCATGAATCATCGCCGCCGACTCCTGAAGTGTCTTTTGCAAGAGTGAGGACTACCTTGTTCTTCACGCCAAGCTCATGCATGTGATAAGCACTCTCTATTTCTTCTTCTGTGTATGGAAGAAGCGAAAAGGCCATGTCGTTTTCAGCCTCGAAAACAAGGCCTGAGAGGTTTATCCTCTTTGTCTTCATTCTCCAGCCTGAGCTCTGCGGCACATGATAGCTTTCCATTGCATCAAAAGCATCTATGTCCCAGAGAGAGAAGAGAGATCCTTCTTTCCTGTCTCTCTCATTTGCCTCTGGCCCGAGTCCAAGATATTTCCCCTTCCTGAAGGATTCATCAAGGATGAAAGTCATTCCAAAGAGAGGGACATAGCGCTCAGGACCATTATATGTCAGAGTGCATTTGATGAAAGACTCTTTGAATTCATAGTGCGCGTTTATATTTTTACGGCTGATTGGCATTATATGGCATGAGTCAACATCAGAAAGAGTGAGTATGGCATTATTGTTCTCATATCTTGCTCTCTTTCCTTCTGCAAGAAGAGGCGCAAACTCGAATGAGAGACTGCTTCCCTTGTCGTTATCGACAGGTGCGCGATAGAGAGAAAAATACGGGATGTATTTGAGCGCTTCTCTTCCTTTTGCTCTTATTGAGATTATCTGGCCTTTTGTGCGGTCAAACAGGGCATTGTAGTTCTTGCCTTCAAAGCCGTAATTCACATCTCCTGATATTGCGGCAGCATTCTCAGACACAAGATTCGTTTTCGCAATATGATAATATTCCCCATGAGCGACAATGTGCCCTTTTCCTGCCCATGAAGTGTCTTCTTTCAGCTTTATCAGAAGACGGATTGAGTAAGAAACATCTTCTTTTCCCTTATACGGATTTGGAAAAACTGTTTTCTCTGAGGGTGCAAGAGCAAGATTAATCTTCTCTCCTTTTATTTTCCTGCCTTCTTCAAGATATTCAAGCTCACATTCGAACTCAGAGAGGCTGGTAAAGAGATAGCGGTTTATCACTTCTATTTTCTCTTCATCTATGTTTATCTCTGCATTCTGATAGGCATACTTGACTTCCCTCATCTTTGCTGTCTCTTTCCTGTCTGCATAGACGATGCCGTTGGCACAGAATGTGAAATCTGAGGGCCTGTCATAGTAGTCTCCGCCATAGAGCTTCTTTCCTTCCTCATTGAGGCTCTGGTCAATGAAATCCCAGATAAAGCCTCCCTGATAGGATGAATCGCTTCTCTCAAGGCGGATATATTCCATCAGTCCTCCGTTGCTGTTTCCCATCGAGTGGGAATACTCGCACATGATGAAGGGCTTGCTCCTGTCTTTCTCAAGGAATGCCTTTATTCCGCTTACCCTTGTGTACATCTGGCTCTCAACATCGCTTGTCCCGTTATATCTTCTGTCGTGGAATATTCCCTCATAATGCACAGGAAGAGGGGAGACTGAGTGATAATAATCATGAGCGCTCTGAAGGGTTTTTCCTCCGAAAGACTCGTTTCCAATGGACCACATTATAATGCTCACATGATTTTTGAATGCCTCATAGTTGGCTTTCTGTCTGTCAAGGACCGCTTCATAAAATAGAGGGTTATCATCCGGCAGCGTATTCTTGTCAGGAGCTACCTTTCCCATTTTCTGCCATGTTCCATGAGTTTCCAAATTCGCCTCGGCAATCAGATAGATTCCATACTCATCACAAAGATCATAGAGTTCTTTTCTGTTCGGATAATGGCTTGTACGAAGAGCGTTTATATTGTTCCTCTTCATTATGAGGATATCTTTTTTCATGTCCTCGTATGTGATTGCTCTTCCTGTCTTTTCATTCCATTCATGCCTGTTGACTCCATGGAACACGATTCTCTTTCCGTTTAATTTAAGGATTCCGTTTTCTATCTTCACATCTTTGAAGCCGGCTTTTAGCTCAACGCTCTCGATTGCTTTTCCATCACAAGACAAAGCAGACACTTTAAGAGCGTAAAGAACTGGATTTTCTGCGGACCAGAGCAGGGGATTCTCAATAGAAATTTCTGCACATTTTTCCCCCTCGGCAGATATTTCCCCGCATTCAAGTCTTACACGCTCAGCTTTTGTCTTTACAGAGACTTTCAAAGTGCCTTTTCTGTATCCATCTTCAAGATTGGTCTCGACTTTCACATCTTCAATGTATCCATCTGGATGCAGGACTATCTCAGAAGGGCGGAATATGCCTGAGAGCCTCCAGAAATCCTGATCTTCAAGCCAGGATGCGCTTGTGTTTTTAAAGACAAGGACAGCAATCCTGTTCACGCCTTCTTTAAGCTGTGATGATATATCAAAATGATGGGCAGAGAATGTGTCCTCGCTGTAGCCGGAGAACACTCCGTTGACATAGAGGCTGTATGCCTTTTCAACACCATAGAATGTTATGATTGCGTTTTCTGCAGTCTTAATACTGATGTCCTTGAAATAAGCTGCAACAGGACAGACGCTGCTTACTTCCGGAGGGGTGAGGCTTTCTTTGCCGTCCCATGGATACTGCGTGTTGACATATTGCATCTGCCCGTATCCGTTGAGCTCAAGGACAGAGGGAGTCTCTATTTCAGGAAGAGCAGATACATCATAGTCATTTTCCAGACAGCTTTCATCAAAGGCGCTGATACTTTCAAAATATCTGATCTTCCATTTGCCATCCAGGCTTATATGCTCTGTTCTTTCTCCATAAGCATCAAACAGGGCACTGTGCGGTGCCCTGCTGACTGAAAAGATTTCAGGATTCTTTATATAGCTTTCTTCTCTCATGTTATCTTTCTATAAGCTGGTTCCTTTCGGGACCGACAGAAACGTATGTGATATGGGTTCCAAGAAGCTTCTCGATATGGAGAACATAGTTTCTCGCATTCTCCGGAAGTTCCTCAAATGTCCTGCATCCTGTTGTGTCTGCCATCCATCCAGGGAGTGTCTCATAAACTGGCTTTGCCCTTTCCTGCATTCTTGTCTCAGGAAGGTAGTTGTAGTACTGGCCGTCAATCATATAGCCTGTGCAGATTTTGATTTCCTTGAATGTGTCGAGCACATCAAGCTTTGTGAGGGCAAGGTCTGTAACTCCGTTCATATAGCATGAATAGTCAGCGCTCACTGCATCAAACCAGCCGCATCGGCGCGGTCTGCCTGTAGTGACTCCGTACTCATGTCCTATGTCCCTGAGTTTCTTCCCGTCTTCATCAAAGAGCTCTGCAGGATACGGACCTCCACCTACGCTTGTTGTATAGGCCTTGACTACACCGAAGACTCTGTTGATAGCTCTTGGAGGAATTCCAGCACCGTTGCAGGCGCCCGATACCGTCGGATTGCTGCTTGTAGTGTACGGGAAGATTCCCCAGTCGTTATCTCTCATTATTCCGAGCTGGCCTTCAAGAAGGACCTGCTTGCCGCTTTCAACTGCATCGCGCACAACCGGAACTGTGTCAATTATATGGTCTCCGAATTCCTTTCTCCATGATGCACAGAGAGCCATGAGGTCTTCAAGCTTGTACACAGCAAGGCCATAGTACTCAAGTTCTCTGTTCTTCTTCGGAAGCAGTGCCTTGAGTCTCATCTCAAGGTATTCCTCATCAAGAAGATCGACAGCCCTTATTCCGATTCTTGCAGCTTTGTCCGTATAGCATGGGCCGACGCCACGCTTTGTCGTTCCAATCTTCTGGCTGTCACTTCTCTTCAGTTCCTCAGCTCCGTCAAGATCCTGATGATACGGCATAATCAGGTGAGCCCTTTCGTCAATGAATATGTTGTCAAGCTCAAGTGAGCTCTTCTTCCTGATTTCCTCAAGCTCTGCGTGCATGGTGTTGAGGTTTACAACAGTTCCAGCAGAGACAATATTCATGGTCTCCGGATTGAAGATTCCGCTAGGAAGGATATGAAGGCCGAATTTGCCGTACTCGTTTATCACAGTGTGCCCTGCATTATCCCCTCCCTGATATCTGATTACGATATCAGCATTCTGTGCGAGAAAGTCAACAATTCGTCCTTTTCCTTCATCCCCGTACTGTATTCCGACAACTGCATTTACATTGGTTTTCATACAAAGAGTTTCCTCCCTTCCTTGCTCATTCTGTCGAACATCTCTTTTTCAAGTCTTTCCTGTTCGTCAATGTCATCCGCATCCCAGGGATATTTGATCCACATATCCTCAATCTCCAGTGCTGGATAATATCTCTTTATCTCTGGCGGGAATTCTACATCCTTCTGCTTCAGCTTGTTGTGAAGAACAAGAACAGCTATCTCTTCCGGGTTGTAGCTTAAAAGCTCACCGACACAGTATGCAAGAGTTGCTCTTGTATCATCGACCTCATCAATCAGGAGCACTTTCTTTCCCTTAAGCTGTACCTGGACCTCATCAATCCACTGAATCTTTGTAGGATGCTCACGATGCTTGTGATCGATGCCGTAGTAGGAAATGCCGACTGCATAGATAGGGCGATTGATGAATGTCTTTATTATTCTTGCCGGTATGAATCCTCCGCTTCCGATAGCGACAATGACATCCGGATCAAAGCCTGAATCCTTTATCTGCTGGGCAAGCTTCTTTATGAGCTTGTGGACTGTGTTGTAGGAAACATATAGTTTTTCTTCTGCCATCTTCCTCTCCTTATTTGACGGGGTACATTTCTGCAATATATGGTAATGTTCTGTATTTTTCTTTGTAATCGAGACCGTAGCCGACAACCCAGACATCCGGGATTGTGAATCCCATGTACTGGATGTCCACATGTGCCTTATGGCGCTCCGGCTTGTCAAGAAATACTGCAGTCTCTATGCTCTTGACGCCTCTTGATTTGAAAAGCTCGATAAGATAGGAAAGCGTGTTGCCGCTGTCAAGGATATCCTCGACAATCAGGACCCTCTTTCCCATAAGACTCTCTCTGGTGTCCATTATCATTCTGACTTCGCCCTGCTGGCTTCCATTGTTGCCATAGGATGATATGGCAATGAATTCAACAACATGAGGAATGTCCAGCTTTCTTACAAGATCGGATAAAAATATGAAGGAGCCCTTGAGCACTCCGACAAGTACAAGCGGCTCCTTCTCATCTTTATATTTACGGTTGATTGATCCTGCTATCTCAGTTACGCGCCTGCTGATTGTGTCTGCATCAATTAAAACCTGCTTAAGATCCTCTGTAAGAGGCGGCAGTGCAAGGGATGAACTCATCGATTTCTCCTATAGGAAAGATATTATCTGAAATGGATAATTAAGAAAAGACTTTTTGGTTGACATATCCGTTATATTGGTAATATGAAATGGCTGAAAATGCATTTGGATAAGGTGAAAAGTAATCTATAATATATTACTCTAAAGGTATGAAATACGAAGTCCGGATGTCTGGAAAGTTCAATAAGGTCATTAGGCAGATGCCGTCCAATGCGAAGCAAACGCTTTATCGCCTTGTTGAAGATATCAAGACTTCAGGTCCAGTACAGCCTAGGTACCACAACTACAGCAAGCTTGGCGAGAATACCTACCATTGTCATCTTGCCTATTGATGGGTTGCATGCTGGAGGAGCGAGAAAGGGAAGCTGATTGTGGAGGTGGAGTATGTTGGTAGTCGTGAAAAGGCCCCGTACTGAGTTCTCTCTGAATGGGGATGTTCCTAAAAAACTTATCCAGAGTCTTGTCTCTGAATATGGCCCTGATAACGTGAAGATTGAAGAAGAGGATATGATGAATGTGGAGGATATGGAATGGTACAAGGAGGAAGCGGAGAAGAATACTCCCGGCCGTACTCTGCGTTTTTATCGTAAGCTTAACGGGCTAACGCAGCCTGAGATTGCTAAGATGCTTGGAACCACTAAACAATTCATATCCAATCTTGAGAATGACAGGAAGCCAATCAGCAGGATGATGGCAAAGAAGCTTTCTGAAATCTTCAGTGTTCCTGCTTCAAGATTCATTTAGACTATCAAAGTCGGCTTGTCTGCAGATAATTAAGAAAAGACTTTTTGGTTGACATATCCGTTATATGGGTAATATCGTTAAGTAAATTAACGGACTGGAGATCCGCTTGGATGACTGAAATAGACATACTGGAAAAGATGCTTTTATCCAGATTCTTTGAGCAGAAGGTTGAAAAGCTGTTCAGGGATGGTGTTTTTTATGGAACAACGCATCTGAATATAGGTCAGGAAGCTAGCCATACAGGGCTTGTCGCCGCCCTTGATGATAAGGACTGGATAGTCCCGACTCACCGCTGCCACGGCTTCAATGTGGCCAGGGGAAGCAATATAAGGAAGATGTTCAGTGAGCTCTTCGGTTCAAAGGATGGGCTGTGCAAGGGGTTAGGGGGCTCTATGCATATGAGCGATGTGAGCACATGCAATGCAGGAAGCAGTGCAATTGTAGGCTCTTCTGTTCCTCTTGCCACCGGTATCGCATTCGCTCTTGATAAAAAAGGCAAGGGCAATATTGCAGTTGCCATTTTCGGAGACGGGGCAACCAGCCGCGGTGCTGTGCATGAGAGCATGAACATAGCATCAGTATGGAATATTCCCGTTCTGTTCTATCTTGAAAACAACCACTATGGCATGAGCGCTTCAAGTAGCCGTATGCTCAGCACTTCTGATATGCGAAAACGTGCTGATGCATATTCAATAAGATATTTCAGGGCAGATGGAAATGATGTGCTTGATGTCATTGAGAAAGTGAAAAGCGCAAGAGAGTATATAATTGCAGCCAGGAAGCCGGCATTTGTCGAGATCGAGACATACAGGATGTGCGGGCACAGCAAGAGTGACAAGTGCATCTATCGCAGCCGGGAGGAAGAGGAAGAGTGGAGAAAAAAGGATCCGATTACCCGCTATGAAAAATATCTTATAGAAAATAATTTTGCATCAGATGAGGATATATCTCTTCTGAGAGCCAATGTCAGGGCAGAAGTCGATAAAGCCTATATGGATGCATATAGGATGCGCGGCTTGTCTTTGAGCCTGAAGGAGGCTGAGGATCTTGTATTCTCACCTTCTGCTGTTCAGGACTGCCAGAGCGGAAAAACGCACCCTTCAACATACAGAAATGCAATTTATGAGGCCCTTGATGAAATCCTTTCTGAGGACAATGATGCCTATCTGATTGGAGAGGATATCGGGTTATATGGCGGATGTTTTGCAGTGACAAGGGATCTTTACAGCAAACATCCGGGGAAAGTTCTTGAGACTCCTGTCAGCGAGGAAGGCTTTACTTCCCTTGCAGTAGGAGCTGCCATGATGAATCTTCATCCGGTTGTGGAGATAATGTATGCGGATTTCTCAACCCTTGCATCTGACAGCCTTATAAACCATGCAGCAAAGACATATTTCATGTCCGCCGGCCAGCTTTCTGTTCCTCTTGTATACCGCGCTCCGATTGGAAGCGGCACCGGACATGGAAGCCAGCATACTGCCAATATCGAGGCAATGTTCTTGAATACACCGGGACTGATTGTAGTTGCCCCATCTGATGCTTTCAGCGCAAAGGCTCTTTTAAAGAGCGCTGTGCGTGAGAATAACCCGGTTCTGTTTTTTGAGCATAAGGGGCTCTATGACACAGAAGGCCAGGCAGGAGACAGCAATACATTCCTTCCTCTTAAGAAGGCATTTGTTTCAGGCTGCGGTAAGGACATGCTTCTTATTTCCTACAGCCATGCCTATCAGACATCGCTTGATGCCACAGAGTCTTTCTCTGACAGAATCACATACATTGACCTTGCTACGATAAGCCCGCTTGATGAGAATACCATAATCAGCCAGGCTGAGAAATTCGAGAAGATCATGATAGTCCAGGACACTCCATTCTCGGGTTCTGTAGGAGCAACTGTTGCCGCAATGATATCGCGGCATTTTGCTGGCAAAAAAATAGAGATAGTCAGTGCGCTGGATATGCCGATACCTTTTGCAAAAAGTCTTGAGAATGCGGTTGTCCCTGTAAAGGAAAGAGTGAGAATCAAGGCAGTATCTCTTCTTTCTGCCCTTTAACTTTTTTCTCAATCTTTCTATAATCTTCCATGTTTAATCTCAAGGAGAAGTTATGGATATTGATGTAAAGAAATTACATCCTTTGGAAGTAAAGGTGCTTCGTCATGTCTCTCTAGGTGAGACTTTTGACAATAAGAGAATAATAAGTGAGCTTGGATATAATGTCGGACAGTGCAATCAGGCTTTTTCCTGGCTGCTTCAGAAGAATCTGATAAAAGAAGATTCCAGAGTAAAAAAGACATTGTATGAAATAACAGATTACGGAAGGCAGTGCGAGAAGAGCGGACTGCCTGTAGAAAGGATTTTCAATTACCTCAAAGAAAACGGTCCTCATACTCTTCCTGAAATCACAGAGGCACTTGGGCTTGAGAACAGCGATACAGGTTCCTCTTTCGGTGCTCTGCAACAGAAGAAGGCTGCTCACATGAATGCTGAGAGGAAGGCAGAGCTTATTACCTCTCAGATGCCTTCTGAAATCGTTGCCCAGCATAGCCTGCTGGAAAGAGCCTTGGCAGCTGAGATTGATGAGAGCACGCTTTCTGCTGATGAGAAGAAAGCAATCAGCCAGATGGCCAAGAAAAGAGGTGCTTCCACATCTCCTTTCAAACTTTCTGAAAGGGAGGAGATAACATATTCAATGACTGACGAGGGATCATCAGTAAAACAGATGATTCTGGATGCGAATATAACAGGAGAGGAGCTTGGGCAGCTTACTCATGAGATGCTTGTCTCAGGAAGCTGGAAGAGCGGAACTTTCCGCCCCTATGGCGTTGACGGGCCTGTCAGCAAGCTAATTCCTGGAAGAAAGAATCCGTATGCGGATTATCTTTCATGGGTAAAGGACAAGCTGATTGCCCTTGGTTTTGAAGAGTTTGACGGACCGCTTGTCGAGAACGAGTTCTGGAACGGAGATGCTCTATTCATGCCTCAGTTCCATTCTGCCCGCGACATTCACGATGTCTATTATGTCAAGGAGCCCAGGCATGCAAAGGAGATTGAGATGCCATGGCTTGAGCAGGTTGCGAAGACGCATGAGGATGGATGGAATACAGGAAGCCGCGGCTGGGGCTACAAGTTCGACCATGAGTTCACAAGGCGTCAGGTATTGAGAAGCCAGGGTACTGTGCTTTCTGCCCATCAGTTGACAAAGGCAAAGGTTCCCGGCAAGTATTTCGGCATTGTGCGCTGTTTCCGCTATGATCAGGTCGATGCTACTCATGGAGCTGATTTCTATCAGACAGAGGGAATCGTGCTTGGAGAGGATGTCAACCTTAAGAACCTTCTTGGACTGCTGAAGATGTTTGCAGAAGAGATTGCGGGGGCAGAGGAAGTGAAGTATGTTCCCGGCTATTTCCCGTTCACAGAGCCGAGCATCGAGGTGCATATCAAGCATCCTAAGCTCGGATGGTTTGAGCTTGGAGGAGCCGGAATCTTCCGCCCAGAAGTCACAAAGGCTCTCGGTGTGGATGTTCCTGTCCTTGCATGGGGACTTGGAATTGATAGAATGGCCTTGATGCATCTTGGTCTTGATGATATCCGTGAGCTCTTTACTCCGGATATCGACAGCGTAAGAGTCAGGAGGGGAAAATAATGCCTAAGATTGAAGTTAATGAGAACATGTTCTTTTCTCTTCTTGGCAAGAGAATGAGTGATGATGAGCTGGTGGATATCTTCCCAGTTGCCAAAGCAGAGCTTGACGGCCATGATGGGGATACAATCAAGATTGAGCTCAATGACACGAACAGACCTGACTTATGGTCTGCAAGCGGAGTTGCAAGAGCTCTTTCCACATATGAAAGCGGAAATATAAGGAAGTATTCTTTCTTCAGCACTGCAGAAAATAGCCTGGACAGTGAAGGGCGAGAGGTGATTGATGATGAGTCAGCACTCGGAATCAGGGATTATTCGATCGGGTTTGCCGCAACTGCAGAGACTCCGATAAGCGAGGAAATCCTGCTTTCTCTCATCCAGAGCCAGGAGAAGATATGTTTCAATTTCGGAAGGAAGAGAAAGACAATCGCTCTTGGAATCTACCGCTCTGATCTGATAAAGTACCCTGTCCACTACAAGGCAGTGGATCCTGATGAAACAAAATTCGTTCCTCTTGGAATGGACAGGATGATGAGCCTGAGAGAAATATGCTCTGAGCATCCGAAGGGAAAGGAATACGGACACATCGTGTCATCATTTGACAGATTCCCTTATCTTCATGATGACAACGGGGATACTCTTTCATTCCCTCCTGTAATCAATTCAGCAAGAATCGGAGCAGTCGAGGTAGGGGACAGAAATCTCTTTGTAGAGCTTTCCGGTCCGATTCTCGATGACCTCATTCTTGCATCTTCAATCCTTGCATGCGACATGAGCGACATGGGCTTTGAGATTCTTCCGGTGAAAGTCCGCTTTGCAAAAGAGACAAAGTATGGAAAGGAGATTACTGTCCCATATTATTTCCAGAGCACTCAGAAATGCTCAGTCAAGGCTGTTGAGAAGAAGCTTGGAATGCCGCTGTCTGATGAGCAGTGCAGAAAAGCGCTTGAACGCATGGGTGTAGAGTGCGATATCTGTGCCGATGAGATTACAATCAGATGTCCTGAATACAGAAATGATTTCCTTCATGAAGTCGATGTTATCGAAGATATAATGATTGGTCATGGACTGATGAATTTCACTCCTGTCATGCCTAAGGATTTCACAGTAGGAAGACTGAGCAAGGCAGAGGAGATATCAAGAAAGGTGAAGGACCTGCTTGTCGGCCTTGGATACCAGGAGATGATTTACAACTATCTAGGAAGCCGCAAGGAATACATTGACAGGATGCATGTAAGCGATGAGAAGGCTGTGTTTATCATGAACCCGATGAGCGAGAACTACGAAGTGGTGCGCCCGTCCATTCTCCCTTCCCTTCTTGAGAGCGAGAGCATGAGTGCGCACGCAGTATATCCTCATAACATATTTGAAGTCGGAAAGATCTGTATCCGCGACAGTGAGGACAACAGCGGAACGGTCACGAAGAACACTCTCGGCTTCTCTTCCTCAAACAATCTTGTAGGCTACAATGATGCTTCAAGTGTCGTATCAACGCTTATGTTCTTCCTTGGAAAGGAATACAGGCTTGAAAGCCTTACAGATGATCCGCGCTTTATTGCAGGACGAGGAGCAAAGATAATCGTAGGAGGAAAGGAAGTAGGATGCTTTGGAGAGATTCATCCGCAGGTTCTTACATCATGGGGCGTTGAGATGCCTGTTGTTGCATGTGAGATATATCTTGATGATATTCTCTGATAGATGCTTCAAGTATTGTAAGGCTGCACCTGAAAGGGTGCAGTTTTTTTATAGCAGGACTTCTGCATAGATGGCGCGTGCGTCATTTCCGCTGAGAGCAAGGGTGAAGCTCCTTACAGGGAGTACTGATTTTGAATAAAGGAAGTCCATGCGCTCATATACGCTGCCATTTTCCCTTGTAATCCCGCTGTCGGTTTCAGGAGAGTAATGTGTCTTGAGATATACATCTTCAAATCCGTTTTCCTCAAAGAAGCGGGAGTTCTCGAAATCATGGGCGCTGCGGTAGCTGTAGCCTGTTATTGCATTCCAGTCAGCTGAGGACGGCTGAGAAGAAGAGAGGGCAACAATCACATCCTCTGCGCTTATGCTGATGGCGCTGAGGACTTCAGCATCGCCAGAAAGTGAAGAAAAATATTCATCTGCCTCGCTTTCTTCAGGAAGGCCTTTGAAAGTGTTTGCTGCTGCAATCTCAAGATATTCTTCATCATTTACTTTGAAAACAGCAGAATCCTCGTCCATTGCATACAAGTCCGTACGGTAGATTATGAGAGCATCCTCAAGAAGGACAGAGTCCTTGCCAATTCTTTTGCTCAAATTAACCAAGTCGCTTCTTTCTCCTGTTGCGATCAGAAAATCATAGCTGTAGGCTCTTATTGAGCTGGCTATCCTCTCTATATCCGGATTCTCAAGAGGAATGAACAGGATTGAGATGGCATTGCACCTTGTGTCTATCTGCTCCCTTGTCCTGAGAGGTCTGTAGTTGTGCGGGATTTCTATGCTTTCCACATCGCTGGGGTATTCATATACTGCATTCTCTTCCATCCATTGAATGTGAGCCTGTCTTTCTTCTTCTAGGACGGAAAATCTTGTTTCCTCAAGGTTCTCATAAAATGGCAGATTGATGTTCTTCTCTGCATCGCTTACTCTCATTACAGAGCAGGAAGAAAGAAGAATTATAGTCAGGAAAAGAGCTGTGATTTTCCTCATTTTATCTCAATAAGGCTCCTGTATCTGTCAATTTCTCCTTCTTCATATTTGCAGACAGGAGGAAAGAATGAAAGGCCATCATCACTCTTTCTGGGAATCACATGGATATGCAGATGCGGAATTTCCTGTCCGCTAGCACTTGAATTGTTTATAATCACATTTGTCCCTTCTGCCTTCAGATTTATCCTCATAGCACTGTCAATCTTCTTGACAACAGAGAACATGTGGGCAATGAGATCTTCCGGTGCCTCGCTTATGGTCGGATATACTTTCTTTGATATAACGAGAGTGTGTCCTTTTGCCCTCGGATTGATGTCAAGAATGGCAAGGACAGCATCATCTTCATAGACTTTTTTGCTCGGAATGTCTCCGTTTATAATCATTTCAAATACTGTGGGCATACACTTTCACCTCTGTTTTACATAAGCATAGCAGAGCGAGTGAATAATTGCAAAGAAATTACTTGCATAAAGACAATAAAATCTATATCATGGCTGATGGTGATTTTCTTATCGTTATTTCACATCCAGTAATGAGATAAGGAAAAAACATTAAACCTAGCAGACACTATTTTGAGAGGATTTGATATATGATGAATGACCTTCTGGGCATGAGAAATATCGGAATCAGTGCCCATATTGACTCAGGTAAGACAACACTCAGTGAGCGTATTCTTTACTACTGCAACAAGATTCATGCCATCCATGAAGTAAGAGGAAAGGATGGTGTAGGTGCAACTATGGACTCCATGGAGCTCGAAAGAGAGAGAGGAATCACAATTGCATCAGCAGCAACAAACGTAAACTGGAAAGGCCATGAAATTAACATCATCGATACTCCGGGCCACGTTGACTTCACAATTGAGGTTGAGCGTTCCCTCAGAGTTCTTGATGGCGCTATTCTTGTACTCTGCTCAGTCGGAGGCGTACAGTCTCAGTCAATCACTGTTGACCGCCAGATGAAGAGATATCATGTTCCACGCATCGCATTTGTCAACAAGTGTGACAGAACAGGAGCAAATCCATACAGGGTCAAGGACCAGCTTTGCGAGAAGCTCGGACTCAATGCAGTTTTGATGCAGATTCCAATCGGACTTGAGGACAGACTTCAGGGTGTTGTTGACCTTGTTGAGATGAAGGCTTACTACTTTGACCAGGGACCGAATCAGGATCAGCTGAGAGTCGAGGAGATTCCTTCTGAGCTTCTTGATGAGGCACAGGCAAAGAGAGAGGAGATGCTTGATGCTGTTTCCATGTGTTCTGATGAGCTTATGGAGGCTATGCTTGAGGATACAGTGACAACTGACATGATTAAGAAGGCTGTCAGAAAGGGTACAATCAATCTTGAGCTCTGTCCTGTTTTCATGGGTTCAGCTTACAAGAACAAGGGTATCCAGCCGCTTCTTGATGCTGTCATTGATTATCTTCCTAACCCGACAGAAGTTGAGAACAAGGCTCTTGATCTTGACAACAATGAGAAGGAAGTAATTCTTGAGTCAGATTCTTCCAAGCCGACAGTAATTCTTGCTTTCAAGCTTGAGGACGGCCAGTTCGGACAGCTTACATATATCCGTGTCTACCAGGGAAAGATTAAGAAAGGAGACACTCTTTACAACACAAGAACAAAGAAGAAGTTCAATGTAGGACGACTTATCAAGATGCATGCCAGCGAGATGGAAGATATCTCAGAGTGCGGATGCGGAGAGATTGCAGCACTTTTCGGTATCGACTGCGCAAGCGGCGATACATTCTGTGATCCAAGCCTCAACTACTCAATGACAAGCATGTATGTTCCTAACCCTGTTATTTCTCTTGCAATCAAGCCGGTTGACAAGAAGGCAGCGGACAACATGGCAAAGGCTCTCAACAGATTCACCAAGGAGGACCCGACATTCCAGACATATGTTGATCCGGAAAGCAACCAGACAATCATCAGGGGAATGGGTGAGCTCCATCTTGATGTCTACATTGAGAGAATGAAGAGAGAGTACAAGGCAGAGGTAGAGGTCGGCAAGCCGGAGGTAGCATACAGAGAGGCTATCACACAGAGAGCAGACTTCAACTATACTCACAAGAAGCAGACAGGTGGATCCGGTCAGTATGCACGTGTTGCAGGATACATTGAGCCACTTGAGCAGGCTGAGGGTGATGAGCAGCCGAAGGACTACGAGTTCGTTGATGAGATCAAGGGAGGCGCTATTCCCACAGAATACATACCGTCCTGTGACAAGGGCTTCCAGAGTGCGATGAAGAAAGGCACTCAGGTCGGCTTCCCTGTAATCGGAGTAAGAGTTGTCATCAATGATGGTGCATGGCACCCGGTTGACTCTTCAGATATGGCATTCCAGACTGCTGCAATCGGAGCATTCCGTGAGGCATTTGAGAAGGCAAAGCCTGCAATCCTTGAGCCTATAATGAAGGTTGAGGTCGAGGGTCCGAGCGAGTTCCAGGGAAACATCTTCGGTTCAATCAACCAGAGAAGAGGTATGATTGTCTCCAGCACAGAAGACAACAATGCATGTAAGGTCATTGCTGAGGTACCGCTTTCAGAGATGTTCGGTTACTCAACAGTGCTCAGAAGCCTCACTCAGGGTAAGGCTGAGTTTACAATGGAGGTTGCAAAATACGGCCGTGTTCCGATGAGCGTCTCTGAGGAGCTCAAGAAAGCTTACCAGGAAAAGAAAAAGAATGAGGCAAAGAAATAATAATTTCTTTCTGATACTTTCAGGGCAGGAGAAGATCCTGCCTTGTTTTTTTCTCTTTTTCCCTTGTTTTTGAAATTCCGCATGCTATAATTAGTAAAAACATCACAGGAGGCAAATAAAATGGACATCAAAGAATTAAACAGTGTCAGCCCGTTACGTGTTTTTGAGGAGTCCATCAACGGAGGACTCGGAAAAGGCAATCTGGGGGTGATTGTATCACGTCATGGTGTTGGTAAGACTGCATGTCTTGTTCATCTTGCAACAGATAAGCTCTTCAAGGGCGAAAGCGTAATTCACGTATCTTTCAGCGGAAACGTTGAGCATGTCATAAACTGGTATAAGGAAGTATTCAAGGAGATTGCGGAACTGTCCAGTCTCGATGATGCAACTCTTGTCTACAACTCAATTCTTGCAAACCGCGTTGTCATGAATTTCTCTCAGGATCAAGTGCCTGTGAAGAAAGTTCTTCAGAGCCTTGAGAGCTTGATTAATCAGGGAAGCTTCAAAGCAGATGCAGTTCTCTTTGACGGTTATAAGCTCACAACTGCTGATGAGGATGATATTTTAGAAATCAAGGAATTTGCAAAAAAGATGAACCTTGAAGTATGGTTCAGTGTATCTCCGCAGCGCCCGGATGTAGTTTATGATGAATATGGTGTTCCTAATACAATCTTGAAGTATTATGACTTGATCGATGTCCTTGTAGCTCTGCGCTATGATGAGAAGATAGATAAGGTTGTCATGACTGTTGTGCGCTCTCATCATGAGAATGTTCCAAAGCCGATGAAGGTCAATCTGGACCCGAGGACAATGCTTATTTCCAAGTAATGCAGGCCGCCATCTGGCGGCTTTTCTTATGAAGCCGATACTGATTAAAAGCATATGCACAGGAGAAGAGCGTCTTGCTGTCCAGATGGAGGATGGCAGAATCAAGGAAGTGTGTGTGATAAAAAACAGAAAAGAGCTTATAAAGGAGCTTAAGGCACTTGGGTTTGAGGAAAAAGATCTGAAGATTGAGTTCTAGTCTTCCTTGATGCTTTCAATCTTCTCTTTTTCTCCCCATTCTGCAATCCTATCCAGAACAGGTGCAAGCGAGAGTCCTTTTTCTGTAAGCGAGTATTCCACATGTGGAGGAATGCTTGAAAGCACAGTTCTTTCGACAAGCCCATCTCCTTCCATCTGCTTGAGTATGTTTGTGAGTGTGGCAGAAGACACATTTTCAACAAAATGCAGAATGTCGTTGTATCTGACGCTTTCAAATTCAAGAAGCGTATAAAGGACAGAGAGCTTGAAACGGCTGTCTACAAGGTTTAAAAAATATCCGAAACCGGTGGCAGCAAGAACATTTTCCTTTATTTTTCCTCTCATATCCTCTCCTTATACAGATCCTTTGGTGAGAGTAATTCTACATCAAATGCATTGAAATCAAAACCGTTTAAAGAGAAGAAAGCTTTTTTATACTTGCATTTTATTCCCTCTGCTTCATCACTCGTCATCTTTCCGTCGTTTGTACGTATGAATGTGAGAGTGTATTCCCCGTTCTTTAAAAAAGAAGAGTTGAAAACAACACCGTCATCGTCAAATATTCCGCTTTCATCTGCCATATATGTTCTCTTGAAGTAAGAGTTCAGTGCTCTGCTTATCATCCTGTCAGTGAAAAGTCCAAGTTCCCTTTCGACATGAAGCTCGAAAAACTCCTTTTCCGAAAGCTCAGAAATCTCATCAAGGTATGGATATATATAAGAGTAGTAGAAAGCTACAGCTCCATCCTTTATGCAGTAATATCTGCTTTTTCTGTTTCCGATCTTGTTTATCGGGTTTATCTTCTCTATCAGGCCCTCTCCAAGCAGGACGCTAAGCTGTTTGTCCAGTAGGCCGTTGTTTTCCTGGTAAAGAGATGGAAGAAGATCTGAGTATGTTTTATACTCTGAACCGAGCTCAGACAGGATGTCATATGCATAGCTTCTTTTTCCTATGTTCTTTGTAATCTCATAAAGCATGTAAGGGTGAATCGGACTTGATTTGGCAATGAAAATGTTCCTTATGTTCTTCTTTAAGGATTCTTCCTCGTTAATTAACATATTTACATATGGTAATGAACCGAAAACGGAATAGAAAAGTAATTTATCCTTTGAATTCAGCTTACTGTAAAATGATTCGGCCTCGCTGTATTCAAATGTGGGTATAAAACTGCATTTGTCCAGATATCTGGATGAAGAAAGATCATTATAGAAATCCAGGCTCGCTGTTGTGAGTATTATTTTTGTATTCTCTCCTCTTTCTTTAAGCATTCTTTTTATCTCATCTTCCTGCTTCCTGATGTTTTCAATCTCTTCTATGACGAATATAACTTTTTCCTCTCTTTCATTAAAAAGAGAAAAGAGGGAGAAAAGAGAGGATGTTTTTTCAACTGAAATGAGCCTGTCTGCCTTTTCTGCAAAAGCAAGAAGATTCTTTTCATATGCGCTTTCCTTTGCTGTAAGGATAATTGTCTTTTCCTTTCTCTTTTTCAGTGCATTTCTTAATAGTGTACTTTTCCCGCTTTTAAAGAAACCATAGATAAGTATTGCATCATTGTTTTCGATTATCTTCTCAAATTCCCTGTCAACTTTTCTTGAGATATACATATATTCCTTTCCCTGCTAAATATGATATATTCTAGCACGTTTAGGGTGTATTGATGAAAATTGTTATAGTTGTTTTTATAGTTTTTCTGATTATTTTTTCCGCTGTGCTTGCTTCATGTGAGTATTTTCTTCGTTTTGCTCTTGGAAGAAACAACAGCTTTGAAGAGAAAAACGAGATGGACCAGGATGGAGTCTTTTCCAGCAGCAAAGCAAAGGATGTTATGAAAGAGGGAAAAAGGTTTCTGGACTCTGAATGCGAGAGCGTCAGCATAAAAAGCTTTGATAATCTTAGGCTTACAGCTTATTTAAAAGAAAGCGGCAAAAGCGACTATTACCTTATAACCCTTCATGGATTTCATGGCAGTGCGGATAATAACGCACCTGTTTTCCTCGAGGCTTATGAAAGGGGATTCAATATACTCGTTCCTCATATGAGAGCTCATGGAGGAAGTGAAGGAAAATGGATAACCATGGGCCGTGATGAGGCTGAGGATGTCCTTTCCTGGATTGAGTATATAAAGGAAAGAAATGAGAAAGCAAAGATAATAGTCTATGGAGTGTCAATGGGCTCTGCAACAACGCTGATCTTATCCGGAAAAGAAAGTGAGAGCACTGTTGCATTCATAGCAGACTGCGGCTATTCAAGCCTTTATGAAGAATACTTTCATGAGGCAAAAGAAATGTTCGGCCTTCCTTCTTTCTTTGTAAGGATTATAAACTTATGGTCGAGAATAAGAATCGGTCTTGATTTTTCTGCTGTAAATCCTTCAGAAAGCGTGAAGAGCAATACTAAGCCTCTTTTGATAATACACGGGGATGAGGATGACTTTGTTCCGACCTGGATGTGCTACAAGATTTATGAGAATGCAGGCGGGGACAAAGAGCTTCTTGTTGTGCCCAAAGCCGGACATGGAGAGAGCATGTTCGTGATGGAGGATTATAATGATTATATTTTCTCCTGGCTTGAAAAACATGGTATTGAGATTTAGTAATAAGAATTAACTAAATGCTTAACTGATTATAAATTAAGGAGATAATCTATTTCTTGATTATCTTTTCCATATAGGCTACAGAATAGTATCTGCCGTTTTTGATGCCGCAATTATCCATTATGCCCTTGATTCGGTAACCCATTTTTTTATGAAACTCGATGCTTCCCCAGCCGGGGTATGTGACAAGCGCATAGAGGTTTCTGATATCCGTGCTCTCAAGTTCCTTTTCAAGTTCTTTGTAGAGCATTTTCCCAGCACCGAGGCCGGTTGATGATTTATCGACATAGATTGTGACTTCTGCACTGATTTTATATGCAGCTCGATCAATGAATGAATGTGCATACGCGTAGCCACTTACAATGCCGTCAGAGAGCGCAACAAGATAAGGGTAGTTTTCACTTATCTCACAATACCTTCTCTCCATCTCGCTCTTGCTTGGAGTTTCAAATTCAAACGAGACGGCAGTATTCTCAACATAATAAGAATAGATTTCTCTGATTCTGCCAATGTCCTCTGGCAAAGCTTTACGTATGCTAAGCATTGAGTATTGCCTTATATATGCAATCGTTTACAAAAGGAATTGAGCGGGATGAAAGTTCTTCCTCAATCTCAGCACTTCCTGCACCCGGCTGTATTACAGCACATGATATCTTTCTTGTGCATTCTTTCAGCAGCATGATTCCCTTTGCCGGATTGATGCAGAAAACAAGGACATCGATGTCTTTTTCAAACTCATTTATGCTGCTGTGCTCCTTTCCAACTGCAAATGTATCATAGCCATGCTTGATTAGTTCTTCCTTGATTTTGTAAGCATACTTTTCTTCATTTACTGTATCTCCAAGGATAACGTATGTCTTTTTTTCAAGCGCATCTTTTATATTCATATATTCCCTCAGTTGTTGATTAATATCACGCAGGAGGCTTCGATTGCTTCTCCACGTCCAAGCGAGTCAAGAGCTTCATTTGTCTTTGCCTTCACAGAAATCCTTGATACATCAATGTCAAGGAGAAGGGAAAGATTCTCCCTTATCCTGTCAATGTAAGGACGCAGTCTTGTTTTCTCAAGAATCACTGTACAGTCAAGATTGACAATATCCGGTTTTGTCTCTTCAAGCGTTTTTTTCAGAAGAGCAGATGAAGAAATGTCCTTATACTGATTGTCAGAAGGTGGAAAATGTGAACCTATATCTCCAAGTGCAAATGCCCCGTAAAGTGCATCTATTATTGCATGGAGCAGAACATCTCCGTCACTGTGAGCATCCTCTCCTGTATTGGATGGAATCTTGAGGCCGCCTATCATGAGATCTCTGCCTTCTTTCAGACGGTGTATGTCCCAGCCCTGGCCGATTCTCATTTTCTTTCCTCCTTGATGCCATATAAGAGCTCTCTCATGCGGCGGGAAGCATCTCTGCTTTTCTTTGCTTCTTCCAGAAACAGAGCATATTCAGCACTCTGCTTCTCAGCATCAGGAATATCTGATGAATAAGTTATCTTCTTATTGCTCTCATCGCCTTTTATGACAGTGCATCTGTAGCCTGCAGAGACGAACACCTCAGCATCATCACTTGCATCCGTGCTCTCATACTTCTCATATGCACTCAATATCTCATCAAAGCGGAAAACCTGCGGAGTCTGAACTCTTATAAGCTGTTTTCTGTCAACATTCTCGCAGATGATGTTGTCATCTGACAGCCTCTTTACGCTGTCTGTGATGCGCAGGGCAGGTACTGCTCCTCCAGCAACGCTTGCGTTTGCAAGAGCGCGGATTATCATATCGGGGGTGACAAAGGGCCGTGCTCCGTCATGGATTGCCACATAGCTGATGGGAAGGTCCAGAGAGGAAAGCCTGGAAAGAGCATTCTTTATGCTCAGGAATCTTGTCTTTCCTCCTTCTATGATCAGGAAAGGAAGGCTGTTCACCTCTCCAAGGTCCTCAAGAGCAAGATATGTCTCTTCCATCATCCCTTCAGGGCATGTGATGACCACAGCAGCAAGACCGGGGATTTCAAAAAATGGCTCTGTGGCTCTGTAAAGGACTGTGTGCCCGTCAATTTTCAGAAACTCTTTCTTCGCATTAAATGATGAAGATGAATTGAAGCGCTCGCTTTTTCCTGCGGCTGTAATTATGACTGCAAAGGGAGGTATGCTCATTTAATCTTTTCCAGGCGTTTGAATATAGTGCGTTTTGCCTGCTCCGTGTTCATTCCTAACACAAAACATGTTTCATCGACAAGATGCGTGAGAGCATTTTCATAAAGCCTTCTCTCCTGCACTGGCAAATCCCTTGTCTTCTGCCTGTTGTAGAGGATGTTCACTATTGTTGCTACATTTGAAATCGTGCCGCTTTTTAGCATCTGTGCCTGAATGACCTGACGAGCCTTCCAGTCTGAGACCGAGAGATCCTTTTTTTCTGAAAGCATGGACAAAGCCGCCTCCGTATCCTTCTTCGTGGAGAGCTTTCTAAGTCCCATGTCAGTTGCTGTTGCCACTGGAAGCAGGATATTCATATCTAGACTTGGTATGGCTATAACGTAATACTTTCTGGCTTCTCCCTGGATAACCTGCTCTTGTATATCGCTAATGACTCCGACGCCACTTGTCGGATAGACAACCCTTTCGCCTATCAGGAAACCTTTGCGGTCTTTGTCTCTCATCTGTCAATATTTTACCACATCCTGGTGAAAAGGGAAGAAAATAAAACCATTTGACTCTTTAAAATTCTCATTCTTCATTTATAATTGGATTCATGAAGAACGACAGATACACAGGAATCCTTATGCACCCGGTCAGCTTCCCCAGTCCGTATGCAATTGGCGATATCGGGGATGCAGCTTACCATTTTATCGATGTGATGAATGAGAACAAAGTCAGTCTCTGGCAGGTGCTGCCGCTTGGGCCGACAGGTTATGGAGACAGCCCTTATGCATCACGCTCCACATTCGCAGGAAACGAGCTCCTGATTGATCTCAAGAGGCTGTATCTTGATGGATATCTTGAACTTGAGGATATAATGAGTGAACCTGTTGTCACCGAGAGGGTTGACTACGGCAGAGCAAAAGAAATAAAGATGCCTCTTTTAAGGAAAGCAGCATGTGTTTTTCTTAAGACAGAGAAAAACAGCAGCAGATACAAGGAATTCTGCAGCGAGCATTCATACTGGCTTGAAGATTATGCACTCTATCAGAGCCTTTGCGACAGATATAACGACTCAAGATGGTTTTCCATCTGGCCTGAGGATCTGAGAAACAGAAAGAAAAGCGCGCTTGATAAAGCCAAGGCTGAGCTGAAAGAAGAGATGGACATATGGTGTGTCCTGCAGTATTTCTTCTTCTCTCAGTGGAAAAGCCTGAAGGAGTATGCAAACGAAAAGGGCGTAAGAATAATAGGGGACATTCCGATTTTCGTTGCTCCTGACAGCGCAGATGCGTGGACTAATACAAAGCTTCTGAAGATAGATGAAAGCGGCGAGCAGGAAGCAAGCAGCGGAGTTCCGCCAGATGCCTTCAGCTCAACAGGACAGCTGTGGGGAAATCCTCTCTACAGATGGGAAGAGCACGAGAAGGAGAATTTCTCATGGTGGATAAAAAGAGTCAGCGCGGCTCTCAGAATGTGCGATATAGTGAGAATAGACCATTTCAGAGGCTTTGAAGCATGCTGGGAGGTTCCGAAAGGAGAGGAAACAGCTATAAACGGCAAATGGGTCAAGAGTCCTGGAGAAAAGCTTCTGAAAGCACTGGCTGAAGCGCTTGGAGATGATCTTCCAATCATTGCTGAGGATCTTGGCGTGATTACTCCTGAAGTCGAGGCTCTTCGTGATTCATTCGGCCTGCCTGGAATGAAGATTCTCCAGTTTGCATTCTCTGTTAATGACTCTGGCGAGCTTGAAAGCGGCAATGCATACCTTCCTCACAATATTGAGAGAAACTCTGTGGCATATACAGGTACTCATGACAACAACACAACATGCGGTTGGTATAAGGAGCAGAGTGATGCAGTCAAAGATGCAGTAAGACGCTATTTTGAGTGCCCTGATGACCAAGTGCCATGGCAGATGATAAGGCATCTGTTGATGAGCAACGCAAAATATGCCGTAATCCCAATGCAGGACATCCTGATGCTTGATGAGAATGCAAGGATGAATGTTCCTTCCACATGCGGATCTTCAAACTGGTCCTGGAAGATGCCTCAGTGGGGCTATTACGCTGAAGGATGGTCAAGGCTGCATTATTACAACAAGCTCTATGGAAGAGTGGTGAAGAAGTGAACATAATACTCTTTGACCGTTTAAGTGAGAGTATCCCGCTCTCTGACAGGAGAGCAGTTCATATTTTAAAGGTCCTTCGCCTGAAAGAAGGGGACAGCTTTTTCTGCGGGGTGGTGAGAGGCAGCTGCTATAAAGCCCGCATAGACAAAATAACAGCAACTGAGATATTCCTCTCATACTCGGATGAGAAAGAGGATGGTTTTTCCTATCCCCTAACACTCATAATAGGCGAAGTGCGTCCAATCTGCATGAGGAGGATTTTGAGGGAAGTCACCAGTCTAGGTGCAAGAAAGCTCGTTCTCACTCTCACGGAAAAAGGAGAGAAAAGCTATCATGAAGCATCTCTTTACAAAAGCGGAGAATACAAGGAGATTCTCGTGGATGGTGCGATGCAGGCCGGGTGTACATATATTCCAGAAGTCATTTTCGCATCCAGCGTCAAAGAAGCTGTAAAACATGCAGAAAGCGATGAGAAAATACTTCTGGACAACATAATCGGGTCGGTGCGTCTTTCCGATATGACTCTTGAGGGAAAATCAGTTACAATCGCTATAGGAAGCGAGCGGGGTTTTTCAGATAATGAGAGAAATGCATTCCTCTCATCCGGCTTTACTGCGGCCCTGATTGGTAATAGAATACTGAGAACAGAAACGGCATGCGTTGCAGCCACAGCCCTTGCTCTTGAGAGAATGAATATACTTTAGGAGATTGCTTATGCATACGTTTGTAGAAGAGGCAGAAAAGATCCTTGATAAGGAATATCCTGTACTGGATCATGGTTTTGTACGTCTGGTGGATTATCTTGGCTCGGATCAAAGAATCGTGCAGAGCGCGAGAGTCAGCTATGGAGAGGGAACTAAGACATACCGCCAGGACAAAGGACTTATAAACTACCTTTTGAGAAATGACCATACAAGTCCTTTTGAGCAGGTAGTGTTCACTTTTCACGTGAAAATGCCTATTTTCGTTGCACGTCAGTGGGTGCGTCACCGCACAGCAAGAATGAATGAGATTTCAGGCCGCTATTCTGTTATGAAGGATGAATGCTATATCCCCTCTTCAGATCACATTGCTCTTCAGAGCGAGGACAACAAGCAGGGAAGAAAAAATGAGCCTGTTGATGAGGTGACAGCAGAGGCTGTGAAGGAAATGCTTTCTCAGGAGCAGAAGATGATTTTCGAGAATTATCATAAGTTACTCGATATGGGAATTGCTAGAGAGATTTCAAGAATCGATCTCCCTCTTTCGCTTTATACAGAATTCTATTGGCAGATCGACCTGCATAACCTCTTCCATTTCCTCGCACTCCGTCTTGATTCTCATGCTCAGTATGAAATCAGGGTATATGCTGAGGTCATCCTTGATATAATCAGCAAGGTCTGTCCGATTGCAACTGAGGCCTTCATCAATCACAAGAAGGATGGTGTGAGCCTTTCTGCGAAGGAAAAAGATGCTGTCAAAGCACTTCTGGAAGGAAAGGAGATTCCGCTGGAAGGAAGGGAGAAGGAAATCTTCCTGGAGAAACTTAAATAAAAAATGACGGCCAGGGATTATGCCAGAGCGATGCCGGATAACCCCGGCTGCTACCTGATGAAGGACAAGGATGACAAGGTCATCTATGTCGGAAAAGCAAGGAACCTGAAAAAAAGAGTCAATCAGTATTTTCTTCCCAACCGGGACATGAAGACGACTGCCCTGGTTGAGAAGATTGACCATATTGACTACATAATAACTGGAAACGAGTATGAGGCACTTGTCCTTGAGAACAATCTCATAAAGAAATACAGTCCTCATTACAACATCCTTTTAAAGGATGGCAAGAGCTATCCTCTCATCAGAATAACCAATGAAAAATATCCTCAGATTTTCAAGACCAGAAGGATAATAAAGGACGGAAGTCGCTATTTTGGGCCATATCCCAACGCAAAAGCCCTGAATGAGTACATCGAAATCATAAACAAGGCTTTCCCGCTCAGAAGATGCTCATTTTCTCAGTTTTCTGCCCATAAGGCATGCCTATATTATCATATGGGACAGTGCTCAGCGCCATGTGAGGAGAAGATAAACGAGAAGGAATATTCCAAATACATAAAGGCCGTTGAGAGCTTTTTATCCGGTGATGACAATTCGATGATCAGCCAGATTGAGAGTGAGATGAAAAAAGCTGCCTCTTCTCTCGATTTTGAGACTGCCGCAAAGAAGAGGGATATTCTTGAAGTTTTAAAGAGCATGCAGGTCAATCAGATGGTCGAGAGCGTGGATGATACGGAAAGCAGGGATTATGTTGCCATCCAGATGAGAAGTTATCTGTGCACAGTATCAATCATGCAGTTCCGTTCTGGAATTTTGATTGGCAAGGCCCTTTACCGCTCAGAAAGCCTTGGAGATGAGACAGAGACACTCTTTTCATTTTTAATGCAGTATTATGGTGATGGAGAGAATCTCCCGCATGAAATCTATGTTTCACATGAAATCGATGCCCCTCTTTTATGCAAATATTTTGAGAGCCAGTTCAAGAAGAAGATAAACATCACTCTTGCCCGGGAAGGAAAGCATTACAGAATACTGCGCCTTGCAGATGAGAATGCGAGCAGGGATATCGAAAAAAGGCTCAAGGAGACTGACAATACAGCACAGATGGAAAGGCTGATGGAAGTTCTTTCCCTTCCTCGTCTTCCGCGCCATATAGAAGGTTTTGACATAGCGCAGCTTAACGGCAAATATACAGTAAGCTCTCTTATAGTGTTCATTGACGGCAAACCGAGCGTGAAGGACTACAGGCATTTCTCAATCAGGAGCCTGGATGGGAAGATTGATGATTTTGAATCCATGAGAGAAGCCACTACAAGACGTTATCAGAGGCTGATCAATGAGAAGGCAGAACTGCCGGATCTTGTCATGATAGATGGAGGAAAAGGGCAGGTGAATGCTGTTTATGAGGTTTTCTGTTCTCTGGGAATTGAGAAGAAGGTCGCCCTCATAGGTCTTGCAAAGGAAAAGGAGACTCTTGTTCCTCCCCTGGGCGGAGAAAACATAGTCCTTGCTCATTCAGATGAGGGCCTGAGGCTTTTGATTTCTGTACGCGATGAATGCCACCGTTTTGCCACATCATTCAATCAGAGGATGAGGAGCCGCGAGGCATCTTTTTCTCTTCTCAAGTCAATTGAAGGCATGGGAGAAAAGAGGAGCCAGAAGATTATGAAGACATTCGGGTCTGTCGAGGCAATATTATCACTCTCTGCAAAGGAACTTGCAAAGAAAGGTGGAATACCACTTCCCGTTGCTGAAAGGATTCTTCATAAACTCAATTTCTGATAGAACTCCAGTTCTTCAGTTCTGCCTGAGTTTACAATTGTGTTGTAAATTATCCTCTCAAATGCGCTCTTGCTGTCAGGTGAGCTTTTCAATTCTGCATCTGATGAAATCAGATAGTTTATTATGCTCTTTATCTCATCTGCCGTGTAATTCTGGCATGCCTTTGAAACAGCATTCCTTCTTCTGTAATTTGAAATTCCGCGCTGGGATGCAAATGATGATGTGCTTATTATCTCGACATCGTTTTTCAATATGCTGTCAAGGCTTTCTTTCTTTGTCCTGCTTATCTCAAGTGCGTTCTCAGCTGCCTTGAACTCATTTGTCACAACACTCAAGGCGGCAACTAGACGCATGCTGTCTTCAAGCGCGATTGATGAAAGGGATAAAAGCGCGTTCTCAAGATCCTTTTCTGCAATGCGTGCAAAAAGAGTGTAACCGTTTTCTCCTTTCTGCCTTCTTAAAACGGCACTTACATCATCGCTGGAGATGCTGTTCTTTCCCTTCTGGCGGTAATACAGTGCAATAAGCGAGATTGCAGAGCGCATTTCGGCCTTGTTGTTGTCTACAGAAAAGAGAAGCTCATCAATTCCATCATCTAAGATGGAAACCTCGTATTTTGCAAATTCCTGCTTCACCCAGCGGATCTTGTTGCTGTCAAACTCCTCAAAGAATATCTTGCTCTCGATTTCCTTATTCTTGAAAGGGGAGAATGTGTCAGAGGAAAGAAGGAGAAGGAGTACATCCTCACTTCCGGTTTTAATGAAGGTGGATACAATCCTTTCTATCTGTGCGCTCTTCTTCATCTCTTCCAGATGTTTGACTGTCACGAATTTTGATGAAGAAAAAAGACCTGCCTGGTTTATCTCCTCATCAAGAGAGGCTTCTATATCCTCTGTCGCATAAAGATTCACCGTCTCTGCATCCGGGTGCGCTGAAAAGAATTCACTCTTTATTTTCCTGATCTCATCGTCCTTGTTTCCTTCCTCGGGACCAAGGAGCATAATAACTTTTCCGCTCAAAGCACTTTCCTCACAATCAAAAGAAGTCTTCCCTTTATTTCTACACTATATGAGGCGATTTTTCCAATGCTGTCGTTTTCCGGAATCAGATCCACAGATCCTTCCGGACGGCGATAAAAGCGCCTTATATAAAGCTCATCAGAAAGCTTTGCCAGTACAATGTCCCCGTTTTTCAGCTCTGATAAATCTGAACCAAAGATTGCTGTGTCTCCTCGCTTTATTCCGCCTCCGGACATGTCATCGGAAAAAACCTTTATTGCAAAGGAGGATGCAGGGATAGATGGAACATAGATGAATTCATTGCTGTCATAAAACGGCACCCTGATGCAGAACAGCCCATTCCTTTCATCCTTGCTCAGGCGGTAGGCCCTTCCATCTTTTTCAAGAAAGCCTTTTTCAATAAGGCTCTTCATGCTCTGATACACGCTTGACTTTGAGCGGGAGAGGAGATGTGAGAGTTTTTCAAGGTGAGGATAGCAGCCTTCTTCTGCAAGGTATTCCTTTATGGCGGATAAAAGAGCTTCCTGTTTTTTTGTTATCTTAATCACTTTTCGAATTTGGAGGAAAAGAGAGCGCAGATAGCATCAGCTGCCTCACTTTCATCCTCTCCCTCCGTTATGAGAGTGAGTCTGGTCTTATATGTTGCACCAAGCGTTATTATTCCCATGATGCTCTTGGCGTTTATCTTCATGTCCTCTTTTTCAATCATGACAGAGCATTTGAATGTGCTTGCTGTCTGTGCAATTAGGGATGCCGGGCGTGCATGTATTCCCGCTCTTGTTGGAACAATCAACTCTCGTTTTATCATTTTTTATCCGTATTGTAATAAAGTTTTCTCGCAGCCTGGCTCTCAAGCCATTTCAGAACGGACTGATCGAATTCCTTTGAAGAATAATAGCCGAGCTTCTTCAGTCTCTCGTTTCTTGCTGCAGTCTCAATCAGAGAAGGAATATTCCTTCCTGGGGAAACAGGGAATACTACCTGGGGAATGGTTATTCCCATTATCGTGCATGTATCCTGATCTCCAAGTCGGTCATAGTTCTTCTTCTCATCCCATTTTTCAAGTCTCACTGAAAGCTGTACCTGTTTTTTCTCCCTGATTGCACCGACTCCGAACAGCGTCTGGAGATTGATTATTCCTATTCCTCTTATCTCCATGTGGTGTGCAAGCATCGGATTTTCTCCGCTTCCGATAAGATAGTTGTCAGAAAGCTTCCTTATTTTCACTGTGTCGTCGCTTATAAGGCGGTGTCCGCGCTCTATGAGCTCAAGTGCGGTCTCGCTTTTGCCAATTCCGCTGTCTCCTGTGATGAGTATCCCGATGCCATACACTTCAACAAGAACTCCGTGAATGGTCTGGCTCTGTGCAAACACTTCATCAAGCAGAGCATAGGCCCTGCGCGAGAATGTCGCGCTTTCAAGCGGGGTAGTAAGCACTGCAGTTGCATTCTTCTCGGCAAGATCTACAAACTGCTCAGACGGCTTTGCTCCTCCGATGAATATGAGGCACGGGATATTGTATGAGAAAAGCTTATGGATGTTCTCCCATTCATTTTTTTCCTCAAGCAGCTGCAGATAGCTCTGCTCTCCGCGTCCGAAAAGCTGTATGCTGTCTGATGAGAAATCGACAAAGTATCCCGCGAGGGCAAGGCCCGGGCGGCTTATCTTCTCTGTGGGTATTTCACGGCTCAGTCCGCTGCGCCCTGCTATGCATTTAAGCTGCAGGTGATTATGTTCCTTCAAATCCAGATCTAGTAAATCTAGGACAGTGAATCTTTTCATAAAGAGAATTATAGCATAAGTGAAAAATTTTTGTGCACTTGAGAAAAATGAGAGGCTCATATATCATCAGGTGGGAAAACAGTATGGCAGATCTGAGAATAATTACAACTGGCGGAACATTTGACAAGCTTTATGATGCTATAAAGGGAGATCTCACCTTCAGAGAAAGCCAGCTCCCCAGAATCCTTATAAACTCCAGGCTCGGCATTGAGTGCCGTCTTGAAGGTCCTCTTGCAAAGGACAGCCTCTATATGAGCGATGAGGACAGAAAGAATATATTGAGATATGTTGAGGCAAGCGTGGAAAAGCGCATTGTGGTCATCCATGGCACTGACACGATGTGCGAGACAGCAAAAGTTGTCGCCGCAGGGGATATCAAGGACAAGACTGTAGTATTCACAGGTGCCATGATTCCTTATTCGCTTGAGAACAGCGATGCGGAGTTCAATCTGGGCTTTGCAGTCTCTTCTGCTCTTCTTTTGAAGAGTGGAGTGTACATTGCCATGAACGGACGCATCTTTGATTATGACAATGTCAGGAAGAATAGGGAAAAGGGGATTTTCGAAGAGATAATGTGAAGTAAATACGCCCAGGTATTCTGGGCGCATCAGGATATTATAGAGGTTTTCAGATACCCATTGTCTTTTCTTTTTCCTTTTTTGCCGCACTCTGGATTTTATCTGCAATAAGCTCGATTCCTTCATAAAGCTCATAGCAGTCCTGGCTTACTACCTTTTCTTTCTTCCAGCTGAAGTGCATTATCGCATCAATATGATACCCGATCCCCTTGCTTTCTCTCTTGATGGCAAGTTCAAGATCCTGAAGATAATCATCTGCAAAGGCAAGCTTCTTCAGTTTTTTGTCGATGAAGGTCTTTGTCTCATCACTTGGAACATAGTTTACGCCTCTTATAGTCAAATTCATAAAGGCCTCCTTTTCTTACTTAAATTGTACCATGAAAAAACTGAAAATAAAGAATTTTAATAATAAAATCAGTGAAAAGGGAAAGAAGGACTCAATTGTCTTTTTTCACTCTGTTCCTGAAAATAAGGAATTTGCCTGCAAGGTAGTTTATAATCCCCTGAACCAGATTTGAGATGAATTTCCAGAGCGTGGGATTGAGATGCAGGATGTCCACTGAGACAAACATTATGATTGTGTCTATTATCCCTGTTGAGATACGGCATGAATAGAAGCCGGAAATCTCCTTTATTATTCCTTTCTTTCCGCTTCCTTTTTTCCTGAATACAATGAACTTGTTCGTAAAGAAGGCAAAAGTTACTGCAAGAAACCATGAGAACATGGTTGCCGGAACATTCCAAAATCCAAGTATGTCATAAAGAACATAATAGCTGAGCATGTTGACGCATGTTGCCATCGCACCGAATATGCAGTATGTAAAGAAATCAAGATAATCCTTAAGCTTTTCTTTAACGCTCATACGATGTCTCTATATTAAGCTCATTGCGGTATTTTGCAACAGTCCGGCGTGCAATCTTTATCCCCTTCTCATTAAGGGCATCAGCAATCTTCTGATCTGAGAGTCTTGAATTCTTATTCTCCTCAAGTATTTTCTTTATCTCTTCCTTTATGGCGTTCTTGCTTATTGCCGCATCATCATCCTTTGAAAAGCCGGAAGAGGAGGAGAAGAAATATGAGATAGGGAAGAGCCCCCAGTCTGTCTCTATTGCCTTTCCGTTTGCAATCCTTGAAACAGTTGAGAGGCTGAGCGAGAGAGCCTCAGCGCATGCAGTCATGGTATCCGGGACAAGGCGGGATGGGCCGCTTTGGAAAAAATCCTTCTGCTTGTCCAAGAGGTAGAATGCGATTCTCTTTGTGTTTGTTTTCCTTATATTCAGTGCATCAATGAGGTCTTCTGCTTTCTTCTTGTTCTCCTCAAGGAAGTGCAGTGTCTTCTTGTCCTTCTTGTCTTTTTCAAGATCAGCAAGCATCTTCAGATATTCAGGATTAAGAGATACTTCTGGAAGAGAGTCGTTGTAATCTGTAACCTCAATTTCTTTTGTTTCTGTGTTTTTTCTTATACGTATTTCTGGAATTACTATATTGTCCCATTTCTGGTTGAATTTCTCTCCGGGATACGGGGTGAGCGATTTTATTATGTCAATGAGGCTTTTTGCATCATCTTCGTTTATATCAAGAGCTTTCATTATCCTGTCGGTTCTCGAGTTCTTTATCATCTCAAGGTTGTTTGCAATGAAGATCAGATTATCTTCATCCTCCTTGTTCATTCCAAGAGACTTTATCTGGATTGAAAGGGAGTCGGAGACGCTGTATGCCCCGATTCCGACAGGATCAAGAGTATGCAGGATTTCAAGTGCATGAATAAGATATTTCCTGTCTTCGGCCTTCACATAATCTGATGCGCTGGAAGGAAAGAAGCCGTTGTCATCAAGGGCAGAGGCTAGGGCAAGAAGCACTCTCTTTGTATCATCATCTATATCGAGTGCCGCAATCTGCTTCTCTAAATGCTCATAGAGGTTCTCTCCCTCTGCAATGATTCTTTCCATCCACCACGATTTCTCATCTCCTTCATCATCAGGAATGCTTTTCATCTTCGGCATGTAGAACTCAGCGGCGGATTTTGAGGATGAGACAGAAATGAAAGGATTTGACTCTTCCTCTTTTTTTATCTCTGCTTCCATATCGAGAATGGGAAGAGATAGAAGCTCCAGTTTCTGTATTGTTCCTTGCGACAGTTTCAGCTGCTGTTTCAGCTCGGTTTTAAGAATCATGGCACTCACAGCAGTCTAAACTCCTCTCCAAAATATATTCTCCGTGCTTCGCTGTCATTTACAAGCTCATCACGGTTCCCGCTTTTTATTATCCTTCCTTCGCTTATTATGTGGCTTGTTGTCGTGATTTCAAGCGCATCGCGGACATTGTGGTCTGTCAGCAGCACCCCTATGCCGTCATTCTGCATCTCCCTAATTATTCTCTTTATCTCATACACTGCCTTCGGATCTATTCCTGCAAAGGGTTCATCAAGAAGCAGAAAACGCGGATGCTGAGCAAGACTTCTGGCTATTTCAGTCCTTCTTCTTTCCCCTCCAGATAAAGTGTAGCCGCGCTGGTGACGCACCTCCTCAAGCCCGAAGCGGCTTATTAGGCGGTTCATTTCTGCTAT
This sequence comes from Candidatus Ornithospirochaeta avicola, assembly GCA_019113245.1. Classification (GTDB taxonomy): domain Bacteria; phylum Spirochaetota; class Spirochaetia; order Sphaerochaetales; family Sphaerochaetaceae; genus Ornithospirochaeta; species Ornithospirochaeta avicola. Next base: position 64,323 of record DXHU01000019.1, read on the forward strand.
CCTCTGGCTTTTCTCGATTCTCTGGTTCTCAAGGACTGCCATTATGTTCTCTTCAACAGTAAGGCGTCTGAATATGCTGGCTTCCTGTGCAAGATATGCAAGTCCAAGGCGTGAGCGGATATGCATGCTTTTATGAGTCACATCGTCATCGTTTATGAAGACTGAGCCTCCATCAGCCTTTATGAATCCGCATATCATGTAGAATGTCGTTGTCTTTCCTGCGCCGTTCGGGCCAAGCAGTCCGACGCACTCCCCGCTCTGCATCGCAAAGGAAAGGGAGCGAACAACATTCTTCTTGCCATAATATTTATCAAGGTTTTCAACACGGAGAGTATCAGTCATGGATTAATGCCTCTATATTGCTTCTCATCTCGATTCTCTCCTCATCAAGATCCATTGTAATCACCTGAGCCCTGTATTCATCCCCGCGCCAGATTACATCTGCATTTCCGCTTACAAGCACGGTATTCTCATTTCTGTTGTACACAACACGCTCTGCCCTTATTCTCACAACATCGTCATCGTTTATGATGTTCATATTAACCGACAGCGAGAGAGTGAGAATACCGTCATCCATAAGATAATCCAGGTGTCCTGCATAGGCAGAGACTTCGTTCATTCTGTCATTTATCTCTAAAAATGATGAGATGAGTATTCTCTCATTCACCCTGTCATAATAAAGGACGCTTGTCTTTATGTTTATTCCCTCTTCCTCATTGTCAATTATTATATTCCCTTTAGCTTCAACTCTTTCCCATTCATTTCCTGAAAGCGTTATCTCCTCTGCCTGAATCCTCACATTTCCAGCATCCACAACAGCATTTTCTGAGAGCGTAATCTGTCTTCTTCCTTCTTTTAAAGATATTTCAGAGGAAGAGGATGAGAATGAAATCTCATCTGCATAGAGCGTAAGAAATGAAAATATGAGAAAGCAGAGAATTATTGTCCTTTTCAATATCTGAGCACTCCTGTTGCCTTGCTTTGGAAATTGTATTCTTTATTATTGAGGTTACCATAAAAGGATGATGTTGAGAAACTTCCTTCTTCGGTTTCAATTGAGGCATTTCCTGATCCTTCTATATCAGAAGTCTCTGTATCAAGTATGACCACTCCGTCAATTAATGCTTTCATGCTGCCGTCAGAGAGCATCACGTTTCCCCTCAGGGTGAGAACCATGTCCTCTGTATCCAGGCTTGCACTTTCTGCGCTTCCTGATGCATCTGCGGAGGTGAATGTTATATCCTCCATCTCAGCTTTCTTGTCATATGAGTAATACTCCAGAAAAGATGCATGCATCTTTATCTCGCTATCTCCTCTTTTTATCGAGAAGTCTGCCTCTGTCAGCCTCAGATCCGGCAGAACTATGCTCTCCGTCTCATTCTCATCTCTTTCAACAGAACATGAAATGAGTGTGAGAAAAACAGACAGGAGCAAAAGGATTTTCTTCATTTCTCGCATTTCTCCAGAAATACAGGTGCAAAGCTCTTTTTCTTTATCTTGAAGACAATCCCGGCAATCAGAAAGCCAAGAAGGAGAAACAGGATTCCTCCAGAAAAGCCCATGATTTCAGAAGAAAAGAAGTGATGAAACAGAAAATAGCCCGGGACAAAGAGGACAAGAGGAAGGCCGAATGTGAGAAGAATGACAAGTATGGTCTTCCCTGTTGGAAGATTTATAATCACATCATCTCCCTTCTTTATGCCAGATGCTTCGGGTATGTCGAGTGAAAAGGAAGTGGTTTTTCTGTTGCAGAAAAGCTCTGCCTTGCATCCGGCGCATGAGTCAGGAGAGCATCCTGCTTTTATTTTACTTCCATCAACTTCTAAAACCGTGACTTTCTTATCCATTTTCAGGCCTCTCAAGAGTGCATCTTTCTGCTATGGTCTTCACGTCCACTGCCATGCCGCTTTCCTCATCAATTGATACAAGCACGCCATCAAAGCGTCCTTCTGACCAGCATTCATGACTGCGTTCGGGAATTGCTCTCATGTACTTCCTGATTTCAGTCTGGCTCTCGAATCCCGATACAGAATAAAAGGCTCCGACTCTCCCTGTGTCGCTTATGTATGCTGTGCCGTAAAGTACTTTTGCATCTGCTGTGAGCACTTTTGTGTGGGTCCCGATCACGGCGGCAGCCTTTCCCTTTAAGAAATACAGCATAGTGTTCTTCTCTGCAGTGGTTGCTGCATGGAAGAAGATGATTAGTTTTGCATTCTCGCTTTCTGCTTTCTCGAGAAGGCGCTCTGCAGAAAGGAATGCGTTGTTGGCTGCTATCCTGTTCATCTGGCTGTTCCCGATGAGGTTTGCAATGAGGAACTTCTTCCCCTTTATCTCAACAATGCGGAAGCTCTTTCCAGGTGTTGCCGGGTTCATGTTGTACGGTCTGAGGATGAATGGATTCTTTGTTATCCCCTCAACCATATCTATCTTATAAAAGAGCTTTTCAGCTCCGCACGAAAGATTGACTCCCATTTTCGCAAGCTGAGATGCATGGGCCTTTCCAATGCCGAATCCGTTTGTCATGCCTTCGCAGTTTGAGACAGTGTAATCGACATCGTTTTCCTTCTTTATTTTATCAAGGAGGACCTTAATGCACTGTATGCCGGGCCTTCCTGTTATTTCTCCTGTGAAGAGTATGTTTATCATATTGAAAAAAATATCATATTTCCTCTTAAACAAAAAGGAGAAATGTGCTATTTTTGTCATACATGCCCAGGTGGCGGAATGGTAGACGCGCTAGTTTCAGGTATTAGTGGAGAGATCCGTGCAAGTTCAAGTCTTGTCCTGGGTAAGAAAACAGAAAGCTGCCAGAAGAAAACGGCAGCTTTTTTTTACAGCAGTCCGACAGCTCTTGCAATGTCCTCTGTCTCTGTAAGCTCAAAGAAATCTTTCTTCAGCTCATAGACAAGGCTCATTATCTCCTGCCAGATTCTGTCTAGGCCGCTCTGAGGTGCGACATAGCTTATGTCATCAGAAGAATATTCAGCATCATCTGGAAGATAGATCTCAAAGGACCAGAGAGATGTGTCATAACTGCTTTCAACAGCGTTTTCAATCTCATCAGGAAGGGCGGGGTAGAAATCGAGCCCTGTAATCTCTTCAGCCTCATCGACAGATGTGGCAAAGCTTTCAAGTCTCCTGTCGCTGTTCTCATTTTCAAGAATGAAGGCAATTGCCTTTACTTCATCTTCAGAGTATGAAAGCAGCACCTTGTAGAATCTCTTTGGAACTGCAACTCCATTTTCCCCAATCCTTTCATACGGTCCGTCTGTCAAAACAGGACCTGTTACTACATAGAGTGAGCCGCTGTAATAGGCGTTTGTCCTGACTATTGCTTCAAGATCTGCCCATATTCCACGGTTGAAAGACGGATTCTGAGCTGTCATGTTCGACATGTAGAAAGTATCGCTCATCGCTTCTTCTGACCATTTGAAATCCGCAGCCGGTGCAAGGTGCCCCCTGTCATAGCCGCTCTTTCTGTAATCTGCAAGGCTTGCACTGCCTGTCAGCACCGCATCATCTTCTCTGAAATCATCATCTCTTTCTGCCGCCTGGGAGAGCACTTCAGAGCGTGTCAGCTCGTATGCGACCCAGGATGCGCATTCAGCATCCTCGTTATATGAGAGAGTGTATCCTGTGTGCCTTATTATCTGTTCATTCTCAACAGGGCGCGGAAGCTCAAGATTCTGTATACTTCCCTCAGCCTTGAGACTCTCATTTTCTTCCTCTCCTCCTGAGATGAAAAGAAGTACTATGAAAAGAACCAGCAGAATCAAAAGGGTCAGTATTATCTTTCTCAGCGTTTTATTCTTCTTTTTCTTTCTTGCCATAATCTCTCCTTTTTAAGGCCAGCAGTGCTCCTGTCAGAATCAGCAGCAGTACTGCAATTGATAAAACAGCCTTAGCAGGGCTGAAGTTACTGTCATTTATGAACAGAGCATAGCTGTTCAGGCTTGTTTTTCCGCTTGAGCTTTTAAGAATGACAGCAATGAAGAAGTTGTTGAGATAATGGTAAACAAGGCTTGCTTCAAAGCTGTCAGTGATTAATACCATGATGGATAGCAGCAGAGCAGAGAGGAAATAATAGAGCATTATAAGAAAGGGAGAATATCCGACTTCCGGGTTTGCTGAATGCAGAAGTGCAAATAAAAGGGAAGTGAAGATCGCATAAAAGGCTTTGTTTCTGATGATTCTGTAGAAGAAAATCCTGAAAATCATCTCCTCAACTGCAATCTGAAAGAAAAGCAGGAATGCAGAAAGAATGAATGAGAGTGCGATCAGTCTTTTCTCTGCATCATTTGCCCTTATGCTTTCTTTCTCTGCTGCAAACTGCAATGAGAAAAAAAGGATGAGGATGACAGCTACAAGAAGGATTATCCTTCTGTCCATCTTTTTTCCGTTTTTCAGCAGATCAAAGATGCTTTCCTTCTCCGCTTTCCAGTATATTGCGCTGAATACTGCAAATGAGAGGAAAAAAGGAAAAAGAGAAAGAATAAGGCTCTTTATCCCCTCATCGATATTGCTCTGGAAAAAGATAAATGCAGAAAAAAACGGCATTATGATGAAGGAAAGAGCAGACAAGAGGATGATGTAGACTATGTTTCGTCTTATTCCCATGGAGGAAAATTAGCATTTTTGCATATTTTATGCTATATCTTTTCTATGGCGTCCTATTTTGAGAAAATCTATGATGCGCTTGAAGACGGGTTCACGTTGATCCTTCCTTCAGAGGAAAGTGCAAGAAGCATCCTTTCTGGCTATGTGCTTGAAAGAAAGAAGAGCGTGGAAAGCAAACGCGCACTTTCATTTGACACATATCTTTCTCTTTTTCACGAAGATGGCGAAAAAGAGGCATCTTTTGTAGAGCGCTACATATTCAGCCTTTCATTTCTTGAAAAGCATCAGGACAGACTCACTTACCTCATTTCATCAGAATATGAATCTGAGATAGCTTCAAGTGCCGCATACATTTCCTCCCTTATACCTGATCTGGAGAGAGCAGAGAAGTATCTTGGTAGGAACAATAAAGCGGACATAATGCTCCTTAAAAAGGAGTATGATGAGTTCCTCTATTCAAACTCGCTTTATGAGAAGTCTTATATTTCCTCACTCAAGCCGCTTGCCGGGCGCTTTGTCTTTGCCTTTGCCGATACTTTTATGGAAGAATTCTTTTCTCTGATGAAAGAGAAGATGGATATAGCCATAATCTATCCTGAATCCTCAATCAGGAATGAGGTGGTGCATGTATATGAAAATGAGAAGATAGAAATCAGGGATGTGCTTTTAAAAATACGCAAGCTTATTACTGAAGACAAGGTAAATGCAGAGGAAATCTGTATAACAGCAGCCGGCTATGACAGAATCAGAGACCGCCTTGAAGAGGAGGCATATCTTGTTTCTCTTCCCCTTGCTTTCATGAGGGGCGAGAATGTGCTTGAAACCCCCTCCGGTGCTTTCATAAAGGCTGCAAAGACACTTTATGAGACAGATTATGATGCACTCGAGATGAAGGCCTTTTTACTAAATGCCTCAATCCCTTTTAAAGATGAGAAGGAAATAAGGGATTTTGTTTATGAGATTTCATCGCGTTCAATTAAAAAGAGAGACAAGAAGAAGGACAGATATTTTGCATGCCAGAAATCAAGGGACGGAATATACTCAAGAATAATAAACCATGTTGATGCGATGAACACCACATCTGATCCGTCAAAGCTGATCTACTACACAAAGAGCTTTACAGAAGCGATGCTCAGTGAAAGCCAGTTTGAAGGTGAGGAGACAAGAAATTACTTTTCTTTCTTAATCAGGAGCCTCAATGACTTTGCATCTCTGCTGAGGAATCTGCATCTTCCATCTGAAATCTGCCGGCCGATTTTTCCTCTTTTCATGAAATATGCCGAGAGCATCACGTACATGGAAAAGGAAAAGAAGGATGGAATCAGGGTATATCCCTATGGCCAGAACAGGGGAACAAAAACAGCATTCAATTTCATTATCGGAGTAAATGAGAGAGAAGCAAGAATAAGAGAAAAGGATGCTCGTTTTCTCTCTGACTATGAAGTTGGCCCGCTCCGGGAGGAAAAGGACAGCACAGCACTTCTTCTTGAAGAGTACTTATCATCGTCTGCTGTATATTTTTCATCATCAGAAACATCATTTTCCGGTGCAGAGAGAGCTCTCTCAATTTTGAAAGAGAAAAGGGATTCTGAGCTTTTGAGCGACAGCTACAGAAGGGAGGCGGAGATAAACACAGAAGGGGAATGGGGCAGTGTGTACAGTGTGCAGAAGAAGGCATATTCGCGAGCCCTTTTCACAAGCCTTGATGAAAAGAAAGGAACTGAGATGATAAGCAGTTCTCTGACTTTTCCCTTTACTCCCAGGCATCTTTCTGCATCCCAGATTGATACATACAGAAAATGCCCTTACCAGTATTTCCTATCCTATATCTTCAATTTCAATTCTTCATTCTCTTATTCTGATATATGCTATCCTGCTCTGGAGCTGGGAGTGCGTCTACATCGTACAATCGAGCGCTATTTCTCGCCTGAGAACTCTCTTTATACAAATGAGGCACTCATTTCAATATTCTCTTCAGAGCTTGATCTGTGGATAGAAAGAAAGACATATGACAGAAGCGGCAGGATTGTTGCACTTGAAAAGAGTGTGCCGGCAATAGAAGAAGACATGAAGGCGTTCTTCCTGATGCGCTATGAAAAGGGCCTTGTTGCGATAAAAGACAGGATTGAAAGGGAAGGGGGAAGACTTGTTTTTGAAAAGAGGATGGAAGGCGAGATAAGCAAAGAGAAAATCGTTGCTTATCCTGATCTTGTATCATATAAGGATGATAGTGTGTCAGTCTTTGACTTCAAGAGCTCAGAGAGAAAGGATCTTGCCTCATCAATCCAGATGGATGTTTATGCATATCTTCTTTCTGCTTCTGTCGACAGCATGAGCTATCTTATATTCTCAGACGGAAAGGAAGAGAAGAAAAGTCCTCTTGAGAAATCTGAGGTGGAGGAGATTGTATCCTCTGTAGCCTCTTCTATCAGAAGCGGAAAGTTCAATACTACGGAAGATAAAGACATGTGCACCGGCTGCAGGCTGAGAAGTCTTTGCAGGAGGAGGTTTATTATCAGATGACATACGATGAGTTTCTTTCCAGCCCTGCAAATTCAAGAAAGCTCTCTGATGAGCAGAAGGCTGTAGTTTCATCAGAATCCTTCACAGTTGTTCCCGCAAGTGCAGGAAGCGGAAAGACGACAGTTCTCTCTTACCGCTTTCTGCGCCTTGTTCTTGAAAAGAAGGCAAAGGTCGACCAGATTCTCACCCTTACTTTCACAAGAAAGGCTGCAAGCGAGATGCAGAGCAGAATCTATTCGATTTTATCTTCTGCATCAGAAGAAGATGAGGATCTTGCTGCTCAGATGGAAAATTTCGAGTCTTCCTATATATCGACACATGATTCGTTTTTGTCTGAGATAGCAAGGACTGACTGCATAAGATATGGCTTTGGAAAGGATTTTACGCTTCTTACAGATACAGATACTGCAAAGATGATAAGGCGTGTCTCTGAGCGAGTGATGGATCAGGGTGATGAATCATACTTAGAGCTTTCACGCTATTACTGCCCATTCTCGTCAGGAGCAGAAGAAAGAATTGAAAGCCTTGATAAAATTCTTTCCGCACTTCTTTCCTCCACAACTGTATTGAGCCAGTTTGACAAGGATGAACTGGAGAAAAACTACAGGGATTTTCTGAACCTTCTTTACTCCAAGATGCAGAAAAAGGCTTTTTCCCTGCTTTCATCCCTTGAAAGAGAAAGGTGTGAGGAAAACAGCGGCCTCTTTCTTTTTGATTGCAGAGATGAAAGAAGCATAGCAAACATGAGAAGGATAATTGAAAGTGAGCGCTATGAGGAGTTTCCATCCATTGCCCTGAACAAAGACGGGCTTGGAAAGAGTTGTAACAAGGGTATAAAGGAGATACTGAAAAAGCTCAGTGCAAGAAAGAAAGGAGCTGCGGATGCATCTAAAGGTGTAGTCGATATGCTTCTTGCAATCAGGGAGAACCTTGATTCATCACTTTCATATCTGCGCATTTTCTCTTCATTCCTCTCTGAGATAAACATTGAGAAGAGAAAGGAGAACAAGCTATCGTTTTCAGATGTCGAGGCCATTGCGCTTGACATACTCAAGAACAATCTCGATGTCAGAAGGTACTATAAGAGGAAATTCCGCTTCATCATGGTTGATGAGAGCCAGGACAACAGCCCTAAGGAGATGGAGATCCTGTTCCTTCTTGCAGAAAAAGAGGATGAGGAAAGCTCTGGCTCCGTTCCCTTTGACCACCTTGATCTGAAAAAGCTTTTCTTTGTCGGAGATGACAAGCAGTCTGTCTATCTTTTCCGCGGAGCTGATGTGTCGCTCTTTAATTACATAAAGAGGAAAGCAGAAAAAGAAAATGCAGTGTTTCCTCTGTCTGCCAATTACCGCAGCGAGCCTCTTTTGATAAAGCACTTCAATAATCTTTTCCCCTTGATAATGAAAGGCGATGAGATGGATGAGGAGGATGAAGAGAATGAGAGCTTCATGCTGGAGAATGTGTATGGAATTGAGAGCGCAGAATATGAAAGCTCATACTCTTCTGTCCGCTACAAGACAGAGAGCGGGCTTATAAAGCCCTTTGTCCATTATGTGAGGACATGCATGGTAAAAGAAGGGGATGAATATGGAGAGGCCATGGGCGTCCAGGAGGCTGAGTACATAGCAAAAGAGATAAAGAGAATCCTTTCTTCTCCCTCCTTCCTCATACCGTACAAGGAAGGGGGAGAGGACAGGACAAGAAGAGCAACGGAGAGCGATATTGCTGTCCTTTATGAACGCTATTCTGCTCAGGAGCACCTTGAAAAGGCTTTCAAGAGGCATAACATACATTATGTTGCAAGTGTTTCTACAAATCTCGCTCTTGAAGCGCTTTCATACGATTTCTTCTCTTTATTAAAGCTTGTCCTATTTCCTGATGAGAAAGAGGCTTTTTTTGAAGTTCTCCGCTCTCCGTTTACTCATATAGCAGACAGCGATCTGCTCCTTTTGAGAAACAGCTTTGCAGACCTCATTCTTCCATCTCCTTTTTATAGTCTTGACTGCTCCTCGCTTTCAGAGGAGGGCAGGATAAAGATAGATGCTTTGAGAGACCTTGCTTCATCTGTCAAAAATATGCTCAACAGGAAGAGCCTTTCATTCACCCTCACCTGGATTTACTATGAATCAGGATACCGCACCGCTTTGATGACAAACAGCATAACAAGCCAGTATGATGAGCATTTTGAATATCTGAGGGAGATGGCAAGGGACTATCCTGAGCCCCTTCTTTTCATCTCATATCTTTCTTCCCGTCTTGGGCAGAAAGGAAAATTCGAGAAAGAAATCCTGCGTTTTTCTAACAGCGGGGTACGCCTGATGAGCATTCATAAGTCAAAGGGGCTTGAGTTCCCCATTGTCTTTGTCTCAGGAATAAGCATCATTTCAAATCATCAGACTCCGTCCTTTATAAACATCCCCCAAAAGGGAATAATCGCGCTGGATAAATCAGCATCATCAGCCGTTAGCGCTTATGTAAGCCAGTATGCCAAGCGCCGAGAGCAGGCGGAAAAGAGAAGGCTTTTGTATGTTGCAATGACCAGGGCAGAGCATTATCTATACCTTCTCCTTTCTGTAAGAAAACCTGGAGGAAGGAATGCGAAGGTGGATAATTCATCAAGGGCCGGCATAGCCTCTTTCTTCACAGAAGAGATGCTCTCTTCATACGGGGCAGAAGCTGTCTGGAGCATAAAGGAAGAAGACATAGATGCCCGCCTGGATTTGAAAAAGAGCATCAACTCCTCTTTCTATGAGCAAAAAGAGCTTCCTAGAATAGACTCATCATACTTTATAAAGACCAGGATGGGAGTGAAAGAGAGTGCACATGAGGATGAGATATACAAAGGGTCTTCCTCATTTCCTTCTCTTCCGCCTTTCCCCTGCGGTGCAGATGATGTGCTCAGGAAATATTCTCTTTATCCTGATTATGGAACCTATCTGCATTCTGTGCTTGAGACTGAGATTTCAGGAGGGGAGAAAAAGAGCTTTTACTCTCCGCTTCTTTCAGATGAAGAGTGCGCTCTTCTCACTTCTGCAGCAGAAGAGATCTGCAAAACTTTCTTCTCATCCTCTTTTTATAAGGAGAACATCGAGGGTGCAGCTCTTGAGACTGAAAAACGTTTTTATTTCTTCAGCGACGGCATTGTCAAGGAAGGATCAGCAGACCTCATTGCAGTAAAGGGAAAGAAAGCTGTCATATATGACTACAAGAGCGACAGAATCAAAGATCCTGAATACCACAGGAAACAACTTGCCTCTTATAAAGAGGCTCTTTCCTCTCTTCTTCCAGATAAAGATATAAGCACTGCGATAATCTATCTCAGGAGCCCTGAGGAGTCTGTCTTTTTAAAGTGATTCAAGGGCATCTTTCATCCGCTTGAGGGCTGCAATCAGCTTTTCTCTGCTTGTTGCGTAGTTGATTCTTACAAAAGTCTTATACTCTGATCCGAACCATGTTCCGTCGTTCATGGCAACAGATGCCCTTACGCCGAAAAAGCGGGAGAGAATCCCTCCCCCTGGGGCTGGAGGAAATGATAACGGATTATCTTCAACTTCCTTTCTTATCCTCTCATAGACAGAGCTGAAGTCAATGAGGATGATGAAGCTTGATGATGACTTTACAACCTTGATTCCCTTCATGTTCTCATCAACAAAAGCACAAAGCGCGTCATAGTTTCCCTTCAGGTATCTGCATAAGCTCTCGTTGTACTCAAGCGCATCTGTGTATAAGCGCTCAGAAAGAGAAGCTGAGAAGAATGAGGGAGCAGAAAGATGCAGCACTTCCTGTGCTCTTCTGTATTTCTCCTTCATCTCGGGACTTGAAAATATGATGAATGAAAAATGCTCTCCTGCAATGTTGAAAGTCTTGCTCGGAGCCATTATGGTGACACATTCTGCCCCGATTTTTTCATTTATCAAGTTGGCAGGGTAATGATGAGCTCCCGGGTGTGCAAGGTCTGCGTGTATCTCATCAGAGAACACTTTAACGCCGTTTTTCTTGCACTCTGTTAAAATGAATTCAAGCTCAGAGGAAGAGAAGACGATGCCGGAGGGATTATGTGGTGAGCACAGCACGAGAAAGTCCGCATTTTTTATCTCTCTCATAAATTTATCTTTTTCAAGATAAAATTCACCATCCTTATAGCCAAGAGCAAATGGAAGAACAGTTCTTCCTGCATTCTCAAGCAGCGGAATAAATGGATGATAGCACGGAAAGAAAACCATGCCCTTGTCTCCTTTTTTTGTAAAGAGAAGAGTTGAGAGCGCGAGAGAAAAAAGCACGCCAGATGTTACTGTGATGTCTCCTTCATCCACGCACCATGAGTGCTTTTTCTCAAGCCATGAAGATATTGCCTTTTCAAGGCGTGGAAATGCTGAATAGCCGAAAGAGGGAGAAGAGAGCATCTTTTCCATTTCATCAGTCACACAAAGCGGGGGATAGAAGTCCATATCAGCAACCCAGAAAGGCTCTGCATAGCTGACTCCTGTAAGATTTTTTATATTCTCCTCGCTCCACTTCTCGCTTCTTGTTCCTTTTCGGTTCACAGTCTTATCAAACATAGCCTTCCTCCAGATTAACAGGGCTCTTATACTGTCCTTCTGCTTTTTTATAGACAAAAGCAGAGCAGGGGCAGTTATGATAGCAGCAATAGCATGAGATGCAGTTTTCACCCATTATCATTTTCCCGCCGTCATATGTTATGTTGCTCATAGGACATATCCTTTCGCATGTGCGACAGAGCGTGCATATAGAGCTGTTTACAGCAAGCTTTCTGTTTTTTGCTGGCTTTGCGCCCTCTGCTTTTGAGAAAAGAGAAAAAACAAAGCCATGAGGCGCAAGGCGTATTTTTTCATTCTCTATTTCCTTTATGATCTTTCCGCATTTCTCATCTGCAGAAGAGAATATCTTCCTCCTTTCCTCGCTGCAGTATGTCTTTTTCTTCAAATCCAGGTAGGCATCAGGCATTTTAACTGTCTCAGCGTAGCTCAAAGCCAGGCCCGCATCCTGAAGCGCTTTTGAAAGATATGAAGCGCTTGCTTTGCCTGTCAAAGCACAGGTTATTACTGCAAATGTGTATTTTATGCTTCTTATGTCATAAGAGGCCAGGTTTTCTTTTATAAACTTGCGTAGAAGATACGGGATGTTGAAAGTGTGGGCTGGAAAGACAAAGCCGAGGGTCTCAATTCCTTCTGGAAGAACAATTTCCTTTTTCTCTCTGAGTCTTATTATCTGGTAGCCTTCAAATTTCTTTGCCACATAGAGGCTGTTGCCTGTTGCTGAAAAACAGATTATGACCTTATTCATCACTTTCCTCCAATAAAGCAAGCATGTCAAAGAAGTGCGGAAGTGTCACGCTGACTTTCTCTGTGCTGTCGATTTCAATTGACGGAACAACTGTCCTGAGTATGGAGAATGCCATTATTATCCTGTGGTCATCATATCCTTTGACAAGTCCTCCATTTATCCTGGATGGGCGTATCACAAGACCGTCAGGAAGCTCTGTAGCAGATACTCCGATTTTTTCAAGCTCATCATGCATCGCTTTTATCCTGTCAGTTTCCTTTATTCTGGCATTTGCACAGTTTACAAGCCTTACTTCCTCACTTGAAAGGGCTGAAAGCACTGCAAGGATGGGAAGGGAGTCAGGAATGTCATTCAAATCGAATGTACCTCCTTTTATCCTCTCAGGCCCCTTTATGATAAACCCGTCGCTCATTTCTTTTATGCTTGCACCCATTTCTTCGAGTATGCTGAGAACTCTTTTGTCTCCCTGCTCATCACATGGGTCAAGGCCTCTGACATAAATGCTCTCTTTCTTTACCATTGCATAGGCGAAGAAAAAGCATGCGGATGAATAGTCCCCGCTTATATAAGAGTCAAGCGGGAAGAAATGCTGGCGTCCTTTTATCTTTGCCCTCATGTAATTGCTGGAAATCGTGTAGTCTATATGCTCTTTGTCAAGCCAAGAGAGAGTCAGAGTGACATAAGGCTTTTCATACAGCAGGGTTGCTTTTATCTCTGTGTCGTTTAATGAAAACACGGATGCAAGAAGCAATGATGAAAGGTACTGGCTTGAAGGGCATGAAATTTCCACATAGCCCCCTTTAAGCGGTCCTTTTACAGTAAGGGGCAGATGATTATCAGTCATCTCAATTTCTGCTCCTAGAGCTGAAAGTGCATCTGCAATCTCCTTTACAGGTCTCTTTTTAAGGCTCTCATCCCCAGTTAGTATTATTCTTTTTCCGCTTGATGCCACGAGGCCCATCAGAAGATAGAGGCTTGTACCGCTGTTTTCAAGATCAAGCACTGTATCATCAGGCACATTTTCAAATATGTTCCTGCTGTCGATGATCAGAGCCCCATCTTCTTTTCTGAAGACGACATTAAGCTTTTCAAGTGCCCGGATGCATGAGAGTGTGTCAGATGAAAAAAGGATGTTGTCTATCTTTGCAACACCGCGCGAAAAAGCGTTGACAAGCAGTGCTCTTATGCTCTGGCTTTTTGAGCCTGGAATGAATATTTCCTTCATATCTGAGAATTTTAGGAGAAAGTGTGGACAAATTCCAGAGCAGCGGCACTTATGTATTGGAAGAAAGCAGTAAAACCGGAATGCCCGGTTATCCGGGTGTTCCCATTTTCTCCTTCATCATATCTTTCTTGTAAATGAAGAAGATCCTTCTGTTTTTAGTGCAATTGAGCAAAAGGATGCAAAGAGATATGCATTTGCTTCGCTTTTGCCCCTGCTTTTTCTTGAGCTGATGGCTTCAAGAGTAATCTCGTTTCCCTTGCTGAGGACAAGAGAGATTCTTGTCATCTCTTTTCTTCCTCTTCTAAAATAAGATACCTTCACGTATTTTATGTCATCTGTTGAGATTTTCTTTTTTGCCAGAAATGGCCAGAAGCCGAAGATGTATTCAATTTCTTCTTTATCTCTGCAAGCCTTCCAGTAGTCCCTGTAGAGCGAGAAGAACAGAAACAGGATGGCCAGAGCGAGTGTGAGGACAGATGAGGATATGCCGTTTCTTATTGCTGATGGAATGGATCCGATGAAGAAGACTGCTGCAATTGAGAGGCATAATGCTCTATAAAGATAAGTCGGGCCGTATGTTGCATGGCTCTCGTCTTTTTTTGCAAAATGGAAACGGAACATAAGTTCATTATAGAGGTTTTTGGTGAAAATTGAAATTTATTCGGTATCAGCGCTGGAGAAGAAAAAGGAGCTTCTTGATCTTGGACGGGAGAAGCTGGGAGAGAAAGCAAGCATTCCTCCTGTCATGTTTGCTCCTCTGGATGGGAAAAAACTCGGCTACTACGATTTGTCTTCAAACCAGATTGTGATTTCTGAGGATCTTCTTTCTTCAGCTTGTCTTGCCTCAATTTTCCTCCATGAGCTTGCCCATTATCTTCAGTACAGAGATTTCGGCTATTCATCCCATGACAGCGTCTTCAGGAAAATAGCATCCTCACTCGGTCTTGATGAGGGCTTTGATAAGGCAAAGGTTACCATCTCAGAAAGCGAGAGGAGTAGGATGAGAGCCAAGGCAGATAAACTGATGAGGCTCTCTTCCTCTCCATTCAGTGCAGAAAGCAAGGAGGCATATAAGAAGGCTCAGGAGATCATGGCAAAATATTCTCTTTCTGAAAAAGAAGAGGAGAGGATATACCGCGTTGTACTTACAGATAAAAAGAGAATGTTAGCGGCAGAAAAGATGATCGGTGCAGCCGTTGCGCTTCTTACCGGAGCATTCATAATCCGGGATACAAGGGACAGCGTGCGCGTGCTTTCTGCATACGGTTCTCTTTTCCAGGTGGAGAGCGCGCTCTATTTCTACTCTTATTTTATTTCTGAGCTGAAGGCAGAAGAAAAGAGGGCAAGAGAATGTGTGAAGGATTTTGATTCAGCATCATTTGCAGCAGGCCTTGCAGAAAATCTTTTAAGGAGAATAAGGGGAAATGCAGATGCCTCTTCCTGTGCCCTTGAAATAGCCAGAAGCAGGAATGAGAAGAAATACAGGCAGATATCCGGATTATCTATAAGACGCAGCAGAAGCAGGTATTCAGTCTCGAGCCGGGAAAGCTACAGTGCAGGCTCCTATGCATCACAAAGACTTACGCTCACAAGAAGCACTGTCAGAAGAATAGAATGTTGATAAAAAAGATGAGATAAAATATCCTAGTTTTCTATGAGCAGATACATTTATTTTGAATCACTGGGATGCGCAAAGAACCAGGTCGACAGTGAGATTCTGATAACATATGCAGCAGAAGAGGGATACATACTCACAGATGATCCAGAAAAGGCCAGTGTGATAGTAGTCAACACATGCGGCTTCATTGAGAGTGCTAAAAAAGAAAGCCTTGATGTCTTCTTCGCACTTAAAAAGCTGAATCCGAAAGCAAAGATCATAATGGCAGGATGCCTTTCTGAGCGCTATCATGAGAAGATGGAGCTTGATGAGGCTGATGCGATTTTCGGCAATCATGATTTATCTCTCTTTCCGTCAGTTCTCTCTGCAGTTGAAAACGGCGAGCGTGTGAATCTTGCTCCTCCTTATCCTTCTGCTGAACGTGAGCGGGATGACAGATGCCATCTTCTTTCAAGAAAGGGCTCTGCGTATTTGAAGATATCAGAAGGATGCAATCACTGCTGCTCATACTGTGCGATTCCTCTAATCAGGGGAAGCCTCAGAAGCCGTCCTGAAGAGAAGATAATAAAAGAGGCTGAGAGACTAATCAGAAATGGCATATATGAAATAAATGTGGTTGCCCAGGATCTCGGAGCATACGGCGTGGACCTTTATGGAGAAAGCCGCTTTGTCTCCCTGATGGACAAGCTTTCCTCCCTTGAAGGGGATTTTGTCCTCAGGATGCTTTACATCCACCCCGATACATTCCCGCGCTCTCTTATAAGTCTTGTGAAGGAAAGAGAGAAGATACTTCCTTATTTTGACATTCCGATGCAGCATGCGGATGAACATGTGCTTGCCCTGATGAACAGATGTGGAAACAGAGAGAAATATCTTGCACTCATAAACTCTATCAGAAAAGAGCTTCCTTCTGCTGTAATCAGGACCACTATGATGCTCGGCTTTCCATCTGAGGATGAGAATGCTTATCTTGAGATGAAGAGATTTATAAAAGAGGCACGCCTTGAATGGATGGGTTCATTCCTTTATTCAAGGGAAGAGGATACTCCTGCATATAAGATGAGAAATGCGCGTGATCATAAGAAGGCGGCAAAGCAGGCAGCGCTCTGGAAGGATGAGATAGACATGATTCAGAGCAGGATATCCCAGGAGAGGATGAAAAACTTTGTCGGAAACACATACCGTGCAATTATTGAGGAGCCGATTGAAGGAGAGGCCATGGCCTTTGGAAGAATCTATGCCCAGGCTCCTGATGTGGACGGGACTACTGTAATTCTTGGGGAGAACCTCAAAGAGAGTGATGTCGTTACCGTCAATGTCACAAAGACGCTCGGCTTTGATCTGGAGGCTGTGAGAATTTGAAAACCGACGAGCTTTTATATCTGCTCAATGATGAACAGCGCTCAGCGGTGCTCGACACTGAGCATAACCTCCTGATCCTTGCATGCGCAGGAAGCGGAAAGACCAGGACGATTACTGCAAAGATTGCATATTACATCGCATCATCCATCCTTGCTCCGCGTGAGATTCTTGCTGTCACGTTTACAAACAAGGCGGCCTATGAGATGAGAGAGCGCGTGAAGGCCCTTCTTCCTGATTATGACCTTTCGGGGCTTGAGATGAGGACATTCCATTCATTTGGAGCACTTCTTCTCAGGATTCATGCAAAAGAAGCTGGGCTTGAAAGCAATTTCTCAATCTATGATGACCAGGACTCCCTGCAGCTTCTCTCCTCAGTCTGCCCGTCTCTTGAAAAGAAAGAGCTCCGTGAGATCTATAAGAGTATTGCAAAGGCAAAGGACATGGGGATCGAGGCGTCATCTGATATTTTCACAACAATAGATGACAGCTCTTTCACGCGTGAAGCGTACGAAAAATATGAGGATGCGCTGAGGAAGACAGGCAATGTCGATTTTTCTGACCTCATCCTGCTTTCATACAAGCTGCTTGAAAATAATTCCCGCCTCCGTGAGCGCTACCAGAATCGCTTCCGCCTGGTGCTTGTTGATGAGTATCAGGATTCAAACAGGATGCAGTTCAAGCTTTTGAGGCTTTTATGTTCAGACAAGAGCACCCAGGTATGCGTTGTCGGAGATGATGACCAGTCCATATACTCATTTCGCGGTGCGGAGATAGAGAACATACTCACATTCTCTTCCTCATTTTCAAATGTCCGCCAGATAAAGCTTGAGAAGAACTACCGCTCGACAACAGAAATCCTTTCAGCCGCATCTGCACTTATAAAGACAAACACGATGAGGCATGATAAGGCAATTGTCAGCGCAAATGATGAACATGGAAGCATCCCTGTTCTTTATTCATTTCCTGATGCAAAAAGTGAGGCAGAGCGCATTGCTGATGATATAAAGAAGAGCGGAAACTATGAGAATACAGCAATCCTTTACAGGACAAATGCACAGAGTTCTCTCTTTGAGCGTGCATTCATGGACAAGAAAATCCCATATACTGTGATAGGAGCACTCCGCTTTTATGAGCGAGAAGAGATAAAAGATGCGCTTGCAATCCTTTTTCTGCTTGCAAACCGTAGGGACTATATAAACTTCAAGAGAATAATAAACAAGCCGAAGAGAGGAATAGGGGAAAAGAAGATTGAAGAGATAGCAGAGCTTTCTTCAGACCTGATCGATGCGGCAAGCATGTATAAGGAAAAAACATCAGCTGCAGCCCAAAAAGGACTTGAGCAGTTTCTCTCTTCCTATAATGATGCGTCTGAGGCAATCAGGGCAGGAGAAATGCTTTCTTCTGTCCTTGAAAGGGCACTCTACAGATTCGGCCTTATTGCTTATTACGAGAGTGAGGCTGATGAGAGCGTGTATAAAGCGAGGATGGAGAACATAACAGCACTTCTTTCCTCCCTTAAAGATGAAGGATCTGGAATAGAAGCCTTGTATTCATATCTTGAGAAGATCACGCTTGACAGGACAACAAGAAACGGGGATGGAAAGGAAGAAAAGAGCGGGGTAGTGCTGATTACCATGCACAATACCAAAGGCCTTGAATACGATAATGTGTATGTCACAGGGCTGGAAGAAGAACTGATCCCGGGCCGCAACGGAGACAACAAGAGACTGTATGAGGAAGAAAAGAGGATTCTCTATGTTGCCCTCACCCGTGCGAGAAAAAATCTTACGCTGTCATATGCGCGTAGTCGCGCACTCTACGGCTCTTATTCCCAGGCCCGCCATGAATCTTCGTTTCTCTCACTCATCCCTTCTTCTCTTTACAGAAAAGAAGTCATCAGGTCAGATAACATCAAGGACTATTCGGGATATAGAATAAGGCCATCGTTCAGCTACCAGAATGGAGGACCATCCTGGGCAAAAAGCATCAGACTGGAAGATATAGCATCGGCACGCTTTGACAGTGAAAAAGGATCATGTGAGCATCTTCATGAAGGGGACAGGGTAATTTCACCAAGTTATGGCACAGGCCTTGTATTGTCTGTTGAGGAAAACGGTGCATCAAGAATGCTCCTGGTGCGTTTTCCGGATGGAGACATGAGGCTCAATGAGAAATACAGCAAGCTGAAGAAAGTGGAGGAGAAGAGTACTCTCAGCATCTCTTTCTCTTCCGGAGACCGGGTAAGAAGCCTCAGTTACGGAGAAGGATGCGTGGATGAAACGCTCATAAACGCCTCAGGGGACAAGATACTCTCAGTCATCTTTGACAGCGGCAAGAAGATAAAAATACTTGAAAGCAAGGCAAAGCTTGAAAAGATATAGTTTTACGTCTTTACACGATGCTCTGAAAATCAATATAATGCATTCTTGTCAGCTTTGCTGATTGCATAAAGATTTTTTTCATGCCCCCATCTCCCACAAAATGGAGTGCATTGAGTGAAAAATCTTTAATCTGGAGCCCAGAAGAAAAAAGAGAATATCCTCATTCCCCCTTTCCCCGGAATGAATGAGAGAAAACTCCGGCTTCTTCAGCACGGGCATGGTGAGCCAGGTTGAGTGCAGAAAACTAAAACTAGGATTTGAACTATGAAGACTATTTTTGTGAATCCTGCAAGTATCGAGAAGAAATGGTATTTAATCGATGCTGAAGGACAGAACCTCGGAAAGGTTGCTGTAAAGGCAGCAAGAATTCTCAGAGGAAAGGACAAGGCAGAGTATGTTCCTCACCAGGACATGGGTGATTATGTAATCATCATCAACGCTGCAAAGGCAGCTGTTACAGGCAACAAGATGGAAGACAAGAAGTACTACCGTCATTCCATGTTCCCAGGCGGACTCAGAGAAGAGTCTTATGGAGAACTGCTTGTAAGAAAGCCGACTTACCCGATGGAGCACGCTGTAAAGGGAATGCTTCCTCACGGAAAGCTTGGAAGAAAGCTCTTTACAAACGTCAAGATCTATGCAGATGCAAATCATCCGCATATGGCACAGAACCCGGTTAAGGTTGAGCTCTAAGGAGATAGGATATGGCAAAGAAAGCAGCTGTAAAAGAAAACAAGGTAGTTAACCTTTCAAATGCAGTAGGACGCAGAAAGACCGCTGTAGCCAGAGTTTATCTGAGAAGCGGAAACGGCAAGATTGTCGTAAACGGCAGAGAGCTCGACAAGTATTTTGTTGATGCACTCAATGTCACAACAGTAACACAGCCTCTTACACTTCTTGAGGTCGCTGACAAGTATGATGTTGTAATCAATGTATACGGTGGCGGAATCAAGGGACAGGCAGAGGCTTGCAGACACGGAGTTGCAAGAGCACTCGTTGCCGAGGATGCATCTTACAAGGATGCTCTTCACAAGGCCGGCCTCATGACAAGAGACCCGAGAATGGTTGAAAGAAAAAAGTACGGTCAGAAGAAGGCAAGAAAGAGATTCCAGTTCTCAAAGAGATAAGGAAGATGGAGCAGCAGTTCAATCTGCTGCTTTTTTCATTTATAATCAGGCGTATGAACGCATATGACAAAGCTCTCTCTTATCTTAAAGTCAGAGAGCATTCAAGAAATGAGCTTGAGCGAAAGCTTGAGGAAAAGGGTTTTGCAGAATCTGAAATAGAAAGCGCTCTTGATGCACTTGAAGAGAGAAACTTTCTTTCTGACTTACGCTTTGCAGAAAGCTTTCTTCATTCAAGAACAAGAAAGAAAGCAGAGGGAAGATACATCCTTTCAATGCGCCTTTTGCAGAAGGGGCTTAAGAGTTCTTTGATTTCATCTTGCCTGGATGAGTTTCTCTCTTCTGATGAATATAAAGATGCAGTAAGGCGGGACTATGAGCGTCTTAAGGAGAAAAAGGGTGAGCAGAAGGCCCGCCTTGAAATGCTCAGGCGCGGCATTTCTGAAAGCCTCTTTCAGAGTTTTTCCTTGTCAGATTAAAGCAAAAGCATTACCTTAAATATATATAAACACAAGGAGAAAAATAATGAGCATTATTGAATCAATTGAGGCAAGAGAAATCCTTGACTCAAGGGGAAACCCGACAGTAGAAGTAGATGTCATTCTCGAAGACGGTTCAATGGGCAGGGCAGCAGTCCCATCAGGAGCATCAACAGGTGTGCATGAGGCTGTAGAGCTGCGCGACGGGGACAAGGGCCGCTTTCTTGGAAAGGGTGTTCTCAAGGCAGTTGACAATGTAAATACAATCATAGCACCAGCTCTTGAGGGAATGGATGCACTTGACCAGGTGGCAGTCGACAGGGCGATGATCGCACTGGATGGAACTCCGAACAAGGCACGACTTGGAGCAAATGCAATCCTTGGAGTGTCTATGGCTGTTGCACGCGCTGCATCAGACTTCCTCGGTCTTCCTCTATACAAGTACCTTGGATCTTATCATTCAAGCGTGCTTCCTGTTCCGATGGCAAACATCCTCAACGGCGGAGCACACTCAGACAACAAGGTTGACTTCCAGGAATTCATGGTAATGCCGATTGGCGCTGGATCGATAAGGGAAGCAGTCAGGATGACAGCAGAAGTCTTCCATGCTCTTAAGAGCGTTCTCAAAAAGAGAGGCTACAACACATCAGTTGGAGATGAGGGAGGCTTTGCCCCAGACCTTCAGAGCAACGAAGAGGCTCTTGAAGTAATCATGGAGGCAATTGTGAATGCCGGCTATACTGCAGGACGCGATGGTGACTTCATGATTGCACTCGACCCTGCATCAAGCGAGCTCTATGATGAGAAGACTGGTAAGTACACTCTTAAGTGGTCAACAGGAGAAGAGAAGTCTTCTGCTGAGATGGTTGAGCTCTGGGAGAGCTGGGTCAACAAGTATCCTATCATCTCAATTGAGGATGGAATGGCCGAGGATGACTGGGAAGGATGGAAACTCCTTACTGAGAGAATCGGCGACAGAGTCCAGCTTGTCGGAGATGACCTCTTTGTAACAAACACAGAGCGCCTTAAGATGGGACTTGATAAGAAGGTTGCAAACTCAATCCTCATCAAGGTCAACCAGATTGGAACTCTTACAGAGACATTTGAGGCAATCGATATGGCACAGCGCCATGGCTATACTGCAATTGTATCTCACCGCTCAGGAGAGACAGAGGACAGCTTCATAGCAGACCTCGTTGTAGCCCTTGAGACAGGACAGATCAAGACAGGAAGCATGTCCAGAAGTGACCGTCTTGCAAAGTACAACCAGCTGATGAGAATCGAGGATTACCTCGGAGATACAGCAAAGTATGCAGGACGCAATGCTTTCAAGGTTCTCTGATAAAACAACGCCGTCTGAGTAATCAGGCGGCATTTTTATCTCTCAGTTTCATGAAAATGACAAAATTTTTACAAAAAATTAAAAAATGTCAAAAAAATTTTTTATCGAACAAGATTTTATTCAATCTGTTCGATTTATCAAAAATAAATACTCTTTCAGTACAAAAATAACAACCAAAAGCGATTCTTATATAAGAATTATTTAGTTTTTAAGTAGAAAAACCGCCTATTTTGAACCTAAAACTTCATTTTTCCAATCTATAATTAACTTGACAGATGAAGAAACAGAGGCTTAAACTAAATGCAAGAAACACAAAAAAAACAAAAAAAGGGGAGAATTTTGCTCCTTGTGGAGTAAACCCCTCGGATATTTGGAGGAAGTATGA
>DXHU01000020.1 GCA_019113245.1 Candidatus Ornithospirochaeta avicola
AAAGACATCCTGAACCGCTGGGCTAGCGGGGATAGCTCACTGATACTGGCACCATCAGGTGTCTTGAGTGAGAAGAAGCTCCATCCTCAGGCTCGCTACAATGTGAGACAGGATGGAGAGTAGGTCACAACAAATTTAGGGTTGCTTAAAACGCAACCCCTTTTTCATGCTGAAAGTATTAGATTTTATCAATAAGGAACGTGATTGAGACACTTGAGCTTATCTCGATATCGCCCAGGCGGTAGTTTATCTGATTTGAGTCAGAAAGCGATGCCGCTTCAGCCTTCAACAGCCCGTTTGTCCTGTAATACGCTGTTGTTGATGAATCAGAGATGCTGCCAACAGCCTTGATTTCGTACCCAAGCGGGGCAAGATAGTCCTCTGCCTTTTTGAGCGCATTCTCGACTGCAAGCCTTCTTGCTTCCTCTTCAGCCACGCTCTTGTCTTTCTTGTCAAGTGTGATGTCAGACAGACTGATTGAGTCAATATCCATCAAAGCAGTATATATTTCTCCGATTTTATCAAGATCAGAAATCTTAACTTCTATCTCGATTGTGACTTTCTGACCTGCAAGGACATTCTCGCTCTTATCGCTGTCCCAGACATAGTACGGATAAGCAGAGATATAAGATGATGAGATACCATCCTCATCAACGGAGAACTGCTTTAAAAGCATCTCTTCAGCCTCAGCTATAATGGATGCAGAAAGATTTCTCGCCTCCTCTGTCGTATCTGCTGTGTTTGTAGCACTTATTGTAAATGATGCCTCATCAGGCTCAACTGAAACAGAGGCATCGCCTCTCACGCTTATTGTCGCACCAGAATCCTCTAAATCAAGGTTTGCACAGGATGAGAGTGCAAATACTGATAAAAGAACAATGAAAACCTTAAAGATATTTTTCATATTATCTCCTTGCTTTCATTATAAGGCATTGGCAGTTTGTTTGAAGCATGCTAAGAATTACTTCAATTAAAGAACAAAAGGCCTCCATAAAAGAGGCCGGATTGCTCATAGTTTCTTTAAGAGAGCTATATGCGACTGAGCTTTCTCAATCACTTCTTCAAATTCTTTTTTCTTTCCCCTCTCCTTCTCAACCGCTTCAGGCTTTGCATTCTGGGTAAAGGCTGGATTTGAAAGCTTCTTCTCAGTCTTCTCAAGATCCGCTTTTGCCTTTTCTATCTCCTTCTCAAGTTTTTTAATCTCTGCATCAACATCGAGAGCATCCTTGACAAAGAGGAAGGCCTCTACCCCGATTGAAGAGGCAGGAAGCGCATTTGAAATGTCATAGCTTGAATCCCAGTCAAGAACAAGGTCTGAAGTCTGAGTCATCTGGGCAATGAAATCCTTCTCCTCTTTTATAAGATCAGATGCCTCAAAATCCTTGCCAAAACGGAGAGCAACCCTGATTTTCTTCTCAGGTGGAAGTGCTATGGAGCTGCGTGCGCTCCTTATTGTCCTTATAACCTCCTGCATCTGGGCAAATGCAGAGACTTCCTTCTCAAAGGAAAGAGCATCATCATACTTAGGATACTTTGCGACAATGACATCCCCATCATGGTTTGGAAGCTTCTGATAAATCTCTTCTGTCACGAATGAGAGGAACGGATGCATCAGGCGCATGGAACGCTCCAGGATATCCATCAGGATGGAAATCTGAAGATTCTTCTCCTCATCGCTTCCGCTCAGAAGCTTTGCCTTGCTTGCCTCTATATACCAGTCGCAGAAATCATTCCAGAAGAACTGGTACACAGCATTTGCAGCATCATTGAAGCGGTAGCTTTCAAGTGCATTCTTGACATCGCGGGATGCACTGTTGAAGCGTGAGTATATCCACTTGTCCTTAACAGGAAGATTCTCTATTTTGAAAGGAACAAGCTCTCTTGATTCAGTGTTCATCAAAAGGAATCTGGTGGCATTCCAGATTTTATTGATGAATCTTGAACCCATTTTGAATGAGTTCATGTCAATCAGGACATCCTGTCCCTGGGCCGCCATGTAGCAGAGAGTGAACTTCATGCTGTCAGCACCATACTGGTCAATGACAAGAAGAGGATCTATTCCGTTTCCAAGGCTCTTGCTCATCTTCCTTCCCTGCATGTCGCGCACAAGTCCTGTAATCACTATGTCCCTAAAGGGAGCCTTGTTCATGAATTCCTTGCTGGACATAACCATTCGGCTAATCCAGAAGAAGATTATGTCATATGCACTAACAAGAGTGCTTGTAGGGAAGAAGGAATCAAGATCCTCTGTTTTTTCAGGCCAGCCTAAAGTGGAAAATGGCCAGAGCCAGGAAGAGAACCATGTGTCAAGAACATCAGAATCCTGCACAAGATCATCACAGCCGCACTCAGGGCAGGAGTGAGGATCGCTGAGGCTTACTATGACTTTTCCGCACTTCTTGCATGTCCATACAGGAATTCTGTGGCCCCACCAGAGCTGACGGGAAATGCACCAGTCACGGATATTCTCCATCCAGTTGGTATACGTGTTCTCCCATCTTTTCGGATAGAATCTTATCTCTTCATCTTCAAGTGCCTGAATAGCCTTTGCTGCAAGATCCTTCATTCTTACAAACCACTGGTCAGAAAGATATGGCTCAATGATTGTGGAGCATCTGTAGCAGTGGCCGACATCATGGTTATGAGGCTCGATCTTCACCAGATAGCCGCCATTCTCAAGATCCTCAACTACAGCCTTCCTTGCCTCAAGGGCCTCAAGGCCCCTGTACTTTTCAGGAGTATTCTCGTTGAGTGTTCCATCAGGATTGAGAATGTTTATCTGCTCAAGATTGTTTCTCTTTCCGCACTCAAAGTCGTTTATATCGTGTGCAGGTGTGATCTTGACCATACCTGTTCCAAATTCCTTGTCTACAAAGCTGTCCTGGATAATAGGTATCTTTCTGTCTGTAAGAGGAAGGTCAAGGAGCTTTCCAACCACGCTCTTATAGCGCTCATCTGTAGGATTTACTGCAACAGCGACATCTCCGAACATCGTCTCAGGTCTTGTGGTCGCAACTGTGATGTACTTTCCGCTTCCATCTGAATAATAATATCTTACATGATAGAGCGCACCGGGAGTGTTCTCGTATTCAACCTCATCATCAGATAAAGCAGTGCCGCACTTCGGGCAGTAATTTACAAGATACTTTCCCTTGTAGATAAGACCTTTCTCATAAAGAGTGACGAAAGCCTTTCTGACAGCCTTTGAAAGCCCTTCATCCATTGTAAAGCGCTCATGGTTCCAGTCACAGGAGCAGCCCATCTTCATCAGCTGCTTCTTGATAATGTCATGGTGTTTCTCCTTGACAAGCCATGTGCGCTCTAAAAAGCGTTCACGTCCAAGATCCTGACGGCGCAGCCCCTCTTTCTTCAGCTGCTTTTCAACTACATTCTGGGTTGCGATTCCTGCATGATCGGTTCCGGGTACCCAGAGTGTGGGACGCCCTGTCATCCTATAATATCTGATAAGGATATCCTGAAGGCTGTTGTTAAGCGCATGCCCCATGTGAAGAATCCCTGTGACATTCGGTGGAGGCATGACAATGGAATAATGATCTCCCTTTGCATCTTTTTGGGGAGCAAACTCGTTTTTATCAAGCCAGTTCTGATAAATCCTGTCTTCAAAATCCTTAGGATCAAAAACTTTTGGTAATTCGATTGCTTTCATAATTTTTCCTGCCTCCCTATATTAACAGGAAGAAGGAAAAAGTTAAATCATATTATCGAATATTGCTCATCATCATTCTTGCCACGTCGAATTGCAAGACGGTCTGTTGCTGTTGCAGGGAGGATGAACAGATGAATCACTGTGTCCGTATCAAGATAGAGCATGTCGGCTATGCTTTTCGTGCTGTAGAATTTTCCCTTCTCCATCACACGGGAAAGGACCTTCAGAGCTCCCTCAGACTGCAGCGACACATAGCGTGAAATATTTGATGCATGATAAAGAGCTGCAATAAGGCACTCGGCGATAAAGCATGCCAAATCAGTGACATCTGAACGCTTTACAATATCATTGTGGACATCCACGCGTGAAAGCATGTCTTCCTCAAAAGAGATTCCTGCATAGCGCGAATCAAGCTTGATAAGATCGCGGTAGATTATCATACGGGCAAGGACAGGAAGCATATTAAAGCGGATTTCCTTGCTGTTTATTATCATCAGATATTTGTCAGCAAGACGCAACAGCGGCGCATACACCTTGTCCTTGTATTTTGTGCGGACCCTTGCATCAATCCTTTTCAGGATCTTGAGGTTCTCATCAACAACTGCATCCTCAATTGATATATCCTCCAGAAGGAACTCCTTAAGGTAAGGGCTTCTGTATATCCCGAGCATGCTGTTTTCGAGGGAAAACAATGTTTTGGAGACAACAGAAACAGCAGGCAGAAGTATGCCGTACCCGCTGTCAATGAAAATCGAACAGCTTGAGCTGTCATAATCCTTGCTCTGCATCATTTTCAGGCTGGCATTTGCCCTTGCATTGACATTTATCCCGATGAAAGCCTCGTTGCTGAAGACCTTGCCGACTGCATTTTCAAGCAATATGCTCAGTCTGTAATAAAGGTTTTCAAGTCTCTTCTCATTATTTTCCATACAAAAGAAGATAGTATTATTTTCAGAGCAAGGCAAGCTTAAAGATCTTCAAGTCCTTTAAGGCGTAAGGAAATGTCATAGCCTTTGCTGTCCAGGTAGGAAAGAATCTCTTCAAGGGTATAATCATCCAGACTGCTCTGCTTCTGGGAGACAAACTCAACATTTCCAGAGGATGCATTGACAGAGAAAGATGGAAGAATTTCCTCAGTCTGAGCTGCATTTGAGCCGAAGAACACAAAAGAACCGACAAAGATAAAGACAACAGCTGCCGCTGCAGTTACAAGGGAAGGAAGGGAGAATTCCACTTTTTTTCTGAAGAATGATTTCTTGTTCTCCTGAGAGAAATACTTCTTCTCAAGAAGGGAATATATCTTGTCCTTGTTCCTTGTGCATTCTTTCTCATCAAGAGAAGCAGCAGAAATCATGTTATCTGTATTTCTCATCTCATCAAGGCGTGAAGAGCAGGAACGGCAGTATGAAAGGTGTTCTTCGACCTGCTGGCGGTATGGTTCTTTCAGTTCTCCGTCAAGATATGCGCTGATCATCTGATCATCAATACAAAGCATCTTTTTCCTCCTCAAGGAGATTCCTGACTTTCTTGCGTGCGCGGAATATGCGGACTTTCACATTTCCTTCGCTTATTCCGAGGACCTTACCTATTGCCTTGTAATCAAGGTCGGAATACTCCTTTAGAATAAGGGGAATCCTCAGTGCTTCTGGCAGAAGAGACAATATTCTCTTCACACTCTCCACATTCTCGCTTGCAATCAGATCATCTTCTGCACTGGAAGAAGATGAAACATCTTCCATGGAAGAGACTTTTTTTGCAAGATTATGATTTCTTTTCTCCTTCTTTGCCTGATTCAGCGCCAGATTCTTTGCGACTCTCAGAAGCCAGTATCTGGCATCATCGGGAGAAGGGAAATCCATATTCTTGATGTAAAAACGTTCAAAAGTCTCCTGAACAAGATCTTCTGCAGTATCAAGCGATGAGACGATATGGAACACAACCTGAACAAGGAGGCTGTAGTTGCTCTCGTACACAAGCTTGAAATCGTCAGTGTCAGTACTCCTGATATTCATCTTGTAAACACACTCCAAAAGAAAAGGTTACAAATCAGGCCTTAACAAGGATGCTTCCTGCGGGTGTATCCTTGACGATGAATCCTCTTTCAAGAAGAGCTGCCCTTATCTGGTCCGCCTTCTGATAATCCTTCATCTTCTTTGCCTGGCTCCTCTCTTCAAGAAGAGCATAATCCTCATCGCTTCCAATTCTCTCTGCCTCTTTCTTCACATCCTTGAGCGAAAGTGCGAGGATATCGTCAGCATAATATATGAGAGCAAGCTTCTCTGCATCAGCAACGCCTGGGTCCTTAAGCATCTTCCAGATGCTGGCAAGTGCCTGCGGTGTATGCAGATCATTATTCATAGCATCATCAAATGCACTCTTGTATTCAAGAGCAGAAGAAGAGAGGACCGCACTGTCATTTCTGCTGTCAAGCAGCTCCCTTGTCTTCTCCACAAGCGCAAGACGGGCGCTTCTTGCCATATCCAGAGCCTCGAATGAGAACTTAAGCTGGCTGCGATAATGCCCTGTCAGGCAGAAATACCTGTAATCCAGTGCATCATAGCCTTTTTCAAGGAGAAGAGAGAGAGTAAGGAACTCCCCTGAGGACTTGCTCATCTTTCCTTTGTCGTTGAGGAGGAACTCACCATGCATCCAGTAATTGACCCATGGCTTATTGCCTGTATATGCTTCGCTCTGCGCAATCTCATTTGTGTGATGTACAGGAATGGCATCTATTCCTCCACAGTGGATATCAAAATGAGGGCCAAGATATTTCATGCTCATCGCAGAGCACTCGATATGCCATCCAGGATATCCTCTACCCCACGGGGAATCCCACTGCATCACCTGATCCTTGAACTTGCTGTTAGTGAACCAGAGCACGAAATCCTTTGGATTTCTCTTGTTGCTGTCAACCTCGATGCGTGCACCGCTTTTCAGCTCGTCAAGATTCAGCTTTGCAAGCTTGCCATAGTCATCAATAGTATCGATTGAGAAATATACATTTCCTCCGGCAATATACGTGTGTCCGCCCTCTTCAAGCCCCTTTATGATCTCTATCATCTGGGCAATGTGATCTGTTGCCTTGCACACAACACTGGGGCGCTTGATGTTGAGTCTCTTCTCATCAAGGAAAAATGCATCCGTGTAGAAAGAAGCTATGTCATAAACACTCTTTCCGCTTTCACGGCTAGCCTTCTCCATCTTGTCCTCTCCATCATCCCCGTCCCCTGTCAGGTGCCCCACATCTGTGATATTCATCACATGACGGACTTTATAGCCGTATTTCTCGAATGTACGGCGCAGGATGTCCTCGAAAATATATGTCCTCAAATTTCCTATATGTGCAAAATTATAGACAGTCGGGCCGCAGCAGTACATGCTGACGCATTTTTCCTTTATAGGAACGAAATCCTCGACCTTTCTGTCCATAGTGTTGTAGATTTTCATAAAAAACCTCATCAGCTAAAGATATCTCTATATAAAATAGCACTTTCAAGAGGTAAACGTCTATTATATAATTTTCAGCGTGGACATCAACTTCAGCCTAAAAGACAAAAGCAGTGAAATAAAAAGGAATGCATTTATTGAAAACCTCACTTTCTTCAGAGAAAGGGCAAAGGTTTCAAACTTTTTTGAGCCTTCAAGTGTAAATGAACTGAAAAGCGTACTTGAAAAGGCAAGAGAAGAGAATCTTGAAATCAGCATCATTGCTGATGGAACGCACAGCATCATAAGTGAATGCGGAATAGACGGGCTTTTGATATCAACAAGAAAGCTCAAAGGCATGACGATAAAAGGAAACCTGATCACAGCATCAGCAGGAGAAAGGCTCAATGATGTGATAAACACGGCAATTGAGCACAATCTTACAGCCCTGGAGGAGCTTGGAGGCATTCCTGGGACAATCGGAGGCGCTCTTTATCTTGATGCCCATTACCAGAATGTCAGGCTTTCTGACTACGTGTTTTATGCCGACTACATGGATTATGATGGCAACATCTACAGAAAACCGCATTATATGGACTACTTTTCGCAAGAAGGAGTTCCCTCTGGAAAGAATGAGATAATACTCTCAGTCTCTCTTGCGCTCAAGCCCAACAGCCGCACGGCAGAGGCAAGAAAGAGAAAGGAAGATTTTGTCGCTCTCCAGTTCGTTCCACCCTGCATGAACATGTGCGGCCTTGTCTTTGATCTTGATGAGTCTCTGTACAGCACTCTGGATGAATGTGCATCCTCATTTGACTCTCCATGCTCCATAAGGATGAACAGCCTCTTCACATTTCCAGAAACCAGAGCTTCAGAGATAAAGGAATTTATTGAAAAAGTAATAAAAGAGATGAAGATGAAATACGGAATATCAGTAAAAGAAACTCTTTCCTTTCTAGGAAAATTCTAAACTGATCTTCAAATCAATTTTCCCTCCTTTATATTTGATATCCATATCCTTGTATTTTATTGAGATGTAAAATCCATCAGAGTCTATACCGTATGAAAGAAAATCATGATTGATTTCTGCTCCCACCTTAAAGGCCTCATTAATGGCAACAGAAAACGAAGGAGAGTCCATTCTTATCTCCCACTTCTTTATGCTTTCTGCTTTTTTGGAAAAGGCAATGCTCCTTTTCATGGAAAAAGAGTATTCTCCGAAATTTATGGAAAGCTCATATTCTGACTCATAGCGCCGGAAAAGAGATGTGTAGGCGCTCTTTTCATCTAGCGCCATTTGGTAGGAAAAGGAAAAAACTTCACTTTCAATGTCAGCCTTAATCCCGCTTTCAAACCCGTCAGTAGATGAATAGAGCCTGCCATGGAAGGCAGAGACAGCAAAAGGCTCATAGGAAAGAGACAATGAGAAAAACGTTGAAAGCGGAAGATCTTCATTGATTGAGAGGGCAAAAAGAGCTGAAACATATTCCCTGTATTTTCCCATTGCAAGCAGAGAAAAGACGTTTTCCCTGATACTGTCTTTCCAGCTGTAAATCAGATTCTCCTTCTCATTCTTTCCGTCACTGTAGACAAAAGCTAAATCAAAATACGGACTTTTTACAGCTACTGCGAGAGTCTCTGGAGAAACCAGGAAATCCAGGAAGGAAAAGCTGATGAGAACTCCGCGCTGCACTCCCCTGCTCTTTGTCACAGCAAATGAAAGATTATCGATAACCCTTCTCTTGTCAAGGAGAAAAGAATACAGTCCTTCCTCAGCAATATTGCCGTAAGAGGCGAAAGAGCTTTCCACATTCACATACAAAGGATTGATAGAAAGAGAGAAATTCTCATCCTCCAGAGTTACATTCAGGCTCTCAAATTCCGCTTTCATCGCAAATAGAGTGAACACATTCATCAAAAAAAGCAGAAAAAAAATTCTTTTCATAAAAAATTAGTATTCCGCGTTTTAAAACTGACTACAAAAAAGGGAAAAATGGTGGTAACATTTCCTTGTTAAAATTTTTTACTTTAATCCGGGAGAAAATAATGGTAATCCTAACACTCAACTGCGGATCATCATCTGCAAAATATCAGGTATATGACTGGACAAAGAAAGATGTTCTCTGTGTCGGTGTCGTAGAAAGAATCGGACAGAGCTATTCAACAATCGAACAGAAATCACAGGGCAAGGAAGTATATGAAGACAAATTCTCAAGCCCGACACACAAAGAGGCAATCAGCCTCATTCTGAAGATGCTGACAGATGAGAAGTATGGCTGTATCAAGAGCCTTGATGAGATCGGATCTGTAGGTCACAGAGTCCTTCACGGAGGCGAGCTCTTCAAAAAATCAACACTTGTAACTGATGAGGTTGTTGCTCAGCTTAAGACTCTCATCCCGCTTGGCCCGCTCCATATGCCGGCAAACATCATGGGAATAGAGGTCGCACGCTCACTCATGCCCAATGTTCCGCAGGCAATAGTCATGGATACAGCATGGCATCAGACAATGAGCGAGGAAGCATATATGTATGCTGTCCCGTATGAGTGGTATGAGAAATATAATGTCAGAAGATACGGCTTCCATGGAACAAGCCACCTTTACTGCGCGAAGAGAGCCGCAGTCCTTCTTGGAAAAGAGAACAAGGACACAAATGTAATCATTCTCCACATTGGAAACGGAGCATCCGCATGCGCTGTAAAGAACGGAATCTGCATCGACACATCAATGGGTCTTACTCCGCTTGAGGGTCTTGTGATGGGTACAAGAACAGGAGATATGGATCCTGCGATTGTTCCTTACATGGCAAATAACCTTGGAGTAACTGCATCAGAGATGGATACCCTGATGAACAAGAAGAGCGGCCTGATTGGTCTATGCGGCATGTCTGACAGAAGAGATGTTCATAAAGCGGCTGAAAACGGAGATAAGAAAGCTGCGCTTGCAATCAAGATGGAAGCTCACAGAATCAGAAAATATGTCGGTGCTTATGCAGCCCTTCTTGGAAGAGTTGATGCAATTGTGTTCACAGCCGGTGTCGGAGAAATGGGTGAGCATATCAGAAAGGAATCATTGAAGGGTCTTGAGAACTTTGGAATCATAATCGATGAAAAGAAGAACGATCTCTCACACTGCCGCAATGCAGAGACATGCATCTCTAGCGATGACAGCAAGGTCAAGATCTTCGTCATTCCTACAGATGAGGAGCTTGTAATGACAGAGGATGCTTATGCACTGATGAACGGCACATATGATGTTCATACAAACTTCCATTATGAATTTGAAAACCCTG
This sequence comes from Candidatus Ornithospirochaeta avicola, assembly GCA_019113245.1. Classification (GTDB taxonomy): domain Bacteria; phylum Spirochaetota; class Spirochaetia; order Sphaerochaetales; family Sphaerochaetaceae; genus Ornithospirochaeta; species Ornithospirochaeta avicola. The sequence goes on from DXHU01000020.1 coordinate 10,386, forward strand.
ACTATGTTAACAAGGCAAGGGCAAGAGGACTTAAAGAGAATCTCAAAAAGCTTCCTGAACTTGAGAGGATCATTGCAGTTCCTCCAAAGAAATCAAGCTGCTCTGTAGCAGGCTGCTGAGACATGGCCCACTTCGGTGGGTCTTTTTTTTTGCTCAAAATTCAGATTTGCGCTTCTCTATTTATATGGAAATAGATGAAGCGCTCGAATTTTTCAAGATAAGATACCTTATGCCATACCAGGAGATGGTGATAAGGAACATCATCGAGGCTTTTGATAAAAATGAAAGAAACAACCTTATAACTGTTCTCCCGACAGGAGCCGGGAAAAGCCTCTGTTTCATGCTTCCATCATTCATCACAAAGCATTACAGCATTGTCATCTATCCGTTAAATGCGCTTATAAGCGACCAGGAAAGAAGATATAAGGAAGCATCAATGCCTGTTTCTGTAATAAATGGAAGCCTTAAAAGGGAGGAAAAGGATAAAGAGCTTGAGAGACTGAAGAAAAAGGAAAGCAGGATACTTCTTACAAACATAGAAAGCCTTCTTTCAATGTACATGCGCGATGACATACTGTTTATGAAAGGGGAAACTGAGCTTTTTGTGCTTGATGAGGCTCATACAATCGTCACATGGGGAGAGAGTTTCAGAACAAAATTGAAGGAAGTAAAGACAATAATCTCATATATAAAGCCTCATCAGGTCCTCTCATTCACAGCAACTCTTGATAAAGAAAGAAAGGAAAAACTGCAGAATCTGATTTATGACAATAAGGCATCATATCTTCATGCATCGAGTGACAGAAAGAACATATATTACCACAGCATATTCACAGACAGCAAAAAAGCAGACATGGAAGAGATAATAAAAGACAGAGATATGAGACCTGCACTTATCTTCTGTTCATCAAGAAAAGAATGCAAAGAGCTGTATCTTGCCTTCTCTTCTTCATATGAATGCTGGTACTACCATGCCGGACTTGATAAAGAAAACAAAACCAGAATAGAAAAAGAATTTTTTAATTCCGAAAACGGAATATTGTTTTCGACTAATGCATATGGAATGGGAGTCGATAAGAAAAACATAAGATGTGTCATACATATGAAGGCGCCAGAAGACGCGCTTTCTTTTCTCCAGGAATCAGGAAGGGCTGGAAGGGATGGAAAGCTCTCACACTCCTTTGTTCTTGCATCACCGGAAGATGGAGGAATCAGCAGTGCTTTCACATCAAGCGGGTGCATAAGGAGAAAACTTCTTCTTCTGATGGGAGAAGAAAGAAACAGCAACTGTCTTTTATGCGATAAATGCAACAAGATAAAAAGGCTGAGCATAATAGACAGCACGCTGCTTCACTTTGTAAAGAAAAGAAAATTCCTCTATTCTAAGGATTCCCTTATTTTCAATGCGAAGCTTGGCAGGCTCAAGAGGTGTGAATATGAGGAAATAGAGAATGCCCTAAATCGCCTTTTGAAAGAAGGAAGCATCAGGTCATTTTTCTCCCGCCTCTATTGAATTAATTCTTCCATTTGATAAAGGTTGCTGATACAATCAGAAGAGAAAACGGAGGAAATAATGCTGGAAGAACTTCATAGTGTATATCCTTCTCTTTACGGAAAGGATTACAGCGAAAGCGACATGGACAAAAGATTCTCTTCTCTTGTAGAGAAACATAAAGAGCTTTTCGAGAGAGAAGACATATCTCTTTTCTCTGCATCAGGAAGAACAGAGATTGCCGGTAACCATACAGACCATAACCATGGCCTTGTAATCGGTGCTTCTATAAATCTTGACACCATTGCTTGTGTATCAAGAAGAGATGACATGCGTGTAATTCTCTCATCCGAGGGATTCCCGACTGTTGATGTCGATGTCTCTGACCTTGAAATAAAGGATGAAGAGGCAAACAGCACAAATGCTCTTTTAAGAGGAATTGCTAAAGGATTTCTGAATAAAGGACTTAAAATCGGCGGCTTTAATGCAAACACTACAACAAGAGTCCTGAAAGGAAGCGGTCTGAGCAGCTCTGCCGCAATCGAAGTGCTCTGCGCTGAGATTTTCAACAACCTCTTTAATGACGATGTGCTTTCCCCTGTTGAACTTGCAAAAATCGGACAGTATGCAGAAAATGTATATTTCAAGAAACCAAGCGGACTGCTTGACCAGATAGCATGTGCAAACGGAGGTCTTGTTGAAATCGACTTTGAAGACAACAGCAATCCTAAGGTGACCAAGCTTGAAGCAGACTTTGCATCTCAGGGATACAGTATTGTAATCACTGATACAAAAGGAAATCATGCGAATCTTACAGGAGAGTATGCCTCCATTCCTCCAGAGATGAAGAGTGTTGCCAGATTCTTTGGAAAGGAAGTTCTCAGACAAGTCAGTTTTGATGAGTTCAAAAAGAATATAAAAGAAATCAGAGAAGCAGTCAAAAATGACAGGGCGCTTTTAAGGGCATACCACTTCTTCAAAGAAAATGAAAGAGTCGAGATGATGTCAAAAGAACTGAGAGAAGGAAACATCGATACATTTTTAATGCTAGTTGAGGAATCAGGAAACTCATCATTCCGTTTCCTTCAGAATGTCTATCCTGCCTCTCAGAGTGCAGATCAGGGGCTTTCTCTTGCAATTGCAATCAGTGAGGATGTGCTTGCCGGAGATGGTGCTGTACGCGTGCATGGAGGAGGCTTTGCAGGAACAATCCAGGCATACGTGCCATCATATCTGCTTGAAAAATACATCAGTGCAATGGAAAATCTATTTGGAGAAGATGCATGCACAGTTATCGCAATCAGAAACGTTCCTGTATGCAGAATATTCTGATATAAGAAATTAGCACTTTGTCATGATTCCTTACTTATATTACCGGAAAGTTGTTTCCGGCATTTGTTTTCACCTTTTGTGCCAGTTTTCTGGCATGATGATGAATATGGGCATGATATGCATTTTCCTCTCTTCTTTGCCCTCAATATTTTAAACAAAGCAAGAAGAACAAGAACAAGAATTATTATAAAAAGAATAATGTCTGCCATCTGTTTAAAATCTAACAGAAATCTTCTTAGCTTGAAAGATGATTGCCGATTAAAAAAACATAAACAGGTTATGGATATTTCCTCACTCTTCTGATATATATTCTTTCTGGAGTGTCAACATGATAAATGATGATAATGCGATTACCAGCGGCGTTATCTGGAAACAACTGCTCATATTCTTCTTTCCAATACTTTTTGGAACCTTTTTCCAGCAGCTATACAACACAGCAGATGCCATCATTGTAGGACAGTTCCTTGGAAAGGAAGCTCTTGCTGCTGTGGGAGGAGGAACAAGCACAATAATAAACCTGCTTGTAGGATTCTTTACAGGAATAGCAACAGGATCCACTGTCATAATAAGCCAGTTCTTCGGCGCCCGAGATATGGAAAGGACGAATAAGGCAATACATACTGCTATCGGGATTGCTTTAGCTGGCGGAATAATAATTGCAGGTGCAGGCTTTTTTACAACAGAATACATGCTAAACCTTATCGGCACTCCTGATGATGTAATGCCGCTTGCCGAAGAGTACATGAAGATTTTCTTCCTTGGAAGCGTGTTCAACACACTCTACAATATGGGATCCGGTGTCTTCAGGGCACTTGGAGACAGCAAGAAACCGCTGTATTTCCTGATTGTAAGCTGTGCTGTGAACATTGTTCTGGACATTCTTTTTGTAGGACCGCTTAAAATGGGTGTTGCAGGAGCTGCATGGGCAACAATCTCCAGCCAGATGATTTCTGCACTGCTCTGTCTTGTTTACCTGAGAAAAGAGAAGGAAGAAATCCGCTATCATATTACAAAAACATCTCTTAATCCTTTCATGGTCAAAAGAACGATGCAGATTGGGCTTCCTGCAGGAATTCAGTCAGTGCTCTACACTATAAGCAACCTGATCCTTCAGGCTCATGTCAACGGATTTGGAACAGATACTGCCGCAGCGTGGGCCGCCTATGGCAAGATTGACTCTCTTTTCTGGCTTGCAATAAACGCATTCGGCCTTGCAGTTACAACATTCATCGGACAGAACTACGGTGCGGGACTTTACGACAGAGTGAGAAAAGGCGTAAGGACAAGTGTTCTGATGGCAAGTGTGCTCACAATATCGCTTTCCATCCTCTTCATGTTCTTCGGGCGCTTCTTCTTAATGCTGTTTGCATCTGATGAACAGGTGCTTTCAATTGGAATGAGCATTTTAATACTTTTAGTGCCCACATGGATCACATATATGCCGATTGAGGTGTTTTCCGGAGCGATGAGGGGGTGCGGAAAGACCTTGATTCCGACAATAATAACATGTGTCGGAATATGCGGATTCAGGATAATCTGGCTTGAAGGCGCCACAAGAATACTCAACACGATTGGAACCGTGATGTTCTGCTATCCGTCATCATGGCTCCTTGCATCTGTTGCTCTTATTGTCTACTACAAGAAAGGAAATATTCTTAATGATCAGAACAAAAGAGTATAAGAAGCATCAATTACGCTGTATTCCTGCTTTTTCTCAAGCATTCTGAAAAGATTCTCCGGTATTGCTACAGCATTTCCTATAATGGGCTCAACTATGTCATAGAACTTTGCTGGATGGGCTGTTGCTACAACAATTGATGGCAGGCCAGCCAGGTATTTTCTCCTTACATATTCTCCACATGCAGTATGAGGACATATTGCATGCCTCTTCTCATCCCATTCTCTCTTGATAGTATCCCTTATCTCATCATCGCTGACGCTGTATGCAGAAACATTGTTCTTGAATTCCTCATAATCAGAAAAGAGATCAAAAAGGCGCTCAATATTGCTTGGTGCACCCACATCCATTGCATTTGCAAGAGTGGCTATGCTTGCCCTCTTTTTATATACACCGCTTTCAAGATAATCAAGGACTGTCCTGTTTGAATTAAGCGCAAGGGTTATGGATTTTATGGGAGAGCCCATCTTCTTTGCCCAATAGCATGCTGTTGCATTTCCCACATTCCCGCTGGGGATTATGAAAACAGGCATTTCATTGTAAGTCAGGAAATAGAGATAGGATGAATAGACATAATACACACATTGAGGAAGAAGGCGGGCAATATTTATGCTGTTTGCACTTGTAAGGCCCTCTATGCTCTCATCCATGAATGCATCCTTGACCATCTTCTGGCAATCATCGAAGCTTCCCCTGACAGCATAGCTCTTAATGTTCTCTCCCCATGTTGTAAGCTGTGCCTGCTGGCGCTCTGAGACGCGGGAGAGCGGAAAGAGCACGCGCACCTCTATATTCTCTTTTTTGAAGAAAGCAGAGGCAACCGCCCCACCTGTGTCACCGCTTGTTGCGACAAGCACTGTCCTTTTCTCACCTCTTTTTTTGAGGATGTATTCCATGCATGAAGAAAGGAATCTGGCCCCGAAATCCTTAAATGCAGATGTAGGACCATATATCAGCTCAAGTGTGTCTGCTCCTCCATCCCTTCTTGTCGGAACTGGAAAATTGAAAGCTGATATGCATATTCTCTTCATCTCATCCTCATCAATATCTTCAGAGAAGAAGGGATAAAGGACAGAAGAGGCAACTGATGCATAAGAAGAAAAATCGAGGGAGGAAAAATCGATGGAGGGGAAATACTCAGGAACAAAGAGTCCCCCGTCCTCTGCCAGGCCCATTAAAAGTGCATCTGAAGCACTGACCAGCTTCTTTTCTTTATCGCGCGTTGAATAGAATCTCATAAATACCCCCTTATACTCTTGAGCCAAGATATTCGCCAAGGCGAAGTATATCTGCGAACACACCTGCTGCAGTAACCTGAGGGCCTGCACCCGGTCCTTTTATAACAAGAGGCTGGACTTTGTAGCGTTCTGTTGTAAACTGTATGACATTGTCTGTCCCACTTGCCTGAGAAAAAGGATGCTTCTCATCATAGAATGCAAGATCCACACGGCATTTTCCATCCTCCACACATCCGGTGTATCTGAGCTTTTTGCCGTCTTTTCTTGCCATCTCGTATAAAGATGAAATCTCCTCATCCATTTCCTCAAGCCTAATGAAGAACTCCTCAAGAGACACTTCCCTTAAATCCTCTGGTACAAGATTTCTCACAGGTATCTCGCTTATCTCTGTCTTATATCCAAGCTCCCTGGCAACTATGCAGGTCTTTCTTGCAACATCCATTCCAGAAAGATCATCCCTCGGATCAGGTTCAGTATAGCCCATCTCATATGCTTTTCTGACAAGATGGGAAAAAGGAAGAGAGCCATCATATGAGGAAAAAAGCCATGCCAGCGTTCCGCTGAATATTCCTTCCACCTTCTTCACATCATCCCCGGTTTCTCTTAAATCCTTCAGCGTCACGATAATCGGCAGTCCTGCTCCGACAGTAGTCTCGTAATAGAACTTGCTTCCTGTTTTTCTGGAGATGTCAAAAAGGCTCTTATAATACTCATACGGAGCACTTGCTGCCTTCTTGTTAGGAGTCACAATATGAAATCCCTTTTCCATCAGAGAATAATACTTGAGTGCAAGATCATTGCTTGAAGTGCAGTCAACTATGACCTTATGAGGATAATATGATGCACCCACATGCTCAAGGAAAATCTGTTCGTTGTATTTTATCTTCTGTCTGTCAAAATCCTCTCTCCAGGATCGGAGGTCGATTCCTTCATCAGAGAGCATCATGTAGCCACGCCTTGCAATTGCCCTTACTCTGAGATCAAGGTCAAATGTCTCTTTGAGTCTCACCCTCTCGCGTGCAAGCTGGTCAAGAAGAGTTCCTCCGATGTTTCCTGGCCCGTAAAGCCCGATTGAAAGAGTCTGCTCTGAAAGGAAAAATGTTGAGTGCAGGCTTCTGAGAGCTTTCTTTGAATCCTTCTCACTGATGACTGCGGATATATTCCTTTCACTGGAGCCCTGTGCGATTGCCTGCACATTTACCCCTGAGCGGGCAAGAGAGGAGAAAAAGAGGCCTGCAGTTCCTACTGAGCCGCTCATATTGTCGCCTACAACGGCAAGAATGGCCACATCATCAGCAATGGAGATATTGTTTATTGCTCCGCTTTCTATCTCGTACATGAATTCCCTGTTTATTGTGCGCTCAGCTTTCCTCCCATCAGTCTTTCTGATTGCAAAACAGATTGAATATTCGCTGGAGGCCTGGGATATGAAAATGACACTTATCTTCTCTCTCTTAAGAGATGAAAAAAGACGTGCAGATATTCCCGGTATTCCGGAAAGCCCTCCTCCTTCTATGTTTACAAGCACTATGTTTCTGACAACACTGAAGGCACGTGCGTTCTTTTCCTTCCCGCTCTTTTTTCTCGATATTAAAGTTCCCTTGTTCTCGATATCTGAAAAATATCTTAAATAGATATCAAGTCCTTTAAGCTGTGCGGGGAGAAACGAGTGAGGATGGATTATTGGAGCTCCGAAGAAGCTCAGTTCCGTTGCCTCCTCATAGCTCAGGCTCTCAATGACATGTGCTGAAGGCACATCCTTTATGCTTGCTGTGCGGAGAAGTGATTTTGAGTTCCAGAATACAAGATCAGCCTGAACCTTTGATGCAATCAATGATGCCTCATATTCACTTTCACCTTCATCTCTGACTTTTCCTGATGCATCTGAATAAGCAAGAGGAGACGGCATCTTGCCATACACAAATGAAACTTCATCAGACCAATCTTCCTTTTCAAGCGCACAGGCTGCATCAATGAGGGAGGATGATAGAGAAAGCTGCAAGGCCCTGTTTTTCAAAATAAGACAGATAAAATATGAAGTAAGAGAATCAAGATAATCCTCTGCCTCAAGACTGGCCTTGCCTAGAAGCCAGATTACTCTTAAAACTTCCTCTGCCTTTAAAAAAGCAGAATCTATCTCATCAGCTGAGAATTCAGAGCTCTTTTTCACTACGTTCTCTGCAAGTTCCATATAGGCATTCCGCACTTTCTCCAAACTTGCCCAGAGTCTTTCATCTTTCTTCTCTGCGCTCCTAATAAGATGCGTGAAGGCAAGCTCTCCGTTTCTCACAGGAGAAATCACGAATACTTTATTATCACCATCTTCTTTCTGTATCTTGAAAAGTTTTTCGATGCTGCTCTTGCTTGTCAGCAGTGCCCCGTCAAGCGCGTGTACCTGGATTGCCATATTACCACCTTTTTCTGGTAATTATGACAGAAAAAAGTGAATAAAAAAAGCTCCAGAAACGGAGCTTTTCAGTTTAAAGAGCTGAAAGATCAGACAATCTTCTCAATCTTTCCGCTTCTGAGGCATCTTGTGCATACCTTGATTGTTCTCGGTGTGCCATTGACCATTGTCTTCACTGATACAAGGTTAGGAAGGAAAACACGCTTCTTGGTAACACCGATATGCTGTCCGACACCGCCTGCCTTCTTTGCCTGACCTTTGCGAGGAACAACAGATCCGCTGATTGTACCTTTTCCACAAATTTCACATCTTCTTGCCATAGTTATATTCCACCTTAATAATTATTCCACTTAAGTCGGCTTTCCAGTCAACAGATTGAATATAGCAGAAAGCCTGTCTGTTTGTAAATAGAGTCTTTCAAAATAAAGAAAAAAAAGCTATTTTCATATTATGAAGAAAGAAATTACACTGCTTCTTCCAGATGAGAGCGATACTCTTTATTTTGAACACTGGAAAAAGGATCTCTTTGCCTCAGCGTGCGATATCTATATGCGTCTCATTCCCCCTTCAATCATACTTGGAGAATCATATTCCACATTCTCAGACATAGACATTCCCCCATTTTTCACACTCAGCGATGAGATTATACACCCTGAGATAGGCACAATTATCGAGATAGAAGAGAAAGATGAAGCTGAAAAAATAAAGAGAAAACTTAAAATAGAATATCCATACTGCGGTTTCTTTCTCACCCCCTCGCATGTTTGTGGCATAAAGATTGAAAAAAAGCAGATAAAGATCCGCTATATTGCAAAAGCTGAACTTGATGATAACTCATTCATCATCATTCAGAAAAAGAAGCTTTCGAGGGACAGAGAGAAGAAAGCGGGCAGCTGATGCATGAAGGATTGCGGCTGAAGCAGAACTCGCGTGCAAGGGCGTTGACAGCATAGCTCAAATGGCTCCAAATACTGCTTTCATATTTCTCCTTTATCTCTCTATATACTCCATCCCTTGTGCCAGATGATGTAAGAGAAAGCCTCCTGGATGCGCGGAAGAAATGAGTGTCGACTATTACTGCAGATTCACCTAGAAAGGAGAGATAGCAGTTTGCACTTTTTATGCTTATTGCAGGAAGCTTTGTAAGCTCTGCTGTGTCACGGGGAAGCTCAAGATTATCTCTTTTCATCTCTGCAAGCTTCTTTATGCCCCGTGCTTTGTTCTTTTTCAGGCCTGCACTTTTTATGATTTCCTCTATCTCGTCAAGGCTGCAGTCTGCCAAGGCAGCAATATCCCCATAGTGCTCAAGGATGCTGTCTGTAATGCGCATTGCCATTTTGTCAGTGCTGCTTTGAGAGAGGATTACGGCAGTCATGAAAGTAAAATCCTCCTTGTATGGAAGAAAATGAGCAGTTTCAGGATAATATTCAAATAATTTATCTATAATTTCCAATTCTCTTGACAAGCATTCCATATTTTTTCTAAACTCTTATCTGTTCGGGACGTCGCCTAGCGGCTATGGCGCCTGCTTTGGGAGCAGGATATCGATGGTTCGAGTCCATTCGTCCCGACTATTTTTTTCTCTTCATATGATACAAAATTAATCAAATATTGTAAGCTGGTAATATGAAGAAGGCATTTTATACATTCATATTCCTGTTTCTGGCTCTCCTTCCTTCATATTCATCGATATTCTCATCCTATGATGTATCAATATATTCTACACAGGGAAATTCCGTGCAGGTCATGGATGATGAGAGGATAGGTTTTGACTATACAGCAAATGCCTTTTTATCAGACATGACAAGCGGCTTCTATATCCGGCTCGGAGCCATGTCCACATATTCAACACTCTTAAATCCATTTTTTGGTGAAAGCCAGGACATGATTGAAAATGAATACACCCTGCTCTTTGGATCCGGACCTGCCGTGCGCCGTTTTGTCTCAACCACTTTATCCTGGTATATGACATTCGGCCTTGATGTGATGTTAGACAAGCACACTCAAAGCGATGCCTTCTCATATTTGATGAGGACAAGGAATCTTTTAAGTTTTGATTTTGATTCAGGATTCCGCCTCTCGCTTACCGAACACCTGACACTGAGAATAGGCATTGCATCAAGCTATCCTGTATTTGCCCTTGAAAGCACAAGTTATGAAAAAGGAAAAGAGGACCCTCCTCTCTTCATCCAGTATCTTTTTCTGGATGATGGGGAAAAAAGCCCTCTTGAAATCAGCGGCTACATAATCCTCGGCCACACCTATGCTAACTGGCAGGAGGAAACAAGATACCGCTATATAATCACAGAAAATGAAAGAAAACTTGAGGTCATGAATTGACCATTATCACTCTCTCGACAATGTCTGCAACATGCTCTGTAGCATCCGTGCACTTCTCAAGATAGAAGAAAACATCTCGCCATCTGATCATGTTGAGAATATCATCCTCATGCTCATGAAGGCTTCTCATAGCTTCAACAAATAGCCTGTCCCCTTCCTCTTCAAGAGTGTTTATCCTTATGATGCTCTGATGAATTGTTTTGCTCTTCTTGAAATTCTTGAATTCTTCAAGAAGCTTCACCATCTCCTGACAGCTGTCAACAACAACCTTCACAAGATCATTTGCAACAGGAAGGATCCTGTCAACGCGGTTGCAGTACATCTTCAGCACTACATCCTCAATCTTATCTGTCACCTCATCGAGGCATGAGGAAAGAAGCATTATATCCTCCCTCTCAATTGGGGTCATGAATGCCTTCATCAGAACAGCAAGCATCTCATGCTTCTTTGTATCCGCATCATGCTCTATCTCATGCATGAGCTTTACATCCTCATCAAGGCGTTTTGCGTCAAAATTCTCGATGATCTGCTGAAGCAGCTTCGCAGCCTTGAGGGAATAATGAGTACACTCCACGAAATTATCAAAATAAAATTCGTCCTGTTTCTTCAATTTGATCTCTCCTTAGAAAATGAACATGAACAGCTTTGCCATTATAAAGCTTATAAGTCCGCATCCTGGGAATGTGAAGACCCAGGTAAGCATCATATCCTTTACGACAGAGAAGTTGATCGCAGAAAGACGTCTTGATGCACCAACTCCCATTATCGCGCTTGTCTTTGTGTGTGTGGTTGACACCGGAATACCGAAAAGTGATGAAAGAAGCAGACAGAGCGATGCTGCTATGTCGGCACTCGTCCCCTGATATTTTTCAAGCTTGACCATGTCCATTCCGACACTCTTGATAATCTTCTCTCCTCCGACAGAGGTTCCGACTCCCATCACTATTGAGCACAGCACCATCAGCCATACTGGAATTAGCATGCCTTCAACAGAGCTCTGACCGTTGGAGAATGCCACAGCAAGGAACAGAACTCCTATGAATTTCTGCCCGTCCTGCGCACCATGCATGAAGCTCATTGCGGCAGCCCCGCCAATCTGCGCATATGTGAATACAGTGTTGGCTTTTCTTCTCTCAACATGGAAGAAGACAAGTGCAATGAGCTTGCAGATCAGATACCCGATGACGAAACCAAGGATAAGGGATGCAAAAAGACCGTAGATGACCTTGACCCATTCCGAAAAATTCACACCACTAAGTCCTCCGTTTGTGGCAATAGCGGCTCCAGTAAGTCCAGCAATCAGGCTATGGCTCTCGCTTGTAGGTATTCCGAGCCAGGAGGCTCCTGTAGAATACACTACAATAGAAAAAAGTGATGCAGACAGGGCAACAAGTGCGGTGTTTGTATCACTTCCGAAATCTACCATATTTGAAATAGTGGATGCGACGCTTGCATTTATATGCGTCATGATCAATACGCCAAGAAAATTGAACACGGCGCTCATTACTATTGCCTTCCTGGCAGAAAGACACCGGGTCGTTATACAGGTGGCAATTGCATTGGGCGCATCGGTCCAGCCGTTTACAAATATTACTGAAAGAGTAAGCAGTACCGACACAAGAAGTATCGGCGAGGATGTTGCTTCAGCGATGAAATAAGATAAAGATACGTCCATTATTGTCCTTGTATTAATGAAGTCTTTACAGTAAGTTTACAATAAATCAACAAGTTAAAAAAGCCTCAAAGACATCATGGAACGTAAATCATTGCCCCGCAGTCTGGGCACTTGATATAAAATCCGCCTTTATGTGGGTTCTTGTCCCCGCTGATTAAGGATACAGCTCCGTCTTTCACATTCAGTATTGACCCAGAAGATATCTCCTCAAAACCGATGCCGCTGCTTCTGAGCATTGCCCTTGTTGAGCTTGTAAGATTATCTGCTGTATACAGATATGAAGCTCCAAGCTCCTTTATGTTCTCAAAGGAAAGCTCTGAGGATACTGAAAGAATAACAGGCTTCTCGACTGAAAAAGACAGCGAGAATAGAACACTCTCCAGCTCGCTCTCGCTGCAGTTCTGAAGCACAAGCACAGTAACACCCTCTCCCTTGAGAGTGGTTATATGCTCTGAGAATCTCTCAACAAGCACGGATGAAGAGAATATGCTCTTGTAATAGTAATAATCATCGATTTCAAGGCTCTCATCCCCTTTCATTACCATATATGTCTCCTCATTTTTCTGAGGAACCACAATTTCATATGCAAATAGTCCGGAAAGCGTGAAAAGAAAGAGAAAAAGCAACAGTATTTTTTTCATATTATCTCCCGTAACAGGATACAACAGAAACAGCACTTTTGCTATATTGACTTTAATTGAGACAAAAAAATATACGCCCGATTGGATTCGAACCAATCACCTACTGCTTAGAAGGCAGTTGCTCTATCCAAATGAGCTACGGGCGCATATGCGTGAATCAATTCACGCTCAACTTTTATATCACATTGTTTTTTTCATGTCTAGTACCTTTTTCCTTATACTTGCATCGATCTTTGTGATAAAGTGAAAGCGGAGGATTGTATGATTGTAGAACTTGAAAATGAAAGAATAAAGATGAGCATATCAACTCTGGGTGCTGAGCCGCAGAGCCTGAAGATGGAAGGAAGGGAGTACCTTTGGAATGGGAATAAAGAATTCTGGTTCCGCCGAGCTCCCCTTCTCTTTCCCTCAATCGGACCAACGGAGAGAGACCTGATCTGGCATGAAAAAAAGGAATACAGGATGAGCAACAACGGCTTTGCCAGGGATACAGAATTTGATCTCGTTGAAACTGATGGAAAAAGTGCCGTTTTCCGCTTGGAGGACAGCAGGAAGACAAGGGAAGAAAACTATCCATTTGGTTTTTCACTCACAGTGACATACACCCTTCTGGATAACGGGTATGAGGCAAAATGCACAATCTATGCAAAAGATGATCTGTATTACCAGTTTGGCTGGCATCCTGCATTCTCCCTTCTCATCAATGGAGAGGATTGTGAACTAGAAGACTACTATGTCATGTTCAGCGAAGAAGAGGACCTTGTCCGAAAATATGCTGATAACGGTGTCTTCAGATATGAAGCCGGCTTTGTCAGGGGAAAGAGACTTGACTTGAAAAGGAGCGAGACTGATAAAGGAGCTATCATCCTTGATGATGTCAAAAGCAAATCTGTAACGCTTTGCTCAACTAAAGGACCTCATACAGTAAGTGCAACTCTTGGGAATATGAACACATTCACCATCTGGACTGTAAGCGGGAAAAAAGGTGCCTATATATGCCTTGAGCCGATGACATCATTTGGAGATGTAAAGAGAGAAAAGGAAGTGTCTCTTGCAAAGGAGAACAGAAAGCTTGAAAAAGGTGAGAGCATAACATACGCAAATTCTTTCACCATTTCCTAAAGCGCGAATGTGAAGCTTATATACGGATAATAATGCTCAAAAGATGCTGTATCCGTATTCAGGCCCAGCATGAAATAATAGCGCTCGTATGAAAGAGAGAAAGAAAATGAGAGCATTCCGTTTTCCGGACGGAAGATGAAGAATCTGTGTTTAGTCTCAGAATATCCGGCGGCAAGAGAGAAAGAGAAATCAGGAAGCAGGTTGAACTTTAAATCTGCAGAAGCATAAAGACTGTACTCTCCCGCCGGATTTCCTTTCAAAGTATAGCTGACTCTGGGCGAGAAAAGATTGAGATTTCCTCTTGATGTGTATTCAGGATATGAAAGGGCAATGGACATGACCATGTTTTCAACAATCAGGTTCCCGTCACTGTAGAGCCTGTTATCTTCAAGCGTGGCAAGCTTGTCCAGCTGGTATGTGAATGCTATGTAGTCAAAGTCAAACGAGAGAGAAAAACCTATTGAGAAGAAATCAGAATCGTCAAGGGTGGTATATGATGAGAAATACGCATTTGAAACCAGGTCAGAAATCCCGTCAACCCTTCTGTTCTCCCTCACCAGTGTCGTTCCCCCGTCAACTGAAAGGCCTGCTGAGAAAAAAGATATTCCCCAGCTTAAGTTCAGCGAGATTGAGATATCATTGAAGAAGCTGGCATAAAGAGACTCACTGCTCCTACTTTCAGCGTTGACATAAAGTGAGTTTATTACATTAAGCGCTATATAACGCGACATAAAGGAAAAGATGTATTCATTTCTGTAGTTATTTATATATGGAAGCTTAAGATTCTCACGCCAGTCTGATGCACTGTAATGCTCTGAAAATCTGACTGTAGAAAAGAACACATACTCATCAGTGCGGAAATGCATTGCCGAAGGAGAAACAAGAGTATCTTCATAGCTTCCGTTGAAAGAAGGAGAATACAGAGGACTTTCAAGAAGATTGGAAAATGAAAAAGATGATGAAGAGGCACAAAAAAGCGAGGAAAGCGAAATCAGCAGTACCATCATAGCCATGAATATCTTTTTCATCAGAACAGAGTATAACAGAAAATTCCCTTCTCTGATAGAATACTCTCATGAGCACTGTGTTTTTTCATATCGATCTGGACGCATTCTTTGCTTCAGTTGAGATTCTTGACAATCCAAGAGTGAAAGGAAAGCCCCTGATAATAGGACACAGGGGACCGCGCTCTGTTGTCTCAACATGCTCATACGAGGCGCGCTCCTACGGTGTACACTCGGCCCAGAGCATGAGTGAGGCACTCAGAAGATGCCCAGAGGCAGTAGTGGTTGAGCCGAACTTCAAGCGCTACAGCCAGAAAAGCAAGGAGGTCATGAGCATAATCTCCTCATTTGCTCCAGGCTTCATGCAGATGTCTATTGATGAAGCATTTTTAGATTACAGCAATATGGAGAAGATTCACGGACTTGCAGGAAAAGCCGCAAGGAAGCTTAAAGAGATGATAAAAGCAGAGACGGGACTGACTGTTTCTGTCGGTGTTGCTGAAAACCGGTATCTTGCAAAGCTTGCAAGCGATTATCATAAACCTGACGGGCTTACAATCGTTCCTCCAGAGAGAAAAGAGGAGTTCATAGATAAAGTGGGGCTTGAAAAGCTCTGGGGAATCGGAGAAAGCACACTTAATTCGATATATAGAAAAGGACTGAGAAACACAAAGGATATAAGAAGTCTGGAAAAAGAAAGCCTTGTTCACCTGTTTTCAGAAAATCTCGGCAATTTTCTATACAGCATAGTGCGGGGGATTGACCCAGGACTCTTCAAAGGAGAGGCAAAGAGCCACAGCCTATCAAGTGAAAGGACATTCTATCCTGATGTATATTCTATCGATGCTCTTGATTCATTCATTTTCCAGATGGCCCAGGAACTTTCTTTCAGAGCGCTTGGTGAGCATGTTGTTGCCCGCAACGTGGGGTTAAAGATAAGGTATTCTGATTTCTCGACCTACTCCTGCCAGTATACCCCATCCTATTCTTTATATTCTTCTTCAGATATATATAAGATTGCATCAAGGCTGCTGAAGGAGAAATACAACAACAGCGGAGTGCGGCTTATTGGCCTTGTCTTAGGTTCAACATACAAGGCAGAAGAAATTGAGCAGATGGAGCTCTTCAGGGAAAAAAGCGAGAAGGAAAGAAAGCTTGAGAAGGCTATTTTAGAGCTTTCAAAGAGCGGAATGAAGATAATCAAGGCCCGTTCACTGGATACTGAAGTAAGCGACAACAAGCAGTGACAGGACTATCCTATATAATCCAAAAGGAGCAAAGTCATGCGAACGCACGAAGCTTACTAGCTTCTTTATCACGACAAGGGACACAAGAAAAGATACAAGCGTTCCGACAAAGAGTATCAGATACTCCTCAGAGGAAAATGAAAATCCGCTTTTCAGTATTCTTAACAGGCTTGCTCCAGCCATCACCGGAAGAGCCATGAAAAATGAGAATTTCGCGGCAAGAGGACGTGAAAATCCCATTATTATTCCTCCAAGGATAGTAGATCCGCTTCTGCTTGTGCCTGGAATCAGGGCAAGGGTCTGAAAAACCCCGAGGAAAAATGCATCCTTAATCTTCACATCCTCTATCCTCTCTATCTTTGTCTTTATCCTGACTTTCCTTTCAAGGATTATGTAAAGAACGCCATAGATGAAAAGAGCAAAGGAGATAACCTGCCAGGAAGAAAGCTTCTCATCAATTATGTCATCAAGAAGGAAACCGAAAATTGCAGCCGGAACTGATGCGACAATTACCTTAAGCCATAAAGAAAGGCTTTTCTCCCTTTTCTCTCTATCTTTGACAAATGGCCAGAGCTCAGAAAAATAAAGAATCACTACAGCAAGGATGCTCCCAAGCTGTATGACAACAAGGAACACTGAATAAAAGGCATCAGAGACATCAAGATGGATTATCTCATCTGCTAAAAGCAGATGTCCTGTGGAGCTTATCGGAAGCCATTCCGTTATGCCCTGTATTATTCCAAGTATCGCCGCTTTGATGATTTCCATAGCAAAAAGATTAATTGAATATAGAAAAGCAATCAAGAAGGGAATATCATTCTTTCTATGCTTAATATAGTGCTGGTGAACCCAGAAATACCTCAGAATGCCGGAAACATACTCCGCACTGCAATCGCAACAGAGGCTGTTGTTCATTTCATAAGACCTTTCTCTTTTTCTCTTGATCAGGCACACCTTCGCCGTGCATGCCTGGATTATTATCCAAAAAGGCAGGTTGTGATATGGGAAAGTGTGGAGGATTTTTTAAAAGAAAACGGAGAAAAAGAGCTTTTCCTTTTCACAAAGAAAGCAAAGAAGATTTATACTGATACAGACTACAGGGACAAAAAGGAGATTTTCCTCGTTTTTGGTAAGGAAAGCTCAGGACTTGATCCATCTCTTCTTTTAAAATACCCTGACCGTCTTTTGAGGATTCCTACAAGCAGCAGCGTAAGGAGCCTCAATCTTTCAAACGCAGTTGCAATTTCTGTCTATGAAGTGCTGCGTCAGAAAGGTTTTGATAAGGAGTGGTTATGAAAAAGATAGGTTTCATCGGATGCGGAAACATGGGAGGCGCAATAATCAAGAGCCTGAAGGGAAGCTATGATTTGTTTCTTTACGACAGGGATGAGAAAAAAAGCCATGCACTCTCAGAGTATGGAAAAGTCTTAAATACTCTTGAAGAGCTTTTGTCATCATCTGAAATCATATTTATCGCAATAAAGCCCCAGATGATAACAAAAAATTTCCTCTCCTCAATAAGGCGGGATGGAAAAGAATATATCTCCATTGCTGCAGGAATCCCACTTGATGTGCTTGAAAGCAATCTCAGAACAGCAAATGTGGCAAGATTCATGCCAAATATTGCTGCAGAAAGGAAAGCTGCTATAACTGCAGTTGCAACAAGAAGCGATGATGAGTTTAAGAAACTTGCTTTCTCGCTCGCATCCTCCTTTGGAAAAGCAGTTGAGATTGACGAAAGCCTTTTTGATGCATTCATCGGCACAAGCGGTTCCCTGATTGCATTTGTTCTCAAGTTCATCTCATCTTCTGCCATGGCGGGGGTTAAAGCAGGATTTTCTTACCCTCTGTCTCTTGAGATTGTCAGAAATACAGTCATTTCCGCCCTCGCTCTTGACGGAGATCCGGATGATAACATCAAGAAAATATGCTCTGCAAAAGGCACTACCATAGCAGGCATCCAAATGCTTGAAGAAAACGGCTTTTCTAATGCATTATATAAAGCGGTTGAAGCTTCCAGAAAGAAGGAAGAGGAAATTGAAAAAAGAAGCAGGGAGAACCTTCTATGATTGATATTAGAGAAATCAAGGAAAGAAGAGACGAGATAAAGAAGAACATTGAAAACAGGTTCATGAATGTTGACCTGGACAGGATTATTGCTCTCTATGACCAGAGAAGCGCGATGCTGAAGGAAATCGAGGCTCTCAGAGCAAAGAGAAACGAGAATGCTGCAAAGATGAAGGGAAAGCTTGAAAAAGCAGAGCGCGATACTCTTATCGAAGAGGGAAAGAAGATGAAGGCTGAGCTTGCCGAGAAGGAAGCGTCATTTAACGAGGTAGACCTGCTCTTCTCTTCCCTTGCAAAGACCATTCCAAACTATGCAAGCAAAGAGGCTCCTGTCGGAAAGGAAGACAAAGACAATCTTGCAATAAAGTTTTACGGAGAACCGAAGCATTTTGCATTCAAGGCAAAAGATCATGTTGCACTTGGAGAAGAGCTTGATATCCTGGACTTTGATTCAGGGGCAAAGGTTGCAGGGCAGAAATTCTATTACATCAAGAACAAGGGCGTCATTCTTCAGATGGCTCTTGAGCGCTATGCAATGGACATTGTTTTAAAGCACGGCTTTACACCGTTTATCACACCGGACATTGCGAAGGAAGAGATTCTCAGCGGCATCGGATTCAACCCCAGGGGAGAAGAATCAAACATCTATACAATCGAGGGAACAGGTACATGCCTTGTAGGAACTGCAGAAATTACTCTTGGCGGCTATTACTCCAACATGATTCTCGATAAAAAAGATCTTCCTATAAAGATGACAGGACTTTCTCACTGCTTCAGAAGAGAAGCAGGAGGTGCGGGACAGTACTCAAAGGGACTGTACAGAGTACACCAGTTCTCAAAGCTTGAGATGTTCATCTACTGCCTTCCTGAGGAAAGCGATGCTTTCCATAAGGAGATTCTCTCAATTGAAGAAGAAATATTTTCTGGACTCGGACTTGCATACCGCGTAGTAGATACAGCCACAGGGGATCTCGGTGCACCTGCATACCGCAAGTTTGACATCGAGGCATGGATGCCAGGACGTGGAGAAAATGGTGAATACGGTGAAGTGACAAGCACAAGTAACTGCACAGACTACCAGGCAAGAAGCCTTAACATACGCTACCGCGATGATGATGGCAAAGTCAAATTCGTTCACATGCTTAACGGAACAGCAGTCGCGCTTTCCCGCGCAATCGTTGCAATAATGGAGAACTATCAGAATGAGGATGGCTCCATAACAATTCCGCCATCTCTTGTCCCCTACACAGGATTTGACAGAATTGAGAAAATAAAATAAGCAGATGCCCATCCGTAAGGATGGGTTTTGTTTCAAGGAGGTAAAGTATGGCAAGTGCTCTTATAACCGATTTCTATGAGCTGACTATGGCTCAGGGCTATTTTCTGAAAAAGCATAATCCTCAGGTTGTCTTTGACATGTTCTACAGGACAAATCCTTTTTCAGGAGGATATATAATCTTTACCGGTCTTGAGGAGCTTCTTACAGAGCTTGAGACCTTTTCGTTCTCTGAAAGCGATATAAACTACCTGAAAAGCCTGGATTTTTTCGATCCTTCTTTCATTGAATATCTTTCAACCTACCGTTTTCACGGAGACATCTATGCCTTCGATGAAGGAACACCGGCTTTCCCTAACGAGCCGTTAATCCGCGTGCATACCGATTTGATAGATGCCCAGATTATCGAATCCTTCCTTCTGAACAAGATAAACTTCCAGTCCCTCATTGCGACAAAGGCATCCAGAATGGTGAATGCCACAAAAGGAAACGGTGCGATAATGGAATTCGGACTCCGCCGCGCCCAGGGAGAAAATGGAGCTCTCTCTGCTTCCCGTGCATCTTTTATCGGGGGAACAAAAAGCACAAGCAACACAATGGCGGGGAAAATCTACGGCATTCCTGTAAGCGGCACTATGGCACACTCCTGGATAATGAGTTTTGAAAGCGAGGAAGAGGCCTTCAGAGAATACTGCAGGATATATCCGGATAATGCGGTTCTCCTGATTGATACATATGACACGCTTGGAAGCGGAATCGACAGTGCGATAAAAATCGGACTAGAGATGAAGAAGAAAGGAAAGAAAATAGGAGTCAGGATTGACTCAGGAGACCTTTCATACCTTCCGAAAGTAATCAGAAGAAGACTCGATGAAGCAGGCCTTGAGAATGCAACAATCTGCATCAGCAATGATCTTACAGAGGAGATTGTCTCCCAGCTTGTTGCTGACTCAGTTCCAATAGATTCATGGGGAATCGGAACACATCTTGTCACAGGCGGAAGCCAGGCAAGCCTGAATGGAGTATACAAGCTTGCTGCAAAGGAAGAAAACGGCGTTTTCATACCAAAGCTCAAGGTGTCAAACAGCTACGAAAAGACAACGAACCCGGGAATAAAGCAAGTTTACAGATTCTATGACCAGTACAGCATGGCAGTTGCAGACCTAATCACATTAAGTGATGAGGTGGTACCGGATGGTGAGAATATCCATTTTTATCACCCGTTCAGCACCCAAGATCATTTTGTGCTGAAAAAGAAGAACTACTCATATAAGAAAGCTCTTCTTACAAAGAAGATGGAAAAAGGCAGGAGATTATATAATGAGCCGGACATCCATGAGCTTCAGGACAGGAGCATTGCGCTTTTATCTTCATTTGACAAGAGCTACATTAGGCAGATAAACCCTCATATCTACAAGGTATCCCTTTCTGCAAAGCTAAGAGAAATGAAGACAAATCTCATCAAGGAGACAAAGGAAAGACAGGAGGAAAATTAATCCTCCTTAACAGGCCATGATTCGATTAAAGAGAATATGTCCGTCTTCTGCAGCACAAGGAGCTTCTTCTTGACCTCGTCATTCAGTATTCCCTTATCTACGTAGGGCTTCCATTTTTCTACGACGTTCTTTCCCGCAATCCTGTGGATTGAGAAGTTCTTCGTGTAGAACCTGTTGATGCCGCTGCACTCTGAGCGGTCCTCTATTATGCTCATACGGCGCGGAAAGCGGAATGCAAGATTAACAGAAGAAGAAATTGAGTATCCCATCAGATACACACGCACTCCATAATCTGCCATCTGATAGAACTCACCGGAAATATCCTCATCAAATGCTCTCAGACGCTGAAATAGTGCCCTGTCATAAAGCCCTAGCCCAAGAACTGGATATAAATTCATATCCCAGACATTCTCATCAAGGGACGGTTTTAAGCTTACAGGATCAAAATCCTTTCCTCTGAGGTGTGGAGAGCGCAGTGTAGGAATCACATCGCCCTGACTGGAAATGAGAACCGGAGTGATTACTGCCGGATGGTTTTTCTCACTCATCATTTTTATCAGAGCTTCTCCGCTGTAGGCAATCATTTCTGTGTCAGAGCGGACTACAAGGAAGAGTGTAGTGTAGCACTCATTGGAAAATGCGTTTATGGCTTCTCCTGTTGTGACTGCGCTTTTAAAAAGGATGAAATTCACATCCTGGTATTTCTCAGTAAGACCATTTTCCTCTGCAACTGCTGCTGTGGTCATGACATGGAGGGAGAAATTCATGTTCTCAAGATACCATCTGATTGTGTTCTCAAGGTCCGAGATATCAGCCATGTCCAAAATGCCTATTGCAAGCTGTTCCTGACGATGGAGTGCTGATATCTTCATCTCCAGATCCTGTCTTCTGCGTACTACCCTATAACTCTGCATACTCTGTCCTCATACTGTCTTCGGGACGGAATACGATGTCCCTTCTTGTTCCAAGAATGCGCTCTGACTCATCCCTTGCCAGACCTGCAACTAAACGCAGAGAGGTCGAATTGAGAAGAGGAACTGCTTTGAAGAGATTCCTGCCTTCCCTGTCCGTAATGAATACGACCTCACCTTTTTCAAAAGTACCCTTGATTTCAAGAATGCCTCTGAAAAGCAGGGAACTGTTGTTTTCAAGAAGTGCTTTCTTTGCTCCATCATCTATTATTATCTTGGCCTTAGGCATGCTGTTCATTATCCACCGCTGCTTCTGGGAAATCCTTTCCTTTGGAAGAATGAGTGTTCCAATGCTCTCACCTTCCATTATCCTGACAAGACTGTCTTTCTCATAGCCTGATGCAATAATGGTAGCACATGCACCGCGCTGTGCAATTTTTGCAGCAAGAAGTTTTGTCTTCATTCCTCCCGTTGAGAACTCACTGCCCTTTCCTTTTGCATATGAGAAAATCTCGCTTGTTATCTCATTGACTGTATCTAGACGGCGTGCATCTTTGTTTTTCTTCGGATCAGAATCATAAAGAGCATCTATATCTGTAAGCAATATGAGCAGATCAGCGTCAATCTTTGACGCAATATATGCGCTAAGACGGTCATTGTCTCCAAAATTGTTTCCGCTTTCAGAGGTGGAAATAACATCATTTTCATTGAATACCGGAATGACTCCGAGCTTTAAGAGCATGCTGACAGAACTTCTCAGGTTGTTATAGCTGGTCCTGTTGTTCATAACGCTTCTGGTAAGCAGAACCTGAGCCGTTACAAGATTATAGATGCTGAAAGCCTCCTCATATGCCTGCATCAAAAGCGGCTGTCCTATTGCAGCAAATGCCTGACGCAGTGTTATGTAGCTGACTGCTTTCTCATGCTCAAGCTTCTTTGCTCCCAAGCCTATTGCACCGCTTGATACAAGAAGCACCTCTATTCCTTTTTCCCTGAGTTCTGAAACCTGACGAGCTATGTCAAATATGCGTGCACGGTTTATTCCGCTCTTATCTGAAAGCAGATTTGTGCCCACCTTGATTACAAGCCTCTTTACCTTTGAAAAATCTCTCATAAAAGATCCTTATGGGCAAATTTCCTTCTGCCCTCTGCAAAATCACTCACAACATCCCCGCAGCCTGAGAGAATCCACTTGCTGCTTGTAAGCCCCATCAGCCCTACAGGACCGCGTGCATGTATCTTGCTTGTGGATATTCCCACCTCTGCTCCAAGTCCGAATCGGTAG
Organism: Candidatus Ornithospirochaeta avicola; assembly: GCA_019113245.1. Lineage (GTDB taxonomy): Bacteria > Spirochaetota > Spirochaetia > Sphaerochaetales > Sphaerochaetaceae > Ornithospirochaeta > Ornithospirochaeta avicola. The sequence goes on from DXHU01000020.1 coordinate 33,597, forward strand.
CCGTCAGCAAAGCGTGTCGAGCAGTTGATGAACACATCAGCACTGTCCACACTCTCAGCATACACACGGGCTGTTTCTTTGTTATCTGTGACAATGCTGTCTGTATGATGGGAGGAGTATCTTTCAAGATGAGCAAAAACATCAGAAAGGGATGATACAACCTTGATATTGATTTCTTTGTCTAGAAACTCCATTCTGTATTCCTCGTCATCCTCTATCTTAATTCCCCCGATAAGAGAAAAAGCCTTTTTGTCTGAATGCATAACGACATTTTCCTTTTCAAAGGCAGCCTTCAAAAGAGGAAGGAAAGATTCTGATACATCTTCATGCACAAGAAGAGTCTCGATGCTGTTGCATGCAGATGGATACTGGCATTTTGAATCGACTGCAATCTTCACAGCCTTCTCAAGATCCGCATCTTTATCTACATATAGGGAACACACTCCGTCAGCATGTCCGAGGACTGGAATGCTTGTGTTGTCCATGATATAGCGTACGAAGCTGTTGCTTCCTCTCGGGATGACAAGGTCAATTATGCCGCTCAGTGAAAGGATTTCAGATACATCGCTATGGCTTTCCATGAGTATTACAAAATCCTCAGGGATATCTGTTTTCCTGAGAGCTTTTCTTATCACCTCAAAAAGAGCTCGGTTGGAGTTCTTTGCCTCCTTTCCTCCTTTAAGGACAATCACATTACCGCTCTTGAGAGCAAGGCTGACTATCTGAATAAGAGCATCAGGACGCGCTTCAAAAATCATTGCAATGATTCCAAGGGGAACGGAAACACGCTTTAGTATCATCTCATCACAGAGACTTCTTTTCTCAAGCACTTTATCAAGAGGATCTGAAAGAGAAGCAACGTCCTCAAGAGAAATCAGGCTCTGTTTTAGCTTCTTCTGGTCAAACAGCAGACGGTGCCTGATGGAATCAGGAAGCGATGCAGCATTATCAAGATCCTTCTGATTCTCACTGAATATGTATTCTTTATTAGCAACAAGCTCATCCCTTATTGCCAAAATCGCCTTGTTGCGGCTCTCTGCTGATGAAGAAGAGAGAATCCTCTTTTTCTCTTTTGCTGATAAAATCTCCTCTGTAATGCTCATAGCTGAAAATTATAATCCTTTATTTTATCTCTCTCAAGGAAAAAGCACATACAAGCTCAAGAACTGAGCCGCTTATGCACCTTGCCTTGTCGCTGATTGTAAGATACTCTGCCTTCTCACCACGTGGATCTACATCTGCAATCTTCTCACCTTCATATAGTGTGCTTTTATCTCTGATCAGGCCTCTCAGCATTCCATCCAGCTTGCTTTTGACTTCCCTTTGGCCCACAGTCATTATTACATCACCCTTTTTCACTATGTCTCCGATCTTTTTCAAATTCACATTCACACCGTCAGCGGGACTGTGGATTACACGCTCAAAAGTAAAGCCCTCAATGCTTCCGGGAATATTTGTATTCTCTTCTGCCCTTCCATTTTCGATAATTCTTCCAAGATTATGCCCTCTCTTTGTCTCAATGACATAGTCAGCATCAACTCCTGCAGTAAATCCAGGGCCGAGTGCTATTGTAAGCTCGGCCATTCCTTTTTTGAGTCCTGTGTTCCTCTTTGCCATTATCGCATCAACAATGACAGATGGCTTGAGAGCATCAAGACACGCCATGTCCTCATCAACAAGAACTGGAACAACGTGATCTTTCATTAGCTCCAGAGCCTCTTTTACGCTCTTGGAAAGAACAGCACGAACTCCCTCAACCACTGCTTCGTTCTCATAAACAGCATCTGCAAGACTGACAGTGCGTCTGATTACAGTAGGCTTTGCTGTCTCAAGTGCAAGCACAGGAAAACCTGCTTTGAAAAGCCTGACGATTACAGCACTTGCGATATCGCCTGCTCCACGGACAAGAATGATCATAAGACCTCCCTTATAACCTCATCTCTTTTTATTGATGCAAAATAGCTTCTGCAAGGAGGCTGAGCTGCAATAACCTCAGCAATTGCAAGATCCGATGCTTTTTCTGCCTTGTTGAATATTATAACTGAATCTGATGAAGTCTCTTTTTTCTTCAGCAGGCCCTCTGGGTCAGAAAAATATTTAGCAAGATATCTTTTGTCAACTATTATCTCACTCTCTTCTCCGAAGGCAACAGTACATGATTTCTCAAACACGGCATCAAGACCCATTACAGCAATGAGAAGATCATTTTTATCTAATATTACAGGATCTCTTTCTGTGTGCCATTTAATCGGCAGTCCCCTAGATCCATCTGCCTCTGCTATAATCACATCATAGCGTTCTAGAAGCACAGAAAGCACCTCAGGACGCGGAGAAACTGCCTTCTTTATGTCCATTTGCGTAGTTTCAGCGTAAAATACACTCTCACCCTTTTTCGCTTTGTGGGAAAGCACGTCTTTTTCTTTTGTGTATACATAATCTGTCAGATAGTCATGGAAAAGAGGATTTGCAAGCTTGACTGTTGTAGTGACAAGGACAGAAAGATCCTTCTTCCTCAGATATGAGCCCAGATTTTCCAAGAGGGTTGTCTTTCCTCCACCTCCTGTGATCGAAATCCTGATTTTATCTTTTTTCTCAATATGATTTGAATAAAGCGTTTCAAAAAGTCTCATCAGCAAATATTATAGCCCAACTTCAACATATTTTCTTGTTTCTTTTTCCCAAGATGGCTAAACTTCATTTTTATGATTGATGAAGAAAGGAAACATATAATAAACCGCAACTCATTCATCGGTATTGCCGTAAATGTGGCACTTGCCCTGATAAAAGTGACAATAGGACTTATTTCAGGCTCGCTGGCCATTATCTCAGACGGCCTCAACAATGCCAGTGACACTCTCTCGTCACTTATCACAGTGCTCGGCTACAGGCTGGCAAAGAAGAAACCAACGCACTCCCATCCCCTGGGCTTTGGAAGGATGGAATACATTTCTGCTCTCGTAGTCGCATTCATCGTTCTTTATGTCGGCTTTTCCCTCCTTTTCTCATCTGTCAGCAAGATATTCCACCCCCAAGAGGTGTATGTCTCTCCCATAATGCTTGCTGTGATTATACTGACAGTTTTCTTAAAGCTCTTCTTATGGCGCTTTAATATAAAAAGCGGGAAGAAGATTGACTCTGAGGCCCTTATTCTCTCAGGAACAGATGCTCTCACTGATGCTCTCTCATCCATTATCACAGTAATAAGCGTGGTCCTCTCCTATTTCTCTTCGTTCAATTTTGACTCGGTTGCTGGTGTGATTGTATCGCTGTTTGTCCTGTATGCCGGATTCTCATCCCTTTCAGGAACTGTATCATCAATTGTCGGAGAGCGCCCGAAAAAGGAAACAGTAAATGAGCTGAGGAGAATAATTGCATCACATAAGCCGCTTAAAGGAGGTTATGATATACAGATTCACTCATACGGACCTGAGCGCAGTGTGGGAACATGCAATGTAGAGGCTCCAAGCGATGCCTCTGCAGAAGAAGTCTTTGATGCCATGACAGAGGCCCAGATTGAGATTCTCGATAAAATGGGCATCTATTTCACATTCGGACTCTATGCTGTAAATGACAAGAATCCGCAGGTAATACTGATGAAGAATGAAGTGCTTAAGACGCTTAAAAGTGTCTCAGACTCTGTCATCAGCATACATGCCTTCCATATCCACTTTGAGAACTATAGCGTTCACTTTGATGTTGTATGCTCTTTTTCTCTTACAGATATAGGCAAATTCAGAAAAGAAGTAGACAGCGCACTTAAAAAGGAATTTCCCGGCTATACATTCCAGTACAATATCGATCCTGATTATGCAGACTGAGAAATTTTCCATTGTATTTGAAAAAATAAAATGGTAATATTTACTCATGAGAAACACAAGAAAGGCATACGGCATTGCAATTTTACTGTTCTTTCTTGCATTTATTCTGAGTTTTTCAATCGGAAGATACCCTATTGCTCCTTTTGAGCTTATAAAGATTCTTTTTTCAAGAATCATCCCGATTGAGAGAACCTGGAGCGCCCAGATGGAGACTGTAGTTTTCAATATCAGGCTTCCTCGGGTAGTGCTGTCTCTTTTAATTGGTGCATCTTTAAGTGTAAGCGGAATAAGTCTTCAGAGTGTGTTTTCCAATCCCATGGCAAGCCAGGATGTGCTTGGAGCAAGCCAGGCTGCTGCATTCGGGGCATCCCTTGCGCTATTGACGGGCACAGGATACCTTGCGATGACACTGTCATCGTTTTTCTTCGGTCTTCTTTCTGTTGCCCTTGTAATACTCATATCTCGCTCCATGAGAAACAACCAGATGCTTGCCCTGATTCTCGGAGGAATCCTCATCAGCTCGCTTTTCTCATCAGCCACAAGCTTTATCAAGCTGATTGCAGATACAGAGAACACTCTGCCTGCTATTACATATTTCCTGATGGGAAGCCTTGCAAGCACAAGGACTTCGGATATAGTGCTGATGATTATCGTTGTATCAGTGGCAATGGTACCTTTAATCCTTATTTCCTACCGCCTCAATGCACTGACGCTCAGCAATGATGAGGCTGAGAGCATCGGCGTGGATATAAAGAAGCTTAGAATCGCGGTAATCTGTCTTGCAACATTTCTGACAAGTTCATCTGTGGCAGTAAGCGGGCAGATAAGCTGGATAGGCCTTGTGATTCCGCATTTTTCCCGCCTCATACTCGGAAACAACACAAAAGATACTCTTCCCTTGTCTGCAATTCTCGGTGCATCTTTCCTTGCATTCGTTGACACTATTTCAAGAAGCATCACAACAAGCGAGATTCCTCTTGGAATACTGACAAGCTTCATCGGCGCGCCTGTTTTCCTCTATCTCATAATCGCGGAGGGCAGAAAATGATAAGAATAGAAAATCTCTCATTCTCATATGAGCGCGCTAAAGTACTTGAAAATGTCAGCATTAATTTTGAAGAGAACAGAATCTATTCTGTAATGGGGAGAAACGGCAGCGGGAAGACGACGTTATTCCGCCTCCTCCTCGGCATCCTCAAGGCGGAAGAAGGAAGCATAAGCATAAACAATATGGATATAAAAAACCTGAGCAGAAGAGAACTTGCTGGATGCATCTCATATATTCCTCAGATATCGCATCAGGAATTTCCTTTTTCTGTCCTTGATACAGTCATAATGGGGGCAATGAGGAATATGAGCATCTTGGCACGCCCTTCAAGAAGTGATGAAAAAAGAGCTGAAGAAATCCTTTCCTCTTTCGGAATCCTGAAGCTGAAGGACAAGAAGATGAATGAAATTTCAGGCGGAGAGAGACAGCTTGTCCTTCTCTCCAGATCAATGATGCAGGACTCTGCATTCATACTCCTTGATGAACCGGCAAGCAGCCTTGACTATTGCAATCAGGAAATGCTCATGAAAAGGCTCTGCGAGATAAAGAAGAATGCAGGAATAATCTTCACGACCCATAATCCCGAGCATGCACTCAACTACTCTGATTCAGTTGTTCTTGTAAAAGATGCATCTGTCTCATCATATGAGAGTGTTTCTTCTTTGCTTGAGAGCAGAGCTCTTGAAAATTTCTTCGATCAGGAGATGGTGATAAGGAAGCTTGATGAGAACAAGCGGTACATATGCTATCTGAGGTGAGTATGTGGTGGAGCAAGGAGAAAATATATTATTACATCAATGCCGCAGAAAAAAGCTCGTTTCATGAAAACCTTGCATCTGTGATAATGCCTCATATTTGCAGGAATAAAATGATTCTTGATGCAGGATGTGGGCTTGGATATCTTGCCAGCATCCTTAAAGAAGAAGGATATGAAATAAAGGCGATAGACAATGATGAGAGTGTAATAAAAGAAGCTGAGAGAATACATAAAAAACATATATTCTCAGCAGCAGATGCATTTGCATTGACTGATGTATATGAAACCATAATACTCTCATTTTTCGGCAACATCAGGGAGAATCTGGACTATTTTCTCTCACATGTATCAGGAAACCTGATATATATAACAAGCGCACACAGCGGTGTCATATCTGGTTTCAGAAAGGATAAGAGTTGCGATATTGATATATTCCTTGCATCAAGAGACATAAAATTCAAGAAAGAAGAACATGAATTTCATTTTGATCAGGTGCTCAAAAGCATTGATGAAGCATATGATTTCATGAGCATCACATATTCTTCTTCAGCCATCTCGAAGCTTGAAAAAAATGAGGATGAAGAATTCCCGTTTGTAATAAAGAACAGAAAGAAAATATATGTCTATGTAATAGAAAAGGAGGAAGAGACATGAAGAAAATTCTCAGCATTATTTTGATTCTGCTTGTTTCATTATCACTCTTTGCAGGAGGAGCAAAAGAAGAAGTCAAAGAAACAGATACACAATCTACTGAATTTATAGACTCGCTCGGGCGATCTCACACATTTGATGGGGAAATTGAGAGAATTGCTCCAAGCGGAAGTCTTTCCCAGATGATACTCTACTCTCTTGAGAGTGAAAAACTTGTCGGGCTCAGCTCTGACTTATCAGATAACGAGCTGCTGTATATGGATGAAAAGATGGCAGATCTTCCGCTTTTCGGCACATTCTATGGAAAGAAAGCCAATTTGAATAAAGAGGCCTTAGTTTACGCCTCCCCGGATGTGGTTATCGATGCAGGGGACATAAAGGACGGAATAGCTGAGGATCTTGATAACCTTGAAAAGGAAATAGGAATTCCGGTAGTCTTCATTGAATGCTTTTTGACAAACACTGCAGATGCCTACAGAAAACTTGGATCTCTTGTAGGAAATGAAGAGAGAGCTGAGATTCTTGCAAGCTACAGCCAGAAGGCGATTGACAAGGCAGATGAGGCAAGAAATATGATAGAAAATCCTGTAAGCGTATATTATTCCTCATCCCCTGACGGATTGAATGGGATTCCTACAGGAAATTTCCATGCAGAGGTAATTGAGCTGGTAGGAGGAGAAAATGTAATTCCAGCCAATTTCTCAAGCGGCTCAAACATCGTATCGCTTGAGCAGATACTTATCTGGAATCCCGATGTAATCCTGCTTGTAGATGAGAATGCATACAGCCTAGTGACAACAGATCCTTCATGGGCAAGCCTTGATGCAGTGAAGAACAACCGGGTTTATCTCATTCCTCATAGCCCGTATTCATTTATTGACAATCCCCCTGCAATCAACAGGATAATCGGAATCTACTGGCTGGGCTCTGTTCTATATCCTGATTTATACAGCGAAATAGACTTAGAGGAAGAAGTCAGAACATTCTATAATCTCTTTTACGGCTACAGCCTCAGCGATGAGGAAGTGAAAAAACTCCTAACTTCGCAGCCGTAATCCTGCATATGCATTAAAATGCCCTCCGTCTGGAGGGCACTGTCAATCACATTATTCTTTTCTTTTCCTTTAAAAGAAGCTCCTGAAGCTTTGAACTTGGGCTCTTGAACTTCGAGAGGAAAATCATTGCAGCAATGACATACGGCTTGTAGCTTGCTTCCTTATAAAGAGGAACAAGATATCTGTCGAATACGGATGCCTCGACCTCTCCTTCCTTACAGGAAACACCTGTTATGTCTGCAGGCAGGCAGTGCATGTAAAGAGCCTTTCCGTCTTTTGTAGTCTTCATAAGCTCTTCTGTACATGTCCAGTTCTTGAACTTGGCATTGTTCTCAAGACATCTCTTCTCAAGATCCTTAAGCTCATCAAACCTTCCTTCTCCTACAAGATTGGTTCTCTCTTCCATCACAGCAAACGGAGCCCATGACTTCGGATATACGATATCTGCGTCCTTGAAAGCTTCTTCCATGCTGTTGACTCTCTTGTATGAGCCGCCGCTTGCCTCAGCATTCTTCTTGGCAATCTCCTCAACTTCTCCCATCACGTTATAGCCTTCCGGGTGAGCAAGCACGACATCCATTCCGAATCTAGTGAACAGTCCGATTACTCCCTGAGGAACAGAAAGCGGCTTGCCATATGAAGGGCTGTATGCCCATGTCATGGCAACTTTCTTGCCCTTAAGATTCTCTACCCCGCCAAAATGATTAATCACATGAAGGAGGTCTGCCATGCACTGTGTAGGATGATCGATGTCACACTGAAGATTAACAAGAGTCGGTCTCTGCTCAAGAACACCGTCGCGGTATCCTTCCTGAACAGCCTCACTTACAGTCTTCATGTAGGTGTATCCCTTGCCGATATACATATCGTCCCTGATACCGATTACATCAGCCATGAATGAGACCATGTTCGCTGTCTCTCTGACTGTCTCTCCATGAGCAATCTGAGAAAGCTTTTCATCCAGATCCTGAACCTCAAGGCCAAGAAGATTGCATGCACTTGCAAATGAGAATCTTGTTCTTGTTGAGTTGTCGCGGAAAATGCTGATTCCGAGTCCTGAATCAAAAACCTTGCTTGAGATATTGTTCTCTCTCATGCCTCTGAGAATCTCTGCAACCTTGAACACAGCAGCAAGCTCATCATCTGTTTCCTTCCACGTGTGGAAGAAATCATTGAGGTACATGTTATTTGTATCGAGACTGCTCAGTTCTTCAATTAATTTCTTGATTTCTTCAATGCTTTTTGACATTCTGTCCTCCAGATTCAGCATAGCATGAGAGATGCCTTATTACAAGGAAAAAACAAAATGCAACACTTTTTGCATAATCAGAAATAGATTGTTTTATCTCTTCTTCTGCTGAATGTTCCAATGATTCTAGCCGGACTTCCGAACTCAGCTATGAAAGAAAGGGCATCCTCTTCATTCATGGCAAGAGCAAGTCCTCCTGAAGTCTGTGGATCAAAGAGAATATCCTCTTCTTCCCTTTTAAGTCCGCTTCTGTTTTCCACCTTATCCTCAAGATACTCACGGTTTGAATATGCACCTGATGGAATAAAGCCGAGTCTTGCTGCATCAATTGCTTCTTTTATATAAGGAACTGAAGAAAAATCAAGATCAAAGGAAAGGGATGAAGAGCTTGCCATTTCATAGATATGGCCTAAAAGAGAAAATCCTGTTATATCAGTTGCGGCATGCACATCGTATTTTATTGCAATGTCCCTGGCCCTCTTATTGAGAGTTAGCATGCTTGAAAGAGCTTCCACTTTTGAAGAGGAAGAACACTCATCTGCCTTGGATGCCATGTTTATGATTCCTACCCCTATCTTTTTCGTAAGCACCAGGACATCGCCATCATGTGCACCGCAGTTTCTCCAGAACCTGTCTTTTTGGGCAAATCCCGTGACAGCAAGGCCGAATTTTATGCTCTCATCGCTTATCGTATGTCCGCCTGCAATCACAACCCCGGCTTCCATTGCCTTATCCCTTGCCCCCAGTATTATGTTCTTGAGGATGCCAAGATCCATGCAGGAAGGGAAAAGGGTTATATTCATCGCAACTGAAGGTTCTCCGCCCATGGCATATATATCAGAAATGGAATTTGCAGCACTGATTGCTCCGAATGTATACGGATCATCGGCAACAGGGGGAAAGAAATCTACAGTCTCTATCAGAACCCTCCCATCTTCAAGATCATAGACAAGAGCATCATCGCTTGTCTCAAAGCCCACAAGCAGATTCTCTTTTCTTTCCATCTTTATTGAAGAGAGCACCTCTTCAAGCTTTCCAACTGGAAGCTTTGCCGCGCATCCTGAAGTCTTTACTAGTTTTGTAAGCTGTACCATTTTCCATCCCTGAAGGAGAAAACACCTTCTGCTTTTATGCTGTTCTTAAGCCTCTGATAATCAGAAGAGGCAATTAATAAAGCGCTCTGGCAGGATGAAGAGATTTCTCTTGGGGTTGGAATGATCCGGGCCTGGAGAAAGAGCTCTTTGGCCTTCAACTCTGCCTTGAGCGTCTGATAATGCGAGGTGAATGTCAGGACTGTTCTCTGATCATAAGACGCCATAGCATTCCTTCTTCTTTTATTTCCACAGCATATCCTGTCGCCTCAGCATAACGCTTGACGTTCTCCTTGCTTGCAACATTGTCAACAAGGATATCAATTCCATCCTTGTTTTCTTTTAAAGCCTTCTTTGCCATTATCACCGGCTCAGGGCAGCTTAAGCCTTTCGCATTATATTCATTCATTTTCTTTCCTCCTGTTCTTTATAGTTACAGTTGCGGCAATAAGGAAAAGAACCGCGATGAGAATAATAAGAACAACCTTTCCTCTCAATGACGGGCCTCCTATGCTTTCAGCGCTTGCAGCTGATGATGCAAGTGAGAAATTATGGGCAAATGCCGCTCCTATGAAAAATCCAAGTGTTGATATAGCACTGTCAGAGTTTCCCTCTCCTGCAAGAATGAGCTGCCTTAGCGGACAGCCGCCTATGAGGACAGAACCGAAGCCAACAGCATATAAACCGAGAAGATTCCATAGCTGTGCCTGATGAGCAACGCTCTGAGAGGAAAAACCAAGCTTAAAGGTGCCTGTTAACAGAGAGAACACAAGATTGAAGATGAAAACAGAAAGCAGAGCAAAAAGGAGCGTAAAGTCCTTTATAAGGAATGTATCCCTTATTCCTCCTGCAAAACACATTCTTGATTTCTGTGCGCATGCTCCTACAGCAAGGCCTGCAAGAAGCGAAAGAAAAACCGGAGCTCTCATTGATCCCGGACCGGAGGTGCTGAATGCCAGAATGGAAGGAAAAGCTATGAGAATTACAAAGAATACTATATTTATGAGGCTGATTGCACTTCCTTCAAGCGCATTCTGCTTTTCAGCTCTTCCAAGAGAGAACCCGGCATTGAGGAATAAGCATCCTGTGAAGATTCCGAGAATGAATCCGATAAGCCCTACAAAGGCGTTTAAATCCCCTGCAGAAAGACGCAGCACCATGCGTAGCGGGCAACCGAGGAACACCAGAGCACCCACAGCTACAATAAAGCCTATTGCAAAGCGAAGGAAAGGAGAACTGCCTCCGCGAGGCCTGAATTCGCCCGTAATAAGAGAAATTGCAAAAGATCCAAGCACAAGGCCGATTATCTCGGGGCGCATGTACTGGACAGTCTGTGTGCTGTGAAGCTTCACTGATCCTGCGATATCCCGGATGAAGCATGCGATACAGAATCCCATGTTCCCAGGGTTGCCAAAATAAACGAGAAGAGTTGAGAACAAAGCCACAACAAGACCGGTGAGAAGCAAAAGTATTTTATCTTTCTTTAAGCTCATGACATGATTTTACCATTGTAAAACTCATTTAACAATGGAAAATATGCTATAATCATCCTATGAAACGCATCTATCTGGACAACAGCGCTACAAGCTTTCCAAAAGCTCCCCACCTTGCAGAAAAACTCAGAGACTATGTTTTAAACGATGATGGAGCAGTTAACAGGACATATTCTGAAGCCTCAATAAAGAATCTTGAGATGATTGCAGAGCTGAGAGTAAAGCTATGCCGTTTTTATAACGGGCCATCCGATGAATGCGTAATATTCACCCATACCATAACAGAAGCTCTCAATACACTTATAAATGGCTACTTTTCAAAAGGCGATCATATCATAATCTCCCCCTATGAACATAATGCGGTATTAAGGGCTCTGACACTGCATGAAATTGAGTACTCACCTTTGCCCCTGTGCGAGAACAACAGAGTCGACACAGCATCTGCAGAAAGCCTGATAAGAAAAAACACAAAGGCAATAATCTGCACGGCAGTATCAAATGTGAATGGAAGCATAGTTGATTTAAAAGCACTTGGAGAAACAGCATCAAAGCATAGCCTGAAATTCATCGTTGATACTGCTCAGGCAAGTCCATATATTGACATAGACATGAAGAGGGACAATATAACTGCACTTGCATTCACAGCCCATAAGGGATTCATGTCAATTGAAGGAAGCGGTGGATTCATAATCCAGAAAGGAGAGGAGAAAAACATTAGAGTGCTTATCGCCGGAGGGAGCGGAAGCGACAGCGGCAATCCTTATATGCCTGAAATGCTTCCGGATAAATTTGAAGCAGGAACATTCTCAACCCCTTCTCTCTTCTCATTCTCTTACTCACTTGATTATGTATTATCCCATCTTGATGAGATAAGGAAAAAGAGCAAGGAGAATACGGAGTATTTGAAGCAGGCACTGATGAGGATAAAAGGAATAAAAGTTGTTGAAAGCGGAAATGAGGAAGATATCATTCCTCTCATTTCAGTAACATCTGAAAAGGATTTATCATTAATTGCACTCTCTCTTTCTGAAAAATGCGGAGCGGAAGTGAGAGTGGGGATTCACTGCTCACCCCTTGCACATAAGGCACTTGGCACATACCCTGAAGGTACTCTGCGCTTTTCACCATCGTGCTTCACAGCAAAGGAAGAGCTTGATGAAGTAATAAACGCGTTAAAGGAGATAGCAGGATGAGAGAGTATTATAAGAAGCTTGATAATATACTCAGAAAGAACAGCGCAATAAGAAAGGTAAACATCTCAGGAGAAGCTCTTTTCTCCCTTGATGGTGAAATCTTGGCTGCAACAGAATCCTTTACTGATAATGAAAAGACCTTCTCCTTTATCACAAGCTATATGCCGACAATATGTATGCTTGGAGCCGGGCATGTTGCAAAAGCAGTGTTTGACACGCTGTCGCCTCTTGGATTCAGGTTCATAATAATAGATGACAGGAAAGAGATACTCACTGAAAACAGATTCCCTTCGGCAAGCCTCATCTGCTCTTCTTTTTCAACCCTTGATTATGATTTTTGCAAAGTCACGAATCCATATTTTCTTGTTTTCACTCATGCCCATCTTCACGATGAGGAAGCTCTCTCATATGTGCTGAAATTCAAAAGCCATTACTATGGCATGATAGGATCAGAGCGCAAGATTGCACTTACATATTCAAACATGGAAAAGAAAGGATTTTCTCGTGAGACTCTTGATTCAGTGCACTCCCCTGTCGGAGTCAAGATAAACGCAGAGACACCTGAAGAGATTGCTATATCAATTGCGGCAGAAATTATTGCTACATACAGAAAAAACAAGAAGACAGTATTTATTTCTTCGGACCTTATCAAGAAGATTATTGAAATTGATGAAGATGCTGTACTGGCAGAGATTGTCTCGAAAAAAGGCTCTGCTCCGCGCGGGGCCGGATCATTCATGATAATAACACAATCATCCTTCTTCTTCACAATCGGAGGAGGATCTCTTGAAAATCAGGTGATCAGCGATGCACGCAGTATTCTTGAAAACAGGAATGACAGCATGCTTAAATATTATGACATGGAGGAGAAAGGCGGACTGGATATGGCCTGTGGAGGAAAAGAGGAAATCATGTTCCGCCTGATAAGAAAAGATGTATGACCCGAGCTATGTTAAAGAATTCAAGAAAAATGAGCTTTCTTCTTTTGACTATGCGTTGCTGGATGCATACTGTGCTTTGAAAGAAGAGGGAGAGAAGGAAATTTCTGTTCGTCTTCTTGCGGACAGGGCAGGAGTTGAGAGAAATGATTTTTACAGATGCTATGACAGCACTCTTTCTTTTATTGAAAGAGTCGAGGAAGACACAGTTGCAAGAATGAATGATCTTGCATCGGCAGAGGATGAAAGCTATTATGCACGCCTGTTTTCCTTCTTCAGGGAAAACGATAAGGAAATTATGGCAATTTTAGATTATCCTGCATACCGCGAGGACCTCATATCATCAATTGCGCTGCATTTTACTGCTGATGATAAAGAAGGCAGCCAGATGATATACACGAAAGCCAGCATAGTGTTCTCGACATTCTATGCATACCTGCACTACTCAATTGATGTTGATTTCTCTATTCTCAGAGATTTTGTGTCCTGATGAAAAAACGGAGAGACTGCTGATCTCTCCGCTTTCTTTTTCCTTATTTTATCTTTCCTAGTTCTCTGAGTATCTTCTCAGGCGTTATAGGCCAGCTCCTTACATGAGCACCGCATGCATCTGCTATGGCCATTGCGATAGCAGGCGCTGCTCCGTTTGTCGCTATCTCACTGATACTCTTTGCTCCAAATGGTCCGTAATCATCACAGACATCGACAAAGTCTGAGATGAAAATAGGAGGAACCTCATCCACCATCGGAACGCCGTAGGATGTAAAGTCATCTGTAAGACACTTTCCGTTTTTGTCTATGACAAGATCCTCATAAAGCGTATGACCGATGCTCTTCAAGGCTGCACCGTACATCTGGCAGAGTGCAAGCTCCGGGTTTATAGGAGTTCCGCAGTCCTGGATTGCAACAAACTTCTCAACTTTCACCTCGCCTGTGTTCACATTTACCAGGACCTCAGCAAAATGAGCACCGTAAGGAACAGCAAAATTCGGTGTGGTGAAACATCCCTTTCCTGTTATTGCCCCGCGTCCTGCTCCAGAATATGCCTCATGCGCGATTTCACGGAATGTAAGAACTTTTCCGCTTTTCCTGCTCACGACTTTTTCCGGCCATTCAAGCTCCAGGCTCTCTTTGCTCTCACCCATCTGCAAGGCAGCCTCAGATAAAAGATTCTCCTTCAGATTCTTTGCCGCAAGAAGGCTTGCGTTTCCTGAGAAATATGTTCCGCTCGATGCATAAGCTCCTGTATCAAAAAGACATGCATCGGTATCACCAGAGACAACAGAGACCCTCTCAAGAGGCATCATCAGTATTTCAGATGCACACTTTGCACTGATTGTATCAAGTCCTGTTCCAATATCCGCACCGCCTGAGAGGACAAGCACAGAACCGTCTGTGAGAATCTTCATTTCAGCATTGGAGTGATCCAGGCCAGGCAGTCCTGATCCCTGCTGAATCGGGGCAAAGCCCTGACCCCTCTTCCACTCAGAATTCTCATCATTCTTTTTCTTGCCCCATCCTATCAGACTGGCACCCTTATCAAGGGCATCAAGCAATCCGCATGATCCGACAGGAACGACAACACCTTCTCTTCCCTCTCCCAGACCCTTGAGGATTTCAAGCATGTAGCCGCGCTTTACAAGATTCTTCTTTGCCAGTTCAAGCGGATCCATACCTATCTTCTCAGCCAGCTCTCCGAGAGCAGAAATTATTGCAAAATATCCTTTTGGAGCTCCATAGCCCTGATATGCTCCTGTTGGAGGAATATTTGAATAATATGTTGTGAGATCATAGTACATGTTCTCTACTGCAAAAAGTGGAAGAGTCTTGCTCGATGCATTCATCGGCACTGTTAGACAGTGGTTTCCGTACGGTCCGGTATTTGCTCTCACATCCATGTAAATCGCATTAATCTTTCCATCCATTGTGGCACCCATCTTTACCCTTATTCTCATCGGATGACGGGTGGAGTTTGCATGAAATTCCTCTGCTCTTGTGTTACGGTAGTAAATGCTTTTGCCGGTAATCCATGTAAGATAACCGCACAAATCCTCTACAAGGATATCCTGTTTTGAGCCATAGCCTCCGCCGACACGCTCCTTTATCACATGCACTTTGTGCTCATCAATCGAGCACACCCAAGCAACTATTCGTCTTACATGGTATGGAACCTGAGTGGATGCATGTATGATAAGGCGGCCGTTTTCCATTCTGGAAAAACACACATGGGGTTCAAGCGGTGTGCACTGCACCTGGCTTGTCTGGTAAGTCTGGTCCACAATGGCATCGCTTTCATCAAATGCCTTCTCAACATCCCCGATTCCGCCATGGGCTCCTGCGGCAATATTGTGACGGATATCTGCATGAAGGGGGAACTGATAAATCACTTTGCCATCCCTCTCATCACAAATTCGGTTGTACTCATCAAGATTATCCGGAGCACCTGAAACATACTCAACCTTCCCGTTATGGACCAGAGGGGCACCCTCTGCCATTGCCTCTTCGACTGTAAAGACAGCATCAAGAGGCTCATAGGTTACCTTGATAAGGCTCAAAGCATGTTCGGCAATCTCTTCATTTCGAGCAACAACGGCGGCAACTCTGTCACCGACATGACGCACCTTGCGGTTTATAAGCTTCCTGTCATACGGGCTTGGCTCAGGATTTCCCTGCCCTGCCTGCATGTAATACACATCCGGAACATTGAAGCATGTGAGTATCTTGACAACTCCATCAAGCTTTTCTGCCTCTTCTGTATCTATGCTCTTTATATATGCATGTGCATAAGGGCTTCTTAAAATCTTGAGCACATAGGATGAGGGAAGCACTTTGTCTTCAGTAAATACTTTCTCACCTTTCACAAGTGCAGCGGCATCTATCTTTGTCTTTGCCTTGCCGACAAAACGCATTTCATTTCTAAAGGACGGAGAGACCTTACTCCTATATTCTCCCCACTTCCTCTTTTCCTGCACAAGGCGCACTGCGAGGAAGAAATGCTCATATCCTGCATCTCGGATGAAAAGCCCTGAAAGAGCCTCTTTGACATCATCTTTCGTTGCATCCGGCTTTCTTTCAAGGAGATTGGTAATGACAAGGGCCACAGCTGGTGAGTTGTATGCGCTCTGGACAACTCCGGATGCAATCATGGCCTCCTGAACATCATTTATTTTTCCTCCAAGAGAAAGGCTCTCTGCAGTAAATACTTCCTTATTCATCACACGGGAGGCGACAATGAGATTTGAATACACACACCTGCCGTCAACTATTACAGTATCTGATCCTGTAAAGCCTTCCGCATCATCGCTATCCCTTACTGACGCACAGCCAAGGCGGTAAAGGAGATTTCTAAGTCTTTCATCCTCCCTTGCCTCCACATTCATGTTCTCGCCATTAAGTCTGAAGATGAGATTCACTCCTCACCTCCTTTTTGTCTTTCGAGATTCACAAGATATCTCTTATACTCTGCAGATCCATACTCATCATCCGAGAATGTTATATCATCCTCATTTATGAATATACCTTCGTTCTTCACAGCAACAGCTTCATTGACTGCTCTTGCATAGTTTATAACGCTGTGCATATGGCTTGCACGGCGGTAGCACTTCTGCTGAACTTTCATATTCCTAACTATTACAGAAATGATGAGAAATTCATCATCAGAAGCAAGATAATCGACAAGCTTTATTCTCTTTTCTCCTTTATCCCAGACAAGAAGTTCTGCGTCACTTGCTATCAAAGACGGAAGCAGATAGGAAGAATCAAGCTCGCTTGCGATATTGCCTCCGATTGTCGCACTGTTTCTAAGCTCCCAGGATGCCATGTAGGCAGCGCTTTCTTTCAAATAGGAGGGAACAAGCAAGCTTTCAATTAAATCATTGAACGTCGCCATTGCTCCGATTATTATGCTCTCCCCTTCTTTAGAAATTTCTTTAGGGACAACAGCTGAGATATCAGCAACAACATCAGGAAGAACATCAGATTCTCCCTTGTTCCTCATGATCTGGGTTCCTCCTGCAAGGAATACTTTCTCTTTTGCTGCTTCAGCTATGCTGGAAGGTATAACTATTCTCATACTACTCCACACTCATCAGATTGTTTTATCTTCTCAATGAAATAAATCAGCATGCGCCTGGTGGTGTTTCTCCTGTACTCAGGCATTGCATGCGGACTTAATATGCTGTCATACTTTGTAAGGAACTGAGGAAGGACTGAATCAAGCTCATCTCTTTTCTTTCCAATCAGAATGCTCTCAACTTCCCTGCTTCTCCTGACTTTCGGTCCTGCTGCCCCGCTGGATGCACGGAAATCCTTAATCACGCCGTCCTCAACTAAGGCCAGAACAGAAAGCGAAAGCTTTGATATCGCATTTGCTCTCCTTGTTCCTATTTTCCTGTACATCAGGTAGTTGGCCTTCACCTCAGGAATCCTTATCTCTTTTATGATTTCGTTTTCTTTCAGCTTTGTTTTCTTGCTTCCTGTGATGAATTCATCGACAGGCATCTGATGCTCTCCATCCTGGCTGACAAGCACAAGAGATGCATCAAGAAGAATAAGTGGCTGAGGAAGATCTCCTTTTGGAGATGCGTTTGCAATATTTCCTCCGATTGTCGCGCTGTTTCTAAGCGCAGGTGCGCCCATCCTAGATGCGGCCATTCTCACATGATAGGGAACAAGCGGGGATGATGCGATTTCTGCCGGTGTTGACAGTGCCCCGATTACGATTGTCCCATCATCTTCTTTCCTTATTCCCTTCATCTCATCCAGGTTCGAGATAATCAGGACAGGAAAAGGCATATCCGGGTTCAGACAAGGAGCTGTGCGGTACTGGACCATCAGATCAGTTCCTCCAGCAAGGACCTTTGCACCGGTTTCGGCTTTTATCTTCAAAGCCTCAGAAAGGCTTTCTGCGACATATACATTCATTTTCTCCATAAATCAGCTCCTTTCTCGGCAGCAAGCTTTATGCTGTCAACAATTAGATCATAGCCGGTGCACCTGCATATGTTGCCACTTAACGCCTGACGTATTTCCTCTTCTCCCGGATTCGGATTTTCATTTAAAAGGACATAGGCGGCAAGCACCATGCCGGGGATGCAGAATCCGCACTGGACTGCACCGCCTTCGCTGAATGATGAGATGATCACCTTACCCTTCTCTGTATCCCTGATTCCTTCAATTGTCAGTATATCAGAGCCTTCACAGCTTCCTATTGCCGTGATACAGCTTGTGACAAGCTTTCCATCCTTTATCACAGAGCAGGCTCCGCACTCTCCTTCACTGCATCCCTCTTTGACCCCTGTCAGGCCCATATCCTCACGAAGGACATCGATAAGCCTTCTTATGGGATTTCCTTCAAATATCTTCTTTTCCCCGTTTACGGTAAATGTTATTCTATCAAGCATTTATAACTCCCTCTATATCCTCAACCGGCATCGGAATCCTTGTAATCTCCTTACCGATAGCTCTCTCAAGAGCATCAATGTAAGCAGCATCAGCTCCATTGAATACAAGCTCTCCCATTCCCTTGGCTCCAAATGGTCCCCACGGGTATGGGTTATCCTGTATGAAATATTCCTGATGCGGGAATTCCATACTTGTAGGAATCACATAGTCAGACATGCTGGATGCACTGAAATGACCATTCTTGTTTTCCATCTTCTCCATTGAAGCATAGCCGAGGGACTGTACTATTCCTCCATTTATCTGGCCATGAACAATAAGCTCATCTATTGCCTTTCCAATTTCATGGCTTGACCATATTCCCAGAACTTTTACTTCGTTTGTAATCCTGTCTACCTCAAGCTCCACTGCACAGCATCCCCAGCCGTAGCCAAGGTATGCATCGCCCTGGAATGTCTCCTGATCCCAAGGATGTCCCTCTGGATGCTCATACTCCTTCTCAACTGAGAAGTTGCCTTCATTCCAGCGCTCTTTCATCTCAAGCGCACAGCGTTCAATCAGGCGTCCTACAATCATAGTGGATCTGCTTGCAGCTGTCGGACCTGAATCTGGAACCACATTTGTATCAGGATTCGGATAATCCACATTCTCCATCGGTATTTCAAGAACAGCTGCGGCAATCTTTCTGAGTATTGTGTTCAGCCCCTGACCCATTTCTGTAGAGCCGACCTCGATTTTAACCCTGTCACCTGTCTTGACAAGCCGCGCATGGGCCTTGATGATTGCCTGCTCTCCGTTTCCAGTGAAGGCTCCGCCATGGTTGTAGAAGCTCATTCCTATAGCCTTTCCGTTTCCCCATCCATACTGCTTGCTCTTTTTCCAGTAGTCAGATGCAGCTGCGACTTTATCAAGCATCTCTGAGAGCATCACTTCCTCAACAATGTGACCGTTTGTGATTGTCAGGTCATTCTTTTTCAGGAACATGCTCTTCTTGAATTCAACAGGATCCACTTTGAGCCTGTGTGCAATATGATTCATGTGCATCTCTATTGCAAAGAGAGTCTGGGGAGCACCGAATCCCCTGAATGCATCAGATGGGAATGTGTTTGTGCACATTCCATAGCCCTCTACATGGCTGTTCGGGATATTGTACACACCGTTTGCATGAAATACCCCGCGCTGGAGCACTACATAGCTTCCAGAAAGATAAGGACCTGCGTTGTAATAGACCTTCGCTTCTGTCGCAATAAGCTTTCCATCCTTTATGGCAGAGGAATAAATCATCTTCGCAGGATGCCTCTTTACTGAATAAAGCATATCCTCTTCTCTTGAGAACACAAGTTTTATAGGCTTTCTTATCTTGTACTCAGCAACAAGAAGCGGGCCTGCAAGAACATCAGGGAAATGCTCCTTACCCCCGAAAGCACCTCCTGTTGTGCACTGACGGACAATGACATCCTCAACCGGAATAGAAAGTATTCCTGCAACTGATTTTCTGACATAGAAAGGACACTGGCAGGAGATATAGTATACGTACTTATCTCCCTCCATCGTTATAATCGCGCTATTTGTCTCAAGATGCACATGTTCCTGGAATCCTGTCTCGATTGTCTCTGTAAGAACCATGTCAGCAGAGCGGAAAAGACCCTCCATATCCTCACCTTTCTGACAGGAGAGGGAGCAGATTACATTGTCTTTCTCTAAAATCGGCTTTTTCTTGTTTTCAATTGCCTCATCTATTGTTATGATGCTCTCTTCTTCTTCATAGATGACCTGAGTGTTCTTCTCAAGACAGTAAAGCACTTCTCTTGAAGGTCCCACAAAAAGTCCTATGGTCTCTCCGACATAGCGCACATCCCCTGATGCAAAGCATCTCCAGTCCTTTGAAATCATCCAGAGCGCGTTCTCTCCGCCCTCGGGAATACAGGATGCATCTATATAATAATATCCGTCAGGAAGCGATGGCATCCTGACTTCCTTGATTCTAGCTCTTGCAACAGTTGACCTGAGCATTCTTGCATAAAGCATTCCAGAAAGATTTATGTCTGCGACATATTTTGCCTCTCCTCTGGCTTTTACGTAAGAATCAACTCTTTCAACTTTCTCATCAATACATGTTCTATGCATAACTGCTCCATTAGTTTTTTCTTTATATAATGAGAAGTTACTATCCTTCTGCTTTCATTATACACCATTTGGGCAGATTGTGGGCAAATAATAGTTGAAACAAAAAAAGGCCAGGATTATATCCTGACCCCTGGGTGTGCATGTTCTCTTATCTTATTTGTCAAGCTCGTACACAAGGCGTGTATAGAACTCTGCACAGATCTGTAAATCGTCTATCCTGTTAATCTCATTCGGTGCATGTGCCTGAGCCTCATCTCCCGGTCCGAATCCGATTGCAGGAATCTTGTGTCTGCCTGTAGTTGCAACAAGGTTGGTGCTGAATGTCCACTTGTCGACAACAGGCTCCTTGTCAAACAGCTCTTCATAGCTGTGAACAGCGGCAACGACAAGAGGATGATCCTTATCCAGCTTCCATGTCGGGAAATAAAGCTCCTGAGAATAAGGCTTTTCGGTCCAGCCCACCTTCTCGTAATCAGGCATCTCGACAATGATGTCCTCTGGCTTGTCCCCTGTTGCCTCTGCAACATATTTTCTGACCTGGCTTATTGCAAGATCAGCATCCTCGCCCCATGTTAGACGGCGGTCGATATAGAGCATAGCATAATCTGGGACAGCGCACTGGGACGGTCCGTGAACATCAATCTGGCTTACTGTACATGTTCCTTTTTTGAGGAAGTTCTCCTCATCAGGCTGAAGGTCATTGTTCAGCTTCTCGATTGCAAGGGCGGCACGAGCGGCCTTATATGCTGCCGAGACTCCCCTTTCAGGAGCAGATCCATGGCAGGAAATTCCCCTGAGGATGACCCTGATTTCCATTCTACCTCTGTGCCCTCTATAGATTCTGCAACTTGTAGGCTCTGTAGAGACAATCAGATCAGGCTTGAAGCCCTCCTCTTCAATCAGGTACTTCCAGCACATGCCATCGCAGTCCTCTTCCATTACTGTGAATGTAAAGTAAACGCTCAGATTGCCATCATAGCCCATCTCCTTGAGCATCTTTCCTGCAGTGATCATACTTGCAGCTCCGCCTTTCTGGTCCGAAGCTCCCCTTCCCTTGACAAGAGTGTCTGTAATCTCACCTGAGAACGGGTCGAATGTCCAGTTCTTCATGTTTCCTACTTCAACTGTATCAATATGGGCATCGAATGCAATTGATTTCTTTCCGTTTCCGATTCTTGCAATAACACTTCCAAGCCCGTCAATCCTGACTTCGTCAAATCCTGCATCCTCACACATCTTCTTAATCAGACGGCAAACATCCTCTTCCTTGCTGGAATAGCTTTTAGTCTTCACCAGCTGGCTGAGGGTCTCTGCTGCAAAATTTCTGTACTTTGCGCCAAGCTTCTTGATTTCTTCTGTCCTGTCCATGTCAACTCCTTATCTTATCAGCACGCTTCCAGACTTTTTCTGCCACTTCACGTGCTTTTCTGTATATTTCCTTCTCATCGAGGAAGCACATCTTTCTGTCTTCCATTACAAGATTTCCGTCAATTATGACTGACTCGACATTCTGAGAGCTCATTCCCCACACAAAGTGCGTGGCAAGATTTTCATTCTTCACCGGAGTCGGAGCATTGTAGTCCAGAATCACGAGGTCCGCCTTATAGCCTTCTTTGATCTGACCGGTTTTTATCTCGCCGCCGAAGGCTGATGACACAAGTTCATTTCCCCTTTCAAGCGCACTTACGAAATCTGATGGCCAGAACGGCCCCTTTGCGTCACGATGCTTGAAAAATCCGATTTTGAGCTCCTCAAACATATCTGCACCGCATCCGTCAGTACCTATTACCAGCTTCTTTATCCTGTCAAGCTTTGTATTGTAGCCTGCCATGTTGTTCATGTTGCTTCTAGGGTTATGAGCAAAGAAGCATCCTCTTTCATTGAGCAGGTCTATCTCTTCATCAGAAAGATAAAGTCCGTGAACAAGGAGGCTGTTATCCCTCAGCAGATTATGGTCATCCAGCCTCTTTATTATGTCCTTATTATAGAAGTGATGGCTGTAGACCTGGTCATATCTGTCTTCTGCAACATGTATGTGTATGCCGGCCTTTGTCCTGTCGACAGCATCTTCAAGGCCCTCCATGGCATACTCAGGAAGAGTAAATGGTGCATGAGCACCTATCATGCCGCGGACAAGGGGATCATTTTCTGTGCTGAAAAAGAACCTGATATTCTCATCAATGCCCTCACGCACTTCCTTTTCACCTTCATTCCTGTCAGTTACCTCGTAGCATGTTACGCCTCTTATTCCAACTTCCTTCATGCCTTTTTTGATTATATCAAGGCTTCCATTTATAAAGGATGGGGATGCGTGATGGTCCACTACTGAAGTGCATCCTGATTTTACAGCATCAATTGAACAAATTAAAGAAGAATAATATACAGCCTCCTCATCAAGAGCCCTGTCAAGACGCCACCACCACTCTTTCAGTATCTGGATTAAATCCGTCTGCGGGCCGCTTGATATAAGCATGCCGCGCGAGAGACCAGAGTAATAGTGATGATGCGAGCATACATTTCCTGCAATAAGATATTTGTCTTTTGCGTCAATTATCTTTTCTGCCTGCTCACAAAGCCCCTTTTCAACTTTCCTTATCTGGCCATTTTCAATCAGCACATCCATTTCTGGGCGCACAGAAAAAGATGGCATGAGATCTAAAAGCGTTACATTCTTTATGAGTATTTTCATATCAATCCTCCACAGGACCCAAAAGGTAATAATAGCTTGTGTAGATCTCATCAATGAGCATCTCCACTGTAGCATCAACGCCTTCAATCTTCACAAGTCCTTCTTTATCAAATCCTCCTTTATGAAGAACTCCGTCAATTCTCACCAGTATGCCATTCTCGTCCTGGCAGAAGCCGTTGTTGCTACTTTTTTCCATATCCTCATATGAGGAGAAAATTGTGAATTTATCCCTGTACGGGGCGCCGGAGTGAGGACAGAATGTCGCACAGTTTCCGCACTCATTGCAATATGCATCGATGTGTACAATCTGGAACGGATCATCGAAAATCTGCCAGGAACGCATGTCAACTGCTACATTTGCACGGTTTGGACAGACATCAACGCATTTATTGCAGAAATAAGAGCATTCAAGGCAGCGCTCTGCTTCTCTCTTGAAGAAATCCATATCCTTGTATTCAAGGCTGTTTCTCATCTGGCTCTTCTTTTTCCTGAGTCTTGAGAAGTATATGTTCTCAGCCTTCTCAAGCTCTGCAATCTCCTCATCGCTCATCTCATCATCCAGATCATCTTCCTCATGATCACAGCCGCATGAGCACTCATGTCCTTCATGCTCTCCTGAACATGTGCATTCATGATCAGATGAGCATTCATCTTCCTCCGAGTTCTCAATTTCCTCATATACAGCGCTTATTGCGCTTTCCACAGCATCCCTTGCGCTCTTTATTGCCCGGACAACGGAGGACGGACCTGTAAGGGCATCGCCGATTAAGAATACGCTCTCATCATCAGCTGAATATCCAAGGCGTGAAAGCTCATCCTCATCCGCAGTCTCTCCTATTGCAGAAATTACTGCACTTGCCTTGATTTCAACAGTCTCTCCGCTTCTTACAGGCTTCCTTCTTCCGCTTTCATCCTTTTCAGAAAGCACCATCTTATCTAGCGTCAGGATGCCATCGATGAAGCTGACAGGAGAAAGGAGGAAGGAAAATTCAACATTCTCTTCTTTTGCAAGAGCAATTTCCTCCCTGTCGGCAGGCATCTCTTGCTCAGTTCTTCTGTAGCATATCCTTACGCTGTTGGATATGCGCTTTGCCATACGGGAGGCATCCATTGCAGTATTTCCTCCTCCTATGACAACAACATCATCTCCAAGTGCAAGATTCTCTCCTGCCTTCATCTTTTTCAGGAAATCTATTGCAGAGAGCATCATTCCATTTCCCTTTATTCCGCTTTCGCGTGATTTCTCTGCTCCTATTGCGACAAAGATGTAGCTATAGCCCTTTTCTTTCAGGCTTTTTACTGTTTCTGTGCTCTTATAGTTAATCGCAACTCCGTTTTCCTCTATGAAGCTCACATCCTTGTCAATTACATCCTGAGGAATCCTGAAGGAAGGTATTGTCGATGAGACCACGCCTCCGCTTTTCTCTCCCTTCTCAAAGACTTCTGTTATGAATCCCGCACGGGAAAGAAAGTATGCACAGGCAAGACCTGCAGGGCCTGCACCGATGACAGCGGCCCTGTAGTCATCGCTCTTTTCGCTTTTCTCCCAGATTTCCTTCTTGTAATCTTCTGCTGCAACACTTGCCAGCTTCTTCTTGACATCCCTTATTCTGACAGGACCCTCATAATCATTTCTTGTACAGTGGTTCTGACAGTTATGATCGCATATCCATCCGGTGATGTTAGGCAGTGCGTTATCAAGATAGATTACAGCAAGAGCCTCCGAGAGCCTTCCTTCTCCTGCAAGCTGTATGTAGTCTGGGATCATCTGGTGAATCGGACAGGCAGAGACACATGGTGCCACATAGCAGTCAAACATCTCCAAAGGTGTGCCTACCTTGACGCTGTTGCTGCCATGCACACTCTTGTTGAATATCCACTTCGGATCTCTTGCATCCTGGCTGAGAGCCTCAAGAGCATCCACATCAATCCTGTCCTTTTTCCCGTAGCTGCTTTCTGCTATCTGAGCAATCTGAGCAATCTTCTGATACCCTCCAGGCTTGAGGATATCGCTTGCAATCGTCACAGGAGCTATTCCCGTCTCTATTATCCTCCTGATGTTCTGCGCACTTGCACCTCCAGAGTAGGAAATTGGAAGATTGCCGTCAAATTCCCTTTCAAGAATGGCTGCAAGTGTTATGCTTATAGGAAATAGAGCTCTTCCTGACATGTACATCTCAGCGCCGGGGAGCACTCCCTGATCATTTACTGCACCAAGAGTATTGGTAAGCTTTACCCCGAATCCCCTCTTCTCTTTTTCTGCAAGCGCAACAAGGCGGGTAAGCATGGCAAGAGCATCCTGATACTGCAAATCATGCGAGAACGTCTCTCTTTTCAAAGTGACATACGTATAGCCAAGATCATCAAGGATCTTTCTGACCCTCTCATAGCCAAGCAGTGTAGGATTGAGCTTTACAAACACATCCAGATGCTTTTCCTCAAGCATGTATGAGCAGATTCTCTCTATCTCATCAGGCGGACAGCCATGCATTGTCGAAATAGTGACTGACGGGGAAATAATGGCACTGATTCTGTCAATGTTCTTCAGCACATCTTTTTCCCTTCCTTCCAGCACTGTTCCTTCAAAAAGGCCATCTTCAAGCTCCGCCTTCGCAATCTCGATGTATTGCCTGAAAAGCGGATTTTCAGATGAATCCATCATGCTGTTTATATACTCCTGCATCCTTTCATTCTTTATTCCCTTAAGGTCATAGCCGACTGACATGTTGAATATGAATGACGGTGCATTCCATTTCTCATCAAAGGCCATGTCCAGGATATGGAGGAAAACATAAGCCTTCAGATATTCATCATATGCCTTCTTGAGCGTGTACTCTGTGGACCATTCCACATTGTAGCCCTCATCTCTCATGTCAATACATGGCTTTTCAATCTCAAGCGTGTCCATGATCTGAACAGTCTTGAGCTCTATGAAGCGTGAGCCGGCAAGATATGCTGTGATTATGTTCTGTGCAAGCTGAGTATGAGGCCCAGCTGCAGGGCCGACAGGATTTGCGGCCTTCTGAGAAAACACATTGACGCTCAGATTCTTCTCACATTTAAAAAACTGTTCCTGGTTGAGAGCGAAAATGCTCTTCTGGTTTCTCAACTCTTTGAATGCTCTTTCTAGAAGCTCAGAAAAAGCCACGGGGCGCATTATATCTGACATAATAATCTCTCCTATTTCTATTTTAAATGATAAGTCAATTAAGTCAAACAAAAGTGCAACAGATTGCAACATCACCTTAATTTTTCTTGTTGAATTCACTTTATGGCTTTAAAATCAGAATATGGTAGAAAAAAGGAAGTACTTGAAAGCCAGTCTTGAGCAGATTATCATGACAGCCGACACCTTCAGTTCCGGAAGTGCCGATGATGAGATAAAAAGACGGATTGACGAGATAATTGCCCAGGAGGCTCCGGTTATGAAGGAGCTTCTTGTAAAGCGCCTGATCAACAGCCTCAGCCTCTATAAGGCCGGCTCAATCATAGCAGAGCATATTGATGCACTGCTGAGCCAGATGAATTTAGATGAAGAGGATGATGTGTTTTATTCAGGGCGCGATGTGTCTTTCTTCCGTCCATCAAACGAGGATGAAAACAATTTCCGCTATTCGTATCAGATTCCGCCTGTTGAGGCAGAGAATGCGATAATCTACATCTATGAGAACAACGGGAACAAATGCATGAAGAAAAAGGATGTACTTATCTCCTTTTCTTCTCTCATGGGATACCAGAGAAAGGGAAGCGAGGTGCGGTCCCTTTTTGAAAAGGCATTTGCGAAACTCAGGAAAGACGGGAGGATCATCTCACGCTCATCTGGTTTCTCTCTGTCTTAAATATTTCTTTACAACTTTGCAAATATTGAAAATATAATTGGTTTAGGAGGAAAAGCAATGCTTATTAACCTGAGAAGACATGAAAAGATCATCAAGTCAAATGCGGCACGATGCAGGGAAAAGGGAATCCTGCTCCCGACTTTCCAGGAGATGATTCATCCAGAGACGATAGACAATGAGATTAAGGAAAAGCTTAAATCGGTCGGACTCTGGGATGTCAATCCTCTCAATCTATACAGAATCAACTGGCACAACGAAAGAAAGGAAAGCGGAGGACTGTTTTCATCTGTCAATTACATAGAAATTCCAAGGGAGATTACAGGCACCAAGGCCAGGATAATAGCTCTATGCGGAAAGTTCTTCCCATGCGGAGTCCATAAGGTCGGAGCAACCTATGCATGTTTAGCTCCGGCACTGGTTTCTGGAAACTTCGATGCCGTCAATCAGATGGCTGTATGGCCAAGCACAGGAAACTACTGCCGAGGAGGCGCTTACAACTCTGCCCTGCTTGGATGCTCAAGCATCGCAATCCTTCCTGAAGACATGTCAAAGGAACGTTTTGACTGGCTTAAAAGCATTGCAGGAGAGGTCATAGCCACACCTGGATGCGAATCAAACGTAAAGGAAATCTTTGACAAGTGCCATGAGCTTGACAGGGAAAGAGGAAAGCACATTGTGATTTTCAACCAGTTCGAGCAGTTTGAGAATTATCTGTGGCACTATGAGGTAACAGGAGCGGCTATAATTGAAGTGCTCAAGAACCTTGGAATCAAGAAGAGCAATGTAAAGGGCTATGTATCCAGCACAGGAAGTGGCGGAACCCTTGCCGCAGGAGACCACCTGAAGAGGGTTTATCCGAATATCAAGATAGGAAGCGGAGAAGCTCTGCAGTGTCCTACTCTCCTGAGAAACGGATTTGGAGGCCACAGAATAGAGGGAATCGGGGACAAGCATGTTCCATGGATCCACAATGTCAGGAACACGGACATGGTGCTCTCAATCGATGATGAAGACTGCATGAATGTATATCGCCTCTTCAATGAAAAGGATGGCCTGGATTATCTGAGAAGCTGTGGCGTGAGCGAGGAAAGCATCAGCGATCTCTCACTTTTCGGAATCTCTGGAATCGGGAACCTCCTTGCATCAATTAAGATGGCAAAGTACTACGAGATGGACGAAGCTGATGTGGTATTCACAATCCTGACAGACAGTTCTGTGATGTACACATCCCGCCTGGCTGAGCTGGAAGAGCAGAAAGGAGCATTTTCTGCTACAGAAGCAGCAAAGGTCCATGCATCTGCTCTCATGCATCAGGGCATCGACAATGCGCTGGAGCTCACATATTATGACCGCCTGAGAATCCATAATCTCAAGTACTACACATGGGTAGAACAGCAGGGCAAGACATATGAGGAACTCAACAGACAGTGGTATGATCCTACCTACTGGGCAAGGCTGCCTAAGATGACAAAGAGAATTGATGAGCTTATCAGGCAGTTCAATGATCTTGTAAGGCAGTAATATGAGATTTTCATATAAATGTACGACATGCGGCAGAGAGTACGAGACAGAAGAAATCATGTACCTCTGCCCAGAATGCGAAAAGAAGAATGACGGCAGGACCTTCAACTATGGAATACTTGAGGTCGTGCTTTCACCTGCTGTGATAGAGGAATGCAGAAAAAAGGATACAGTGTGTTTTTCTGACTATTCTCCATACCCTGTTTTAAAGTGGGCAGAAGATGCCTTTCCTCTCCCCTCTACCCCGCTATTGAAAAACAGGAAGCTATCTGCACCAGGACTTGAAAACACTTTCTTCAAGCTTGACTCGCTTCTTCTCAGCGGATCATTCAAAGACAGGGCAAGCTTCATGGTTGCGCTTCAGGCTCTAAGCTGTGGAGAGAGAAAAATCACGCTTGCCTCAACTGGAAATGCAGGAGCGGCAATGAGCGCAGCGGGCGCGGCTCTCGGTCTTGATATAAATCTCTTCGTGCCGGAAAGCGCACCTGTGAATAAACTCAAGCAGTCAATTTTATATGGGGCCAATGTGATACCGGTCAAAGGAAGCTATGATGATGCCTTTTCTCTTTCTATCGAGTATACAAAGCGCCATGGCGGAATAAACAGGAACACTGCATACAATCCCATGACGATTGAGGGAAAGAAGAGCGTTGCATTTGACCTATACAATCAGACAGGAGGAAGAGATATTGACTATATCTTCATTCCTGTTGGGGACGGATGCATATACTCAGGTGTAGTAAAGGGATTCAAAGACCTCATGAGGGCTGGAAAGATAAGAAAAATGCCGCGCTTCATATGCTGCCAGGCTGAGAAATCAAGAGCAATAAGTGATGCATTCGCTACTGATGAGATGAAAGCATTCAGCGCAAGCACAAGAGCAGACAGCATAAGCGTTAATCTTCCTGCATGCGGACGGCTTGCTGTCAGCTACATAAAGGAAACAGACAGCTGGACAACGCTTGCAAGTGAAGAGGAGATAAAGAGTGCCCAGATTCTTCTTGCATCCTCCGGCATTCTTGCTGAGCCTGCTGCTGCAACATCTTATGCATGCTATTTGAAAGACAGTGAGAAAGTGAGAAAGGAAAGCGGAGAAAATGCGCTTTCGCTCATCCTTATTACTGGAACAGGATTCAAGGATATGGCTTCATTTGATGATTTCATCCATATAAGGCCGTCAATCTCAGCACTTGATGATTTAGTATGATTTCATGCCTTTCATGCAATATTTTTGTACCATGCGCAGAACTTTCTGTTGATTATCTGAATTCAGTGCAATTATAATCAAGGGAAAAGAGGAGAAAAAAAATGGACGAGAATAACACTCAGATGCCTGTACATCAGAACGGATCAAATGGGACTGCAAGTCTTGTGCTTGGAATCATCTCACTTTGTCTTGTATGGTTCGGATATTCTGCACTGGTAGGATTCATTCTTTCCTTAATCGGCCTTGTTCTTGCCAACAGCGGAAAGAAGAAGGGAGACACAAACTGCCAGGCAGGATTCGTGCTATCTATCATCGGACTTGTGCTCAACAGCCTCGGCTTCATTGCATGTGTGCTCTGCGTGGGCGCTCTGTCAATGATGTAAGAGCACATGCATCCCTACATAATCACTGAGCCGGTTGTAATATCTTCTTACAGCCTGCTCATTTTTATTGGCATCCTGCTTGCAATTATTATATTGAAAAGAAAGACAAATGAAATTCCATTCTATGATTCATCCTACGCTGTGATAATCGCATCAGTAGGTGCAGCTCTTGGCGGAAAGCTTTTCTATATTCTGCAGAACGCAGGAACGATTATAAGTTTTTTCAAGGATTATCCTCTGAAAACGGCACTGGAGATGACTCTTTCCGGGGGCTTTGTCCTGTATGGGGGAATACTCTTCTCCATCCCATCTATATATTTTGTCTCAAAGACAAACAAAGTCGACTTTCATCTTCTTTTGAACACGCTTGCTCCATCCCTTTCCCTTGCAATAGCTTCAGGAAGAATAGGATGCCTTCTTGCAGGATGCTGTTATGGCAGGGCCTATGATGGACCTTTTTCCATCATATATCCAGAGGATGCAATAAGCAGTGTTCCAAGGGGGATACCTCTTTTTCCATCCCCTGTTGCAGAGTCCCTCATATGCCTCTTGATTACAGCAATCCTTCTTCTGAGAGAAAAAAAGAAAGGATCAGATGGAGCTTTTTCTCTTTTTCTCCTTCTTTATGCAGCAAGCCGCTTCTTTCTTGAGTTCATGCGCGGGGATGAAGAGAGAAAGAGCCTTCTCTTTTTCTCGACAAGCCAGGCAGCAAGCATTGCAGTCCTTTTTTTCCTTCTTTTTGTTTTTATAAAAAAGAAGCTTGCAAAGAAACAGAAAAATAAATAATAAGAAGATATGACTGTCAGCCTTACAGAAGGGAAAATCACGAAAAACCTTGTGCTTTTCTCTATTCCTCTCATTCTTGGAAATCTATTGCAGACGCTTTACAACACTGCAGACAGCATAATCGTCGGTCGCTTTTTAGGACAGCAAGCGCTTGCTGCAGTCGGCTCTGCATATTCCCTGATGACTTTCATATCCTCAATTCTCATAGGGCTCACACTTGGAAGCGGAATAGTCTTTTCCTATCTCCATGGCTCAGGAGAAAAGGAGAAATATAAAAGAGCCCTTGCCCTTTCATTTTCCTTCATATTCATCCTCTCGCTTTTGATTACGGCAATATGCTATGCGTTTATCGACCAGATTCTCACCTTTCAGCAAGTCCCTTTTGAGATAAGGGAAATGATGAAAGAATACCTTCTTGTAATATTTTCAGGAATCATTGCAACATTCATATTCAACTTCTATTCTACTGTTTTGCGCAGTCTTTCAGAGAGCACCATTCCCCTTGCCGCCATGGCAATAAGCGCAGTGATGAATGTGGCCCTTGATCTATATTTTGTAGCATCTCTTGGATGGGGAATATGGGGAGCGGCCTTTGCAACTGTAATCAGCCAGTATTTATCTGCTGTTTTCCTTCTTTCATACACTGCAATAAAGAAGATAGATGCAAGATTTGGACTTAAGAATCTCTCATTTGACAGAGCGCTTTTAAGCGAGATAAGCCGGATAAGCATAATCACATCAGCCCAGCAGAGCGTCATGAATTTCGGCATTCTCCTTGTGCAGGGACTTGTAAACTCATTCGGCACTGTTACGATGGCCGCATTCTCAGCCGGAGTCAAGATTGACAGCTTTGCCTACCTTCTGCTTCAGGAATTTTCCAATGCTCTTTCATTCTTCATCTCTCAGAATATGGGAGCAGGAAAGAAAGACAGGGCAAGGAAGGGAATACTTTCTGCTGCTGTTTTAATCAGCGTTTTCTCACTTCTTTCCTCCATCGTGATTGTCAGAAATTCTCAGCTTTTTGCATCCCTTTTCATCTCATCAAACCATGCTGTGATAGAAATATGCTCAAGATACCTTCTCCTTGAAGGCTCATTCTATATTCTCATCGGATTTCTCTTCATGTTCTATGCCATTTTCCGTTCTTTGAAGATGCCTTCAGTGAGTCTTGTTCTGACAATCATCTCACTTGGACTGAGGGTCATTCTTGCATATATGCTGTCAAAAACGGCACTGCTGTCTGACGGAATCTGGATAAGCATACCGCTAGGGTGGGCAATCGCTGATACAGCAGGAATTTTATTCTTCTTTTTCAAATGCAGAAAGAAAGCTCTCTAGCTCTCTGTCATTAAAGCTGTAGCGAAAAGCTTTCATTCCAAGAGAAAGCGCACTGTTTATGTTTTCTTCCAGATCGTCAACAAGCACCATCTGAGAATACTCTGATCCAAGAGATACCCTGATATAATCATAATAATCTTCATCGGGCTTCTTTTTCCCAATAATATGGGATGGATAATATGTAAATATGTCATCAAGAAAAGGCCAGAGAGCGCGGATTTTCTCAAAATGAGTGTCAATTGAGTTTGTAGCCATAGCCACAATCTGGCTGTCATTTTTAAGTCTGGAGGCAAGAGAGACAACAGAATCATTCAGAACCGGATTGAAGCATGTGTAAAACAGATTCTCATCAACGCGTACATCAAAGCGCTCTTCGATTATCCTGTAATAGTCTTCTTCCTTCACTTCTCCTTTAAACAGCCTTGCCTCGCATTCAAGATAAAGCTCATGCATAGCTGAAAAAGGAAGAGAAAGCTTGCTGGCCATCATGCAAACTGTATCGATATTCCTGACAATGACATTTCCGCAATCAAAAAGAAACACCTTGCTCATTTTTTCAGATATGCCTCAACAAAAGATGCAATCTTCTCCATGCTGTCTGACGAGATGTCGTGCTCAATCTTGCATGCGTCCTTTTCAGCAATCTCTTCATCAACTCCAAGCACATTGAAAAAGAACTCTTTAAGTGTCTTGTGCCTTCTGTATACCTGCTCAGCCTTGATTCTCCCCTTTTCTGTAAGATAGATTTCCGAGTAGCTTTCCTGACTAATATATCCGTCTTTTGAGAGTGTTTTTATGGCACTTATAACACTGGGCTTTGTCACAGAAAGAAGGTTTGCAATGTCTGTGATTCTCACTCCTTCCCTTTCCTGCTCTGTTTCTATTCTGAGCACAGCCTCAAGATAATCCTCACCTGCTCTCTTCATAAGACCTCCTTTATATGACCATCCCTGGCAGTGAATTCTGCAATACTCCCTTATCCTTCTTCAGCTTTCCGTTGACAAGGACAGTATCAGGAGAAAGCGTATCACGGCTTAAAAGCACCAGATCCGCATAATAGCCTTCCCTTACATAACCTCTTTCTGAAAGAGAGAGTTTATCAGCATTGCGCCCTGAAAGCCTTGCTACTGCCTCAGCAAGAGAGAGAATTCCTTTTTCTTTGACGCAGAAGGAAAGAAAATGAGGAACAGCACTGCGGCTTCTCTCGTGGTCTGATTTCTCATTTACAGAAAAAAGACTGTCAGAGCCAAAGCTCATGAGAGGATGCTTCATTATCGCTATAAGATTCTCCTCGCTTTCTGTCTCATCTTCCATTATCGCACAGCCTGTTTCCTCTGCAAGTATGTCCAGCAGAGCATCAAGTGCATCCTCATTCCTTTCTGAGGCAATCTCACTTAAACTCATGTTCTCATACTGAGGATTGTTTTCAAGCAGCTTTATCTTTATTTTCTCAGGACCTACAAGAGAATATATGCTCTCATACGTCGTGCCTGCAAGCATTTCCTCCTTTATGTCCCTTCTCTGGATATCAAGAGAAAGCGCGATACGGATCTCAAGAGGAGAAAGTCTCAAAACGGACGGAGGGAGAAGGGAAAAAAGACTTGTGGAGCCATATGTGTACGGATACTGGTCAAAAGAGACACATAATCCTTTTTCTCTGTACTTTTCAATGAGGCTCAGCGCAGAGCAAAGCTTGTTCTGGTTTTT
The DNA here is from genome assembly GCA_019113245.1 of Candidatus Ornithospirochaeta avicola. Taxonomy (GTDB): domain Bacteria; phylum Spirochaetota; class Spirochaetia; order Sphaerochaetales; family Sphaerochaetaceae; genus Ornithospirochaeta; species Ornithospirochaeta avicola. Next base: position 67,887 of record DXHU01000020.1, read on the forward strand.
CTCCCCGATGACCTTGAAATGAGAAATTTCCGTTTTGACTGAAGCCTCAAGTGCAAGCGAGAGTATTTCATCAAGGGATGAAAGAAAGTCATTGCCCTCAGAGCGGAGATGAACAGAAAAAAGCTTCCCTTTTCTTCCTGCTGTATTCAAAAGCGCCTTAAGCTCATCTCGAGAAGAGAAAATAACAGGAGAATAATATAGCCCTGTAGAAAACCCGCATGCGCCGTTTTCAAGCTCCTTTTCAAGAAGTGCGCACATCTTTTCTATCTCTTCTTCGCTTGCCTCTCTTTTTGAATCCTTTCCCATCACTGCTGTTCGGATTGCAGTATGGGAACATAGGAATGACATGTTTATGCCGCATCCTCTTCTCTTCAGCTCAGCCTTCAGCGAAGAATAATCATCAAACGGGATTTCCCAGTCAGAACGTATTATGTCTTTTACATATTCTTTCAGCACAGGAAGGCTTTCTTCTGTGTTTGGGAAAAACCCTGCCCCGCAATTTCCTGCAACATCAAGCGTTATTCCCTGATTTGCCTTTTCATTCATCTGAGGGGAAAGAAAGCAAAGAGAGTCTGTATGAGAGTGTATGTCTATAAAGCCCGGTGTAAGAAAAAATGATGATGCGTCAAACGTGCGTGATGCACGCACATATGACAGATCCTCATCAATCAGGCATATCCTTTTTTCTGCAACAGCGACATCTGCGCAAAAACCCTGCTTGCCGCTCCCGTCAATTACAACTGCATTCCTGAAAGGAAAATCATACATGCTATCACCTGTAAGAAAGATTGACTCTTTTTTCTATAAATGATGTGAAATCCCTGTAGTTTCCCCTTTTGAGCGCAATAAAGTATGCATTCCTCATCTCCTCCTCATCCCCTGGAAGGAAAGTAGGAGGAAGGATGTTGTTTTTCAGGAGCTCGGAAGAGAGGACCAAAAATGAAAGAAGAGAAGAATAACGCTCAAATGGCCTTATTCTCTCAAGCTCTCCGTATATCATGACAGAGCGAGAAAGTGCATTGAGGGCCTTCCAGCTTTCTGCCTGATAAAACAGAGTCTCCATCTGGGCATCGACCTTGAGCTTTTCCTTTCCCCTTACCTCATATTCAGAAAATCCATTGCGATAGAAAGAAGATGTTACGTCATCAATACCCTGTAAAAGTGCTTTATTGATTGCCTTGATCTTCTTCTCACTTAGCTCTTCTTTGTCAGAGACAAGAAAAATCATTAGTGAAGCAAAATTTGTCACAATGAGATGTGTCTCAAGAGAAAGAGAAGGCACCACTTTCTTTTTAAGGATGCTTTTTACGTCCTTCTCATCAAGAATTATGTTTTCTTTTTCCAAAAGGAAGAGTAAACTGCTTAGTATGATAGCATGATATCTCTTGTCGCTCTTCAGCTCATCCTTTACAGGAAAGAGAATGCTTTGACGCAGAATGTTGTCGACGTCGACGCTTCCTGCTCTTATCTCAAGATTCTTGAAATGGCGCAGAGTCCTTCCATCGCGGGGCTTCTCAGCATCAAGGGGAATCATCCACGACCAGCCTGTCTTTATGGCTCCGTCAATTCTTCCTTCGTTGCAAAGAACCCTGATGCGTCTGTCAGATATCCCCCAGCGAAGGCTTGCCTGCTTTATATCCATATAACTCATACATCCATTATATTCCATATTCGGAATATTTACAATAAAATTAATTTTATTATCTTTTTTTTCCTAAAGTCATTAAAAAGTAATCAATCTTTATCAAAGATTGCAATTACTGTAATATAGGGTGTTAAGGAATTTTACTGTGGAAAAATATGATGTCATAATTGTCGGAACCGGGCCTGCTGGAATGGGTGCGGCTTTTTCTCTGCTTGAAAAGAGAAAGGACCTGAAAATCATAATGCTGGACAAGAAGCCGTTCAGCACAGGAGGAATGAGAAACGACTGCAAGATGAATTTCACATTCCCCATCGGTTTTCCTCTGGAATACTGGCAGGAAGATATTGCGAATCATTATCTGGATAAAGTAACGCAGTTCCTCAAGCCTGAAATTCTTCCAAAAAGCAACATCAGCACATATCAGGCAAGGGCTGAGAGACTCAATTGCAAGCTTCTTGAGATCAAGCAGACACATCTGGGAACAGATGGCGGACTTGAGCTTATTAAAAAGCTCCAGAAGGAACTTGAGGCTCAGGGTGTAACTCTTGCACTCAATGAAGAGATGATCAGCATCGACAACAAAGAGAAGACAATCAGGACGAACAAGAGGACTCTTGGCTACAAGAGCATCCTTATTGCTCCAGGCCGTCAGGGCTTCCATTTCCTTCAGGATGTGATGAACATGCTCTCCATTCCATATATGGACAATATCATCGATGTGGGAATAAGAGTTGAGACAAGGCTTGAGCACTACCCTATTGTCAAGGACTATTATGATCCGAAATTCTATTTCAAGGAAAAAGTAAGGACATTCTGCACAAACAGCGGCAATGCACATGTTGTAAAAGAAAAATATGCTACTGCACGCGGAGATGTCTGGTACAGTGTAAACGGCCATGCATTCAAAGCAGATGAGAACAAGAACAACGGCCTTGTCAATTTTGCAATCTTGAAGACAGTCAAACTTACAGAGCCGCTTGCATCAGGACAGGAATTTGCAGAGCACCTTGGACTTCTTGCAGCCCTCATGGGAGGAGGAAAGCCCCTTATGCAGAGAGTCGGTGATTTCCGTCTTGGCAGAAGGAGCAAAATCAGCACATTCAACGAGGACCTCTATGACTTCAAGCCAAGCCTTATAGACTGCTGTCCTTCCGATATATCTCTTGCAATGCCAAGCAAGATATTGAGGTACATCTGGTCTGCTATGAAGAACCTGGATACAATCGTTCCTGGAATCCTTCATCCTTCCACTATAATGTACTACCCTGAAATCAAACTCTATGCAAACAAGCCAGAGTATAAGGATGAGCATTTCCAGGTCGCAGAAGGTGTATTCTTTGCAGGCGACGGAGCTGGAACAAGCCGAGGCATAACAGGTGCCTGGGCTAGCGGAATAAGAGCAAGCGAAGGCATGATTGAATATCTTTAGAAAGCGCCTCGGAGAATCCTCCCGTCTTCAGGCGTGAAATGAAAGCAGAATATCGACATGGCGCGTGAAGGGACCAGTTGCCCATGGACGACGGGAGAATAACACCTTTGAAGAAGACAGCTCTAGAGGAGGATGTCAAAAATCTTCCTGCATTTGACTATGAGGAAGCAGGAAGATTTTTTGTCTCTAACGACAGAAAATCCTTGCCTTTGGGCATAAAAGCTGTCACCAAGCATCTTTGGAAAACCGGAGATTTTTTATTGTTTTTTTCATATAATCTTTCTCATGAGGATTCTAATATTTTCGGACATACATGGGAAAAGCGACAGTGCGCTGTTTTTAAAGCAGAAAGCAGAAGAGTTGAATGCAGATTACATATTCCTTCTTGGGGACAATCTCTATCACGGACCGAGAAATGATGTTCCAGAGGGCTATGACCCGAAGAAGGTTGCAGAAATACTTAACAGTCTTTCAGACAGGATTATAGCTGTCAGGGGAAACTGTGAGGCTGAAGTTGACCAGATGATGCTGAACTTTCCGTGCCTGGAGACCTATGCACTCTTTGCTGCAGATGGAAAAAGATTCTTCCTTACTCACGGACATGTGTATGATAAGGAGAACAGAATCAAGTCTGGCTATGAGATATTCCTTTCCGGGCATACCCACTTAAGGGTGCTTGAGAAAGAAGAAGGCATTGTTTTTGTTAATCCCGGCTCCATTTCACTCCCCAAAGGGGATGGAATAAGAAGCTGGGCACTATATGAAAAAAACCAGATTTCAATCTATTCCATCACTGGCGCTCTGCTGTCTCAAATGACAGTGTGACTGTTACAAAACCGCCTTTCTCGTCTATCTGGATGCTTCCTCCGTTCAAGAGCATTATCTGGTAGGCAATAGGAAGGCCCATTCCGCTTCCTCCTGAGTGTCTTGACTCATCACCTCTCGCCCATGGCTCAAAGAATTGCGGACGAGGAGAAGGAAGCATGCCTTTATTTGTGACTCTTATCTCACAGTGCTCATCATACTCTTGAGCAAAGACCGACACATTCCCATCCCCGTATTCATATGCATTGTCAAGCACCTCGTCAAGTGCTCTTACAGTGAGGGAGAAATCACATAAGACATAGAAATCCGATGTGGATGAGAAACTGACATTGGCGCGCTTTTGCAGGACATTGTCAACAAGGTCAAATATATTGACCATCTTCTTTTCAACAGGATAATTTGCTTCTGATATATTTGCATAAAAGTTGACGCTCTTTATCCTCTCTGAGAGAGTGTTGCATTCTTCTTTCATCTTCTCAACCAGAGCATCATCTACCTTGAAAAGCCCGTCCTGAGCACCGGAGATCAGCATATTAAGGCTTGTAAGCGGAGTATTTAAGTCATGAGAGATGTTCTTAAGCCATTCCTTTCTTGAAAGCTGATGGCGCTTCAGATCCCCGGCAAGCTGAAGGATGTATTCATGGATTTTCTCATACTCCTCTGTAGTGAGCTTTCTCTTATCGAGCTTTATCTCATAGTTTCCTTCAGCAAGGCTATTAAGCTGGCTCTGTATATACCTTATGCTCTTTGCATTCCTCTTTGAAATCAGATAACCGAGCACAAGAGTTAAAAGGATTGCAAACGGGAAGAAAAGAAGGAGGTTCTTTACAATACCGTTTATAAGGATTTCCGTTGGACCATAGACATCAAAATCATATGCGATTATATCCATGTATGCGACAAAGAAACCGTTTGAATAAATTGCAAAGCTTCCCGATATATCTGATGCGCTGACAACAGACGGAAGAGAGACGCTCATGCTGATAACCCCGGCATCGCTTATGCTGACAGAGTCAACAACGGAGCCGGAAAATTCATTATGTGTGTCTATTTCAATCTTATATACTGGAACTCTTATAGTCTCATCATGGACGTCACTTGTGGTGTTTATAGAAACGGGAAGGGATGATGGGGCACTGAATGTGCTGATGCTTCTCATGCTGTTTCTGTATCCAATCACCACCTGGGGAATGCCGTCCCCTCTGGTGTTGCTTCCAATTGAGACGGACACATTCCCGCTTTCATCCCTTATGAGGATACCGGAAACTTCAGAGGGAATGTTGTCAAAAATCTGGGAAAGGAATTCAGATGATGAAATCGGATAGCTCTTAGCATCAAAGTTCATTCTGACTTCCTCTCCAAAAGATGTGAACACATTCATTTTCCAGTCTCTCTGGATATTGAATGTGGCATATACCAAAAAGGCCAGCTGCCCGAAAAAAAGCAGGATGAAAATAAGCATTATCGGAAGCAGCAGCCTTAAATATATATTTCTGATCATCAGCTCTTTCTTTTTCCTGCAAAGCGGTATCCGTAGCCTCGCACTGTCTCAATCCATCCATCCTGAGCAAGCTTTGCCCTGATGTTCTTTATATGTGTGTCCACAACCCGCTCATAGCTTTCGAAGCTGTAGTCAAAGCATTCTTCAAGAATCTGTGCCCTTGAAATGAGATTCGGTGAGTTCTTTGCCAGGTATGATATTATTCTCCACTCGGCAGCAGTAAGTATAATCTCGCTGTTGTCTAAGAATATCTTATGCTCGTCCTCATCGATTATGAGACTGCTCTCTCCAAGCGTGTACATAAGCTCATTTTCCTTTTCATCACTCTTTCCGTCCACACGGCGGAAAAGAGCATCTACGCGAAGCACAAGCTCCTTGGGGCTGAACGGCTTTGTAATATAATCATCACAGCCAAGCTCAAAACCGAGGATTCTGTCAGATTCCTCAACACGTGCTGTAAGAAAGATTATAGGCAGACTCTTATAATGTGCTCTTATCTCTTTGACGAACATGAAGCCATCCCCGTCAGGAAGCATGACATCCTGGATTAGCATGTCAGGGAGCGCAGCATTGATTGCCTCACGGGCATCCTTGAGTGTCTCAAAGCCCTTTGCCTCATATCCTGAAATCTCAAGATACTGAACAACTCCGTTACGTATAACATCATGATCTTCAACCACGTAAATTCTCTTCATATCCAAAATGATAATCTCCTGAGGCACATAGGCAAAGAGAAAATGAGCAAGTTCATGAAAAATACAGATTAATTCTTCTTTCCCTCAGGGAATATGATTTTATACACAAAATAATAGACAATCATGGCAAATGTGCCAGCAATCGCAGTTACAATGATGTTGTAAATATAAGGTGAGACAAGCCTTGCTACAACCGGCATCCAGAGATTGTTGAATCCGTTTGAGAGGAATGAGATTATCAGCCAGGCAATTAAATACCACATAAGCTGGTAATATACATTGCCCTTGCTCTTGAATGTTATGTTCCTCTGAAACGGGAAATTGAAGAGCTGGGCCGCAAGGGTTCCGGCCATATAGCTTATGAAATACCCGAGCCCGCCGCCTATCATAACGCTTCCTGCACTGTCATAAAGCACATCAAAGCCTATCATGCTCCAGGTGAATGTATAACCAAATAAGGTTATTGTCTTCTCTGGCCATAAAAAAGGGATAGCTGCATATTTCATTCCAAGAATATGTGGAAGAAATGAGAAAACTGAATACTGCACGATGCTTGAGAAGAAACTGAAAAGACAGAAAAAGAGAAGTCTTCTTATTTCCTTAATCAAATCCGGATGTCGCTGTTTGAAATTTTCCACTGCATCAGTATAAAAAAACAAGGCGGTGCGTGAACACCACCTTTATAGCCATTTGAAATACTTTTTGAGGGCAGCCGTAAGTATTTCTAGAAGAAGAGCCACAAATTGGAATGAGGTGGTCATCTCCTTCGTTTTCCTGTGGACCGGAACTGGCGTTAATTACTTTGAGTAGTACTCGACTACGAGCTGGTCGTTAACCTGTACAGGAATCTCGTTTCTCTCTGGAAGTCTTGTGAGCTTACCAGAAAACTCCTCTTCATTCTTCTCAAAATAAGGAAGATTGAATGCCGGATGGCCAAGGAAGTTATCCCTGAAGTGCTCATTCTTTCTGCTCTTCTCCTTAAGGGAAACAACATCACCAACCTGGAGCTGGTATGAAGGAATGTTCACTTTCTTTCCGTTTACAAGGATGTGACCGTGAGAAACAAGCTGACGAGCAAGTCTGATTGAGTTTGCAAAACCGATTCTGTAAACAGCATTGTCAAGTCTTCTCTCAAGAGAGATGACAAGAGCATCACCTGTCATGAGCTGAGACTTAAGAGCCTTCTCATAATAGTGGCGGAGCTGCTTCTCAAGAATACCGTAGTAAGCCTTGAGCTTCTGCTTCTCAGTAAGCTGTCTTGAATAGTCAGTCGGCTTCTTTCTCTTTGCGAATGCCGGGCTGGATGCCCTGTTCATTGCCTTCGGGTGTCCACAATAATTTACCCCGAGTCTTCTGCACTGTTTGAATCTAGGACTCATGTTTCTTGCCATAGATTTAAAACCCTCCAGTTACAATTAATATGTTGATACCAACTCTGCTAATTTACTCCATTCGAGGATTTTCTGTCAATATAAGAATTTAATTCTTATACCAGAATTGCTTCAACCTGAGCCTTGCTCCTGCCTCCGACATTGACTGATTCAACCTTTCCATCCTTGAAATAAACGAGAGTCGGAATGCTCATCACGCCGTATTCTGCTGCAAGATCAGGGTTCTCATCAACATCAACCTTGTAAATCACGACATCGCTTCTCTCTTCGCTGAGCTTATCGAGAATAGGACTCATCATCTTGCAGGGGCCGCACCATGTGGCAAAGAAATCAACAAGTACCGGCTTTGTGCTCTTGATGACCTTTTCTTCAAACTGATTCTCTTTAATATGTTCTGCTGCCATATCAATCTCCTTTGAGTTTTTCTTTAAGATAAGAGCAAAAATGAAAAAAGGAAAGGAAAAATATTATAATAGTCTTATGAAGTGTCCTAATCCATTTATCAGAAGAGAAAACACAGTCTGTCTTGACGGAGCCTGGCTTTACTCGGTTTACGGAAAAAACGGAGAGAAAGTATATGAGAGCACAATCATGGTTCCATTCTGTCCTGAAAGCGTGAAAAGCGGTGTGAAAAGAAGAACAGAAAGCTTTGAAAGGATGGAATACACGAAAAATGTCAGGATAGACAGGAAAAAGAACAAGCGCTATATTCTCACATTTCTTGCTTCTGACAGCTCTTCATGCCTTTTTATAAACGGGAAAGCAGTCAGCGAGCACGATTGCGGCTATCTGCCGTTCTCGTCTGACATAACTTCCTTTTTTGAAGGCGACAGCTTTGAGATAAAGCTTGTTGTAAAGGATGAGCTTCTTGAAAACGAGAAACCCAGAGGAAAACAGAGTATCAAGCCGCACAGGATCTGGTATGAGCGCACAAGCGGGATATACATGTCAGTCTTTCTTGAAGAAGTTGAGAAAAGCTATGTCAGCTCCATATTCTATACCCCGCTTGAGGATTTAAGCGGAGTAAGAGTGCTTGCTGTGACAAATGATGGAGAGATAAAGAAAGCAATAGCAACTATCGGGGGAAAGAGCTACGAGATAAAAACAAACGTGGCATCTGTCATCCGCCCAGATGAAATAAGGCTATGGAGCCCGGATGATCCTTATCTCTACTTTCTGAGGATAAAAGCAGGAGAAGATGAGTTTGATTCATATTTTGCACTAAGGAAGATTGAAATAAAGGATGATGAGAAAGGAATAAAAAGGCTTTTTCTTAACGGAAACAACTGCTTCTGTCATGGGATTCTCAATCAGGGCTATTATCCTGATGCGCTCCTGACTGGATGTGAAGAGGATTTCATCTCAGACATAAGAAAAGCAAAGAGCATGGGCTTTAATATGATGCGAATACACATAAAGATTGAAAATCCTCTTTTTTACTATCATGCAGATTGCATAGGCATGCTCATATGGCAGGACTTTGTAAACGGAGGCGGGAAGTACAACAGCGCTCTCATCACTCTTCCTGTGTTCCTTTCCTTCAAGATAAAGGATAATCATTACCGCCTTCTTTCAAGGAGGGATGAGAATGAGAGAAATGCATTCATCACTTTCTGTCAGAACACAGTTCTTCATCTATATAACCATCCGTCAATAATCGAATGGACAATTTTCAACGAGGGATGGGGACAGTTTGACAGCAGAAAGATTACACAGATAATAAAAAGAACAGACTCAAGCAGACTCATAGACTCAGCATCAGGATGGTTTGACCAGGGCTCTGGAGATTTTGAATCGCACCATGTGTATTTCAGAAAATTCAAAGCAAAAAGAAAAAAAAGGAGCAGAGCCCTTGCTCTCACTGAATATGGAGGATACGGACTTGATCTATCTGGAAGGAAAATGACATTCTCCTACAAGAAGATAAAGGACAGCAGAAGCCTTGAAAGAGAGTTTATAAAAGGAGTCAGAGAAAGCGTCAAAGAAAACATTGAAAAAGGTCTTGTTGCATCAGTATATACGCAGCTATGCGATGTAGAGGGCGAAAAAAACGGCCTCCTGGATGAGAATCATGATATGAAAGTCAATCCAGAGGCCCTCAGAAAATCAGCTGAAGAGCTAATCAGATGTTGAACTTGAAGAACATCACGTCCCCGTCCTTGACGACATAGTCCCGGCCCTCCAGACGGAGCTTTCCAGCCTCTTTGACTTTCTGCTCACTGCCGTATTTGAAGAGATCTTCTACATTATATACTTCAGCCTTGATGAATCCTTTCTCAAAATCTGTATGGATGACTCCTGCACACTCAGGAGCCTTTGCTCCCTCGCGGAATGTCCATGCCCTGTCCTCATCCTTTCCTGCGGTGAAGAAGGTTCTCAGTCCAAGCGTCCTGTAGGCTGCGCGGATAAGAGGATTGAGTCCGCTTTCAGAAAGTCCTACAGACTCAAGGAACTCCTTTCTCTCCTCTGCACTCTCAAGACTGGCTATCTCGCTTTCTATCTTGCCGCATATCTTTATGACTTCAGCATTCTCCTGCTTTGCAATCTCACGGACTTGAGAGACATAATCATTGTCTTCACAAATTGCATCCTCATCGACGTTGCATACATAAATCACGGGCTTGAGTGTCATAAGATGCAGATCATAGACTGCTTTCTTCTCATCCTCATCAGTAATCACACTGCGGGCAGGAATCCCTTCAGAAAGGGCGCTAAGAAGTTTCTCGTAAATGGGAAGCACAAACTCATTTTCTTTCTGCATTTCCTTGCTCACGCGCGACAGTTTGCTCTGCTTCTGATAACGCTTGTCAACAGTCTCCCAGTCTGCAAGCGCAAGTTCGATGTTGATTGTCTCTATATCTCCTTTCGGGTCTATCTTATTGTTGACATGCACGATATCAGGATTGTCAAAGCATCTGACTACATGGGCAATTACTCCCACTTCCCTTATTGATGCGAGGAATCTGTTTCCTAGCCCCTCTCCCTTGCTTGCACCCCTTACAAGTCCTGCAATATCTACAAACTCAACCGTTGCAGGAACAACGCGCTCAGGAGGAATGATCTCGGCAATCCGAGTCAGCCTTTCATCGGGTACACTTACTATTCCCACATTAGGATCTATTGTACAGAAAGGGTAATTTGCCGCTTCAGCAGGTGCTGATGTGACAGCTGAAAAAATAGTTGACTTGCCAACATTGGGCAGTCCTACGATACCACAATTTAAACCCATAGTTTTCCTCAACTAGTGACTCTAGCACAAAAATGAATTATTCTCCAGCTGTATGGAAGAAAACCGTGTCCTTTTGATCACCACCAGAAGTGCAGATGAAAGCGATAAAAGACTCTTTTTGAAGGAAAGGGAAATTAGAAGCCTTTTGAACACTCTTTCTGTCAATGTGGTCTTTCATCAGAGTTTTCCGCTTAGGCAAATCAATGCAAACACTTATATCGGCAAAGGACAGGCTGAGAGCCTTTCTCCTGTTATAAAATACTATGAGGCTGATGAAGTTGTAATCGATGCATTCCTGTCTGCAAGGCAGGAAAACAATCTTGAGAGAATCTTCGGCGTTCCTGTAAACGACAGGGAGGGCGTCATATTGTCGATATTCTTCCAGAACGCACATTCAAAAGAGGCCCGACTTCAGATAGAGAAAGCAGAAAGGGAGTACCTCCTGCCGAGGCTGAAGAACAGAGAAGCAAACTTTTCTCAGCAGCGAGGCGGAGTCAGGGGTGCCAAAGGAGAAGGAGAAAGGCAGATTGAGCTTTCTCGCCGCCTTCTTTCAAGCCGCATATATTCCCTTGAAAGGGAAATTGAGAAAATAAAGAAAATACGCAGAACTCAGAGGAAAAAAAGAGAGGAGGAAATTTTCTCATTTGCATTAACAGGTTATACTAATGCAGGGAAAAGCAGCCTATTGAGAGCTCTTACAGGATCACCTGTGCTTGTTGAGGACAAACTCTTTGCAACTCTGGATACCACAACAAGGAAAATGAGGCTTCCCGATGGAATTGATGTGCTTATCTCAGACACTGTCGGGTTTATCACAAATCTGCCACACCGCCTGATTGATGCCTTTTCTTCAACACTTGAAGAGGCTTTGTCTGCATCTGCAATCATAATAGTATCAGACCTCTCCCACCCTGATGCGCTTGAATGCTTCGAGACTACTAAGAGAACACTCTCAGAGCTTGGTGCGGATGACAAGGTAGCCCTCCATATTCTAAACAAGACAGATGCAATTTATGATGACCTTGCATACTACCGCCTCAGGAATACAGGAATAAAGACAGTTGAATGCTCTGTAAAGGAAATGAAAGGACTTGACAGTGTGATTTCTGCCCTTTCAGAAATAGCGGAAAAAGAATATGCAAGCTTTGTAATATCTGTGAAAAATGACGGCAGGCTCTACTCATCTCTTCCTTCTGCCGCGATTGTCAAAGCAGAATATGAAGGCGAATACGTAAAGGCACTTATAAGAGTGAAGAAGACTCTTGAAGAGTCGGTCAAGAAAATAATTGAAAAGATTAAGGCATAAAAAAAGCGGGAAACAAATCCCGCTTAACCAAAATCTGGTTTTTAGTTGAGATCGAACTGATAGCCAGCTCCGATTGCACCGGATGCTCCGAATCCCAAGTCAAACTGTGTACCGAAGTTAAGAGCAACACCAAGACCGAGACGAGCATAGAAGAGCCATCCTGTGTCTGGAATCATGTACTCAACACCGACAAGTGCCTGAGGAGAGATTCCGAATACAAATGTTTTTTCTGCAAGGATAAAGCTCATTGGAACAATTACACCTGCAACAAGAGGCATGTGATGACCACCGCCGAAATCAAAATCTGCAACCTGGTATGCAAGACCTACATCAGCACCGATTGAGAAATGGTTGCTTGATACATTGAGAAAATCGAAACCGACGTTGGCAAGAATATCAAAATCGCCAAGGCCGAACTTCATGCCCACACCTGTGTTTGTTCCGAGGTTAAGAGCAACAGTCATTGTGTTGTCGCTTGTTCCGCGGAATGAAGCAGCTGTTGCTGGAGCAATCAGAAGAGCTGCTACAAGAAGAATCATTAAAAACTTTTTCATACTTTCTCCTAAAATACTTAGATAAAACTATCTTAACTAAAGTGAGTTTAAAACATAGAATGAAAATAGTAAAGCGAATTGGATAAAAATTTTTTATATAAGTTTTATATAATTTTTTACTATAAAAGAAAATATCTGCAAAACAAACAGCATATGAGGAGGTTACACATCTTCATGAAAACTTCACTTTTCTGCAAAAGCAATGACGAAATTAGCAGGATTCTCGACCTTGAAAAGCCTTTTTATGCAAGGATAGTAAAGGAAAATCTCATAAAGGGAATCACGGATTTTGAAAAGATGACAAGTCTTCCGAAAGCTGTCAGAGAACGCCTGAAAGGCTCTGCACTTTCAACATCTGTTCAGGAGAAGATGGAAAGCGAGAGTGCTGTAAAGCTCCTGCTGCGCCTTAGCGATGGAGAGCTGATAGAATGCGTGCGCCTTTCAGATGGGAAGGACAGATACACAGCATGCCTTTCCAGTCAGGTCGGATGTGCAATGGGATGTTCATTCTGCAAGACAGGGACAATGGGACTTAGGAGAAATCTGAGGGAAGATGAGATTGTAGAGCAGTTTGCTCAGCTCGAAATGCTTGGAGAAAGGATATCGCACATAGTGTTCATGGGCATGGGAGAACCGCTTAACAACCTCTCTGCAGTTCTGCAGGCAATAGAATACATACACAAAGAAGAGAACTACAATATATCGCTGAGGAGGATAACAATATCCACATGCGGAATTGTTCCCGGAATCAGGGAATTGAGCGAGGTGAACCTTCCTATAAAGCTTGCTGTCAGTCTGGTCTCTGCAAATGACAGCATCAGAAGCAGGATAATGAAAGTAAACCGCGTATACGGACTTTCAGAGCTGAAGAAAGCCCTGATTTCCTTCCAGAAAAGAGGAAACAAGAGGATAACGCTTGAATACTGCATGCTCAGCGGTGTCAACACGGACAAAGAGAGTGCCGCAGAGCTCAAGAAATTCATAAGCGGCATGGATGCTCTTGTAAATCTTATTGAATGGAATGAAATAGATACTCTTGATTACAAAACCCCGTCTCGCGACGAGGTCTCATCCTTTACTGATGAGCTGAAAAGACTCAGAATCAACTACACAATCAGGAGAAGCAAGGGCCGTGACAGCTCATCAGCGTGCGGGATGCTTGCTACTTCCTCTCAATCACAGATCTCTTAATCAGTGCAATGACCAGAGGGGGAATCACAGCAAGCTGCAATATCATGGCAGGAAGAGTGGATACAAAATAGGAAGTAAACCAAATCAAAAGAGAATACTCTCCCCTTGAGAATATGAGGGCATTGAGAATTCCGGCTACAGCTCTTCCTGCTATCATAGAAGCAAAGAGCGCTATGTATATGTCTGCAAGAACATAACGAGTGCGGATAAAGCGGAAAAGAAAGCATGTGAAGAGCGCATAGCACATAAGCTCGGCAGCCATCTGCGGAAGCATGAAAGGTGCGGGCATTCCAGTAAGCAGTGCAGAAAGAAAGAGTCCCACAATTGTTGAAAGCAGAGCAAATGCAGGACTTAGTATGAATCCAGAAAGAAAAGCTGGAAGATGAAGAGGTGAAAACAGTTTTCCCCCATTCGGAATTGCATGAAATATTAAAGGCAGAGTCAGCATGAGTGCCACTATAAGGGCAGAAAACACAATGCTTTTTATGTTTTTCATAAAAACCTCCAGAAAACCGTGAAAAGAAGATTTATAAAGCTGATTATGACAATGATCTTTGATTTTACATCCATTCTTGATTTATCCCTTACAGCCTTCCTTCCCTCATAGCCCTTCAGCAGCAGGGCCTGGGAAAGAATTTCAGCTCTCTTGAAGGATGAGACAGTAACAGGGATTATGAGAGACAGAATCACAGCGACTTTGTTTTTCTCTTTCCTTCCCCTTCCCTTTTGTGCAAGATATGTGCACTCTGCCTCCCTCTTTATCCTGGGGATGAAGAAGAAAGAAAGAGAAATTACAGACAAAAGGCCACGCACTCTTATTCCAGCCTTCTCAAGGGGAGCAAGATAATGCTCTATCGCCCTCTGAATCTCATCTTCACAGCTTGTTTGAGCATAGCTAAGAGCAAAAAGGAGAATCAGTATCAGTCTAAGAATCAGGAAAACAGAAAAATAGATTGTACTTTCAGATGCAAGTTCATTTATCAGTACGATAATCAGGAAAAACGGAATAAAGAGCATGATCCGTCTTAATATGGAGATTATGCTGATGCGGGAAAAAAGTGCGTATAAAGCAAAAAGAATGAATGGAAGGATGAGGAAATCTGCAGAGGTTGAAAATGCAATCTGGAGAATGCTGAAAAGAATGAGAAGAAGCGATGCTCTATAATCCATAGCGCTTCCTCTTAAAGGATGCAATGAAATCCTCTATCCTGTATTCATTAACATCTACACCTATCTTTCTTGCATTAGCGCTCATCTTCATCGCCGTCACCATATCAAGGGAAAAAGAAGAAAGCACTTCTTCCTTGAAAAAAGATGAGGAGGGACCGTCAAATGCAATTTGACCATTCTTCAGAAACACAATCCTGTCTGCATATACAGCACGCTCAGCATCATGAGTTGAAAATATTAGGCTTTTCCCGTTTTCCTTGTAAGAAAGCATCCATGAAAATATTTTCCTTCTGCTCTCTGCATCAAAGGATGAGAGGCTCTCATCCATTATCAGCAGATTCTCTCTTCTTATTATTGCACCAGCAAGAGAGACTTTTCTGAAGTTTCCCTCTGATAGCTCAAATGGAGACTTCTTCCTCATGCTCTCGTAATCAAGGCAGACACTCTCCATTGCGCCCTTTATGCGCTCAGCACTCCTTTCTTTTTTTGAAAGAGAGAATGCTATGTCCTTTTCCACTGTGGACATGAACACCTGGTATTGAGAGAAATCTCCGTTTATCGCAACAGAAGAGGTTCTTTCTATCTTCCCGCTCTCAGGTTTCTCAATTCCTGCTATGATATTCAGCAGGGTGCTCTTTCCTGAGCCATTGTTCCCCATGAAGGCAATAATCTCGCCACTATTTATCTCAAGATTAACAGGACCGAGCGAGAAAGGCCCTTTTTTTGCTGTTACGGAGGAAAGCCTTATCATATGCCCTCCAGGATCTTTTTTATCTCATAAAAGTCAAAGCCTTCTCTACTCATCAAATACTCAGATCTGTCCCTGACTCTTATATCAAGTCCTGATTTATAAAGAGCCTCATGATTTGAAAGGACATTACTGCTCTCATCAAGAGAAAGAAGATTTCCATCTTTGAGAATGAGGATTCTGTCAGATGCATCCATCTCGCCTATGCTGTGCGAAACATAGATTATTCCCTTGCCCATCTTTTTCATCTCAGTAATAAAAGAGATTGCCTCTTTTCTTCCTCTTTCATCCATGTTTGAAAAAGACTCATCAAAGATAAGAAGATCCTCATCCATTGTGCATGATGAGTAGAGCATCAGGCGTTCCTTTTCTCCCGATGAAAGATAAAGGGGATTCTCATATCTCTTGTCATACAGAGCCGACATTCTCAGTATCTGCTCAGTCTTTTCTTGAACTCTCTTCTCACAAAGAGAAGCATTTACCATCTTGAATGCTATCTCATCACGCACAGTAGCTGTGCAGAAATTATCATCGCTTTTCTGAAAAATGTATGATATTCTCTTTCTGATTTCTTTATAATTATCTGCATTATAAGGAATTCCGGACAATCTGACTTTCCCGCTTGAAGGAACAAGAAGTGTTGATATCAACTTCAGCAGGGTGCTCTTTCCTGACCCGTTCTCTCCTGCAATAAGAAGAATCTGAGAATGATCCAATGTAAACGATATATTGCTCAGTACTCTCTTTTCTCCATATGAAAAAGAGATACTATCAAGTTCTAAAAGCAAAACAGCACAAAATCCTCTTCTGAGGAAAAAAAAGAAGGCTCAGCCGCACAAAGCGCGGCTTATCTCCACAGCTTTCTCAACAGCATCATCCACAAGGGATGAAAGACCTATATCCTTCACTCCGACAATTATGTTGTCGCAGGAAAAGAAAGGAATCAGAATCCTCTTTGCCTGAGAAGAAGAAACAGCTTCAGCCATTCTAGCTGTGACCTCGCCCATCATTGAATTGGCTACCACCATTCCAAGAGGAGCTATTATTATATCTGCACGGGATGAACACACGACAACGGAGTTCTCTCCGCTTGCAACTGCCTTTATTCCCGCATTCTTCATGTTCTCTGTGGCAGTGCAGTTTGTGCCCACTGCCATCAATTCTGCATCAGGGAGCCTAGTTCTTATTTTCTTTGCAACCATTGCACCCATTCCGCCGCCCTGTGCATCAAGTATGAGAATTCTTATCTTA
This sequence comes from Candidatus Ornithospirochaeta avicola, assembly GCA_019113245.1. Taxonomy (GTDB): domain Bacteria; phylum Spirochaetota; class Spirochaetia; order Sphaerochaetales; family Sphaerochaetaceae; genus Ornithospirochaeta; species Ornithospirochaeta avicola. Next base: position 84,822 of record DXHU01000020.1, read on the forward strand.
TGCACTCAAGACCTTCCTCTTTCATTGTCTTGGCAATAGCGTATGCAACAAAGGCAGCACCGTCTTCTGTCAAATGAGTGTTGTCGATCCTGCCGTTCTTGTAGTTCTCACACTGCCCTTTTTCAAGATTCATGTAGCATTTTCTCGCCTTGCTCTTGCCGGCTTTCTCAAATAAATCAGAAAGCAATGAATGAATATCTATAAAGTAATCTGCATCACTTGCAAAATCATGAAGGGTATAAAGGTACTCTCCAAAAGAATTCACTACCTTTCCTTCTTCTGTGAAGATGAAACGCGGAATCGGAGTAAGCAGAACGCTCTGCCATCCTGCTTTCATGATTGGATGAATCATCTTGCTAACAATATTTCCTCTGAAGTCTTCAGCAAGAGAGAACCGGTCTTCGCTTGTCTTTGTCTCATTATGTCCGAACTGTATGATGAAATATGCACAGAATGTATCGCACTCTTCATCCTCTTCAGCCTTCTTCAACTCATACTCTGCTCTTAACAGAGCTTCTTCAATCTTTCCTGATCTTACAAAACTTTTTGAGCTCATGCCGTTTTCAGCATAGTTCAAAAGCTTCCAGCCCGGAGCAAGATATCCTTCAAAGCACTCAGCCCAGCCTGTTTCAGGCCGGACTGAATCTTCTTTCTTTGCAGCTGTTGAATCACCGAAGACTATGACCAGTCCCTTAGTCATTTTTCAAGCACCGCCTTGATTCTTCTGACTCCAGCACTGCTTGACTGCTCCTTGAGGATTTTAAAGTGTCCCATGTCTCCTGTATGTGTCACATGCGGACCTCCGCAGACTTCTTTTGAGAAATCTCCGATTGTATAAACAGTGACAAGCTCTCCATACTTTGAATCAAAGAAAGCAATTGCACCTTCGCTTCTTGCCTGATCGAGTGTCATGGTCTTTACAGTGACAGGAAGGTCTCTCTTTATCTGCTCGTTGACAAGATCCTCAACTTCTTTTATCTGCTCTTTAGTCATAGCCTCAGGATGAGTGAAGTCGAATCTCAGGCGCTCTGCTGTGATATTGCTTCCCTTCTGTCCTACATGTGTTCCAAGCACTTTTCTCAGTGCCGCATGAAGGAGGTGTGTCGCTGTGTGCAGTGCTGTTGTCAGCTCACTGTGATCTGCAAGACCTCCCTTGAACTGCTGCTCAGCACCGCTTCTTGAAAGCTCCTGATGCTTCTTGAAAGCCTCTTCAAAGCCTTTCTTGTCAACAGTAAACCCGTTTTCTTTTGCAAGCTCTTCTGTAAGCTCGATCGGGAATCCATATGTGTCATAGAGCTTGAAAGCTGTTCGTCCTGAGATAACGCGAGCATTTCCCTTCATGAGGTTTGGAAGCATCTTGTCAAATTCTCTTTCTCCCTTGATCAGGGTGTCATAGAATTTCTCCTCCTCCTTCTCCAGCTCAGTGAATATGAAGTCTTTATTTTCAGCAAGCTCCGGATACGGCTCAGCATAAAGCGAAAGCACTATCTTCGCAAGCTTGGACATGAAGCCCTGAGGAATATTGAGCTTACGCGCATGCCTTATTGCCCTTCTGATCAGACGGCGCAGGATATAGCCCTGTCCGACATTGCTTGGAGCAACACCCTTCTGGTCGCCGAGGATGAATACGCTTGTCCTGATATGATCTGCAATGATTCTCACAGAAACATCCTTATCCTCATCTTCTCCGTACTTTATGCCGGAAAGCTCTTCAATTCCGCTGATTATAGGAGCAAAGACTTCTGTCTCATAGACACTCTTCTTTCCCTGAAGGATTGCAACAGTGCGCTCGATTCCCATACCGGTATCAACACACTTTCTTTCCATTTCATGATATGTCCCGTCAGCTTCCTTCTTATAGCCCATGAACACATCATTCCAGATTTCAAAGTATTTTCCGCATGAACATCCTGGCTGGCAGTCAGGTCCGCAGGCAGGTCTTCCTGTATCGATGAACATCTCGCTGTCAGGTCCGCATGGCCCGGTCTCTCCAGCCGGTCCCCACCAGTTGTCTTCCCTTCCCTTGTAGAAGATTCTCTCCTCAGGAATTCCGAGAGCCTTCCATCGCTCTGCTGCAACTTCATCACGAGGGACAGTATCATCGCCTCTGAACACTGTTACTGAAAGACGGGAGGGGTCAATTTCAAGAACCTTTGTCAGGAACTCATATGAGTAGCTTATTGCCTCCTGCTTGAAATAGTCTCCAAGAGACCAGTTCCCGAGCATCTCAAAGAATGTCAGGTGATGCGGATCGCCGACACTGTCGATGTCCCCTGTTCTTATGCACTTCTGGTAATCTGTAAGCCTCTTTCCCTCCGGGTGCTCTGCCCCCAAGATATATGGAACAAGAGGATGCATTCCGGCAGTGGTGAAAAGAACTGTCGGATCATTTTCCGGAATAAGGCTTGCGCCTCTTATCTGTTTATGCCCCTTTGATACAAAGAAGTCAATATAAAGCTTTCTGAGTTCGTTTGCTGTGAGTTTTTTCATAATGCGGAAATTTTACTCCTTGTAAGGTTTTATTGCAACTGAAAGAGAGATGGATTTTCATCACTCTCCGCCTTTTTTCTGCTCCTTCTCCTTGGTCTGAAAAGCTTTTTCACATCCCCTGCCTTTGTAAGTAGCAGGCTGCTTTCCTTTCTTGCCTGTGCAAAAGAGAAAGAAGGAATGCTGAGCATATGCGCGCTTATCATGCGCACTTTGTCATCTCCTTTCGCCTCATCAAATATATGCCATGCAGGTCCGCCGTCTTTTTCTTCTACAAGGAGGATTCTGTCGCTCAACGCAGAAATTGCTCTGTTACGCACCACCTGGTGGTATTTTATGTCAGCAGATAATGGAGAAATCGGGGAAATTATCAGGCCTCCGTGACGGAGAATATCAACCATCTGATCCTTGATCTTCTCATTCGGGCACTTCAAAACAAAGGATGAAGATACAGCTATCAGTTTTGAAGATTCCTTCAGGAATGCGCTGATTGCCCAGCTTGAGAGCCCGAGCATTAGCGGAGTCATCATGCATCTTTTGCTTCTTGCTGTCACAGCTGCGCATTTTTCTGCAATAACTCTTGCCTCCTCTGTTGGAGCAAGGCTTCCGCATATTGTCACATGATCTTCAGCAAGAAGGGCGATATTGCCGACAGCATAGAGAAAAGGAACGGGATATTCAGTCTCACAGAGCGCTCTATCAAACAGCGCAGAAGTTGACGGTATTATTATAAAGTCTGCTCTCAAATGCCCATACGCATCCCTGACATTTCTGTATATCTCGTCAAGGCGCTCGCTCCTTGCACTGATTAACGGAGCTAGACGAGAAGAAAAAGATGGGAAGCTCATGCTCAAATCAAATCTGCTTTCTGCCTGAGAATAAGCCTGAAATGCTTTCTTGTAATCTCCGTTGAAAAACGAGAGGAGCACATCGTAAGTGATGCTCTCTTCAATGTACTGCAAGAGTATGCCTCCTGGCTTCAAGCAGGTTGTATGCAAGATCTGAGCACGGAGTCAAAATGCCATGCATCCTTCCAAGGCGTGAAAGAGTGCCGAGGAAATAGTCATTCTCAGTCATCCTTCCTGCCTCAACATCCTGCAGCATGCTCGTCTTTCCCTTGTCATGATGAGAAAGAACCATCTTTATAACTGCATCAACATCATCATGAGAAAGACTGACTCCCTCTGCTTTTGCAACAGAAAGAATCTCATTTGCAATCATTCTGACTGCACGTACAAGATGAGCATTCTCGCTCATTGCCATGTAATTTGCACCGATTGTTGCACTAAGAGTATTGAAGCAGCAGTTTAAAGTGAACTTCCACCATTTCTCATGCATGATGTCAGCTGGGATCCTGTAGCGCTGTCCTGCCTCATCAAAAAGACCTGCTATTTTCTTAACGCGTTCGGAAATGCTGTTATTCTTTTCTCCGAATATTATTATTCCGCCGTCAGAAAAGCACACTGTCGAGTTGCCTTCATGAGTTGCAGACAAATCTGTTATGAAAGAATAAAGGACATTGGCCGCACCAAAGCGCTCTGATATCACACGCTCTGCATCAATCCCGTTTAAAAGCGAGAGTATCAGAGTGTCTTCAGAGACAAAAGGAGCAATCTCCTCAAGAGCTTTGGAAAGATGAAAGTTCTTCACCGCAACAATAAGAAGATCTGCCTTGTCAGCATCATCTGGAGAAATTAAAGACAATTCCTCCTTTTTCCCGTTAAAGAGAAACCCATTTCTCTTGTAGCGCTCAAGACGCTCTCCTGATGCGATTATCCTGAAATCCGATACATCCTTAAGTTTATGGGCAACAGTCAGACCGACTGCACCTGCTCCGCAAAGTCTCACTTTCATAGAAAAAATTTTAGATTCCAAGTGATAAAATTGCAATGGATAATATGAGGCATTATCAGAAAGAGGTCTTTCTTGTTCTCCTGTTCTTCAGCGTGGTGCAAATGAAATTCAGCGCAAGAAGAAGCAGCATGTAATACGGGAAGAAAGAAAGAGAGAAAATATCTGAAAGAATGCCGAAAAACGGCGTTATTATCATGCCTCCAATGTATGCAAAGCTCATCTGGAGCCCGATTATTCCTGCGCTGTATTTCGTGTCAAAGCATGTTACGCTCTGATGCACCATAGCAGGATATATAGGCCCGAAAGAAAATCCCATGATGAATATGATTGCATATAAAAGCACATGGCTTTCTGTCATCATCAGGACAAGCAGAGCAAGAAGTATAAAAGCCTGGCTTGTCCTTATCATGATGCTCTCCTTGACTCTGTTTGCAATAAAGCCCGTGATGATTCTTCCTGCTGTTATTCCCAGATATACCATGCTTGTCATTGACGCTGCATCTGATGCGCTTATTTCTTTGCCGAACACAAGATAGCTTGCTATCCAGGAAATCGTCACACCTTCAAAGGCATAGAAAGTGAAAGCAAGGCATGATGGGAGCGCTCCCGGAACACGGAGAAGCTCAGCAATGCTGTAGGCCTTCTCCTTTTTCTCATCATACGGACTCCCATCCTTTTTCCACAGTTTCTTTGAAAGAAGCACTATGATGAATATGACAGTCTGTATTGCTGAAAGAATAACATACGCGCTCCTCCATGAGCCTCCGCTTGCTAAAAGACGGGAAAGGAGGATTGGCGCAATTATTGTTCCCAATCCCCAGAATGCATGAAGAAAGTTCATCTGCGCGGGGGAATAGTTTCTTGCAACATAATCATTCAGCGCTGTATCTATTGCTCCCCCTCCAAGTCCAAGAGGAAGAGCAAAGAGGATTAAAAGGTAAATGCTGTTTACTCTTGATATGAAAAAGAGTGCCGTGAATGTAAGAACAATTGAAAATGCCGTGACAGCATAGGTACCGAACTTTCTCATTGCCTTCTGTGCGAAGATGGAAGAGAACACGGTGCAGAGAGACACGCATACATTGACAATTGCAAGGGATGAAACTGATGCATGAAGCTCACCATGCATCACGGGCCATGCAGTTCCAAGTACGGAATCTGGAAGGCCCAGTGATATAAATGCTGAGTATATTACAAGAAGTAGCAGTGTCGCCATAATCAGATTTTCGAAATCTGAAGTGTATCAGAGCCGCCGTTACCAGTCATAGAACCAGCAATTGAAACTACAAGATCACCCTTGTTTATAAGACCGGTTGAGAGCGCAAGCTTGGTGCTCTGCTTTCTCATCTGCTCCCTGTCCTCAGTATATGGGGCAATCTTCGGATAAACTCCATAGTTCAGTCTAAGCTGACGGGCTGCCCTCTTGTCTGTGACGCATGCGATTACCGGGCATGCCGGGCGGTAGAATGATACAAAGTGAGCTGTCCTTCCAGTAACAGTCATTACGATTATTGCCTTTGCATCAAGGAAGAAAGAACCTTCAACTGCAGCAGCGGCAATCGTGTTCATGATATCAGAACCAAGCTTGAGCTGCTTTGTGACAAAGCGCTTCTTATAGTCTATCTGAGTCTCTGTGTATTCTGCTATGTCGCTCATGGCCCTGACTGCCTCAACAGGATATTTTCCTGCAGCAGTTTCTCCTGAGAGCATTATGCATGTAGTTCCGTCATAGATTGCATTTGCGACATCCGACACCTCTGCCCTTGTCGGCCTCGGGTGCTCTGTCATTGACTCAAGCATCTGTGTTGCAGTAACAACAATCTTGCCTCTCTCATAGCATTTCTTGATTATATGCTTCTGGATTGAAGGAAGCTCTGCAAACGGAATCTCAACTCCCATATCGCCTCGGGCAACCATCACTCCGTCAACGATTTCTATGATCTTGTCGAGATTGTCAACTCCGCTTCTGTTCTCTATCTTGGCAATAATCTGGATTGACTCTCCACCATTCACATTCAGAAGCTTTCTCAGCTTCTTCGCATCATTTTCATTTCTCATGAATGATGCGGCGATGAAATCCACACCCATTTCAATTCCAAAGAGAATGTCAGACCTGTCCTGTTCTGATATGTAGTTCTGGTCAATCTCCACGCCTGGAATGTTGATTGATTTCCTGTTTGACACCTTTCCGGGATTGTCAACACGGCAGATTACATCCCTTCCGCTTATCTCTACAACCTTAAGAGAAACAAGACCATCGTCAATAAGGATGTTAGTACCAATTTCCACATCTTCGGCAAGGTACGGGAATGTGATAGTGACTCCTTCCTTTGTCCCCGGCTCTTCCTTATCTGCATATAGTGTGAAAAGCTGGTCTTTCTCAAGATAGATCTTGCCTTCGGCAAAGTCCTTTACCCTGATTTCCGGTCCCTTTGTGTCAAGGATAAGAGGAATGTTCACTCCCATTTCCTCAGATACTCTTCTTACTCTTTCAATTCTTTCCTGATGTTCTTCGTGTGAGCCATGTGAGAAATTGAACCTGGCAGCATCCATTCCGTTTTCAATTAAAGCTCTGACCTTGTCATCAGAGTTCACTGCAGGTCCCATTGTGCATATGATTTTCGTCTTTCGCATATAGTTACACCTCAAAATAAAGCAGTTTCATTATATAAAAGTGAGAATATTTTTGGAATAAGGTTTCAAATTATTCTAATTATGCGACTGCAGACCAGCCCAGAAAGAATAATATCACGACCCCAAAGTATGATGTAATTTTTAGAAGTCAGGAGATTAACTTACTTTAAAGTGCTATAATGACACTTGTGATTTTATCACGACTCCAAAGATTGAGGACGTCACCTTAATTAAAAAGTGTTATAATGATGTGGTCAAGCGCCACAAGCGGGATGTTATTGAGGACGTCACCTTAATTAAAAAG
>DXHU01000021.1 GCA_019113245.1 Candidatus Ornithospirochaeta avicola
GTTCCAAGGGCTGGTATGACACAAGACAGCTTATGCGGAGGGAATATGAGAGGCTTGCAAACAGGAGGCGAGCCAAGGCCAATCAGGTGTATCACGACATCACTGCGGGAAGGACAGTGATTGTAATGCAGGATGAGAACATCAAGGGATGGCATAAGGGGCTCTTCGGGAAACAGGTGCAGAATTCTGCACTCGGGACACTGAAGGGTAAACTTAAATCAAACAAGAATGTTCTTGTAATAGACCGCTTCTTCCCATCAACGAGGATGTGTCCGGAGTGCGAGCTTATCCATGAAAGCATCACGCTTTCAGATAGGACATTCTTCTGTGACAGATGCGGGTATAGCGAAGACCGCGATATAAAAGCCGCTAAAACATTGCTGCTTGCAGGAAAGCATAAAATAGCCTGCACGCTTCCGGAACAGAAGCGTACTCCGGTGGAGCGGAAGTCAGCCTTCGATACCTCGTATGAGATATGGGAGCTTTCTGCGAAACGCCCTGAGAAGGGAAAGAGCCCGGAAGCTCCATCCTCTAAGCATTAGCGAAGGGTGGAGTAGTTCACCTCAATCATCTTGTACTCCGAGAAAAGTGTAAATTGTCACAATATCCGCATTGACTATACTAGTGTATTCGCTGTTAAGTCAACATTAATTCCGGAAAACAGAGAAAATACCCTGAGATTCGGAGTAAGAATATGCGAAGGATGAAAATAGTCAGGCAGGATGGCATCGTAAGCTAAGGCCTCTGCCAAGATATGTCTCTTCAAAATATATCCTTCGCGGAAAATTGAGGGATGGAAAATAGAAATTGGAAAAAGAGCATGTGAGTTCAAAGTTTTTTAACCACACAAAACAGAAGGACTAGCACATGCTCTTTACCCCTATGAATACATCCTCACAGAATATAAAGACCGCAAAGATGAAATCCAGGTCAATCCACTTACCTGCCGGGAATTTTATTCTTTCCCCTTTTCTGCTATATTCATTTTTAGTGAGAAAGTTGATATTTCTTTTATTGATCCCTCTTTTTCTTTTCACTTCCTGTGAAAGAAAAGAGGTGATTGATGAAGACAGAATAGTAATTAGTGCACTTGATTTCCCATCCTATGACATTGCGCGCTCTGTTGTGAAAGATAGAGCGGATCTGGTCATGATTCTTCCCCCTGGCGCAAGTGTCCATTCCTATGAGCTTACAAGCTCTGATGTGATAAAAATCCTCTCATCCGATGTTTTCATATTCACAGGTGGAGAAAGCCAGAGCTATATCAAAGAGCTTCTTGAAAACAGCGGCTTCTCATCCAGAATCTTTTCTCTTCTTGAGACTTCTCCTGTAAAGCTGAAAGAACAAAGTGAGGGAATAATAAACATTCATGCTGAGGATGAGGCGTATGATGAGCATGTGTGGACAAGCCTTGAGAATGAAAAAGCACTTGTCTCATCTTTTTCTTCTCTCCTTGCATCCCTTGATGAGGAGAATGCTTCTTTCTATGCAGAAAACGCAGAGGAATATGTTAGCGAGATAGAAAAGCTTGAAGAAGAAATAAAATCTCTTGTCTCTTCTTCTCTGCGCAAGGAGATTGTTATTGCAGACCGCTTCCCACTTCTTTATTTCTTCACCGAGTTCGGCCTTTCTTGGTATGCCGCCTATCCTGGCTGTGCAGAGGAGACTGAAGTCAATGCAAAGACAGTTTCTCTTCTGATAGACATCGTCAGAGAAAGGGATATCCCTTCAGTTGTGCACATGGAGCTGTCATCGCAGCTTTTAAGTGACGCGATAAGCAAGGAAACAGGATGCTCTGTGCTCACGTTCAACTCGGTGCACACAATCAGCAAAGAGGATTTTGAGGCGGGGGAGACATACATTTCTCTGATGAGAAGGAATATAGAAACGCTAAAGGAGGCGCTGAATTGAGCACTCTGATTTCAGCTGAGAAAATCAGCCTCGGCTATGAAGGGGAAAGAATTCTTGAAAACCTCTCCTTTTCTGTCCAGGACGGGGATTATCTATGCATAGTTGGAGAAAACGGAGCAGGAAAGAGCACGCTTGTCAAAGCTCTTTTGTCTATAATCTCTCCGATGGAAGGAAAAATTAAATTTGCTCCTGGCATAGAAAAAACAATAGGATATCTTCCTCAGAAAAGCTATATATCGCGCTCTTTCCCGACAAGCTGCGCTGAAGTAGTGCTCTCAGGACGTGCTGCAAGCCTTACAAGGCGCTTCTTCTATTCAAAAGAGGACAAGAAAATTGCATATGAGAACATGGAGAGGCTGGCAATTCTGGATCTGCAGAATAAAAGCTTCTCAACTCTCTCAGGCGGACAGGCTCAGAGAGTGCTGATTGCCCGCGCGCTCTCAGCATCAAAGAAGATTCTTCTTCTTGATGAGCCCACAAGCTCGCTTGACCCTGTTGCATCAGGAAATCTCTATTCTCTCTTTGAAGATCTAAATGCATCAGGAATGACAATGATAATGGTCACCCATGACATACATGTTGCCCTCAAGAGCGCAAAGCATATTCTCTATCTTGGGCATATGGGAGCAGTTTACTCAGAAAAAGATGAATTCTTCTCATCTTCTGTCGGAAAAAGGTATTTAGAGGAGAGCGGGCATGTTTGATATGTTTTCATATTCCTTTATGGTAAGGGCTTTCTTAGTAGGCCTCTTTGTCTCTGTTTCTTCTTCCCTCCTCGGTGTATCCTTAGTGCTCAGGAAGAACTCTATGATTGGAGACGGGCTTTCTCATGTCGGCTTTGGCGCTCTTGCTGTTGCCACAGCTCTTTCATTTTCACCCCTTGTTTTTACAATTCCTGTCGTGGTCATAGCGGCCATACTGATATTGAGAATAAAGGAGCAGAGTGCCATATCTTCAGAAAGCATGATAGCAGTAATCTCCTCTTCCTCCCTTGCCATCGGTGTTCTGATAATAAGCTTTGTTCGGGGAACAAATACTGATATAAACAACTTTCTCTTCGGCTCCCTTCTTTCTGTATCAAATGCGGATGCAATATTGTCAGTAGTCCTTTCTGCTCTAGTGATTTCAATATATATCCTTCTTTACCCAAGGCTTTATGCAGTCACATTTGATTCTGTGTTTGCAAAGAGTGCGGGGATAAAGGCAGAGTCCTATAACACGCTTCTTGCAATCCTTTCAGCTCTTGTAATAGTGACTGGAATGAGGATGATGGGCTCTCTGTTAATCAGTGCTCTCATAATATTCCCACCCCTTTCTGCGATGAAGATTTCAAAGACTTACAAAAGCGTCAGCATAGCAAGCGTCCTAATTTCCACAGCTGTCTTCTTTTTCGGAATAACGCTTTCATACATGGCCGGAACCCCGATTGGAGCAAGCATAGTGACCCTTCACCTCTTTGTTTTCATCGCTTTCTCTCTTGTTTCGAAAATCGCAAAGAAAAGCTGAATATGGAGAAGTATGTAGTTTCTCTTTCCAGATTGACAAAAAAGAAAGTGTTACTTATATTTTGTTAACGGCTTAACAAAGGTGCAAATATGAAAGAGCATATAGGCTGGAAGATAAAGGTGCTTGATCAGGCATTTCTCCGCGTAGCAGAATCGCACGTGGGCCTTCCTGCTACCCAGCTGCGTCTTCTTGGATATCTTTTATCAAGGGAAAATGAATACACGTACCAGAAGGATATAGAGAGTGCCTTCTCTGTATCCCGTGCCGCTGTCTCCATAACGCTGGACAAGATGGAGAAGGCAGGACTGCTACGCCGTGTGAACTCTGAAAAAGACAAGAGGCAGAAATACCTTGTTCTCCTTGATAAAGGGCGGGATGCGGCTAAAGAGAGCTTTGAGCGCCTGGTTGAGCTTGAAGAGGATATTGAGAGCATTTTCTCTGATGATGAGAAAAAGCTCCTTGATGATTTTGTCACAAGGCTTTTATTACGTATGGAGGAGCTCAATGACAGTTAAAATACTGAAAAAGAGCATAAGGGAATACAGGAAAGAGACAATAATAACACCGCTGTTGATGGTCGGCGAGGTTGCCATGGAGGTCCTTATCCCGATGCTCATGGCACTTGTTATCGACAATGGAGTATCGAAAGGGGATATCGCTTATACGCTGAAGATGAGTCTTCTTTTGATTCTTGCTGCCGGACTCTCGCTTACATTCGGACTAGCGGGGGCAAAGACTGCGGCAAAGGCAAGTGCGGGATTTGCAAAGAATCTGCGTCATGATCTTTATTACAAGATCCAGGATTTCTCGTTCTCAAACATCGATAAATTCTCGGTCTCTTCATTGATTACAAGATGCACAACAGACATACAGAATGTGCAGATGGCATTCCAGATGATAATCAGGATGTTCGTCCGCTCTCCTATAATGTTCATCTTCGCAATTTTAATGGTGTTCAAGAACGGACCGGGAGTTGTCGGCATATATGCATTTGCAATTCCTATTCTTGCAATCTGCATCTCATTCATGATGTTCCGCGCTCATCCTTACTTTGAGAAGGCATTCAAAAGCTATGACGGACTGAATAATGTAGTTCAGGAAAACCTCAATGGAATAAGGACAGTAAAGGCATACGTGAGGGAAGAGCAGCAGGAAGAAGTCTTTGATAAGGCGGCAAAGAAAATCTACAAGAACTTTGTTAAGGCACAGAAGATTATGAGCTTTGTCCAGCCGATGATGATGAGCCTTATGTTCGGCTGTACGATTGCAGTATCATTTATTGGAGCTAAGCTTATAAATGTGGGAGAAATGACAACAGGTCAGCTTCTCTCTGTATACACATACAACAGCATGATTCTTTCATCGCTTATAATAATCGGAATGTTCATTGTCATGGTGACAATTGCACGAGCTTCTGCTGAGCGTATTTCTGAAGTTCTCACAACAGTCCCTGATATGGACATAAACGAGAGCGGCAGAAAAGAAGTTTTAAATGGCGATGTACGCTTTGAGAATGTAAACTTTGCATATAAGGAAGGCGTGAATGTCCTTGAGAACATAAACCTTGATATAAAAGCAGGCCAGATGATAGGAATTCTTGGACCAACAGGAAGCGGAAAGAGCACGCTCGTGAGCCTTATTGCAAGGCTTTATGATGCCACCGAAGGCACAGTTGAAGTGGGGAATCTGAATGTAAAGGATTATAATCTCAAATCACTTCGCGACAATGTGGCTGTGGTGCTGCAGAAGAACCAGCTCTTTTCAGGAACAGTGAGCGAGAATCTCAGATGGGGAAATAAGGATGCCTCTTTAGATGAAATAAAGAAGGCATGCCATATTGCGAATGCTGATTCTTTCATTGAGAGCATGAAGGACGGTTATGAGAGCCATGTGGAGCAGGGAGGAACAAATTTCTCCGGCGGACAGAGACAGAGACTCTGTATTGCACGAGCTCTTTTAAAGAATCCGAAAGTGCTAATCATGGATGACAGCACAAGTGCTGTTGACACACAGACGGACAAGTCAATCAGGAATGCCCTCCGTGACGGGGTCAAAGGGCTTACCAAAATCATAATAAGCCAGAGGATTTCATCTGTTGAGGATGCCGATCAGATCATCATGATGAATAACGGCAGGATAGAGGATATCGGTACGCATGATGAGCTTTTGAAGCGCAACAGCAATTACCAGGGCCTCTATTATACACAGACAAAGGGAAGTGACGAGGAGAAGGACTATGAGTAAGAAATATGCTATCAGGGCAAAGAATCCCTCAAAGACAATTAAGCGTCTCTTTGCTGAGGTTTTTTCTGAGCACAAGGCCAAGCTTGCGCTTGTCTTTGTATGCATAGTGCTTTCTGCTTACGGCACAAGCTATGCCGCATCATTCATGCAGACACTGATTGATGACTGCATCTCCCCGATGATAGGAGTTGCAAATCCGTCATTAGAGCCTCTTATAAGAGCGCTTGCTGAATTCGGAATCCTTATTGTGCTTACTCTTGTCATCCCGACATTCATCGTGCAGAGAGTCATGATCAAGATTGCCCAGGGTGCAATCTTCTCAATAAGATGCAAGATGTTCAAGAAGATGGAGAGCCTTCCAATAAGCTATTTTGACACTCATACCCACGGTGAGACTATGAGTCGCTTTTCCAATGATACGGACACTCTCAATCAGATGGTAGGCCAGGCTCTTACCCAGGTTGCAACTGCAACACTCACACTCATTTTCCTCTTTGTCTCAATGATTATGAACAGCTGGATTCTGACTGTCCTTGTTGTCCTCTTTTCAATCATCACAGTAAAGACAATGGCTCACATAGCAAGCCGAAGCGGGCGCTATTTTGGCCAGCAGCAGGCAGACCTCGGAGTTGTAAACGGCTTTATAGAAGAAATGATGAACGGCCAGAGGGTAATCAAGGTGTTCACTCACGAAGAGGAAAGCAAGAAGGACTTTGACAGGATAAACGAGAAGCTGTTTTCTTCAATGAGCAAGGCAAACGGATACTCAAACAGCATAGGACCTGTGGGAATGAACCTTGGAAACATCCAGTATGTTCTTCTTGTCCTTGCAGGAAGCATTCTTATTATCCTGATGCCGGGCTACACAGTCGGAGCACTTGCCGCGTTCCTCCTTCTTTCAAGGAACATGAGCAACAACGTTAACCAGATAAGCCAGCAGGCAAACAGCGTGCTTCTTGCCCTTGCAGGTGCTGAACGCATATTCGAGCTCCTTGATGAAGAGGCGGAGAAGGATGAAGGGTATGTCACGCTTGTGAATGCAAAGGTGAATGAGGACGGAAGCATATCAGAAAGTGCTGAGCGCACAGGATTCTGGGCATGGAAGCATATCCATCAGGACAAGAGTCCGACAACATATGTTCCTCTTAAGGGAGATATAGTGATGAAGGATGTGGACTTCGGCTATGTTCCAGAAAAGACTGTGCTCCATGATATATCGCTGTATGCAAAGCCGGGGCAGAAGATTGCCTTTGTCGGTGCAACAGGTGCGGGAAAGACAACAATTACAAACCTCCTGAACCGTTTTTATGATATCCAGGACGGAAAGATCCGCTTTGACGGGATAAACATCAACAAGATCAAGAAAGATGATCTGCGTCATTCGCTTGGAATGATACTGCAGGATACAAACCTGTTTACAGGAAGCATTAAGGACAATATCCGCTTTGGCCGTCTTGATGCAAGCGATGATGATGTGATCCGTGCGGCAAAGCTTGCAAACGCTCATGATTTCATCATGCACCTCCCAGACGGATATGATACGATGATCACAAACAACGGAGAAGGCCTTTCACAGGGCCAGCGCCAGCTTCTGTCAATCGCACGTGCTGCAGTTGCAGATCCTCCTGTAATGGTCATGGATGAGGCAACCAGCAGCATCGACACACATACAGAGGCTCTTGTACAGGCAGGCATGGACAGGATAATGCAGAACAGAACTGTATTTGTAATCGCACACCGCCTCAGCACTGTAAGAAACAGCGATGCGATAATGGTGCTCGATCACGGAAGGATAATAGAAAGGGGAACTCATGAGCAGCTTCTTGAGCAGAAGGGAGTTTATTATCAGCTCTACACAGGAGCATTCGAGCTTTCCTGACCTTGATTTATCAATATTTATCTGCCAATATAATTGCGAGGAAGATTTTGCTTCCCCGCTTTTTTTATGTTCAGACTGTTTTCGTATGCCCTTAGGCGCAAGAGGCTTTATCTATTTTCATATATGGGACTTATCTGTGCTGTTATTGCTGCATCCATTGTCCCGCAGATAACACAGCGCATTGTTGATAATGTCATTACAGGAGGAAAAACAGCTCTCTTCCTTCCTTATATCCTTGCTCTTGCGTTTTTGTACATAGTTGAGGCAGCAGGATATTATACAGAAGAGTATGCTGCTGACAAGCTTTCTGCATTTTCTCAAAAGGAGATGAGAAGGGATCTCTTCAGCCATATACAGAAGATGGACATGAACTTCTTTTCCAAGAACAATGCCGCAGAGCTTATGAGCCGTACAAAGCAGGATATCGAGAATGTGGGCTTCACCTTCGGATTCATCATAGTCTTCTCATCAGAGCTCATCTTTCAGATAATCCTCTATATTTTCTTCATAATAAAGATTACCCCGCTCGGGCTAATTGTGCCCCTTTGCATAATGCCGTTTATCCTTCTCTTTGCATTCCTTGCAGAGCGCGGGGGAGACAAGCTCTATGACAAGATCTCAGATGAGACAGCAAAGATGAATGAGACAGCGGGTGAGGCAATAAACGGAATAAGGATTGTAAAGGCTTTCGGAAAGAGCGAGAAAGAGATGAATCGCTTTGATAAGAAGAACATGGGATTCAGACGCCTGAATGAGAAAGTCGATTTCCTCATTGCGGATACCACAAGCCCCATGAGTGCTCTTGCAAGGCTGATGAGCGTTCTGAATATCCTTGTGTCGGGAATACTTGTGATAAACGGAAAGATGACGCTTGGTCAGGCTGTTGCGCTCAACACATATGTAATCGGGCTTTCCTTTCCGATGATGGACATGGGCTGGATACTTCAGGCAGTAAGCAACGCTGTTGCATCTGCAAGGAAGATAAACAGAATCCTTGACACGGAAAGTTCTGTGCAGGACGGGGAAAAAGAAGTGGAAGGAGAAGCGGTGTCCATTGTCTTTGACCATGTTTCATTTTCTGCTGATAACAAGAAGATTTTAAGTGATGTCTCTTTTGAGATTATGCCCTCAAAGAGCCTTGCAATAATGGGAGCAACAGGAAGCGGCAAGAGCACAATATGTTCACTTCTTCTGCGCTTCATGGATGCAAGTGATGGGAAAATACTTGTCAACGGAAAGGATATAAGGGAATACAGGCTGAAGAGCCTGAGAGAAAGGATTGCTCTTGTAAGCCAGGATACATTCCTCTTTTCTGACAGCATTGACAGCAATATAAGCATAGGCAAGAAGGGCATTATAAAGAGCTCAGATATCTCACTTGCTTTAAAGCT
Source organism: Candidatus Ornithospirochaeta avicola (assembly GCA_019113245.1). GTDB lineage: Bacteria > Spirochaetota > Spirochaetia > Sphaerochaetales > Sphaerochaetaceae > Ornithospirochaeta > Ornithospirochaeta avicola. The sequence goes on from DXHU01000021.1 coordinate 8,932, forward strand.
TTCTGATGCTGATGAGTTTGTCTCGCGTCTTTCAGAAAAAGAAAAGACTGTAATCGGCGAGCGCGGCGTGGGACTTTCTGGAGGACAGAAGCAGAGACTTTCAATTGCGCGCGCACTTGCGCACAGTGCGAACCTGCTGATTCTTGATGATGCAACCAGCGCGCTTGATATGGAGACAGAGAAGATAATCCAGCGCTCGGTGAGAAATACATATGCTCTTTCCAAGATAATAATCGCGCATAGAATCTCAAGCGTCAGGGACGCAGATGAGATTATTTTCCTCAGTGATGGACAGATAGCTGAAAGGGGAAAACATGAGGATCTGATGAACAAGAAGGGCCTGTATTACAGGACATATCTTGCACAGTACGGGGAGGATATGGTATGAGCATGGAAACCTTCCGCACTGATGAGAAGACAGTCCGTCTTGATAAGAAAAGCATTATAAAGAGGACTATAAGATATCTTTCCCCCTTCAAAAGGAGAATAGCCCTTGCTGTCTCTTTCATGTTCATTGCAGCATTCATTGTGATAATCCTGCCGAAGATTACAGAATATGCAATTGATGTGGCTGTATATAACAAGGACATGAGAGGACTTGTCATTGCTGTCTCTTCAGGCGCAGTTTTATGTGTGCTCTGGTATCTTCTTACCATGATAAGGGCAAAGATAATGGCAGGGGTAACGAACAGGGTAGTGTACAGCATCAGAAAGGATGCCTATTGTCATCTTCAGACGCTCGGGCTTTTCTATTTTGACTCACGCCCAACAGGAAAGATCCTCTCGCGTCTTATAAATGACATATCGAATATGAAGGACATGCTTACACAGCTTGTTACGAACATAATTCCGAATCTGTTCATAATATTGGCCGTAATGCTTGCAATGTTCATTTCAAATGCGACCCTTGCGCTTTCTGCTCTCCTTGTTGTTCCTTTTTTTGCCCTTCTTGTATACATTGTCGCAATAAAAGGATTCGTGAACTGGGAAAACTACAGAAAGAAACAGTCAAATCTCAATGCCTTTTCTCATGAGAACTATTCAGGAATAAGAATCATCCAGGCCTATGCTGCTGAAAAGGAGAGGGAAGAAGAGTTCGAGAAGATAATAAACGATGTTGAGAGCAGCTGGAACAAGGCTGTAAAAAGAGCCGATCTGATGAATGTTGTTTATTGTATATCAAACGGACTCGGGATAATATCTCTTTATACAATTGCCTTTGTCTTCCTTGGTTATGACTCTTCCTCTGTCGGTGAGCTAATTGCATTTACAAGCTATCTCATTCTTTTCTGGAATCCCATCAGGCAGCTTGCAATGACATACAACCAGCTGACCAATAACATAACAGCCGCAGGACGCGTGTTTGAGATGATGGATACTGAGAGCACAGTAACTGAGGCATATGATGCATCTGAGTATGAGATAAAGGACGGAACTGTCGATTTTGTAAACGTGAGCTTTGCCTATCCTGATGAGGTGGACAAGATTATTTTAAGCGATGTGTCATTCCACATAAAAAAAGGTGAACGCATTGCGCTAGTAGGTCCGACAGGAGCAGGAAAGACAACAATCATAAATCTTGTCGCAAGGTTCTATGATCCGCTTGATGGCAAAGTGCTCATTGACGGTTTTGATATCAGGAAGATGAAATTCTCTTCGCTTAGAAAATCAGTTGCTGTCATGACCCAGGATCCCTTTATTTTCAAGGCAAGCATAATGGAGAACCTGAAGTATGGAAAAGAAGATGCAACGGAAGAGGAGGTCATGTCCGCATGTCATCTGATAGGAGCTGATGATTTCATATTGAAGGAAAAGGATGGCTATAATACTCTGATTAGCTCTGCCAGTTTATCTCAAGGTCAGCGTCAGCTTATTGCTCTTGTCAGAACTCTTTTGATGAACCCCTCTGTAATAATACTTGACGAGGCAACTAGCAGTATAGATACAAATACAGAGATGCTTGTCCAGAAGGGAATAGACACACTCCTAAAAGGAAGGACCAGCTTTACAGTCGCACACCGCTTGAGCACAATAAGAAATGCCGACAGGATATTCGTTATCCAGGACAGGGGCGTTGCAGAAGAGGGTACACACGAACAGCTTCTTGAAAAAGAGAATGGCTTATACAGAGCTCTTTATCTTGCACAGTTTGAAGAAGTCTGAGTGCAGTAGACTGCTGATTGGCTCATAGTGTTATAGAAATGGTAAATACATATTGAGAGCTGTGTTCTCTTTTTCATTTATCTTCGGAGACATCGAGAGAAAAGATACTCCTCTTTCAGAAAAAGAATCTCTGTATGCTTTTGTTGATAAGTACAGCATCACAAAACTGTTTGACAAAATACCGCAAAACTGTTTGACAAAATGCCACAAAACTGTTTGGCAAAATATTATTATGTAATATATATATTTATATGAACAAGAAATATTATCCCAGAGTCATAGATAATATCTTAAAACGAGGCCTGCAGGTTTCTGGCGGAGCTCAGAAATTCTTCAAGATGATTTGTATAAATTCTTCAAGATGATTTGTAGAGTTTCTTTCATAAGGATGCTGTAATCTTTTTTTACATATTTTTTATTTGTTATGTCCGGTTTTATGAATTTTGTAAAATCTCTTTGTTTAATTTTGAAAAGAAATCAGTGAGGTAATCATTGTATTCTCTTTCTTTTCCTATATAGAATGGCTTCAGCGTTTGTGAATTAAAAAATAGAGGTGAATTTGTATTGAGTATAGGGTCACTTGATGGAAATTGGCAGTCAAATTGGTTAAAAGCAAGAACAAAGCAAATAACTCGTTGGGCTCCTGCTCTGTAAAGTTCTTTGATACACTCTTTTAAGGTTGCTCCTGTTGTCATTATGTCATCTATCAGAGCAATATTTTTTCCTGATAAACTTCTTTCGTATGCAAACGCATTTTTTATATTATTCTGTCTTTCTGTAAAAGATGTTTTGTTTTTTTGGTTATCATAGGCTCTAGTGCATTTAAAGTTATAACTTAAATTCTCTACATTAATTAATTTTGTAATTTCAGAAGTAATTTTAACAAATTTGTTGTTTTTCCCAGGTTTGTCAGGGACAGCACAAATTCCATCAAAAGATATTTTTTCTTTTTCAGAGGATGTATAGTCATTTATTGCTTCGGCAAATATTTTTGAAAAGATCATATCGAATTTATGGAACATTTTGCTAGATTCTTTTTTATTATAAATTATTGCATTAGAGAGGATATGCAGATTATGCAGGTAGTGATTTGTTCCAAAATACCTTCCTGAAGAGATTATAGGTACATCCTCTTTTAGGCCATAATTAAATTTCATTTTCAGAAAGTTTTTTTTCAACACATTCCTTTTGGGGAAACATTTTTTCCCCGTAGTATAAGCATTCATCATTTTTCATTTTATTAAAAATTTCGCTTAAGGATGAACTGATGAAATCACTGCAAAAACCGCCGAAATCTTCATACTTCAAGATTTTATTTGAAATCATTACTGTGAATATAATTAAAGCTCTTGCATTTTTAAGAGTATCTGAATCACCTGAAATTAATGCAATATTTTCAAGGCCTATATCAGCTGATTTCATAATATTGGAAATATGGTGTATTGTTAGTTCTCTTGGTGTGCATTCAACTATTTTACAATTAAAATCTGCAATTGAGTTTTTAATTTTGCTTGGGTTTTTTGTTAAAAACCAACAATCATAATGTTTGTAGAATTCTCGTAATGCAATAATATCTAAATTACTCAGTTCAGATAAAAATGTGTCAATATCTAAAAAAAGTGTATTAATTTTATGTATGGTCAGAAGCATTGTATTCTGCCTCCTGATCTATAATCATCTTATCGCATCCGCTATAATCCAGATCAAGTTCAATTTCTTTTTCTATTTTATATACATTCCTTTTTGAGAGTTCTTTGATTATATCTTTGGGGTTATTAACCTTTATTGCACCTTTTTTTTCAAACTTTGCAGGCCAGATTATTCCGGGAATTTTGAAGATATTCTGAGGAATCAATACTAGATGTTTTTGCTTTAAGGCAAATGTGGCTTGCTTTAAAGCTCCAGAAGTTTCTCCTGCTTCCATTATTACTGTAGCCTGTGACATTCCACTCATTACTCCATTTCTTAATGGGAAAAACCAGCGTTCAGTTTTGGTAGAAGGTGAGAATTGGGATACTATAAGTCCTTTTTTTTCTATCTCTAATTGTACTTCTCTGTTTTCTGAGGGATAATATTGATTCAGGTGTGTACCTATAACAGCAATTGTTTTGAAATTATTTTTGAGGGCTGCAATGTGTGCTGTAACATCAATTCCTCTGGCTAGACCGGAAACAATAATAATGCCGTTGCGCCCTAGAATATCTACAACTCTTTCTGTATTCCGCTTTCCTTCTTCCGATGCTTGTCTGCTTCCTACCAACGCTACAGTCCTATCATCAAACAGAAGCGATTTATCTCCTCTGAGATATAAAAATCTTGGAGCTTCTTCTGTTCTTGCCAGCATGTCAGGGTATTCTATATCTCCAAGTTTTATTATCTCATCATCAGCTTTAAGTTTGACAAATTCTTTTTTTGCTTTATTGTATGATGCCAATATTTCTTCATTGTTAAATTTAAAAAAATCTGACCAGATATCTAAACAATCCGGAATTGGAGATTGAATATCAACTAACTTGGAAATCTTTTCAAATAATGGAGAAAGTTTTTTTTCGCTACAATTCAAGAGATTCATTATTGCTGAGAAATTTAAAGCTTCTTGTTTTGTCGGTGTATCTATTTTAAACGTAGCTATAGATGATTCCCCGCCAATTTCAGAAAACATTGCAAGTTCTTTTTTTCTTTTTTCAAGTTCACTATAAAGAAAAACAGTACCAGAATTATTTTTTTTAAGGGGTTTAATCTTTCCTGTCTGAATAAGTTTATTTAGGCGCTGAACAGATATTCCAAGGTATTCAGCGGCTTCCTTAGAGAAGAAAAGTTGTGATGCAAGATTTTTATTGTACTCATCTATATACATATTAAAATTTTAATACATGTGTTTAAAATTATCAACTCTTGAATTCTTATTATCAAATTTGAAGAAATAATTTGCTTAATGTCTTGTTTTCCTTTATATTAAATGCATAAGGAGAAAACATTATGAAATGGGTTTGCACACTTTGTGGTTATGAATATGAAGGTGATACTCTTCCTGAAGACTTCGTTTGCCCGCTTTGTGGAGCTGGAGCAGATGCTTTTGAGAAGGTTGAGGAGTAATACTTAATCACAGCATGATCTCCCGGAAAATCCGGGGGATTTTTTTGCCTTCATGGAAACTTAAAAGATGAAGGGTAGGGCCTAAAGAGAAGCGCATGAGAGTTATACTTTTTAGTTACTGCACAAAACAGAGGGCCTAGTACATGAACTTATAGTTAGACCAATGAAATATAGCACCATAAAATTATCTTTTTCTTATTACTCTGGTTATCCGGAAAGAAAAAAAAGAGAGAGTCCGCATTTGAACTCTCTCTTTTTTCATTTAAAGGGAAATCAGTTTTCCTCTTTCCATGCTCTTCCATAGTAAGAGTCAAGGTAGAGCTGCTTGATCTGGCTGATGAGCGGGTAGCGTGGGTTGCTTCCTGTGCACTGGTCATCAAATGCCTTAACAGAAAGCTCATCAACTGCTGCGAGGAACTCTTCCTCATCAACGCCCCATTCCTTGATTGATGCAGGAACATTGAGCTCTTTCTTGAGAGCCTCGATTCCCTGGATGAGGATTTCAACTTTCTCTTCCATAGTCTTTGCCTTACTTGTATCGATGTAGCTTGTATTCTTCTCATCGTTTGCAGGCATTGAGATGTAATCTGCTGCCCTTGCATAGCGGCTGATTGCAGATGGATACTCGTACTGCGGGAAGGATGCCTGCTTTGTCGGCTTGTCATTAGCGTTGAATCTGATGACGTTTGTCAAAAGCAGTGCGTTTGCCATTCCATGTGGTACGTGGAACCTTGCACCGAGCTTGTGTGCCATGCTGTGACATACACCGAGGAATGCATTGCTGAATGCCATACCTGCCATTGTTGATGCATTATGCACCTTTTCTCTTGCCTTCTTGTTTGTGCCGTCCTGGTATGCCTTTGGAAGGTACTTGAAGATAAGGCGGCAAGCCTCGAGTGAGAGCCCGTTGGTATAGTCTGTGCTCATTGATGAGACTAGAGCCTCAAGAGCATGTGTGAGAACGTCGACTCCGCAGCTTGCTGTAAGACCCTTCGGCTGACCCATTGCAAGCTCGCTGTCAACGATTGCCATGCTTGGGGTTAGAGCATAGTCTGCAATTGCCCACTTCATGCCTGTATTCTCATCTGTGATGATTGCAAACGGAGTTACTTCACTACCTGTTCCGCTTGTTGTAGGAATACATACAAGCTCTGCCTTCTTGCCCATGTTCGGGAATGCGTAGATTCTCTTTCTGATATCCATGAAGCGGAGAGCAAGTCCTTCGAAGTTTACTTCCGGGTGCTCATAAAGCAGCCAGATGATCTTTGCAGCATCCATTGGAGAACCGCCTCCAACTGCGATGATGACATCAGGATTGTAAGAATTTACAAGCTGCATTGCTGTGTTGATTGTTCCAAGTGTCGGATCCGGCTTGACCTGGTGGAAGACCTCTGTCTCAACTCCGAGCTCTGTAAGCTGGTCTGTAATCTTGTCAATCATACCGGAAGAGAAGAGGAAGCTGTCTGTTACGATGAAAGCTCTCTTCTTGCCCTGGAGCTCCTGAAGAGCAACAGGGAGACAACCGTACTTGAAGTAAATCTTAGGTGGAAGCTTGAACCAAAGCATGTTTTCTCTCCTTTCTGCTACAGTCTTAACGTTGAGTAAGTGCTTAGGTCCAACGTTTTCGCTGATACTGTTGTTTCCCCATGATCCACAGCCGAGTGTGAGGCTTGGCTCGAGGCGGAAGTTATAGATGTCTCCGATAGCTCCCTGGCTTGCAGGCATGTTGATAAGAACACGGCTTGTCTTGACTGTCTTTCCGTAGTTGTTAATCTTGTCCTGCTCCTTCTCGTCAATGTAGAGAACGGATGTGTGTCCAAATCCGCCAAGTGCAACCAGCTGGCTTGCCATGAGGCATCCCTCTCCGTAGTTGTCGCATGAATACATGCCGAGAACCGGAGAAAGCTTCTCGTGAGCAAACGGCTCTTCCTTCTCAACCTTCTTTACCTCTCCAATGAGTACCTTAGTATCCTTTGGAACTGTGAATCCTGCAAGCTCTGCAATCTTATAAGCAGGCTGTCCTACAATCTTCGGGTTTACAGTGCCTCTCTGCGGATCGATTATGATTGCAGCAAGCTTGTCATGCTGCTCTTTTGTAAGGAAGTGTGCTCCCTGTTCCTTGAGCTCTTTCTTGACTTCTGCATAAATGTCCTTATGGCATACGATTGACTGCTCTGATGCACATACAACACCATTGTCGAATGTCTTACTCATCAAAATGGATGCTACTGCCATCTTGATGTTACAGCTCTTGTCCAGAAGTGCAGGTGTGTTTCCAGCACCGACTCCGATTGCAGGCTTGCCTGAAGAGTAAGCGCTCTTTACCATGCCAGGGCCACCTGTTGCAAGGATAAGGTTAACATACGGATGGTGCATGAGATAGTCTGTCTTCTCCATGCTTGGCTCTTCGATAAAGCCGATGATATCCTCAGGAGCACCTGCTGCAACAGCTGCATCAAGCACAATCCTTGCTGCATCGCATGTGCACTTCTTTGCCCTCGGATGCGGGCTGAAGATGATAGCATTCCTTGTCTTGAGTGCAATGAGGGACTTGAAGATTGCTGTACTTGTCGGGTTTGTTGTCGGGATGATACCGCAGATAACGCCCTTTGGCTCTGCAATTTTCTTGATTCCGAATCCCGAATCGTCTTCAATGATGCCGCAAGTCTTCTCATCCTTATACTTATGGAAGATGTATTCTGCGGCGAAATGGTTCTTGATTACTTTATCTTCAATGATTCCCATGCCGGTTTCTGCAACAGCATCCTGTGCAAGCTGGATTCTTGCATTGTTTGCTGCAATGGCTGCGGCGCGGAAAATCTTGTCAACCTGCTCCTGAGAGAAGGAAGAATAGATAACCTGAGCTCTCTTGACTCTTTCAATCATATTCTGGAGCTCTACCTGTCCTGGGAACATTTCATTAAGTTCTGCCATGATTTTCTCCTTATATCGATAAAATTTTATATATAAAAAACTATCGATTGTCAACAATATATTCCAAATAAATTATAGCACGCCTTGAAAAAATGAAAAGTCCAGTGAAAAAGATAATATAAATAGGAATAAAACAAGGATTAATATGAATCTAGATATTTTATCTTTGCTGCTTTTCACATTAATTATATCAGGATTCTCGATTGCCTTCCTTATTTTGTCCCTTATTCTTCCTTCAGTGTTGTTGTAGGTATTTATACGCAGTGTAGAAAGATAGACAACAAGAGAAAGTTTGCCTGCCTTTTTTATGTATCTGGAAAGAAGTAGGGATAAAGAGACTTCAACAGAGAGCCTTGATGCTCTTAAAAGAGCGTCTGAAAGTGAGAGTTTTGTTACAGGAAGAGAGAATATTGAGAAAAGGACTTCACCGCGTGGAGTGAAAAGAGAAGAGAAGATGGCAAAAGAATAGAGTGCTATGTAGAGTGCAGGTCTTATCTTCCTTCCTATTAAAACAGAGATTGTCAGAATTAGCGAGAACAGGATTAACAGGAGCACGGTGGTTTTTATCATCTCTGTAAGAAACAGGGGTATTACGAGTGAAGAGAGGAGAAGATAATCTGGTCTTTCTTTTTTCTCCTCATCATATGCTATTGTCTTTATGTTCTCATATTTGAAGTGCCCTGCAATGTATGCGGTTATAAGGCATGTGAATAGTGAGGTGATTGAAAGGATTGGAAAAAGGCTCATCATGCCGCGACCAAGATAGAGAGAAGAAAGGACAATCTGGACTGCTGAACTTGTAAATCCTCCTATGAGGCTTATCCCGTATATGCTCACTTTCTCTTTCAGAATCTTTTTTGAAAGAAACATCAGCAATGCCGAAGAGACTGATGAAGAGAGGCTTAGAAGAAAAAAGAGGGAAAAAAGCGTTCCTGATGCAAAGGCACCTGCTGCAGCCTTGAGAATGGCAAGAATCATGAAAGAGGAGAATGGAAGATATGAAAGACTAACTAAAAGAGGTATGTTTGCAAGCCCGAGGCGCAGAAAAGGCAGCGGATGCGGGATGATGTTCTCAATGTATGAGAAAAAAAGGCATAGGGAGGCAAGTGTGATTATCCTGTCAGTATGAGAGTATCTCATCATCTGCTCCTTTGAATGTGATAAGCACCCTGTTCGGAAGGCAGCATATCTGCCCTCCGAGTCTTGTGTAATAGCAGGTCTTCTCAGGGCATGGGGAACTTATTATCCTTGCATCCCTGTCCTTGATTTCAATGACAGTCTCTCCAAGTGGACCGGAAACGCTTACTGTCCTTTCTTCGCTTAAAGGATAGTAATATTCTTTGCCGCTGGCACTGATTATTATGCCATCCCTTTCTGCTGAATAGCTAAAGATGAAGGAAAGGGAGATGGCAAGAAGCAAGAAAAATATTATATAGTCAGCGATTTTAAGCCTGTGCATTCCATGTAAGCGAGAATGAAAGGGGTTCGCTCAAAAGAAGGAATGAAAGCAGGGAGAATGTGTATCTTGCAGTATTGCTGTCAAGCATTTCAACATTCTCTCCAGATGTGATTAAGCCAGGAAGTGTTATCGTGATGCTTATCTCGCTTTCCCTTACTGCATCCGGTGCCTCTGATCCGAGAAGATAGTAGATCATCTCAAGGTAATCATCCTCGCTCATGCCCTGGTTGTATTCTGCAGCATAGACCTCGAAATTGACATCTGAGAGAATAGGTATGATTTTCTTGAGCTGGCTGTAGTTGTTTATGTCCAGATAGAATGAAAGAGAGCCGTCTTTTTCTACAAGTATGTCCTGCTCCCCGCCTCCAAGGGCCTTTAAGAGATCTGATATGCTTGAGTATGTGAATGCTATGTTGTAGCTGTTTTCTCCGGTGTTAGTCACACTCAGATTCTGTGCACTCTGGCTTGATGTTAGCATGCCTGTTATCTGGTCAACTGCTCCTTTTACAATATCCACATCAGGACCGGCAAATGATGCATAGTCATTAAGCACATCAATAAAGAAAGGGTATATGGTTATATCAGTTTCACTAGTAGTATTCTCAAAATCGATTTTTTCAGTTACCATACAGCTAGTAAGGAATATGTTCGATAAAACTATTAAAGCTAAGATGCATACATATTTTTTCATAGATAAAGGATACAGGATAAAGCATTCTCTCTCAAGAAGTCTTTTTCTTCTTATCTTCCTCTTCCTGCCATCCCTTTTGTTTTCACTTGATGTAAAGCCCGGTCCAAGCTTTATAGATCTTTCATGGGATGCTGTTGATGATGCAGTTTACTACGACATATATATAGACAATGTTTTTGTGGTAAGGATAACTGACGGATCAACAAGCTACCGCGTCAGAAATCTTGATTACAACACAAAGTATTCAATACAGTTTGCAGCCCGCAATGAGAAAAATGAGAATCTTTCTGCATCCTTTGCAGATACAGAGACAACAAACTGGGATGGAACATACTGCTGGCTGAACACGACAGATGATGACAATGATGGAAAGATGAAGGAGATAGTCTTTACTGTAAGAACGCTTAAAGATCCTATTTATGGGCAGTATCTTGAAATCAACAGCATCCAGGACGGTACTGACATAAGGATATTCCCTCTTTTCAATCTCTCTGATCCTGCAAGTGGCTGGATTGATTATGATGATGATTCTCTCCAGGCTCTCTGCTACCGCTTGAATGCAGAACGCTTTAATACAAGCACAATAAAGCCGTCGCGCTGGAGAGTTTCGCGTGTTGTCATGGGAAAGGATGAGATTACTGCGACAATAGAGACAAAGGCATTCGGACTTACATTCTCAACTGACACGACATACACTTTTGAAATTGATGAAGATGGAAGGAAGGTCCTTTCGTTTTCTACAGACGGAGCCAAAGTCGTGACAGGCTTTATTTTCAAGAACCCGAACAGCGACAGCAAGAGCGGAGAGTTCATTCTACTTGAGAAGCAAGAAAAAATTTAAAAGCTTAGCTTTTAATATATATAAGGGAGAAAAAGTGCTGTTGACAAAGCCTTTTCTCCCTTTTATTTTCATTCTGTATGGAAGCCGATTTTTCAAAAAAGAGCCTTATAATAGTTGAGTCCCCGACCAAGGCAAGGACAATAAAGAAGTATCTTGGAAAGAACATGACTGTCATGGCCAGCAAGGGCCATGTAATGGATCTTGCCCCATCTCCGAAAAAGGGTGTATATGGAGTTCTGGTCAGCAAGGGCTATGAGCTTGAATACGAGATACCGGATGAGAAGAGAAAGCTCATTGCTGAGATGAAAAAGGCTCTGCTAGATGCAGATCAGCTCATACTGGCAACTGATGAGGACCGTGAGGGTGAATGCATATCCTATCATCTTCTGCTTAATCTGAAGCCGAATTGCCCAGTCTTCCGCATGGTGTTCCACGAAATAACAAAGAAGGCTATTCTCGATGCCTTCAAGAACTGCAGAGAAATTGACATGAACCTTGTCCATGCTCAGGAGGCACGTCGCGCAATTGACCGCCTTCAGGGATATGGGATTTCTCCTGTGATTTCAAAAAAACTCGGAGCAACATATTCTGCCGGGCGTGTACAGTCCCCAGGTCTTCGCCTTCTTGTAGATAAGGAAAAAGAAAGGCGTGCATTCATCTCTTCCGATTATGCTTCCCTCGATGTGTTCTTCTCTGATTTCAAGGCACGCCTTGTGAAAGTTGAAAAAAATGCTGTTGCAGACAAGAATTCATTTGATCCAAGGAGTGGAAAAGTAAAGAGAGGCTGCAAGGACATAGTCCTTTCCCTTGCGGATGCAGAAAAGATTGCATCCACTATCAGGGGAAAGAGCGCAAGGGTCACATCCATAGAGCGCAGTGAGAAGAAGCTGAGGGCTCCTGAGCCATTTATAACATCCACTCTTCAAATCGATGCATCACGAAAGATGAAGAGAAGCGTCAAGCAGATAATGCAGCTTGCACAGAGCCTCTATGAAAGCGGCTTTATAACATACATGAGAACAGACAGTCCGACACTGTCAAGCGAGTGCATAAACGCATCCAGAGAGAAAGTGAAGGAAATATTCGGTGAAAAATATCTTTCTGAGCGTGTTCATAACTACAAAAGCAAGAGAAAGGAAGCTCAGGAGGCGCATGAGGCAATAAGGCCCGCTGGAGATGTGTTCAGAACCCCTGAGGAGACTGGACTTTCAGGCGATGAGCTGAAGCTTTATACAATCATATACAAAAGAACGCTTGCAACTCAGATGAAGAATGCCCTTCGTCTTATAACCAAGGTTGAGCTTGAGTGTGAGGAATACACTTTCCGCCAAAGCGGCAGCACTCTTTTGTTCCCCGGCTTTCTTGCCCTATATGAGGAAAGCAGTGAAAGCGATGAAAAGGAGGAAAGCCTTCCTATTCTTTCTGAAAACGATGAGAGAATAATAGAGGATGAGGCAATCAACAGCCATACAACCGAGCCTCCTCAGCGCTATAGCGAAGCAAGCCTTGTAAAGAAGCTTGAAGGAGACGGGATTGGCAGGCCGAGCACATATGCCTCGATAATCTCCACAATAATCGACAGAAACTATGCAGAGCGGGTCTCTTCTTATCTTGTTCCAACTTTCACAGGATTCTTTGTCTCAAATCTTCTTGATGAGACATTCCCGCTATACACAGGCTACGACTTTACGTCAAAAATGGAGGCGGGGCTTGATGAGATTGCAAGCGGAAAGATGGACAAGAATAAATATCTTGATGCTTTCTGGTTCGGAATGGATGGAAAGGGTGGGCTTAAAGAAGATCTTGAGCGCATAAGATACTCGAAGATTCAGGATGCAAAGACGCTGGAGCTTGAGAGGCTGAGCTATACTGTTTCTCTTGCTGAAGGTGATGAATCATATTCTATCAGGACAGGTAAATACGGACCGTATATAATGCTTTCAGATGGAAGGTTGAGCTCAATTGACCAGAAAAAATATTTTCCGGGCTCCTTTGAAGACACTGATGTTGCAAAGATCTTTACAAAGACAGAGCCTCAGAAAAACTTCATTGAAGGAACTGACGTAGAGTACCTAGAAGGAAAATATGGACCATATTTAAAGCGCCAGAGCGATTTGAAGATTGTGAACCTTCCAAAGAGCATGAAAATGGATAAGCTTGACCAGAATAAAGTAAATCTCATCTACAGCCTTCCGAAAGTTGTAGCAAGGAACGGGGATGGAAAGGAAGTGGTGCTCAAGCTTGGCCCATACGGATTTTATGCCCAGTATGACGGAAAGAACCATAAGGTGTTTTCCCCTGAGACTTTTGACCCTTCTTTCCTCTTTAAAGCAGGAGAAGAAAAGAAAAGTGCAAATGAGGAAGTCAGGGTTTATCCAGAGCTGGAAGGAAAACGCCTGGCTCTCATAAGCGGAAAATACGGGCTTTATGTGAAGTGGGGCGACAAGAACTGTGCGATTCCAGTACAGCTAAAAGAAAAAGCAGAAGAGCTGAGCGAAGAGGAAGCAAAGGAGATTGCTTTATCTGCCCCAGAAAAGAAAGCAAGACGTTTTAAGCGGCGCTAGGAAAAAATAAAGCAGCCTTTTCCAGCTGTTATATTATTTCTTTTTTATTTATATTGAAAAATAAAATACCAGTTTCGGAATATAATATATGTGATATTTATAAAATATATTGAAAAAATATACGGCACCTTTTTTTAGTGCCGCATTCTGTCCCAGAGAGGAGTTGAACCTCCGACCTACCGCTTAGGAGGCGGTCGCTCTATCCACTGAGCTACTAGGACAAATCCGAGTTATGATTATTGCATATTTCTTCTTTTTTATCCAGACCCTCACTTTTGATTGCCACATCTGAATACGGCAGTGTGATAAGTGTTTCCTTTTCCATGAAGTTAAGAGCTATGGTAACGCGGTCCCTTCTTCTGTCGAACTTCTTTATTCTGCCTTCAAAGGCTATGAATGCTCCGCTTTTGACCACTACTTTCTGGTCTTCCTTTATAATCACATTGTTCTGTTTTATCGCCCCGCGCAGGGCAAAGAAGTTGTCTGCAAATTCCTCATCGCTTCCCTTCAAGGAAAAGCGTCCGTCTGAGTATGAGAGAAAGCGGTATGCACTGCCTGATGATCCAGTAAGGCTGAATAGCTCGTTTTTATCAAGATCCCTGTCGCTATGGACAAAGAGGTAGCCAGGCAGCATGTTGTACCTTTTATTTATCTTTCCTTTCTTTGTTGTGTTTATCATCTCTTTTTCGAAGATCTTCATTGAGACGGGCAGAAGGAGAGCATCAGCTTTTTTCTCCATTTCCTTTATTGCATGTTTCTCTTTTCCGGTAGCTGCATGGACAATATAGTAGGGCATAGCTTTGATATTATATTTTTCTCATGTGTCTGTTAAGGCATAATTGTAATTTGACTTAAAAACAATTAAAATTATAAACCTGCCAGGAGGAGTTATGTTTATCAGCAGACGAATGACAAAGAAACCGGTTGTTGCCCGCTCGGATTACACCTGTGTAGAGGCTCTCAGACTGATGAAAGCGGAGAATGTTGATAAACTTCCTGTCCTCTCAAGCCGCGGAGAGCTTGTTGGTGTCATTACAGAAAAGGACATACTCAGGGCTCACTGCGAGACAAGTGAGAGGAAGATATCACTTCTGGAGCAGGCTTTTGAAGTCAGCACAATGACCATAGACAGGATAATGAGCAGGGATGTCGTTTCCTGCCGCCCGGATACAAGCATAGAAGAAGTCAGCAGGATAATGGTCACGATGGACCTTTCATTTTTACCTGTGACAGATGAAGACGGGCGCCTGGTGGGCCTTGTTAGCAAGAGCGATATGTTCAAGATTCTCATGGAGCTCTCTGGAGCAAGGCACTATGGCACAAGAATAAGCTTTACAGTCGTTGATAAAATAGGCACGATTGCCAATATATCCAAAGTCCTTTCGGACAATAATATATCAATCATCGCATTTTGCACGTATCTGGACCCGGATCCCAGCAAAGTAATCTGTTCTTTGAAGGTTGAAGGAGCAGATGAGGCGTTTCTTGTAAAGCTTCTGTCTCCTTTTGTCGCTGACTTTGTTGACCTTGGAGAACGACGCAATGAGAAAACGTAAGAAAAAACCGAGTACAGAAGGTATAAAGAAAGAAGAGAAGGTCATTTCCCCTTTCTCCTCAATTGTTCTTAAAGAAAAGAAGGAAGAGGAGAATAAAAGGAAAGAAGTGAAGAAAGAGAGGACCATAAAGCCATCAGATATAGTTCAGGGCTATAATCCTTCTCTCTCTTTTAGGGATATCCTTGAATCATTTGAGCGCACGGGCAATCCGTATTCCATGAAGAAAAGCACCCAGCAAACGTCTGTACGTGAGGATTTTGCCTCAATTCTCGATAAATGGGAGAACAGAGGGAAAAAAGAAAAAAAGAGCGGGGATGGCAAAAAGAGCGAGTACAAAGCAGAGCGCTCCTTTTCAGATATCCTTGATGAATTTGAAGGAAAGAAAAAAGTAAATACTGTCAAAGAAAAGAAAGCCGGAATTGAGGAAAAAGAGGAAGAGATTATCAGAAATTCTGTTGAAACTGTCTCTTTCTTCAAAAAAGAGCAGGATGATGAGAAGAGAAGCTTAGATGCATCATGGTCCATTTATGGAAGCAATGACTCGTATATAAGGATAAAGGAAGAAAAGAATTGCAATGATGAAGAGAAGTCTTCTAAAAAGACAGAGCAGAAGAAAGTGAGTGCTCCTTACAAACCTGAAAAGGACTTTTCTGAAATTCTCTCATCTTATTATGGTGAAAATAAAAAAGCAGATAAAACAGAAGACAGTGCGATAACGAATGAAAAGCCCAGAAATCCCAAAATGAAAAATGAAGAGAAGAAGGATAAGGTTAAGACATTCGATGAGATTCTCAAAGAAAAGGGCGATTTGGAATTAAAGAAGGAGAGCCTTACAATGAGCCAGCTGCGTGTGATGAAGCCTATGAGCTCGCTTGATCTTCATGGCATGGGATATGAGGAGGCAAATAACGCAATAAAGTCATTCTTGTCCCAGTCATTTGAAAGTGATGTGAGGAAAATCAGCATAATAACAGGAAAAGGGCTTCACAGTCAGGACGGTCAGCCGGTTTTAAAGAATCTCTGTCTGGAAATCCTTGATTCTTCAGCCTTTGTAAGTGAGAGAATGAATGCACCTTATTCATATGGTGGAGATGGTGTAATCTGGGTTATTTTAAAGAAAAAAGAGCACTGAAAATCAATCAGCGCTCTCTGTAAACGATTCTGCCTTTTGTCAAATCATAGGGTGAAAGCTCAACCTTCACTGTGTCTCCCGGAACAATCCTGATATAATGCTTTCTCATCTTTCCTGAAAGATGGGCAAGGATTACAAGCTTGTTCTGGAGTTCAACTCGGAACATGGTGTTCGGAAGGGCTTCTTTGACAACTCCCTCAACTTCAATAGCTTCTTCTTTTGCCATTAAATAAATCTCCTAACAGATTGAGATTATAGAGGACTCTGATTAAGGCTGTCAACAAAGAGAGATTGTGCTTGCAATCTCCTCTATCTTCTTTTCAAGCTCGTCAAAATTCTCTATTTCCTCAAAGCCGAAATTCTCTCTTTTCTTTCCCCATGTTATTATAAACGGGTAGTCAGAGGCCTCAAGCATGCTTTTATCGGTGGGACCGTCGCCGACAGCGACACTAAGAGCATCATATTTCTCTTTCAGCCATATCAGCTCGCTCTTCTTGTCATCAATATGTTTAACATGATAGACAAGATGATCCAGTTTTCCCCCTGTTTTTGTAAATTCCTTTGCAAGGATATGAAAATCATAGTCAAGTCCGGCTTCCTCTAAAAATGCATTTATCAGGACATCGGAGCCGCAGGAGAGTATTGCCGGGCGAATATAATCAAGACTGAGTATTCTCTTCAGACTTTCAAGGTTCTTCTTGTCAAAGTACGTGAAGATATGTCTGATTGCATCATAGACAGATTTTTCATCCACCCCTGAAAGAAAGCTTTCATATAGCGCATTGAACTGGCTTGGAAGAAGCATGCCTCTTTTATCATGATCTATGAAAACTTTTATTTCGTCCTCATTGCTCTTCTTGTACTTTATGCTCTCAAGTGCAAGAAGCTGCTCGGAGTCGAATTTCTCAATCGGATATAACGTTCCATCAAAATCGAGTGCAAGGACTATGTTCTTCATACAGAGAAGAATAAACTTATTTTTATTTCCTTTGCAATCTTGTTTATTCTTCTAATGCAACAAGTTTTTCTCAGTTCGATTTAAAGTTCTTTTGAAAATGTATGGCTTTTCATGATATTCTATGAGAGAGGAAAGCTTTATGCCTGAGATAAGTCGTTTTTATGGTATTGTTGTAAAAATGCTCTATGAAGCGGGAACAAAACATAACAAACCGCATATTCATGTTGAATATGGAGAATACGAGGCTTCTGTAGCGATAGATGGCGAGGTTCTTGCGGGTGTATTGCCTGAAAAGCAATACAAACTTGTTGCAGCCTGGCTGACATTGCATGAAGAGGAACTCTATGAGGCGTGGAATAATGCAGTACAGATGAAGGCACTCAAAAAAATCAAACCTTTAGTTTAAATGGAGGCTGAGATGTATTTTGCTAATGGAATGGTATATGGTGGAACTCCAGAAGAGATGATGAAAATCATCGATGTAAAACCAATGGAAAATATGACAATGATTCTCACTTTCAGTTCTGGCGAAAAAAGGCTTTATGATGCAGCGGTATTGCTGAAGTATCCAATATTTGAGGCTTTAAAGGATAAGGAAGTCTTTTCCCATCCTGTGCTGGATCATGGTGTTATTACCTGGAAAAATGGAGAGCTGGATCTTTCTCCTGAATCCATGTACGAAAACAGTTATCCTTACTGGAAACAGTAGCATTGCTAATATTGTTTTCTCTTGTCAACTACCGCTGCCCTGAAGGGCATCAGCTTGTAACTGCCCGGAAGTACTGACGGCATCGAGCCTCCTGCCTTTGATTCCTGCAGTTTCCTCATCAGACTTGCAGGTGGCGTTACATCGTGGGATGATTGACCGCACCCCATGACTGAAAGAATATATCCATCAGTCAGTTTGTCTTATCTTATCCACTCC
>DXHU01000022.1 GCA_019113245.1 Candidatus Ornithospirochaeta avicola
CGGACCTTCAATAAATACACAGATTACGGTCGTATCCCTTGTTGCAAGCCTCACATCCTCAATCTTTGCCTTATTCTCGATTTTCTAGAAAAGCAGACCCTTCTTGCCTGAATTATGGCGGAAGGGTTTTCATGAAAGATTAACTTTAAAAACTGCCAACTTGACTAATTGAAAAATGCCAACTTGACTAATAAAAAACTGCCAACTTGACTAATTGTATTGCAAACTATACTCTATGATTGGGGAATAACTATAGCGCATATGCAGAATTTAGAATACAAACCAAGAATTGCAGATGAAATTCTGGCTCGAGAACTGGAAGGCATGGGAGCTGTTCTGATAAAAGGACCAAAATGGTGTGGAAAAACAACTACTGCTGAACAAATTGCTAAAAGCATAATCTATATTGATGAGCCTCAAAATGTTGATTTGAATATAAGAGCATCAGAAATCAATCCATCACAGTTGCTTGAAGGCAATACGCCTCGACTCATCGATGAATGGCAGATAGCACCAAAACTATGGGATGCAGTGCGTTTCACTCTGGATCGGAGGAAGCTTGATGGACAATTCATACTAACAGGATCAGCAGTGCCTCCTGAAGCAAAAGAGGTAAAACATTCCGGAACAGGACGAATTTCACAGATTATTATGCGGCCAATGTCTCTGTGGGAATCCGGAGATTCTAACGGAAGTGTCAGCCTCAATGACTTATTTAACGGGAAGTCCGATATAAAAGGAATTAACAGCAGCAATATTGACGATATAGCTTATTTTATCTGCCGTGGGGGATGGCCGCGTGCAACATTGCAACGCAAGGAAATATCTTTAAGAAGGGCCTTTGATTACTATGATGCCATAGTCAACGTGGACATCCATCGCGTTGATGGTGCTCAAAGAAGCACAGAGAGGACAAAACATCTTATGAAATCCTATGCACGCATGCAGGGAACTCAGGTTCCTCTCACAACAATACGAGATGACATGAGACCAAATGACAGCCCTTCTCTGGATGAGCGCACCGTATATTCATACGTGGAAGCACTGAAAAAACTATTTGTCATAGAAGACATGCCGGCATGGAATCCGAATCTGCGCTCAAAAACAGCAATACGCACCAGCGATACAAGATATTTTGTTGACCCTTCAGTCGCAACAGCCGCATTGGGCATTGGACCTGAAGCTCTCATAAAAGACTTGAATACTATGGGACTGATGTTTGAAACAATGTGTATTCGAGACCTTCGTGTCTATGCTGATTCTTTGGATGGTTTCATCTCTCATTATCGTGATAAATCAGGCCTAGAATGTGATGCTGTTCTCCATCGAAGAGATGGTTCATACGGCCTGATAGAAATCAAACTCGGAGGAGAAAGCCTCGTTCAGGAGGGAGTTAAAAATCTCCAGCGCCTTGCAGCAAAAATTGATACAGAGAAAATGGCAAAACCGTCTTTTCTCATGGTCCTCACAGGAACTGGAGGCTATGCAATAAGAAGGCATGACGGAGTTTTTGAGGTGCCTGTGTGCTGTCTGAAAAACTGATAATATTTCTCTCAGTCCTTAATTGAGTATTCCTCTATCTTGTTTATCAGGCTTCGGCGTGAAATTCCGAGTTCCTCACTTGCTCTGGTGCGGTTTCCTGAGTTTCTCTTGAGTGCAAGGATTATTGCCTCCCTTTCAATTTCTTTCATGGTCCGCGCCTTTCCTTCCTCCCTCTCAGCTTTTTTCTCCTTGATTTCAATATCCTCTTTCTTTATATATTCGCCTTCAGTGTATATGAAAGCACGCTCTATTATGTTCTCCATTTCTCGGATATTCCCTGGAAACGAATAGCCTTTAAGGCGTTCAAGTGCACCGTCCTCAAGGCCCTTGATTTTGCGCGCCATACTCTTATTCAGTTTAGATATTATATATGCAGCAAGAAGGGCTATATCATCCTTTCTCTCCCTCAAAGGGGGAACATTTATCCTGATTACATTGAGGCGGTAATATAAATCCTCACGGAATGCACCTGTTTTGACAAGATTCTCAAGATTCTTGTTGGTTGCAGCTATTATACGTGCAGAAATATCGATTTCCTCAGTAGATCCGAGCCTCTGTATCTTCCTTTCCTGAAGCACGCGCAGTATCTTAACCTGCAAGGAAAGAGGCATGTCGCCCATCTCATCAAGAAACAGCGTTCCTCCGTTTGCAACTTCAAACAGCCCTGTCTTTCTTGCCTGTGCGCCTGTAAATGCACCTTTTTCATATCCGAAAAGCTCGCTTTCAAGCAAGCTCTCATTGACTCCTCCTATGTTTATTGCAACAAACGGGCCGCCGGATACTCTGCTGTGTTTATGAATCTCCCTTGCAATTACTTCCTTTCCAGTACCGCTTTCTCCGGTGATCAGGACAGTTGAGTCAGCAGGTGCTGTTCTAATTATCAGGCTCTTTATCCTCGTCATCGCCTCAGAGTCCCCGATTAATGAGAAATCCTTCTTTTCAAGGTTTATTATCCTCTTGAGATTCATGTTTTCATAAAGAGTGTTTATTTTTATGACGAGCTCTTCTGGATTAAAAGGCTTCACAATGAAGTCATTTGCCCCTTCTTTCAATGCACTGACTGCATCATTTATCTCCCCGTGGGCGCTTATCATGATAAACGGGATGTCAATGCCCTCTTCTCTTGTATGCTTTAAAAGCTCAAGGCCGTCCATCTGAGGCATCCTCAGATCGCTTATGACAGCATCAAAACTCATGCTCTTGAGCATCAGGAGGGCCTCTTTTCCGTTTTCTGCTGTCTCAAGGTCTATGTTCTTTATTCTGAAATACTTTTTAAGCGAGCTTCTGATGCTCTCTTCATCATCAGCAAGAAGGACTTTTATCATCTCATCTCCTTTTTAAGCGTGATTATAACCAGAGCACCGCCACCTTCTCTGTTTTTTATGCTTATTGAGCCACCTGCTGACTCTAAAAAGCGCTGTGAAATGGCTAGCCCTATTCCAGATCCATGAACCTTTGTAGTGAAGAATGGGTCATAGAGCTTTCTCTCATCTTCTTTCTTTATACCGCAGCCGCGGTCGCTTACAATTACCTTGTAGTATTTTCTTCCCTCACTCAGGCTTATTCTGATATCATAAATGCCGCTTTCCCGCGATGCCTCAACCGCGTTCTTGATCACGTTCTCAAATATGCTTCTCAGCCTGTCCCTGTCGAAAAGGACATATGCATCATCTGAAACAGTGCTTTCAAATACTATCTCTTCCTTGAAAAGTGGAAGAAGAGCGGAGATAAAAGAGCAGAGCTCAAGCTCTTCAGTCTTTCCTTCCCCGCTGCGGAGGAAATCAGAGACCTTTTCAGTAAGCTCGACAAGGCGTGCTGTCTCCCTCTCTATTATTCCTAAATCCTCCATTGCATCTTCAGGAAGAGTGCACTTCAAAAGCGCAATCTGGATTGTGATTGCAGAAAGAGGATTCTTTATCTCATGATTAAGCGTGCGTGATGCTTCTCCAAGCCTTACAAGGCTCTCCTGACGGACAAGGAGCGCCTTGTATTTCCTGTTCTGGCGGAAGATTATAAGGGCAGTTATGTAAAGGGCTATTGTAAGGGCTATTGCCAGAAAAGATATAATTCTCTCCCTGTTGATTCTCTCGCGGTACTCTGTTGCATCAAAAGATAGAAAAAGAATCGAAGGCTTTCTCTCATTCAGCCGAGATGGAAGGATTAGAGAGGAAGATGTGTCAAACTCGACTCCCGCCGATATTATCCTTGTATACTCTATTCTGTTTTCTTCCTCGTTTATGCTTGTTATGTTCCTGCTTTCATTGAAAACAGAGAAAGGAAGACGGCTATATACGCTTCCGCGCGAGAAGAGGAGCTCTCCTGCCTGGGTATATACTCCAAGGCTGAGAACATTGTTTCTCTCCATGTTTGCAGAAAGAGTCACTCCCCCGCCGCTGAGAGAAAGGAAAATGTCATTGAACGCAATTTCCGCACTTGCTCTTGCCTCCAGCTCGGTCTGACGGAATATGAGGTTTGAAAGAAGGAGAACAAGGGATAAAAGAACTAAGAATGCAAGAAAGAGGCCTGCCTGCAACAGGGCATGCCTCCTTTTTTCCTTGCTTTTAAGTCCTTCTTTCTTTTTTTTCATTCTCTGCTCAGTGCTTCTATCGGATCAAGACCTGCTGCTTTCTTTGCAGGATACCATCCGAAGAAGATACCGACCAGCATGGAAAACACAAGGGCGAATATTACTGCACCCCAGCTGATATAAAGACTCCATGATGCATAGTCTGCAACAAGATATGACAGGCCAACTCCTATAAGTATTCCGATTATACCACCAAAGAGCGTCAGAATGGTAGACTCGACAAGGAACTGCCCCTGTATTGTCTTCGGCCGTGCCCCGAGAGCTTTCCTTATTCCTATTTCCTTTGTTCTCTCGACAACGGAAACAAGCATTATGTTCATAATCCCTATTCCGCCTACAATAAGCGAGATGCCGGCTATGCAGGATAAGAACAGCGTGAGCGATGCCATGATCTCATTCGACATTTCAACGATGCTTGCAGGAGAATAAAGCATGTAGTTATCTCCGCTACCCATCACGCTCTGAAGGTATTCATCAATTGCATCGCTTACAGTAATTGCGTCCGTTGTATCATCAACAGTAACTACATACTGGCTCGGCATTCTTATCGGGCGCAGCCTCTGGTCGTATGTGTTGTAAGGAATGAACACATTGTAATCATAGCTGTTTCCAAGCGTGTCATCCTTGCTCTCAAGAACTCCGATAACAAGATATCTCTTGCTCTGTGCGCGGAAGATTGAGATATACTTTCCTACAGCGGATTCTGCAGGAAAGAGATCATCAGCAAGCTCCTCTCCAATCACACAGACCTGACGGCGGTTTATATTGTCCATCGCCGTGAAGAACTCTCCGTCCTTGAGTGAAAGCGAGTTTGCCTCAAAATATGTCGAGTATGCTCCAATCACGCTTGCCTGCTCTATGTTCTGTCCGTTTCGGATATTGTATGAGCTTGTGGCAATTGGAAGAACCTCATCAATTCCCTCGACATTCTTTTTCAGCGTTGTAGGAAAATTCTCATCAAAGATCTTTGTCTCATAAGCTGATCCCATCGGCATTATGGTCACCATGTTTATGCCGCTTATCTCAAGAGACTCATTTATATTCCCCCTCACAGACTGGCCAAGGTTCATTACAGCGACAACGGATGCTACTCCGATTATTATTCCCAAGAGGCTGAGCGCGGTTCTCATCTTGTTATGGAACATGCTTGCAAGGGCAAGTTTAATATTCTCTAAAAACATCGTGATCTGCTATCCTCCCGTCATGGATGTATACCTGCTCGCGGCATTTGTTTCCAAGTGCCTTATCATGTGTTACGAAAACAATGGTGCGTCCCTCTTCATTCAGCTCCTGGAAGAGCGCCATTATCTGCTCTCCTGTGCGGCTGTCAAGGGCTCCTGTGGGCTCATCTGCAAGCAATATCGCAGGATTGTTCACAAGTGCACGCGCAATCGCAACCCTCTGCTTCTGCCCTCCGGAAAGCTCAGTGGGAAGATGCTTCATCCTGTCTTTGAGCCCTACTTTCTCCAAAAGGAAGCTTGCCCTTTCCTTTCTCTCCTTCAGCCCGATTCCTCCGACATAAAGGAGGGGAGTTATTACATTCTCAAGCGCATTGAGCTTGGGAAGGAGATTGAACTGCTGGAAGACAAAGCCTACTTTTCTATTTCTCAAGTCAGCCAGTTCTGCTTCATCCATTGCAGAGGTTATTTCCCCATCAATTGAAAGCAGCCCGCTTGTTGGAGTATCCAGACAGCCTATCATGTTCATCAGCGTGCTCTTTCCGCTTCCTGAGGGTCCCATTATCGCAGTGAAAGACCCGCGTTCTATATTCAGATTTATCCCGTCCAGCGCTTTTACAACATCATCTCCCACAAGATAGTAGCGCCTCAAGTCAGAAATCTGGATTACATAATCATTCATCAGTCACCTCAGAACATCATGTTCATCATGTTTCCGCTCTTTGATTCATAGGTCAGGACATCACCTTCCTTGATATCTCCTGAGATGATCTGGACAAGGTTCTCTCCAAGGTAGCGGACATTTACATTCACACTCTGGCTTGTTCCGTCCTCCATCTTCTTATTTACAGTGGAGACTCCGCCACGACCTGTTGTGACAGCAGCCTGAGCACAGACAAGCATGCTCTCTTCTCCCTCTGCATTGAGGTTGCCTTCAAATGAATAGCCAGGGATTACGCCCTCTGGAGGATTGTCAATCGTCAGCTCGACATCTACAACTCCGATTCCAGAGTTTGAGTAACGGCCGAGCATAGGAACATATGATACATAAGCAGGAACAGTTACTCCCGGCAGGCTGTCGAATGTGAGGCTAGCCTGCATGCCCTCGCTCACATACTGCATGTCAATCTCGTCAATCTCGATTGTAGCCTTAAGCGATGAGTTGTCGATTACTGTTATAACCGCACCTGCTCCTGCCTCATAATAGTCCCCGCTTGCAATATCTACTTTTGTCACAATGCCGTCAAAGTTGGCATATATGTTTGTGTAATCAAGATTTCTCTCAGCTGCAGTCTTCTGAAGCTCAAGGAGCTCGACTTCCTTCAAAGATCCTGTGAGCTTTGCACTCTCAAGCTGATTCTCGATGTTCTTCAGGCTTGCCATCTGGCTTGTGTTGTCAACGCTTGCAAGAAGGTCACCCTCCTTCACTATATCTCCCTCTTCCACATACACTGCAGTTACAGGCCCGGATGTTCTGAATCCGGCCTCCTGGATTTCTTTTGGCTCCACATAACCTGAGACGTCAACTGTCACCTGATAGCTTGTGCGGTATACCTGGGTCTCCCTTGCAACAGTGCGGCTCATCGCAGCTGCCTGTGCGGCCCTATCACTCTGGTACTGTGAATACATGATATAAAGGGTAAGGAGGATCACGATGACTACTACCCATGTGATTATCCTCTTTATTCTTCTCTTTCTCTTTCTGCTGGCATATGCTGCCCTCAGCTTCTCTTCCTGTATCTTCGAGATATTAAGTTCTTCTTCTTTTTTAAGATCCTTATTTTCCATAATTCAAAACTTCTCCTTAAAGTGAATAAATGAGGATATCATATTCAAGCTCGAGACCTTCAAGCTTCTTAATCTCTACATCTGCTTCTGCATTCTCAAACGCAAGAGCGGCACTTTCAAGCTCGCTTTCGCTTGCAAGCCCCGCATCATAGCTTTCCTTTGTAAGCTCATAGCTCTGCCTCTGGTATTCAAGCTCCTCTTTCAAAAGAGCATAATCGAGGTTGAAGGCATTGATTTTCTGGGCAAGGCTCATTCCTTCTATTGTGTAGTTTGTAAGCGAGTCAATATAATCATTTGATGCCTTTATGGCATTATTCGCATTGGTTTTTTCTGTGATGTCTGAAGTGGATGAACTGCTCCAGCTTCCTGAAATTGTAAGCTGAGGAGTATAGGAAAAGTCCTTTGTAGAAGTAAGAGACACATCTGCTCCGATGCTCCAGTTGTCGCCTTTGTATGATACTCCGGCACTTCCTGTGACAGTATTCTGAACCGGGGCTACACCTTTAGCATTTGCCTTTGCCTTGCTGTTTTTATAGCTCGCACCAAGGGAGCCGGAAACACTTAGTGTGCTTGTATCGCTACTTTCAGCTTCAAGGCGTGCTAGCTCAGATTCAATGTAGCTCAGCCTTACATCAGTGTTGCCGCTTTCAAGGCTCACAAGCTCCAGATTCGGTTCCGGAATGTTCTCAAGGCCATTCCACTCTAGCCCTGTTGCTGTATAAAACTGCTCCTTTGCATTTTCATACTGCTCATAGAGGGACGAAAGAGAATTCTCTGTTTTCTTTTTCTCCAGCTCAGCCTTTCTCCAGTTGACGCTGCCCTCGCTGTATGTTCCAAGGGCTTTTATATCCTCCATGCTCTTCTTTGCAATCTCAAGCGCATTCTCACTTGTCCTGATGCTCTTTTCTGTAGAAAGGATGCTCTGCATCTGGGAAATTATGCTCTTCTCAAAGGACAGGAGCGCATTTTTATATGTCTGTTCAATAGTAAGTGTGTTCTGGCTGTCCTGAAGAGTCTTCTTATATTTTCCCTCTGATGAAGAGAGATCGAATGTATGAGATGCACTCACACTCGGCCAAATTGAAAATGCTCCGTCATATCCTGCGCTCAACGGGGATGATACTGTGACTGTTGTGGCATTGGTCATCCTTTCACCTGATTTTACGCTTGATGAGGAGGGAATCACGATGGATGCACTGAGTTCAGATACTTCCATGCTTCCGTTTTCCATGTTGTCAAAGCTGGTGTTGATTGGAGTTGCTTTTGCACTTACGCTGTAGCTTACATCCTCAGATCTTGAAGCTTCCTCATTTTTGAGCAGGCTGTTCTGATATGCTATCTCAGCATTCTCCAGCGTCCTGCTGCTATCTTTTGCCTTTGCTATAATCTCTGAATAGTCAGCTGCAAAAAGAGAAAACGGCAGGATTGCAATCAATAGAAGAATAATTATCTTTCTCATAGTTTTTTTCCTGAATAAAATTTATAAGATAAAAAAGGACATGAAAAGAAGAAAGAGGGAGAGAAGTCACCATTTTCTGTGTTGATTTCATGAAGACTCTTCTTTCTTCTTTCTTCTTTTCACGGCCTCAGTCAGTATCCATTCAATCTGTCCGTTCAGTGAGCGGAAGTCATCTTCCGCCCACTTCATCAGATCGTCATAGAGATTCTTTGAAAGCCTTAAGGGAACCTGCTTTCTTGTCTTCTCATCAGCCATCAGTATATGCTCCCGCTGTTTACAATAGGCTGCGCATCCTTGTTGCCGCACAGCACGACAAGGAGATTAGAAACCATCTGGGCCTTGCGCTCAGCATCAAGATCAACAATGTCCTTGCTCTTGAGCTCATCAAGAGCCATCTCGACCATCGATACTGCACCTTCGACAATCTTCCTCCTGGCTGCGATTATCGCAACAGCCTGCTGGCGCTGCAGCATTGCCTGTGCTATCTCCTCAGAATACGCAATATGGTTGATTCTTACCTCAAGAACCTCAATTCCGGCACTCTCTACCCTTTCCTGGAGGCTTGCCTTCATGTTCTCTGCAATCTCCTGAGAAGAGCCGCGGAGCGTCATCTCAGTCTCTCTGCTTGATTCATCCTCGCTCATATCATC
Source organism: Candidatus Ornithospirochaeta avicola (assembly GCA_019113245.1). Classification (GTDB taxonomy): domain Bacteria; phylum Spirochaetota; class Spirochaetia; order Sphaerochaetales; family Sphaerochaetaceae; genus Ornithospirochaeta; species Ornithospirochaeta avicola. The sequence goes on from DXHU01000022.1 coordinate 9,205, forward strand.
ATAAGGATAGAGCCTAGAGATGTTTCTTATCACGCTGTCAGCCTGGTTTGAAAGATACTGCTTGTAGTCATCAACCATGAACACAGCCTTTGTCGGGTCAGTTATCTTCCAGATTACAACTGCACCGATCATGATTGGGTTTCCAAGCTTATCATTGACCTTCTGTATCCCGTTCACGAATGTCTGCACTTTCAGCGATACTGTCTTTCTTGTGCTATGGGGCATTCCTGTCTGCACTCCGATGGAAAGAGAGAGCGTTTTCTTCTTCTCCTCATCTTTTTCCTCATTCTTCCTGCAGTCATTTGCAATCACAAAAGGATTTACAAACCAGAACCCTTCATCCTTGAGCGTTCCATAATATGAGCCGAAGAGCGTGAATACATATGCCTCATTGGGCTTTACTGTCTTGAGCCCTGCCATAAGGATAGGAAACACAATCCATGCTATTATGAAGAGCACAAGGGATGTTATGAAAAGAGCGGAAGCCTCATCTGATGATGAAGCATCAATGCAGCCGTACACAAAGAAGAGGGTGAATACACTAAGAGCCAGAATCAGCAGAACAAGTGCTTTATAACCATTTCTTGCCTTTACAGGCTTTTCTTTTACATCTGTCATGTTTTCTTTCAATACTCCTTTATCTTTCTGATATCAAAAAGATATCACCAAGAATACAGATTGTCAATACTCTTCCCCTTGAGAGAAGAGACAAAATTGAGTATCCTCAGACTGTGATTAAAAAAAGAATTGAAGATGAGAAACTCCTTGAGCATCTCAAGAATATAGAGATGGATCACAAGGAAATATATTTGCTTGCAGATGAAAGCATAAGGCTTTCAATAATAAGTGCTACAGAGATGGTCAATCAGGTCAAGGCCAACTTCTCGCTGGGGCTTCTTGAATCCTATATCCTTTCACAGGGCTACATTGCAGGAGCGCTTTTAAGCTCGACTGTAAAGGGAAACGACCGTGTGCTTCTTCAGCTTGAATGCGGGGGACCTGTAAAGGGCATGAGCATTGAAAGCTGGGCAAGCGGTGCTGTGCGCGGCTATCTTGCAACCAAGAGCATAGCACTTGAAAAGCCGCTTGAGAGCCTTGACACTTCCTTTCTCTACGGCCCAGGATTTTTAAGCGTGACAAAGATTCTTGAAGGCTCGAAGACTCCATTTACCGGTCAGGTGATGATGGAGTACGGCAATCTTGCAAAGGATCTTGCTCTGTATTTTACCCAGAGTGAACAGACCCCCTCGCTTTTCTATATAGACCTCTCATATGACGGGAGAGGAAACATCGATGGAGCTGGCGGCATATTCATCCAGGCTCTGCCATCTGCGGATGAGAAAACTCTTGAGGAAATCAACAGCATGAGTTTTTCTCCGCTTGCCAAGGCAATAAGGGACGGAGAAAAGATCAGCACTTACATAGAGCGTGAGTTCTCACGCTTTTCTGCACGTCTTATAAAGAAAAGCCTTGTCGGATTCTCATGCCCGTGTAGCAAACAAGGATTCTTGCCGTACATCAAAAGCATGATGGAGAAAAATGAAGAAGAGTTCCTCTCCTCCACTTTCCCCCTTGCTGTTGAATGCATCAACTGCGCAAGCACATATAGCTATACAAAAGAAGAGGTGTTAGCCCTCAGGGGGTCAAAATGATTTTCTTCGCACAGTGCCCGCTCAATATGGCAGATCTCTTAAGAAGTGAAGCTGAGAGATCAGGGGTAAAAAACATCAGGGAAAGCAAGGCCGGAATCGAGTTTGAAGCTACAAAGGAAGAGGCATACCGCTTTATATATTCAACAAGGATTGCATCGCGGGTGCTTCTGGCAATCTATTTTGACCAGAGCGTCACATCATCTGATGAGCTTTACAATAAGACAAGGGAAATCCCTTGGCATGAATATCTTGACTCATCAAAGAAAATCAAGGTCACATGCACTGCTGTAAAATGCCCTTATATAAAGAACACAGTATATGCTTCCCAGAAAGTCAAGGACGGAATCTGCGACAGCATAAAGGAAAAAGAAGATGGTCTGAGACCGGATGTCGATGTAGACAATCCAGATATCACAATACATATTCATGCATCTGAGAAAAAGGTGATCTGGTATCTGGACTACTCAGGAGAAAATCTCTCTGTCAGAGGATGGAAGAAGGAAAGCACTCTTGCAACGATGAAAGAAAATCTTGCCGCGGCACTTCTATACCGATCTTCATGGTATAAGAGCGCAAGGGCAAAGGAATGCTTCACTCTCCTCGATCCCTTCTCAGGATCAGGAACCATTGCAATAGAGGCAGCACAGATTGCTACAGATACTGCACCGGGACTTGGCAAAGAAGATTCAGCCTTTGCCTTTACGCGCCTTTTTGATTTCGATAATGCCCTTTTTGACAAAATCAAGAAAGAGGCAGAAGAGCTGAGAGAAGAAGGAAGGAAGAACTGCAGGGGAAGAATAATCGCATCTGACATCTCTCAGAAAGCATTGTCCTACACACAGAAGAATGCTGAGAATGCCGGTGTTTGGGATCTCATTGAGACAGTAGAGAAAGATTTCAGGAAATACAGCGAAAACGAGATTGAGAAAAGCGGATTCTGCTGTATCGTCACAGATCCCCCGTATGGCGTGAGGATGAAGAGCGATGACATAGACAAGCTTTACAGCCAGTTCGGCTCAACACTCTCATCTGCATTCAAAGGCTGGGACTGCGCTATAATCACAGAAAACCAGGAAGTTCTTTCAAACATACCTTTAAAGGCAGAAAGAACAAACACTCTTTATAACGGAGAACTTACCTGCCAGATTGCGCATTACCATGTGTTTACTGATGAGGAAAGAGATGCTCTTGTAAGAAAAAAAGAGGAAGCAAGAGCAAAAAGGCTTGCAGAGCCCCTGTCCCCCGGAGCCCAGATGGCATTCAACCGCATTCAGAAGAACATGAAGAGCATTTATCCTGTAATGGAAAAAGAAAAAGTGACATGCTTCAGGCTTTATGATGCAGACATGCCGGAATACTCTGCGGCAATCGATATATATGAGAACAAGTGGATAAACCTCTCAGAATACAAGGCTCCTGATACTATAAAAGAAGAGGATGCAAAGCGGCGCCTTGAAGAGCTGATTGCGGCAACCGAGAGGGCAACTGGAATTGACAGGGAAAACATATTCGTCAAGACAAGAAGCCGGATGAAGGGCGCAAGTCAGTACAAAAGGCTTGAAAGCAAGAACCATTTCTACATTGCGCATGAAAATGGACTAATTGTTCTTGTCAACTTTGAAGATTATCTGGACACAGGAATATTCCTTGACCACAGAAAGGTAAGAAAGCTCATACAGGAAAAAAGCGATGGTAAGAGATTTTTAAATCTCTTCTGCTATACAGCAACTGCAACGCTTAACGCAATCAAGGGAGGAGCAGTCTCCACTGTAAGTGTTGACTCGTCGGCAACTTATCTTGACTGGGCTCTTGAGAATATGAAGATTAACAAGTTTACAACAAGCATGGACAACTATTTCTACAAGTCAGATGTGATGGATTACCTTTATTCCACATATGACAAGTTCGATCTCATATTCCTTGATCCCCCTACTTTCTCGAACAGCAAGGACAGAGCAACTCTTGATGTGCAGAGAGACCATAAGAAGCTGATAAAGGCAGCGCTTATGCATCTTGCCCCGTCAGGGGAGCTCATATTCAGCACCAACTACAGGAAATTCAAGATGGATGACGAGATTCTCTCAACATACTCAGTTCGCGATATAAGCGAGGAGACAATCGGAGAGGACTACAGGGACAGAAAGATCCACAAGTGCTACATAATAAAGAAGAAAGTCAAGATAAAGCTTTCCGAGATTATCAGGAAGAAGAAGGACGATGGGCTTACTCTCAAATACTGACACTCTCTTTTCCTCTCTCACAGAAGACGAAGTTAAGAAAATCATAAGAGAGGAAAGATTTTACAAGAAAGGCTCTGTGATAATCAGGGCCCAGGAGAAGAATACATCTGTGATGTTCGTAAAATCCGGACTGCTGAAGATTACAAGAATAAGTGCGGATGGAAATGAGAACACTGTATCCCTTGCTGAAAGCGGGGATGTCTTTGCAGAGGCCTTCTCCATCCTTGAAAGAGAAAGCCCTGTAGAGATTTCTGCCATCCAAGACTCATCTGTTGTGTTTTTGGACACGGCAGAGATAAAGAAGAACATAAAAGCTGTAAACAACCTTTTAAAGATCCTTGCAGAGAGAAACCTGTATCTGACAAAGAGGATTGAACACCTTATGGAAAAGAGCATAAAGGACAAGGTCCTTTCACTTTTAAAAGAAGAATCAGAGCGTAAGGGATGCAGGACCATAAGGCTCTCTTATAACAGGGAAGAGATGGCAAGGTACCTTTCTACAGACCGCTCTGCCCTCTCTGCAGTCCTTTCAAGGATGAAGAAAGAGGGCATGATTAATTACAGAAAAAACGAATTCACACTGCTTGAGATTTGAGCAGTATAGAAGAAAGAATAAGCGCATTTGCCGCAATGTAGCTCATCATTATGAGAACCTCATTGGAAATGCTGCTGTCAACCTTTCTCATGCGGTAGATTACTAGAGAGTCAGAGAACGCATATGATATGCATCCGAGAAGAGCAATAATACGCGCAATCCAGATACCGTTCCAGCTTGCGCTTCCTGCGGCAACAGCAAGGGCTGATACAAATGAAATATATACTGCGTACTTGATCCAGTCCTTCTCCTTTTTGTCTATCACTAAGCTCTCAAAGAGCGCTTTATGAAGCAGGTAGCAGATTCCAAGATAAAGCACAAAAAGAGGGAAAGAGAAACCAGAGAGAAGGAAATATACTATATATGCAACATGCCCGAATGCAAATGAGAGCACGCCGGCAAAGAAAATCTCCTTTGCCCTGAATTCAAGAAACACATCTCCAATGGTATAGAAGAAAAGGGCCGCCGTTATAAAGTGCCAGTTTGAAATTACAAGTGACAGCGATGAGGCAACAGATAAAAACAGAGCAAAAAGAGATGGAATTATAAGGGCCTTGCTGACTGATTTCATGACTTCCCATTTTTTCACAAGGCAAGTAAAGTGAAGTGCAATTACGATTATGAAGAAAACTAGAGCGCCCATACTCAGTCCTCCTTTCTGATTATTATTTCCTCAAGCACGTCAACAAGAGGCTGGTAGTCTCCCTCAATTGCCGCTATGTTCGCTTCAAGGAAATTATCTGCATCCGCATTCTCCCAGTGAATCTCATAGCCGGCATTCAGGGCAAGAGTTGTAAAGAAGAAGCGGCTTGTGCGTCCGTTTCCCTCCATGAATGGATGAAGAGCTTCAACTTCACCCATGAAATATGCAAGCTCGTTGATAAAATCATCCTGATCCTCAAGGTCTTTCAAATATGATGCATCAGAAAGCTTTCTGAAGATCTCCTGCCCCATTTTCTCTATGTACTCAGGACGGCAGAACTCCGTCTTCTTGCTTATGCTTTTTGTCCTGATTGCTCCGGCAGACGGATATATGTCCCCGAAAAAGACTGAGTGCAGTCTCCTCAGATAACCGAAGTCTGTTACAACATCATCCTGCCCTTTTTCAAGAAGCTCACATATTCTCACAGATGAGATGAACATCTCAGCCTTCTTCAGAAGACTTTTGTCCTTTATATTGAAATAGTTGACAAGGCACCTTGTATCAGGATAGAGAGAAAACTCATCAAAAGATGCATCATAACTGTCAGAAAGATTCATCCTCTTTTTGTAGTCTTCAATTGCATCATCGGCACTCTCATCGCCTTCCAGTATCTTTGTAAACAGCTGTTCAGAAAGCTGCGGGAAATCAAGGCCGTCAAAATCGTAACCGAATCTGAGATAGCCTATACAGGATTCCACATACCTGTCCTTCATATTTATTCAAACCTCAAACAATCTTTTTCAGATAATTAACTCTATCATATTAAAAGCACTTTGTCATTTAGAATGCTTTCCCACTCTTTGCTGCTCTGTTTACCAAAAACATAGATTCTAAACGCATTATGCTGTCTTTCTCCTGATTATTTTGAGCCTTTCTTCCTTTCAAGCTCTAAAAATGTTTTTATGAGTGATTTAACCATTGAGGATACTACCTTTTTCTCCTCGCTGCTCAGCTTCATATAGAGCTTTGCCATCCTCGGAGCATCTGTGAGTACCTTCTTTGAATATCCAACAAAATCCTTGTACCCAGCCTTCTCATAAAGAGAAAAAAGAATTTCTGTAAACTTCATGCGCTCTGCAATTGTCACTTTCTCAAGCCATGCTGAAACTGTACGGTCAAAGAAAAGAGAGTGCCTGTCTCTCTTTTCAAGATAGCAAAAACTTCTGCCGTCAAAGAGCCATGAATAAGGATCGTGCTGAAAGATAGAAAAATAGGATGATGCGATTACAGAGTACTCTTCAGCATGCTCCATTATCATGCCAATCATGCTGCTTGACGGGACATATGTCATTATTCTGTCTTCACACTTCTTCATTTTCAGTGCTGTCGGAGATGCGGGAAGAAAACCAGGGCCGTCAAAATTGTACACACCTTTCACTTTTTTCTTGACGCTTTCTGAAGAATTCAAAAAAGAGAAGACTGCAAGGTTTCCACCCTTGCTGTGTCCGGTAAGCACTATCTCATCATCATACTTTCCTGCTATCCTCTTCAAATACAGGGTGGCAAAATGCTGAGAAGGGACACGCTTCATATAGGATGTCTCAAAATCCTCCTTCCATCCAGCAAGGGATAAATCCGTGCCCTTAAAGCATATGATGCTCAGTCCTCCCCCGTGAAGCGTGAATGAATAATACTGGACTGCCTTTGCTGATGAAAAAAGGTTGACCGAATCCGTGAGCAGAAGATTCATGTACCTCGGACAGTGAGAGATTGAGAGAAGAAAGCGGTAATCATTTTTCCTGCTTCTCCAGTTCTCTGCCTTGTCCCCGTCAGAAAGGACTCTCTCTACTGCTTGAGAAAGCATTATGCTCTCGCTTTCTTTCACATACGCAGAAAAGCGGATATACACAAGATTGCTTAAAACAAAGTAATCCTCTTCTTTAAAAGGAAGGACCTCAAAACTGAGGTCCCCTGTAGTTTTCAGATAATCAAAAAGCGTTTCCACTTTCTCAGAATGTGAAGCCCATCACAAGACCGGCATCAACAACATGAGTCATTGACGGGAGCATGAAGCGGTATACACCCTCAAGTCCGAGTGAGAAGCATGAACCCATGTAGAATCTCATTCCGAGAGCACCCTGTACGAATGCAGCACTCTGGAAAGTCGCATCTCCAATCTTGAAGTCCTTGAGCTTATAATCCTGTCCGATTGTTCCCTCTTTCTCTCCGTTATACATTCCGGCTCCTCCACCTACTCCCAAATTGAGGTTGAAGAATCCAGCGCGTACATCTGCTGTGAACATAAGTGCTGTCATCAGTGATGCATCATAGTTGTCAATGTCAAAGAATTCCTTTGCACTTGTAAAGAGATCCTTTACAGCAATCACATTCACGAGATTTCCTTCAATGTCCCATCTGAGGCCGAAGCCGAAGTTATCACCGACTGTGATGATGTTTGCAAAGTCGAAGCTGAGAGTTGCTCCAACATATGGATCGAATTTGAAATTCTCGTAATCAACAGGCAATAGCATTGAGCCTTTCATGAGGAGGCTGAATGCGAAACGGCTTTCATCCTCATCTGCAACAGCAACCGGATCTAGAGCTGCAGGCTCAAGAACAGCTGTCTCCTCAGCAGGTGTTATAACAGGAGCTGCAGTCTCCTGCTGAGCAGGTGCCTCCTCTTCTGCTGGAACAACTTCCTCCTCTACAGGAAGAACAAGAAGAGCCTCTGCTGTTGATGAAGCTGTTTCTGACCAGTTGATTGCATCGTACGAGCGCTCAAGATATAGAGTATGGTCTGAATAAGGATCAAGACCAGTTGCGGTATATTCAGAAATGTCTGCAGAGACAACTGTCCAGCCGTCATCAAGAGTGCCATCCAGCTGGTAGCGGTAATACTGGACTTCTGGATCATCGAGAAGCCACTGCCATGTTACATTCATCTCCTGTGCTGCAAAGAGAGCTACAACAGAGAACAGTAAAACAGATAAAGTCAATAAAATCTTTTTCATAGGATAAACTAAGCTCCTTTTTCTGTCGTCTTTGTATCATTTTAGCCTAAAGGAGGCAATACTATCAAGGAAAAAGTAATGCCTCTTAATCAATTGTTCCAAACCCATTGGAAAGAAAATCATCCCCTGTTTGAACAAACTCGGGAAAAATATATATAATACCCGCTGGAGGATAAGATGAAATTAACCAGCGACAAAAGATATCTGGCTCTTGAGTACACATACATTGTGATTGGATCTTTCATCACAGGTTTCTCAATCACTATTTTCACCAACCCTTCACAGATTGCTCCAGGTGGTGTCAGCGGTATAGCAACTATCCTTTATCATATGTTCGGCTGGGATCTCGGACTGTCGATGCTCCTGATGAACATACCGCTTTTCCTTGTGGGTGTATGGCTTTTCGGAAAGCAGTTCGGCTTCAAGTCCGTACTTGGCTCTGTTCTCCTTTCAGTTGCGACAAATTTCTGGGGCTATCTTCTTGGCTATGATGGAATCCTCGATCTTTCACGCGATATGAATGTCTGGCTTTCATGCCTGTTTGGAGGTGTCACTGCAGGACTCGGAATAGGTCTTGTAATGAAGAGTGGATCAAACACTGGCGGAACCGATATCCTTGCACAGATTCTTGCAAAATACGGCAAGATCTCTCTTGGAACATCGCTTTTCCTGGTCGATGGCGTAATCATCCTGATGTCTGCATTCACATTCGGAATCGAGAAGGCAATGTTCGCAATAATAGTTGCATACGTCATGCAGATCATGGTGGACAAGGTCATTCTCAACATGGGAACAAACTATGCAAAGACTGTCCTGATCACATCTGAAAAGATTGAGGAGATCAGAGCCTTCATACTCAACGATCTTGATAAATCAGGAAGCATAATAGATGCGAAAGGCATGTATTCCAGAGCCGACAAGCCCATAATCATGACAGTCATCCCGAACAACATGATTGCAAAGCTCACAAGATTCGTGCATATAATCGACCCCTCGGCATTTATGATTATACAGGAGACAATCCATGTCTTTGGTGAGGGAAACAACAGCATGGCTCAGTATGTTGCGCTCAACAAGGATGTGACACAGCAGCACTGAAAAAAATAAGGCTGCCTAAGTGAAATGAACCCTTCAAGTTGGACTCAAAACCAATTTGGAGGGTTTAATCATGAAGATAAGGGAAGAAGATCTTAGGGAAGAACTTGAAATTGCGCTGGCAGGGAAAGATAGTCAGCCAAGATGCTCTGCTAGGCTGGGAATGAGGTTAAATAGATTCAAGCAGCTATTGCGCAGGGCAAGGATACATGGAGTAGATGCGGTTCTGCACAGCAATATGCCCAAAATGTATACTGATTCTTTCAAGCTGGAAGTGGTAAACTCTATCATAAACGAATCACTCACGCCCGGTACGGCAGGAGCTAGGTACAATCTGAACGAAAGTACAGTCAAGGCATGGGTGAGGAAATATCGGGAAGGCGGAGAAGAGGCTCTTCTCGAAGATGGCAGAGGAAGACAGGGAATGGGACGGAAGAAGAAGCCCAGGCTTGAGGATTATGAGCCAGGGTCAATGGAATACCTGAAGCTTGAGAACGAGATTCTTAAAAGGGAGAACGAGCTGTTAAAAAAAGCTTTGCCCTTAGTTCGGGAAAAGATAAGGAATCGCTCACGCGCAAAGAGCGGTACCAGCTCATCAGAGAACTAAGCGGCGAATTCCATCTGTATGAGCTGACATCATTCTTCAAAGTGCCGAAGAGCTCGTATCTGAGCTGGAAGGCGCATCACAGGGATGATGAGGATGCGGTGATAAAGAAACGCATAGAAGAGATATTCGAATACCATAAAAAGAGATACGGATACAGAAGGATAACAGCCACGCTACATCAGGAAGGGCTTATTGTGAATCACAAGAAGGTCAAGCGGCTGATGAAAGAGCTAGGGCTATTCCCTGCCACATACAAAAGAACACGTTATTCCTCTTATAAAGGCGAGGTCGGGAAAACCGCGCCGAACATACTGAACAGACAATTTGATGTCGATGCTCCCGATAAGGTGTGGGCAACCGATGTTACGGAGTTCCAGACAGATGAAGGCAAGCTCTATCTGTCTCCGATAAAGGACCTCTGCACAAGAGAGATAATAAGCTACGACATCTCCCCGTCTCCGAATATTGAAATGGTAATGAAGATGCTTGATACGGCTCTCCAGAGCCATCCAGATCACAAGGGACTTATGATTCATTCTGACCAGGGATTCCAGTACCAGCATACAATGTTCGTCAATCGGCTGAAGAAGGAAGGCATCATCCAGAGTATGTCAAGAAAGGGCAACTGCCTGGACAACAGCAAGATGGAGACGTTCTTCTCGACGCTGAAGAAGGAAATGTATTACGGACATGAAAAGGAGTTCAAGACGAGAGAGCAGCTCAGAGCTGCAATAGAGGAATACATTGACTACTACAACAAGGAAAGGATACAGATGAAATTAGGCTACCTTCCTCCATTGATTTTCAGAGAGAAGATAGCCTAAGCTTATTTCAGGTCCGGCTTTGAGGGTTCACCTCAAAGCAGCCTCACTAAATGTTTTATGCTCTTATTTCTCCCAGAGCTTTTCAGGATAATATCCGCTGTCAATCTTTGCCTTGATCTCGCTCATGACAATTGCCTTATCCTCAGGATATGTCATCCCAAACCACTTGTCCTGGCTTGTCAGCACATCGATTGTGCCCTCGCCCTTCTGGACCATAAGCCCTGCGGCATTTGGAAGAAGACACTCTTTCTTTTCTTCGAATCTGTTCTTTCTGATGAAGTCTGACCAGTAGAGCTCAAAGCTTTCAAATGCCTTTGGAGTGAAACCGAAGAAATTCATTGAAACTGTCTCCTTTCCTGTCAGCACATCATCACCGTAATCCATGTGGGATACGATACCTCCATCTGCTGTATATTCAATCTTTGTGTTCTCAACCATTGATGTGAGCTTTCCGTCCTTGACTGTGCAGATACCGCGGCTGACAGATCCGCTCTTGCTCATTGTGTTCTCAAGCATGTAGCCAACCATGGCATGGTTAGTATCGTCAACTGAAAGCTTTGAAAGATACTCACCAAGCTGCATGTATGCGCTTCTGCCGTAATAGTCATCTGCGTTGATAACTGTAAACGGTGTGTCAATGACATCACGTGCACATAGCAGTGCGTGGATTGTTCCCCATGGCTTCTTTCTGTTTACAGAATCCCTGACTTCCCTGTCTGTAAGCAGACTTGTCTTTGTCTGGAACACATACTCTGCATCCATGTTGCGTGCAATCCTGTCAAAAAGGCGCTCCCTGAAATCATGCTCAATGTCTTCTCTGATGATGAAAACAACCTTTCCATATCCTGCCTGCTTTGCATCATATACACCGAAATCGAGGAGAGTCTCTCCGTGCTGACCTACTGCGTCTATCTGTTTTACTCCACCATAACGGCTTCCCATTCCTGCTGCAAGAACCAATAATGTCGGTTTCATTTCTATTCCTCCTGAACATTCAAATTCTACCATAAAAAAATGAAGAGTGACAGGGAAAATTGGTTAATTATCTGTGAACAAAAAGGGAGCAGAAAAACATCCTGCTCACCTTTATGTAAATTCTCCCGAAAATCCAATCAGCCTTTAAGACCGCTTGATGCAACTCCTTCAACGAAGTATTTCTGCAGTGCCAGGAATACGACGAGAACAGGTATGAGCGCGACAACGCTGGCTGCCATGATAAGGCCGTATTCACTTGAATACTGTCCAATGAAGGATCTGATTCCAAGCTGGATAGTCTTGAGATGATCCCTTGTAAGATAAAGATATGGACCGAGGAAGTCGTTCCATGTGTTCACGAATGTGAAGATCGTGAGTGTTGCCAGTGCCGGCTTTGAAAGCGGGAGCATTATCCTTGCCCAGATACCGTACTCGGTCATTCCGTCAATTCGGCTTGCCTCACAGAGCTCTGTCGGAACTCCTTCATAGAACTGCTTCATCATGAACACTCCGAATGCAGAGAATGCCTGGAGTATTATGATTGCCAGATGTGTGTTGTTCAGTCCCATCTCTCTCATCATGATGAACTGAGGGACCATGTACACCTGCCACGGCATTGCAATTGTTGCTATATAGCCAAGAAAGAGTGCCTTCTTGCCCTTGAACTCAAGCTTGCTGAAAGCATATGCTGCAAAGCTTGATGTGAAAAGCTGCAGTATTGTGACAATGAGTGTCAGCTTTACTGTGTTCAAGAAGTATGTTGCAAGAGGGATTCTCTCCCAGATTTCTGCATAGTTGCTCCATCTCGGATTGCTCGGAATCCACTGAATCGGGAACGTGAATACGTCCTTGTTCAGCTTCAAGGAAGCACTGAGCATCCACACAAACGGGATCAGCATCAAAAATGCTGTAACAATCAGGAAAATGTAAAGCAGGACCTTGAGGATTTTCTGTCCTGTAGACTGAATCATCATAGCGCGGCCTCCTTATTTCTTATCCCTGTCCAGACGGAACTGGATGATAGTGACGATAAGTACCATGATAAACAGCACGAGAGCCTCAGCACTTGCCTGACCGTATCTGAGGTATCTGAATGCCCTGTTATAGATATCGTAGACAAGAACAGTCGTTGCCTGTGTGAGTGTTCCGGCACTTCCTCCTGCAAGCATGAATACAATGTCGTATACCTTGAAGCACTGGATTGTAAGCATGATGAGGACAAAGAATGTTGTGTTTCTGAGCTGAGGAAGAGTAACATACCAGAATTTCTGCCATGTGTTTACTCCGTCAATGCTTGCTGCCTCATAAAGCTCTGTATTGATTCCCTGTAGACCTGCCAGGTATATAATCATGTAGTATCCCATATACTTCCAGATTGAAAAGAGAACCATTGTAAACATTGCCCAGTCATTATCAGCAATCCATCCTGGAGGATCCTCTACTCCAAGGCGGATGAGAATCTCGTTAACAGGTCCCATTGCCGGGTTGAAGATCATGTTCCATACTGCCGTGATTGCGACAAGGGATGCAACGTAGGGGAAGAAGGACACAGTCCTGAAGAAATTCCTTCCCTTGATCTTCTGGTTGAGCACAATTGCAAGGAAAAGGGATGCAATCAGTGTCAGAGGAACAGTTCCAATTGAGTAGATTACCGTGTTTACAAACGAAGATCTGAACTGCTGGTCATCCATGAGAGAAGTGAAATTGCTTATCCCTGCCCATGTGATTGCATTTGCTCCGTCCCAGTTCAAAAATGCAAGTGCGAATGCAAAAATGATTGGCACAAGCGTGAAGACAGCAAAGCCGATGAAGTTAGGAGCAATGAATGAGTAGGCGACAATCTGCTTCTGGACCTCAGCTTTCTTCTTTGCCGCGCTCTTTACAACCTTTATGTCTGTTACAGGTAGTTTTTCTTCTGCCATATTATAAGCTCCTTGAAAGAAAATGCCGTGCACCGACGCACGGCATCATTTTAGGCTCTGAGCATCAGTTGGCAAGTACTGCGTCAACCTGCTCTCCCATCTTTACAAGACCATCGTCAACAGAGATGTTGCCTGTCATGATCTCATCGTGTACCTGATTGAGGACAACCTCGATTTCTGCGCTCTTGTCATGCAGAGGCATCTCAAGGTAGAGGTTTGCAACCTCAAGTGCTGCAGCACTGTTCTCGTCCTGCGGGAAGCCAGGAATGCTTGTGATGATTTCTGTTGTTGCATCTGTTGTGATTGCTGGGAATGATCCTGTTGATGCTACAACTTCAGCTCCTTCCTCGCCTGTCACGAACTTGACAAAATCCCATGCAGCGTCCTTGTTCTCGCTGTTTGTAGGAATACCGAGTGCTGTGATTGTTCCGAGTGTTGAACCCGGCTCTACGCCTTCAGCATGCGGGTACTTAACGATACCCCAGTTCTTGCACTCTGTTGTTCCCTTCTCAATCTCCTGAATGAGAGTTGCGATGAACCATGAACCCATGTTCATTGTTGCAACCTGGTTGTTGTAGAATACGCCAGAGTAGTGAGTGTTGCTTGTCTTGAGCATTGCATAATCCATTACAATTCCATCTTCCTGCTGAGCAAGAACCATGTCATAGTAAGGCTTCATATAGCTGTAGTCTCCGCCGTCAACGATTGTATGCTTTCCATCGAGGATAGCAAAGAGCTGTACTGCACTTCTCCATGTATGATAATGTCCGCCATAGACCTTGCTTGCACCGCTTCCGCTTGTAACTGCACGTACAAGAGCATCATACTCTTCGAATGTCATGTCATTTGTAGGATAGTCAACGCCTGCTGCGTCAAAGAGATCCTTGTTGTAGAATACTACCCAGAAGTCATTTCTGAACGGAAGCTCATAAACCTTTCCGTCAACTGTGACCTGCTCTACGACTCCACCGTACTTGGAAGCATCTACTCCATCCTTCTCCATATAAGGTGTGAGGTCGACAAGAAGATTTGTCTTTACGAGGTTGTTGTAGCCAGGAATATCCTTGACTGCTACTACATCGTATGTCTCTCCACCTGAGAGCTGAATCTGAAGCATGTTGGAATAATCTGATGAACCAAGGTCAACCATCTCGATCTTCACGTTCGGATTTGCTGCCTCATATGCATCGATAAGCGGCTGGTAATATGCTGTCTGTGCGATATCCCAGACTGCCCATGTGAGTGTTGTTACTTCGTTTTCTGCAGATGCAGAAGCTGCATTCTCATCCTTTGAACAGGATGCAAATGAGAAAATGACTGCAAGAGCAAGTAAAACTGCTAAAAGCTTCTTCATTAATTTCCTCCGTATTTTTAACTGTAACCAGCTTAAAACCGGATTTGGGCGCTTAACATGTAATATTTTTACTGTTTTATTAAAATTTTTAACAAGATTTTTACATGCAGAGCTTTTTTTAGTACAATCTGTAATATGAACAGGGAAAGTGGAATCAGAATGAAAATCATCGCGCTCTCGCTTGTAATCATGATGGTTCTTCTTGCCGCATTCTCACTCCTTTTGATAAACATCTCAAACAGAACATATAGAGAAAGATACATCAGCGACAGCTTTTCACAGCTTTCTGAATACATGATGAGACTTGACACGATAAAGGACAATATCGAGAAGCTACTTATCAGGGTAAGCATAAATGAGAATTTGAAAAGCAGCCTCAGGAGCGGGGATTCTCTTTCATGGTTTGACAGCTATGAGGAGATAAGCAGTTTCATCGAGGCAAATCCCTCCTACTTTTACATAAACCGCATAGTCGTCTCAGACTCATCTTTCTCCCGCTTCATACAGGTTGGAAACGATATCTCAAACTCAAAGCCCCTCAACATGGAAAGAGTGCTGAGAGAAATAGAGGCCTCAAGTGACCTATTTTGCAATGTAAGCTACTCAGAACTCTCATTCTCAGGAGACCTTGAGAGCAGACTGAGCATGGAGATAATAGACTACAACACAGGACTCACGCTTGGCTATGTGACAGCCGCCATATCCATGACAAAAGTCCTTGATGTCATGAGCGATATCAATCAGCCTTATATATCATATGCAATATACACTGACGGGGCGGCATACACAGCTGGAGAAAACGGGGTTACCCGCTATAGCGACAATGATTTTCTCGCATCCCCCGATTCCTGGCTTCTCTACTCTCTTTCAGAAAAAGAGAAAGTATACAAGTACAACGGACTACTGATTGAACAGCTGATTTCTGATGACGGATACTCCCTTCTTTTGCTGTTGAATGAGCCCGATCTCTTTGACGGATTCACATCAATGAGCTACATAATTCCGATGATGGTCTTTTCTGCCCTCCTGATAATCACACTGATGGTTGTCTATCTTGACAGGATAATGTACCGTCCGGTAGTGCGTCTTGCACAGAAAATCAGGAAGATAAGAATCGGAGATTACACGAGGGATGAGAGCATAGAGACCAGCGATGAGCTCGGGCTTGTAGGGAAAGGCATAAATGACCTTTCAGAGGAAGTAACTACCTTAATTGAGCGTCGCGTTGAGGATGAGAGAGCGAAAATCGAGCTTGAGTATAAAATGCTTCAAAGCCAGATAAACCCGCATTTTCTCTATAACACATTGAATGCGATAAAATGGATGGCAACGCTCCAGCATGCTGACGGCATAGCTGAAATGGTCCTCTCTCTTTCGCGCCTGATGAAGGTGACAAGCAAGGGACAGGGCGGCATGATAAGCCTTGAAGAGGAAATCTCGTTCATTGATGACTACATGACAATCATGCGCTACCGCTACGGAAGCACAGTCACTTATATCAAGAGGATTGAAAAAAGTGCCCTTGATGTCAAGATTCCACGATTCACTCTCCAGCCCCTTGTTGAAAACGCCATATTCCATGGCCTTGAACCAAAGGGAGAAGGATGCGTTGCAATTGTTGCCAAATGCTTTCCATCCTATGTATCGGTCCTTGTGGCAGACAACGGAGTCGGCTTTGACACCAAGACAAAGGGAGAGAGAAAAAGTGACGCAATGTTCCGCCATATAGGCATCGAGAATATAACAAAAAGGCTGAAATATGAGTATAATGGAAGAGACGTTCTATCGATATGGAGCAAAAAGGGAGTGGGCACATCCTGCATCCTGCAACTTGTAAGGAGTGACGATGATAAGCCGTGTGATAATTGCAGATGATGAACCTGTGGTACTTGCAGGGCTCTCTTCCTTGATTGATTGGACAAAGGAAGGCTATGAGATTGTCGCAAAGGCAAGGAACGGGCAGGTTCTGCTTGAAGAGATTGAACGCCTGAAGCCGGACATTGTCATAACTGACATAAAGATGCCTGTAATGGATGGTTTTGACGTAATTGAAAACCTGAAGGATGCAGAAGACAGGCCAAGCTTCATCCTCCTCACGAGCTTCGAGGAATTCGATTATGTAAAAAAGGCCATCGGTCTTGATGTAGTTGACTACATTGTAAAACTCGAGCTTAACAGAGATGACCTATTGAAGGCGCTTGATAAAGCAAGGAAAGCCAGGGAAAACAAGAAGAAAATACTCTCTGAGGATATAAAAAGCTCTGAAAGCCTTGTCGAGAGCTTCTTCTTCCGCCTGCTTTTCAAGCTAAATGATGACGAGGATGTAAAAGCACAGGCAGAAAGCCTCGCTCTTGACATCTCATTTTCGAAATATGTCGTCTCCTACACCAAGATCGAGATTTCTGAAAACATGGATAAAAGCCAGGCAGTGGCACTTTACAAATCTGCCATCACACTCCTTTCAGATTCCATCAGCCGCTATATGAAAAACCACATAGTCCCTCTTGATCTTTCCCATGCGGCTGTGATTTTTGCGTTCAATGCACAGGATGCGGGGGGCTACTACAACCAGATTTTCCAGGCTCTGAGAAATGCCCAGGAGAATGTAAGATCCCTTTTCAGTCTCAAAGCCACATCATCTGTCGGGCCCGCCGTTGACAATATTCTTCAGATTTCAAGCTCATTTCACAAAGCGAAAGTGCTGAGCACAAAGAAAACCGAAAGCGATGAAATCCTCATTTCCACACACAGGCAGAACGAGAACTTTGAAGGAAATGATTTAGATTTCTCTCAATACCGCGAAAGGATAAAGCAAGCATTTGAAGAACTCAAGGGAGAGGAGATAGAACAAGTGCTCTCAGATCTCATCAATCACATGAGATATGAGGACATATTGTTTGAAAGTGCTATGGATATCTCTTCAAACGTCCTTTATATGGCAACAAACCTCATTCCTGAATGCGAGGAGATGCTTGAGGAGATTTTTAGGCCATACTCCACATCGGGCTACCGCTCGCTTTACCTTGCCCGCAACAGCAGCGACTGCATCAGTTTTTTAGAGCATCTTGAAAAAGGGCTTATAGAGGAACTTGAGAAAAGGCGCCAGGATTACAGGATGATCCAGATAAACAAGATTCAGGGCTATATCATCGACAATATCTCAAGAAAGCTGAGCCTGAAAGAGGTGGCTGATCTATTCGGCTACAGCCAGGCATATCTTTCAAGCCTTTTTTCGCGCCTCTGCGGTATGAGTTTTGTCGATTATGTGACAAAGGAGAAGATAACAAGAGCAAAGCAGATGATGGCCACAAGCGATGCAAAGATTTACAGTGTTGCGACATCTCTCGGCTTTGAGTCCCCATTCTACTTCTCGAAGGTGTTCAAGAAAGTAACAGGGCTTTCGCCCAGCGAATATATAGACAGTTTAGGAAACACAAAGGAGAAATGACTATGGAAAAGAAACTCTTGAGTGAAAGCGAGAGAATCAGGGCGCTGGATAATGCATATGCCATTATCAGAAGGAATTTGAAGGAATTCACCTATTCCTGCCAGAGCGAGGCCGGAAAGGATGGATTCTATTACCCGATAGAAAATGTTGAATGGACAACCGGATTCTGGCCGGGTGAGCTCTGGCTGATATATGAGTACTCAAAGGATGAGGAGATAAAGAGAGTTGCCCAGATATTCACCGAGAGCTTCAGAAAGAGAATCGATGAGAAGATTGCTGTCGATCATCATGACATGGGATTCCTCTATACCCCGAGCTGCGTATATGACTACATGCTCACACAAAGCGCAGGAGCACGG
This sequence comes from Candidatus Ornithospirochaeta avicola, assembly GCA_019113245.1. Classification (GTDB taxonomy): domain Bacteria; phylum Spirochaetota; class Spirochaetia; order Sphaerochaetales; family Sphaerochaetaceae; genus Ornithospirochaeta; species Ornithospirochaeta avicola. The sequence continues at coordinate 27,930 of DXHU01000022.1, forward strand.
GATGCCGCAATCAAAGCCGCAGACCAGCTTTTAAGAAGATGGCAGGGAAAAGGACAGTTTCTGCAAGCATGGGGTGCATTCGGTGCAAAAGAGAATTACCGCTATATAATAGACTGCCTTCTGAATCTTCCGCTCCTTTACTGGGCAAGCGATGAAACAGGGGATGAGAAATACAGGAAAACTGCGCTTCTTCATACTGCAACATGCATGGCAAACAGCTTCAGAAGCGACAATTCCACATTCCACACATTCTTCATGGACCCGGAGACTGGAAAGCCTGTAAGAGGAGAAACATGCCAGGGCTACAAGGCTGACTCTTCATGGGCACGCGGTCAGGCATGGGGTGTATACGGCATGGCACTCAGCTACCGCCACACAAAGGAGATGAAATACCTTGACAAATTTGAGGCTGTCCTTGACTATTTCCTCTCAAAACTTCCTGAGGACAAGATTCCTTACTGGGATCTGATCTTCACTTCAGGCGATGAACCAAGGGATTCATCCAGCGCATCAATCGTCGCATGCGGATGCCTTGAGGCTGCAGAAAGCTATGAGAAGCTCAACATGTATGAAAAGAGCGTGAAATACAAGATGATTGCAAAGGAGCTTCTGAAGGCTGTTTATGACACATGCATGACAGATAAGGACGATATGAGCACAAACGGACTTATAAAGCATGGCACATACAGCAAGAAAAGCCCGTACAACACATGTACAGAAAACGGTGTCGATGAGCCTGTATCCTGGGGAGACTATTACTGGCTCGAAGCCCTGATGAGACTTTCTGGAGAATGGAAATGCATCTGGTAAAGAATGCGCTGAAAGGCTGCAATGTCACACCCGCCTCATTTTCTGACTTCTCATCTTCAAACCGCGCCTTATATGATGAAGTGGACGAAAAGACAAGAAGAGCTTATATAAAGAATGCAGATTCAATGCTTAAAAAAGGCTACAGTGAAATAAGCCTTCCTCTGTTCAGGGAATTCTTTGCAACCGGGGACAGAAAGCATCATGAGACTTTGTATTTTTTCAAGCGCAGGAAGCTCAGCGTCCTTACATGCGCTGAAGCTCTTGAGAATGAAGGAAGATTCATCCCTGAGATTGAAAACGGGATCTACAGCCTTTTAAGTGAGCCTTCATGGGTTATTCCGGCACATAACAGCTACATCCGTGACACGCCTCAGCTTCCGACTCCCGATATCTCCCGTCCTGTTCTGGATCTCTTTGCATGCGAAAGCGGAGAAATCCTTGCTCTTGTAAAAGAGGTTCTTGGAACAAAAATCGATCCGATTCTGAAAAAAGATATCGAATTTGAACTCATGAGGAGGGTAATCAGGCCATATCTTGAGGATCATTTCTGGTGGATGGGAGGATGCGGAAAGCTCAATAACTGGAGCGTCTGGTGCACGCAGAACGTGCTGGTTGCAGCCATCTCTCTTCCACTTTCAGAAAAAGAGCTTTCTCTTGTGATAAAAAAAGCTGTCAGGACAATGGATCTGTGGCTTGATGAATACAAAAAAGACGGATGCTGCGATGAAGGGGCATCTTATTATCATGCTGCAGGACTTGCACTCTTCGGGTGCCTCTATCTGCTGGACAGAGTTGCAAATGGAGCCATGACGCCGGTTTTTGAGAACGAGAAGATCAGAAACATCGCTTCATATATTGAGAAAGTGTTTGTCCAGGACGACATCTATCTCAATTTTGCGGACTGCTCACCAAAGGCAGGAAGGCTTTCAGCACGAGAATTCCTTTTTGCTGAAAAATGCGGGAATGAAGAGATGATGGCTCATGCGAGAAAGGACTACATAAAAGAGACATATAAGGGAGAGGAGGACAACAACTACAATCTCTTTTACATGCTTCTTGCCCTTTCTTCTGACAAGAAAATAAGAACATATAAGGGAGAAAGCAAAAAAAGGAAAGCTCTTTCCTTTACTGACTTTCCCTCAGTGGGTCTTACAATCTACAGAGAAAAAGATATCACGCTTGCTGTAAAGAGCGGGTCAAATGATGACAGCCACAACCATAATGATGTGGGATCCATAACTCTTTATAAGGGCAAGAAGCCTCTTTTAATAGACATCGGAGTTGAAACTTACACAAAAAAGACATTCTCTCCTGAGCGCTACACTCTATTCCCGATGAGGAGCATTTATCATAACACGGTCAATTTCCCTCCTGTTGAACAGAAAGCAGGAAAAGAGTTCAGGGTAACAGAGAGAAAGGTAAGCCAATCTTCCATCTCATTCCATCTTGAGAAGGCTTACGGCGATGAGAGAATTGAAAGCTATGTCAGATCCGTATTCTTCAACCGCAAGGATGGTAGCATCAAAGTAAAGGATGAGACATCTTCATCACTTTCTCCATGCCTGAGCATAATAACTCAGGAGGAGCCTGAAATTAGTGAAAACAGGATTTCATTTCCTTCCTTTGAAATAAACTTTACAGGTGCAGAAAAGATTGAGAAGGAAATCATTGAGATTTCTGACCAGAGACTGATGAAGATGTGGAAAAGCCCTATTTATAGATGTCTGGTGCCGTTTGTAAAAGATCTTGAATGGAAAATAACATATAGAGAACAAGGAGAAAAAAGTGAAAATTGAAATCATAAGAGAAGGATCTGTATACCGCTCTGCAGAGCAGAAAAACGAAGCTTACCTCGTATTTGAAGAAGAATACAAGGAAGGAGATGTAATCAAAGTCACAGCAGAAGGAAAAGGCTTTGTGACAATCCAGCTTGATGCAGTCCTTGGAAGAAGCACAGTATACACTGACGGAAGTGCATATTGCCTCACTGTTCCCTTTGGACAGAAGCATGACTGCTATCACCCTGCCGCATTCAAGGGAGATATCCATTTCCTGTGGATAAGAAATGCATACAGCTGGGAATACGGATACAGGAATCTTGCTTTAAATCCATATGACAGCCATGAGAACACTGCATTCTTCCCTCACAGCAAGGCAAATATCGAGACAAGAGGAGAAAGCGTGTTTGCTTCCCGCAATGCAATGGACGGCATAATTGCTGCAAACAACCACGGAAGATGGCCATGGTCAAGCTGGGGAATCAATAAGGACCCGAAGGCTGAGATGTATATTGATTTCTGCCGTGATGTGCTTGTTGACAGGATTGTGTTCTATAACCGCGCAGATTTCCCGCATGATGCATGGTGGGACAGTGCGGAAATCACATTCTCAGACGGGAGCACGGAAGTCTTCAATTTCGTAAAGAAAGACGGGGCACAGAGCTTTGATATCAAGCAAAGGAAGATAAGCGCGCTAACACTCCATTCGCTCATCAAGGCAGATGACCCTTCCCCGTTCCCTGCTCTGATTCAGCTTGAAGTGTACGGAAAAGAGTGCTGAAATGCATTTTAAGAATCACGGGCATGGGGCTTTCCTCATGCCCTTCTTTTTTCATCAAATACAATAAGTTAGCATATGATTTATGACATTAAAAAAACTTACGTAATGTTTTTACATGTAATATATTCTCTTGTAATATAAGAAATTATTTAAGTTCAGTATTGATTATATTCTTATATTCAGGTTATATTTTCCTAGATGACTTATAAAAGAAAGGCATACTTATATCTTCTTCCTTCCCTCATCCTGGCAACTGTTTTCTTCATCCTGCCAGCACTTGCAGCAGCTTTCTCTTCTCTCTCCTCTCCCAGCGGGTATATAAGCCTCTTTAAAAAGAGATATTTCCTTCTTTCTGTTAAGAACACACTACTGTTCACTCTCTTATTCATTCCTATTAATACGCTTTTTTCTCTTGTTCTTGCCGCTCTTACGAGAAAAGATGACAAAATATCTCTCTTTTTTAGAAATATATATATTATTCCCCTTTCTTTTTCTCTTGCGCTCATTGCAGTTGTTTTCAAGAAGATGCTTTCATCACACAGCGGGATAATTAACAGGATGCTGGGCCTTGATTTCTCTTTACTGGACAGCACTTCCGGATCCTTTGCATCTCTTGTGTTTTTATCATTATTTCTTGATGTTGCTATTAATTACATAATACTCTACTCATCTTTCAGATCCATTGATAAGAGCATAATTGAAATGGCCATGATTGACGGAGCAAAGAAAAGCCGGCTTTTTTTCTCAATAGAAATTCCCTTGATAAAGAAAGCCATCTTCCTTGTGCTCGCTCTTGGAATAAAGGATGCTCTTCTGATTTCCTCTCCCATAATGATTTTGACATCAGGAGGTCCTTTCAGAAGCACAGAAAGCATAATGTTCTTTTATTATGTGGAAGCATTCAACAACATGAATTACTCATATGCGAACTCTATTTCAACTCTTATGCTCAGCCTCAGCATCTCGTCATCGCTTTTTTTTGCGAAGAGGAGGAAACATGATTAAAAAGGCTCTCATCCTCATATTTGCCGTCCTGCTCATTTTCCCCCTTTTTCATGCAGTCTGCCTTTCTTTATTCTCTCCTTCAGACTTCTACTCCACTCCTGCCAGATTTTTCCCATCAGCATTGCATTTTGAGAACTATAAGGCAATATTTGACTCATATTCTTTATTGAGACCTTTAATCAACACAATTGCAGTTGCAATGGTGACAGGAGCTCTGAGAATACTGATCATACTTCCTGCATCCTATGCAATAAGCAATATGAATTTCCGTTTCAGAAAGGCAATATCTGCCATTCTGATTATCCCCATGTTGATTCCTCAGGATGTGGTCCTGCATTCTAATTATAAAATAATAGCAGCACTTGGACTTCTTGATACGCTTCAAGGCATCAGTTGCGCATGCATATATTCAGCCTCTTCTTTCATAATAATCCATCTCTCTCTTTCCTCTGTTCCAGAAGAACTGATTGGAGCTGCAAAAATCGACGGAGCTGAGGATTGCATGATTCTCATAAAGATAATTGTTCCTCTCATCCGCAACACGATAGCTCTTATCTTCATCCAGGCTTTTTTAAATCAGTTCAACTCATATCTCTGGCCATTAGTGGTGTCCTCAAGCGAGGAAAGCAGGATGCTCCAGATTGCCATAAACCAGCTTGGTTTTATCGAAGATGGAAATATGGGAGCAGTTTTTGCCTCAATTTCATTCATCTTCATTCTGAGTCTTTTTTTGATACTCAGCATGAGAAAAAGAATATTTTCAGCAACAGAAGATAGTCTTCTGTTTTAATAGGAGGAAAAATGAAAAGATCTGTATTGCTGTTTATGTCATCACTTCTCTTTATCTCATCCCTTTTTCCGTCCGGAGCAAAAGAAGATGAGAATACAATAGAAATATGGCACTCAAACACGGGGGCAAAGGCAGAGGCATTTGAAAACATAGTTGATAATTTCAACAGCACGCACGAAAATCTGAAAATAAAGGCTGTTTATCAGGGCAGTGCAAGCGATGTGCTTACAAAAGTGAAAAGCGCAGAATCAGCTGGAGGGAAAACCCTTCCAGACATTGCCATACTGGATGCTACAAGCGCGCTTGACATGTCAAGAAGCCGCTTTCTGGTGACTCCTGAAGAGCTTGAGATCGACACATCTGTGCTCCTTGATAAAGCACTTTCAGAATACTCATATAAGGATGTGCATATAGGACTTCCGTTTTCTGCCTCAGCCCTTCTGATGTACTCCAATGCTACGCTTTTTGAAGAGGCATCTCTTGCTATCCCCTCCACTCTGGATGAGATGACAGCGGCAGGAAAGGTGATGAAAGAGAAAACAGGAGCATATATTCTCTCTTGTGTCCCATCCACATACGAGATGATTACTTTCCTCTCCTCCCAGAACGGCGGATGCTACATTACCGATAACAGGAACGGCCATGACGGGATACCGGAAAACGTGCTCTTTGACGATAACGGAACGTTCACTTTCTTTCTTGAAAAATGGATAGCGCTTTCTGAAACAGGTGCTCTTAACAGCATCACAAGCGGTGCTGAGGATGAGTTCCTGACAGGAAAGACTGCATCTGTCTTCCTCTCCTCATCCAATCTTGAGAACATGATTAATAAAATCAACGGACGCTTTGATCTCTCAGTCTCCCCCGCTCCTCTTGTGAATGAAAATGCAACAGGAGGAGAGAATATTGGAGGAGGATATCTTGCATTCTTTTCCCAAAATTATGGCGTGAAAGAAGTAGCAGAGTACCTTATCAGTGAAGATGTACAGCTTTACTTTGCAATGAACACCGGATATGTTCCCGTGAACAAAAAAGTATATGACAATCCTCAGTGGAAGAGTTTTTTAGAGGAAAATCCCCTTTTCAGCGTTGCTCCAGAGATAATATCAGAATCATCAGACAAGGTCATGGGACTCTGGATTCCTTCTGCCTACCAGATCTACCATTCTTTCCAGAAGACCATCAAGGATGCTGTGGATAAGAAGATAAATGTTAAAGAAGCAGAAGATATCATGGCAAAGGAGATTGAAAGCGCGCTCAATGAGTACAGAAGGATCAATTGATAGTCTCAGAAGAGTAGAATGTACACCTGTCCTTAAATGAGCATGTTCTGCACAGCTCTCCCGGGCAAGATGTGAAATTATCTTTTGCGCTCTCAAGCTGCTTCAGCCTCCAGGACAGCTCACTGATGTATATCTCTGTCTTCTTCTTTTTCTCAAGCGCCTGAGAAAGCTTTGCCCGGTATGCCTTTAGAAGCTCTTCCCTTCTTCTGTTTCCGCTCTCATCTATTTTTTTGAGCCTTATTATCTTCTTTATCTCATCAATGGAAAATCCAAGGCTCCTGAGCTCGATGATTCTCTTCAAGATTATTATGTCCCTCTCCGTGTAGAATCTCTGGTTCCCGCTGGATCTTGAGACCTTGATTAGTCCTTCCTCCTCATAATACCTTATTGTTCTGATTGTGATGTTCAGCTTTACTGCTATTTCACCTATCTTGTATTTCTTCATAGCGCTATTTTAGCAGAAAAATCCTCCGGAGTGGACTTCTCCGGAGGATGATGATCACCTGATAAGAATATTCACTTCCTCAGTATGCACAAGATTATCTGAGTCATATATAAGGATTTCAACCTTGTGCAGGCCATCAGCTGCATCTGGAGAAATCCTCACCTCAGCACCCTGCCCGTTCTGCATTGCTGATACAGCATTGTTCCTGTTCTGCCAGCTGTAACGGCTTGAAGTGTTGCTTAAAAGGAATGTGTACCCGCTGTCGACATTTCCGATGTTTATCACCGGCGTGTTTACAGTAATATCGCTGTCAGTGCTTCTTACTTCAACTCTCACATTTCCGCTTTGAGGACCGATGTTGTTAACAGCCATATCTATATAGGCATATCCGCCCTTTTCAAGCTTATTCTCTCCCTTTGCGCTAAGCCCGTAGACCTTTGATGAGAGGATTTCTGGATCAAAGCGCTCAGGGCCTACTGTGAAAGTCTTTTTGAATGACTTTTCAAGTCCGCTGCTGTCACTAAAGGTGAAGACCATTGTCACTTCCTCTCCAACAGGTGCATCCTTTGAGATTTTTATCCTATCATCATCATAGCTTCTCAGGCTCTTGCTTCTTCCGCTTGAAATTGTCTCAAAGTCCCATACCTTTTTAAAGCCCGATGCATATTCGCTCTCACTTGATGTGTACATCTTCAGTCCGTTTATCGCATTGACTCCTGTGTTTTCAGCCTCAATGCGGACTGCAAACTCCTTTCCAGGATATACTTTCTCAAAGCTGTCCTTGTTGTAATAGCCAATTGAGGCATCAAGTCCAAGCTCAGGCTTCTTTATCTCAAATGAAATTGGCACTTTCCACTCATCATATCCATTTGAAAGTGTGAGTGTCAGCGATGCAGTCTTCCCTTCTTCTGCATCATTTGCAATGCGGAAGGAAAGACAGTTTGCGCTCTTGTTTGAAAGAGTGCTGCTTATCGAAACTCTCCTAAGCTCCGTACTCTGATTCTTTCCTGATAGAATTGTCTTTATGTTGTTTCCGCTGATTGTGCCATAATTGTAGCTGGATTTTGTGACAATTACTCCATCTGTATTGCTTTCAAGCGTTGCCTTAACACTGACACTGCTCTTCCCGCTGTTTAAAACTGCAAAATCAAGATAAGCGACCTCTCCGATTTCACATACTCCGTTTCCGTTTATGGAATCAATAAGCACGCTCTTTTCAATAGAGAGCTTCGAGTCCGGCTTCCTGATCACAACAGGAATTGTTCTCTCCCACACATTGATACCGTCGCTCATGCTCACCGTCACATGGGCTACAGTATTCTCTGGAGCATCATCCTTGACTTCTATCTTCATGCTTGATGAGGAAGAGAGACTGGATGGGTTTGAATTCGTAGTTCTCCCCTTTGCGGCAAGAAGATAATAGCCTGCCCTGATTTCGCTGTTATATTTAAACGGCCCTTTGTTTGGAATATTTATATATTCGCTGTCTGTCGAGAGTGTCCATGTAAGGTTTCTGATTCTTGCCTCACCTGAGTTGCGCAAAGCAAAGTCAAGAGATACGGTCTCTCCAGGACTTGCAATACCGTCATTGTTCTCATCCGGATCGAATATCTGATAGCGCGTGATTACAGGATTGCTTCTAACACTCACAACAGGAAGTTCTATCTCCCCGCTCCATCCTCCTTCCGGGCATCCAACCCCTGTTGCAGTCCATTTGATGACTATTGGAGTTCCTGCCTCATAATCAGGACTGACCTTTATCTCAATTCCTCTCTCCTTCGATGTATTTGTCGTATCTGCAGAAGAATTGAAATAATATGTGCTTACACGTCTTCCTGAGTTCCAGTAATCCCCGCTTCTGATTGACTGAGAGAGAATCTGCACACCCTTTGTCTCTGTGGTGAATATGATTTTAGGCTCTGCCAGGGCACTCTTTCCTGTGTTCTTGAAAAGATATCCTACCCTGATTGTCTCACCCGGGTTGATTGTCTTGTCCCCGTCCCCGTCAGTCTCAAGGAAATCGAATTTCTCAAGAACTATGTTTGCATCCGTGTACTTCACCGGCAGCATGATGCTATCTGATGAGCTTGCTCCAAGAGGAGTTGAAAGTGTGAATGTAAGCGTGATGTTATTTGGCTCTGTCTTATCACTTACAGTGAACTTGTACCTTCCCTTGCCCTCTGCATTAAGGTACCTTATTCCATTATTCTCACTCGAGGATGAGCCATAGAGCGAGACATACTTGCCCTCTTCAAGGCTTGCATAGCTTGCCCTTCCTGTGTTTATCTGAATGCCAGCATCGCTTGTGCTCATTATGCTTGTAAGATTATATGCGCTGTCTGAGCCATCTTTAAGCTTCCACAGCACATCAAGAGTAATGCTCTCTCCTGGATTGATTACTCCATCCTCATTTGCCTCATCATGAATCTTGTAGCTTACAATCTCTGCATCGAATCCTGATTTTGCAACAGGAATGCTAACAGCTTTTTGAGATGTGTATTCTCCTGCGCTTACCTTGACAAGGACATCAACAGCCTCGATATCCTCTGTTACAGGTACGCTTATCTGATAGCGGTTATCAGGCATGTTGCGCTCAAAATAGCTGTCATTTATGTTATCTTTTGAGCGTACAACAGAAGAGTCCTCTCCTGCTGCAATGAGTATTCTGGAGGAATAGACATAGTTCTCATAACTATCCGGAGAACCTATCTTTTCCAGCTTTGCTTCCTCACTCAGGCACTCAACAGAGACCTTTAAGTCTGCACTTATCGTTCCTGTATTCATAATAAGAGGATAGAAATTGACGGTCTCACCGTAATTGAGCTTTCCATTCTTATCCCCATTGAGGTCCTGGATTATATAGTCCGTATCAAAACTGACATACTGCGCATAAAGTGTCTTATCAAGCAGGTCTAGAGCGCTTGCAGGGTTATCTGAGTTATACAGCTCAGAGTCTGAAGAATACTCGCTTCCTGTGCTGTATCCGAGGATTATATACCCCTCAGCATCTGGAGACGGGATATCAATTAAATCAGATAGCTCTGCTTCGTATGTATGGACCTCGCTATCTCCGCCAATTCCGTTGTAGCTGTAGCTTACAGGAATTGAGATATCTACATCAAATGAATTTCCAAAGGGGACAGAAAGAGGATAGCTGTCAAGGCTGCTGATGCTCTCTCCGCTTTCGTTCCTTACATCCTTGATTATCACGGAATCAGAAAGATAGCCGTATATGTCGCTTTCTATGTTAACATACCTTCCTTCTATCTCAGAGCGGGAAAGGGAGCGTGTGACTTCCTCTGAGCCCGCTTTATATGTAATAGGAACATCGATTGAGAAATAATCATCACCCCAGGTGAGCGCATTCCAGGAATCTTCTGCATCAAGGAATTTTATGATGTAGTTTCCAAATTCGTCAGAAAGTTCTCTTATGCTATATTTATAAAGCGCATTAATGTTCTCATTGTACTCATCTCTGGCCTTATCCATCTCCTCTTCAAGCTTCTGGCCATCGACCATGATTCTTTCAACATCACTCCAGCTTGTAGCTTTTTCCAGCTTCGCCTCAAGACTTTCCTCTTTCTTGTCAAGCTGGCTTCTCTTGTTCTGGTAGCTCCTGTCCAGCTTTTCAATCTCGCTGAAAAATGAATCTTCATATTCTTCAACCATGCTCTGGATTTTGTCCAGAGCATCACCTTTTGTAAGGCTTACCAGGATTTTATCGAACTCTTCAGATGCATTGAAACCGCATGATGAGAGTACTAAAAGGCACAGCAGAGCTAAAAGCAAAAACCATTTCTTCCTCATAATAATCCCCTGTAAAGATTATCTCACAGTATGATTCTCTCAACAAGAAGAAAAGTCCTTTCAAAAAATATTTTTTTTAACTTCTGGAAGCAAATCATAAATTGAGCAATCTGCTTTTCTTTCAAAATATTCTTTTATTTCAATTGTTTTCTTCCATCGGGCGAGCGTGTAAGGATGCATGCCATACCGTAATGCTACATCCACAAATCTCTTTTCCAGAATACAGAACCCAGTTGGAAGAGAAAGCGCATCGCATAATTGTACAAGACGGTCATAATCATCATAGTTAGCTGTTTCCAGAAATCTTTTAATAAAAAGAAAATCCTCATCTGTGACATCAAAAACCCCTATGGATGAATGAATGTTCTTAATCATGAAGGCATGAGAGATACAAATCTGTGCAGCCTTGTCCCATCTAAAGCCATTACAAAAACGGTATCCGTCAATAAGATGGCGCTCAGAGCTGATGCCTGTATATCTTCCAATGTCATGAAGCAAACCATAGCAATATGCCAGGTCTGAAGAGAGATTATCACATTTATCTGCTATTCTCTTGCAGGCAATGGCTACAAACTTTGAATGGTTAACCCAGCCCCCAGGATTCTGATGTGCAGCCCATTCCAATTGTTTTTCCGCAGTATAGCAATCCAGTATCATTTTCTGTCCTCAAAAAAAACAAGAGGATCTAATGCAATAACGCACGCAGATCCTCAGGGAAAGGTGGTGTTTCCTTTCGTATAAAATGTGAGGGTGTTAACTGCTCAGCAGTCACCAATGTAATAGTACACAACCGAAAGATAATCCTCCGGTTTCTCAAAATTTAAAGAGATGGGAAGAAAATTTCCGTTGGTCTTGTACTGGTTCTCCATTTCTTTCTGGATTTGTATCTGTCCTTTGATATTCACTTTATTTCCATCAGAATCCAGCTTCAAAATTCGGCCCTTGCATGAATTGATTGTTTTGATAAAACCAGGTATATTCAAGATTCTCAATTTCAACATCATACCGCACCTCCTGATAGTTTCTGTACAATATCATTATATTGCCGTATGTCGGAATTACATATCTTGATTATGACAATTTTTATTCTTATTCTGACAAATCATACGATATTCACGAGGAGTATATCCCGTATTTTCACGAAAAACTTTCCCAAAGTAGCTTATGCTTTCCATACCGCAGGAAAACCCTACTTCTGTTATTGAAACATTGGATTCTGCCAACATCTGGCATGCTATCTGAATACGGTAACTTCTGATGTAATCAACGGGTGTCATATGTAAATGATTTTGAAATACCCTGTAGCATTCTCTCTCGCTTAAAAAAACAGCAGAAGCAAGCTCGCGTATGTAAATCTTTTCTGAGTAGTGCTCGTGAATGAATATCATCATGTCTTTCAGTTTGTCCGTTGTCTCTGCATTTTTCGCTTTGCTACAGCCTGAGGCTTTCCACATGTAAAAGCTTTCCATCCATATTCTTGAAAGATTTTCCCTAATTTTTATTTCGTATCCAAATTCATCTTCTTTGAGAAGAAAAGACGAGTATATCAAATCAATTATAAATTCGTGTTTAGGATCTTCTGGAGAAAAGGCAATTATGTCAAACTGTGTTGATGAAGTAATTGGCAATACGTACTTTCTCTCAATCAAACTGCCATGATAGCCTGCAAGCAAAATAGGATTAAATATATGCAAAAGCTGTATGTTTTTTTCATGACGCCTCTTTACCTGCGTCTTATGAAGCACGTTTGCATTCACAATTCCTGCAGAGCCAGCGGCAAACAATAGTCTCTGATGTGGTGTGCAATATTCAAGTTCTCCACTCTCCATATAAAAGAGCTCAATAGCATTATGCCAATGCCACGGAATAAAAGGTTCACTGTAAGAATTTAAATCCGCTCTTGATGCAAGATAAGGGAAATCAGGATTATCATAGGGCAGTTTCTCTTCTTTCCTGCCAGCTTGAAATTCAAGACTATTAATGTTTTTCATCTGAACACCTTTTATTAAATTGTAACATACAAAATGGAGAGTACTCATTTAAATAATGTCCTTTCACTCACCCCGCATTTCTTATCAGGTATGGAAGCATGTGAAAAGAAAGAAGACGCAAAAGAAAAAATCGGAAGACTCGGAATCAGGGCATTAAGTGACAAGGAACTTCTTATGCTCCTGATCCAGAACGGAAGCAGGACAAGAAGCCTTGAGGAGATAAGCTCTGATGTGCTTGCACTTCTTGACAGGAAATCATCGATAATGTTCTCAGAGCTCAGCGCGATAAACGGATTGTCAAATGCAAAAGCATCAATCATCGCAGCCTCTTTAGAACTTGGTAGAAGAAGAATTGCAAAGCAGAGTGTGCAGATAAAAAGTCCTGAGGATGTCTATAACTCAATAAGGCATTACTCAGACAGAAGTCAGGAGCACCTTATAGTAGTTGCTTTAAACGGTGCTCATGAGATCATATACACAGAGACCGTGACAGTCGGCCTTGTGAATATGACGATAGTGCACCCCAGAGAAGTATTCTCAAATGCGATTGAGAAAAGAGCCAGTGCGATAATAATTGCTCATAACCATCCATCAGGCCGTCTTAACCCGAGCAGTGAAGATATCGACATGACAAGGAAAATCGTGAAAGCCGGCTCCGTTTTAGGAATTTCTGTTCTTGATCACCTCATAATCTCAAGTGCTGGGTATCTGAGCTTTAAGGCTAAAGGCCTGATTTAGTCAATGCTAAAAAAGAAAGCATATTGTTATATCGCAATTGCTCTTCTCAATCACTTGGCATTCATGGATGACTGATGCTACTCGATTCTGAAATACTGGCTGATATAAATATATTTGCAATAATTCTTAATTATATTATAATGAAGGAGGATGAATGTACAGAAACATCTCGTTTTCATGGGATGCGAATAAGAACCGTGCGAACAAACGGAAGCATTCCATTTCATTCGAGGAGGCGCTGACAGTGTTCTACGATGAGGATGCATTGCTGATATCCGATGATAATCATTCACTTGAAGAAGACCGCTTCGTGATGATGGGAAGGAGCAGCCAATTCCGGATCCTAATTGTCTGCCACTGCTATCGCAAAGATGATGAGGAGATTAGGATTATATCAGCTCGTAAGGCGAACAGTGAAGAAAGGAAGCAATACGAAAACCAGTTGGGCAGGAGATGGAAATGAAGGATAATTACGATTTCAGCAAAGGCATAAAGAACCCGTATACGAAGAAACTCAAGAAGCAGATTACAATACGCATCGATGCAGATGCAATAGAATATTTCAAAGAACAGGCAACCGATGTCGGGATATCCTATCAGAATCTCATCAATCTTTATCTCAGGGACTGTGCAGAGAAAAAGAGGAGACTTTCGTTATCATGGGAAAAATAAGCTATCGCCACAACAAATTCAGTTTGGTAGTAGTATGACATTCTCCATTGATTATATTTTTCTGCAAAATTGTATCTACTATTAATCTTAAATGATAGAAACAGAAAGCATATTAATATATCGGAATTG
>DXHU01000023.1 GCA_019113245.1 Candidatus Ornithospirochaeta avicola
AAAATATTTTCAATATTTTTCTTAGAAGGTACTACAAATGACAGGTATTTCTAACCGGGAATAATTCCTGTAAATATTTGTAGTACCTTATTTTATCTCAATATTTGCGAATATTTGCTTCGGAAAAAGGGCTAACTTATTCAAAAAAAAGCGTCAAGTACATTTTAAATTAAATATACAGATTTTTCCTCTGCTTCCTTTCTCACCTCTTCAGGCCAGACAGATGCCTGAACCTCTCCTATATGGCATTTCTTCAAAAGGAACATGCACAGTCTTGACTGCCCTATTCCTCCCCCTATTGTCTCAGGATAATCCCCAGCCAGGAGCCTCTTATGCCAGTAAAGAGATGCCCGCTCTTCATTTCCGCTGAGCTTAAGCTGCCTTAAAAGCGCATCCCTGTCCACACGGATACCCATGCTTGAAAGCTCAAGAGAATCCTCCCTGACTGTATCCCATACGATTATATCCCCATTAAGGCCTTTATGCATGTCGTCTGTTTTTGTGCTCCAGTCATCATAGTCAGGGGCTCTGAGCGAATGGGGTCTGCCATCTTTCAAAACACTGCCTATTCCTATGATGAAAACCGCACCGTATTCCTTTGCAACCCTCTTCTCCCTTTCTTCCGGCAATAGATCAGGATACATCTCAAGAAGGTCCTCAGAGTGTATGAACGTTATATCTTCAGGAAGAGTGTCCTTGATCTGAGGATAGAATTCCTCAAGGAGAAATGCTGTCCTCTTGATTGCAAAGAATATCTCGCGCACTGTCTTTTTCAGATAATCAAGATTCCTCTCATCCTTTCTAATCGCCTTCTCCCAGTCCCACTGGTCGACATAGACAGAATGGATTTCATCAACCTTGTCATCAGGACGAAGAGCATTCATATCAGTATAAATGCCGCGTCCGAGAGGAAAGCTGTAATCAGCAAGAGCCATCCTCTTCCACTTTGCCAGGCTCTGGACAATTTCCATTCTCTTTCCGCCCAGAGCGGAGACAGAAAAGCTTACAGGCTTTTCGACCCCGGAAAGGTCATCGTTTATTCCACTGTTCTCCTCAACAAAGAGGGGGCTTGTGAGACGGGAGAGCTTTAAAGATCCAGAAAGCTCTTTTTCGAATATGTCTTTTGCAGACTTTATCGCCTTTTCAGTATCGTGCGGAGAGAGAATAGATTTATATCCGTTTTTTATTTGCATATATATTTACCTTTTTTTTTAAATATGTTATGAACATATAGCAAATTATTCATAACATGTAAAGGAATAAACAATAATGAAAAGCAAATTTTTAAATGAATTTAAGACATTCATCGCAAAAGGAAATGCTATCGATCTTGCTATCGGTGTCATCATGGGCTCTGCTTTCACAGCAATCACAAACAGCCTTGTAAATGACATCCTCATGCCCTGTATTTCCGCACTCTTCGGAGGAAGCGACTATTCAGGACTCAAGCTTGTTCTTCGTGAGGCAACAGAGACAAGCGAAGCTATCGTACTCAATTACGGCATGCTTATCAACGCTATCTTCAACTTCCTCATCATCGCTCTCTTCCTCTTCTTCGTTGTCAAGGTTCTTAACAAGATGAGAGCAAAGAAGGAAGAGCCAGCACCAGCTCCAGCAGCACCTGTTAAAAGCAATCAGGAAATCCTGCTTGAGGAAATCAGGGATCTTCTCAAGAAGAACTAATCATTATCCTCACTTTTTCAGATCCACCTTGCAAGAGGTGGATTTTTTATGCTTCAATTTCTAAAAATATCTCATTTTTATTTTAACTAATTTCTTTTATTCAAAATAGTTATAAAAAGTTTCTTAAAATTTTAATATTATTTTCAAGGATTTTATTGACACATTTTCACTTTTTGAATATATTCAGGCTGACAAAAGGAAATTCTGTATTTGGTTTGAGGTGTTTATGAACAGATTCAGGCTTTATCAGATAGCCAGAAAGACTGAGGGTCTTTTCAGGAAAGAAGAACTTCCTTCAGTCCATGCACTTGTCGATGCATACCGCAGGTTTCAGAGAAATGAATACTCAAGGAATCTGAGTTTTTCAAGGGCTCTTGATGAATTCATCGAGTGTGTTTTCCTTCCTGTATGTGCAGAAATAAAAAAAGAAGGCACTGATGATTTCTACAGCGCCTTCATGAACAAGTCTTTCTCAGTCGTTAAGAGAGACACAAATCTTGAAAAGGGACTTAAAGCCGCTCTAGCCTAAATCAGGTAATAGACGGCTTTTCTTGTTTCTTCTGCCTTTTCTTTTCCAAGGGCAAGCTCAACTATTTTCAAAGCAAACTCAAATGCCCAGCCAGCACTCTTAGCTGTGACGATATTTCCGTCTGCAACCACACCATCAGAAAGGAAATCTTTTTTATCGCTCAAGCTCTCACAGCCAGGATAGCATGTGGCCTTCTTTCCATCTAAAAGGCCAAGAGGAGCAAGAACAGCAGAAGGAGATGCACATATTGCACTTATTATTTTGTTCTCATTGCACATTTTTATAAGGCGCTGACATACAAGCCAGCTCTGCTGGAGATTGATTGCACCAGGCATTCCTCCAGGAAGAAATACTATATCATAGTCATCTGAAATCTCAGAAGCAGTCTTGTCTGCAACAACCGTAAGCTGATGAGAAGATCTTATGCTCCTGTTCTCGTCAATTGAAACAACATCCGTCTCAATTCCCGCTCTTTTGAAGATATCATATGGAATGGTGAATTCCGCCTCCTCAAATCCTGTTGCAAGAAATATAAGTGCTTTCATTTTAGTCTCCTTTAGAAAATGAACTTCTCCCTGTTTTTGAGCATCATCCTGCTGCTTTTCAATATTCTTTCTGTCTCTTCAAAGGATATGCAGGCATCAGTTACAGAAACACCGTATTTAAGATCGCTGATGTTCTCTGTTATGTCCTGGCGGCCTTCAAATATATTTGACTCGAGCATGAAGCCCTTGATTGACGAATGTCCATAAATTACTTCTTCAACAACCTGTCGGAGGACTCTTTTCTGCTTTCTGTAGTCCTTCTTGCTGTTGCCGTGCGAGCAGTCGATTATTATGGCATCCAGAAGATTGCTCTGCTTAATCTGCTTTGCTGCCTCTTCCACCTCATCCTCATAATAATTCGGACCGCTTGTGCCTCCTCTTAAAATAAGATGAGCCTCCTTGTTTCCTTTTGTACGAAATACGCTGGATTTTCCATCCTTGCTTATTCCGATAAAGGATGAGGGACTGTTGGCGCTTTTAATTGCATTGATTGCAGAAGAGACATCCCCCGAGGTGCTGTTCTTAAAACCAACAGCTACAGAAAGTCCGCTTGCAAGGTTCCTGTGAGTCTGGCTCTCTGTGGTGCGTGCCCCGATGCTTGACCAGCTCATTATCTCATCTATGTACTGCGGGATGATTGGGTCAAGAACCTCACAGCCGACAGGAAGGCCGAGTTCCGTTATTCTTAAAAGAAGCGAACGTGCTGTTATAAGACCTTTCTGTATATTGTAGCTCTCGTTCATATCAGGATCCATGATCAGGCCCTTCCATCCGATATTCGTCCTAGGCTTTTCAAAGTAAGTGCGCATTATGACAAAGAATGTATCTGATATCTCATCCGAAAGCTTCTTCAGCATTTTTGCATATTCAAATGCAGCTTCCTGATCATGAATGCTGCATGGCCCGACCACAGCAATGAGCCTGCTGTCCTTGCCTGAAAGAATATCTGAGACAGTTTTCCTGTAGCCACGGATTCTTTTTTGCATCTCTTCTGTAAGCGGGTATATCTTTGAAATCTCAGAAGGCGTTATCAGAGCAAATGTGTTATCAATTCTTATGTCATAGTCATTGAACATGGCGCTTACTCCTTTTTTTCAGTTTTGTCTTCACTGTTCTTCTTTTTCTTCGGATAAAGGAATCTCTTTATCTTCTGTGTCGGCGTCCTGTCAAAAGGCTCCTCCTGAAGTTCAGCCTCACTTATTCTTGAATAGCTGTTAAGCTGCTCGTTCACAGTCTTTCTCAGCTTCTTTACATATTTCTGAGCCTCGCTCTTAGCCTCATCAATGCTTATTGAGAGTTTCTTGCTCATAAGCTCGACATCTATCTTTATCAGAGCCAGAAGCCCTCCGTTTTCAGAGACCACAAGGCTTTCCTCAACAAATTCCTGACTGTTTATGAGGTTCTCAATCAGCTCAGGATAAATGTTCTCGCCAGCAGGCCCAAGTATCATTGTCTTGACTCTGCCGCGGATTGAAAGAAAGCCGTGCCTGTCAATGTACCCAAGATCCCCAGTACGGAAATACCCGTCAAGGGTGAATGCTTCCTCATTAAGATCATCCCTCTTGTAATAGCCGCTCATGACATTGACGCCCTTTACAAGGATCTCTCCGATTCCTTCCTCGTTCTTGTTATCGAGAACAACCTCATCATCCAAAACTACTTTTCCGACAAAGCCGGGCTTATGCATGCTTTTTTTCGGGCCGCATCCAGCAATAAGCGGACTGGTTTCAGTAAGTCCGTATCCTATTGCATAAGGGAATTTTGCCTTGTAAAGGAAGGCCTCAACCTCCGGGTCCAGCGGCGCCCCTCCTATTCCGAAGAATTTCAGGCGGTGACCAAATGTTGATAAAAGCTTCTTTCTTATCACGCTGTAAATAAATGCGCTTGTGATTGGATTCTTTATGAGCTTTGCTATCTTCTTGTTGTCCCTGATTGTCGGAAGAACTGCAGCACGGTAGACCTTCTCAATTAAAAGAGGCACAGAAAGCATGACTTCAGGTCTGATTTCGCTGAGAGCAGGAAGAAGAATGGAGACAGCAGGAGCCTTTCCAAGGAATGTTATGTGCGCTCCTTGCAAAGTAGTAAGAAGCTGTCCGATTGTAAACTCATATACATGACTCATCGGAAGAATTGAAAGCACACGCACACCCGGCTTCACCTTGATATATACATCAGTGCTAAGATCCGCACATCGGAGAAGATTGAGGTGCGTCAGCACTACAGCCTTGCTGCTCCCTGTTGTTCCGCTTGTATAGATTATTGACGCTGTATCCTTTTCTTCAACATCTATCTTTGCTATCTCTTTGTCATTTATCTTGAAATCCTTCAGGCTCACTCCAGGCTGAAGATGGTAGTTGCGGCTTTCAGGGTATCCAAGCTCTTTTGGAAGATAAGAAAGGTCCTCAAGACGGAAAAGGTCTATCTTTCTCTCAACAAGGCTGTTGTATACCTTCTGGTAGCATTTTTCTGAGACTGCAACAGCAACTGCCTCGCTATGCTTCAAAATAGCATCAGCCTCGAGGGGAGAGAAATCTGGAAGAAGAGGAACAGCAATAAGCCCTATGTAAGTAAGAGCACAGTAGAAAATCATCCAGGAGGGGCTGCTTTCAGCCATTATTGCAATCTTGTCTCCTTTCTTGTATCCGTTGAGGATAAAGAAAGAAGATGCGGCCCTTACGGCTTTCCTGAATACCATATATGATATCTCGCTTCCCTCCGGGGCACGGAAGACAGAATACATTGTCCTTGATTTGAAACGGGATGAGACAGTGTCCACGTATGAACGGAATGTATAGGATGGAAGGAATTTCATGACAAGACCGTCATCTCTTCTTATTTTCCTGAATGCCTTATAATCGATCTTCTTATCTTTTTCTTTTTTCTCCTTCATCACTCGATTTCTCCGCAATATGACTGGCCACGCTCACATACTGTCACAAATATGCCGCTTTCTATTTCCTCTCTGGCCAGACTTTGTATTATTTTAACATCATTATTGTTTTCTGAAACATGAATAAAATATACATGAGACTTTCTTTTTGCATTCTTTTTTGCAAAAAGAACACCTTCTTCGTTTGATAAGTGCCCGAATCCCCCTGTAATCCTTGACTGAAGCTTCTTGCTGTATGGACCGCACTTGAGCATATTCAAATCATAATTGGTCTCTATGAAAAGCAGATCGGATGCTGAGGCAAACTGAGAGGCAGCAACAGGTATCTGCCCTGTATCTGTCATCAAGAAAATGCCTTTAGATCCGTTTTCAATATAGAAACCAGCACTTCCGGCACTGTCATGATAAGTCCTGAATGCTGTTATTGTAAAATCATCAATCTGGATGCTCTCATTCATTTTAAATGTATTGATGCGCAAGCTATCGATACCCATCTTCTTTATGAGATCGCTGTTGCACTCTTTTGAGATATCAGAAATGTAAAGAGGAGCACTCTCAGCTCTCAAAAACGGCTTTATTCCCTTTGCATGGTCTGGATGAAGGTGGGTAACAAAAAGCGCCTTCACGCTTTCTGTGGGTATCTCATGCGCTTCCATCCTCTTTATGTAACCGCTTCTTGTGAGTCCCATATCAACAAGGATTGTGCTTCTGCCGTCATAAAAAGCATATGAATTGCCGCAGCTTCCTGATGACAGTATCAGATACTTAAGCATCAGAATTCTCCTTTATGAAAGATTCATCAAGAGAGAAAACACATTTGCCTTTACATCTCAAGACCGGGGTCTTCAAGAGTTCAGGATGCTCAAGAAGCTCCTCTTTTAAAGAGAATTCTCTCCACTGGTATCCGTTTTTCCTGTAAAACGCAGAAGAAGTATCTATTATCTCATCATCACAGCTGGAAGATGCTATGATGCTGTCTATTTCCTTTGGCGAGAGTTTCTTTTCAGAGACATTCAGCACCTGGAAGGCAATCCTTCTTTCTTTGAAGTATCTTACAGCCTTGTCGCTTTCTCTGTCCCCTTTCTTTATTATCAGCTGGATCATGCTCTGATTATAATAATTAAAAACGCAAAGCGATAATAGATAAATCTCTCTTTTTCTTCAATTTGCTCTTTTCCTGCGGTAGTTAGAATATACTAGATTCCTATTTTGGGCTTTCTCAATTGATTAAAAATCATCTTTTGTACATAATCGCAGAAGGGAGATTAATTATGGAAAAGAGAATCAAGGATTTACTTAACCTTGCACCATCTGATGAATGCATCAAGGCAGAGGGATGGGTAAGGACAAAGAGGGACAGCAAGAGTGTCTGTTTTCTCGAGCTCAACGACGGCTCATGCCTGAAAGGGCTTCAGCTTGTTATCGATAAAGAGACCTTCTCCAATAATAATCTCCTTGATGAAATCTCAACAGGATGCTCTGTTGAAGCAGAGGGCAGGATTGTAAAGAGCCAGGGAGGAGCCCAGAGTGTAGAGCTCCTTGTAAGCTCGCTTTCAATCATAGGAGAATGTCCTGCAGACTACCCTCTTCAGAAAAAGAGGCACACTGTCGAGTTTCTTAGAGAAAAAGCACACCTGAGGGCAAGGACAAACCTCTTTGGGGCTGTTGCAAGGGTCAGGAACACAATGGCCTACGCCATTCATTCTTTCTTCCAGGAGAACGGATTTGTATATGTCAACACTCCTCTTATTACAGCCTCAGACTGCGAAGGGGCTGGAGAGCAGTTCCAGGTGACAACTCTTGACCTTGACAACATCCCGAAAACAGAGGACGGGAAAGTGGATTATTCAAAGGATTTCTTTGGCAAGAGTGCAAAACTCACTGTTTCAGGACAGCTGAACGGAGAGACCTATGCAATGGCACTGAAGAACATCTACACATTTGGCCCCACATTCCGTGCAGAGAACAGCAACACTACAAGGCATCTTGCCGAGTTCTGGATGGTTGAGCCGGAGATGGCCTTCTGCGATTTGAATCTTGACATGGAAGTTGCAGAAAGCTTCCTGAAATACATATTCAAAGCTGTTCTTGACAAAAGGCAGGAGGACATGGACTTCTTTGACTCATTTGTTCTAAAGGGAGTTAAGGAAACTCTTGAGCATGTGATCACATCGCCTTTTGAACATATGACATATACCGATGCAATCAAGATTCTTGAGAAGAACAATGACAAATTCGAGTTCCCTGTCAGCTGGGGTTCTGACATACAGAGCGAGCATGAGAGGTACCTTACTGAGGTTGTTGCAAAACGCCCTGTGATCCTTACTGATTACCCGAAGGAAATCAAGGCTTTCTATATGAAGCTAAATGATGATGGAAAGACTGTAAGGGCAATGGATGTGCTTGCTCCGCGCCTTGGAGAAATCATAGGAGGAAGCGAGAGAGAGTACCGCTTGGATGTCCTTAAAGCAAGGATGAAGGAGCTGGGACTCAAAGAAGAGGATTACTGGTGGTATCTTGAGCTTAGGAAGTACGGCTCGGTTCCTCATGCAGGATTCGGACTTGGCTTTGAGCGCGCAGTCCAGTATGTCACAGGAGTTCAGAACATCCGTGACGTCATCCCGTTCCCTCGCTATGTAAAGAGCGCTGAATTCTGATTTTGAGGCTGCTTTCGAGCAGTCTTTTTCATTTGCTGAAACAGAGGAGAGCCTTGTCAAGCGCGTTTGCAAAGTTTTCCACAGTCTTGCTGTCAAAGCCCTTGGCCTTTTCAGCCTGTATCCCCCATTCTCTCATCTCCATCATTGCATTTCTGAGCGAAAGACGTTCTTTTATGTTGCTCTTGTCGTAGACTCCTCCCCTGTCATCAAGCACCAGAACACCCTTTTCTATAAGTCTTGATGCAAGAGGAATGTCATGGGTTATGGCAATGTCTTCACTCTCAGCAAGACTTACAAGCACATCATCAGCACTTCCCTCTCCGACAGCTACATGGATAAATCTCATCGTGCTCCTGATTTTCCTTATCTGGCTTTCATCGCAAATATTCTTTCTTGCCTCAGTTCTAAGTGCGTGCGTATGCTTTTCTATTGCAATATCTATATCCTTGATCCGTCTGTCAGCTGCAAAGACTGCACAAATATTATCCTTTATTATTCTCCTTATAAGTATTTCTCTTTGCCTTAAAGGAAGTGAATCCGCATCTACAAGTATCTTTGCCATAGCCAGATTCTAGAATATTTTGCTTATGTTGAACAGAATGCCTGTTTAATATAGAATTTAATCAAGGAGATTTTCATGGAATTATCACCATTACAGAAAGAACGCTACAACTATGCTCCCAAACTTCCTGAGATGCTCAAACATCAGATTGCAGAGATTGAGGCAGTTGAGGGAAAGGCTACTGAGAGCGTAAGCGATCAGGAAGAAATCAAGGCTCTTTTTCCTAATACCTACGGTATGAAGGAAGTGACTTTTAAGAAAGGAAAAAGCAGTGCAAAGAACAGCACTCTACGTGTCGGAGTAATCCTTTCAGGCGGCCAGGCTCCTGGAGGACACAATGTCATCACAGGGCTTTATGATGCTCTTAAGAAAACCAATAAGGACAACGAGCTCTTTGGCTTTAAGAACGGTCCGAGCGGACTATTGGACGATGACTATCTTGTATTCACAGATGAATACATCGACAGCTACAGAAATACAGGTGGATTTGACATCATCGGAAGCGGAAGAACAAAGCTTGAGACTGAAGAACAGTTTGCAATTGCTGAAAAGGTATGTCAGAAGCATTCAATCAATGCCATTGTAATCATCGGCGGAGATGACTCAAATACAAATGCGGCAGTTCTTGCTGAGTATTTTGCAGCACACAAATGCGGCATTCAGGTCATCGGATGTCCGAAAACAATCGACGGCGACCTTAAAAACGATGTAATTGAGACTTCTTTCGGTTTCGATACTGCAACAAAGACTTATTCAGAGCTTATTGGAAACATCGAAAGAGATGCAAACTCTGCTAAAAAATACTGGCATTTTGTAAAGGTCATGGGAAGATCAGCAAGCCATATCGCGCTTGAGTGTGCACTTGAGACACAGCCAAATGTATGCCTTATAAGCGAAGAAGTTGAGTCAAAGCAGATGAGCCTTTCAGACATTGCTGACCAGGTTGCATCAAGTGTTGTCAAGAGAAGCGAGAAAGGAGATAATTTCGGAGTTGTCATTATTCCGGAAGGATTAATTGAGTTTGTACCTGAAGTAAAGAGCCTCATATCTGAGCTCAATGACCTTATGGCAATCAAGGAAAAGGAATTTACTGCGCTCAACACTCTTGATGAGAAGAAAGCATTCCTTAATGCAAATCTGACAAGCGAGAGCTATGAGACATACTCATTCCTTCCTCTTGACATCCAGGCTCAGCTTCTTATGGACAGAGATCCGCATGGAAATGTGCAGGTAAGCCGCATTGAGACAGAAAAACTCATAATCTCACTTGTGGACAGCAAGCTGAAGAGACTTAAAAAAGATGGGAAGTACAGCGGAAAGTTCAGTGCACTCAATCACTTCTTCGGCTATGAAGGACGATGTGCTTTCCCTTCCAACTTCGATGCTGACTACTGCTACAGCCTGGGCTACAATGCATTCATGCTCATATTGAACGGATACACCGGATATCTTTCAACAATAAAGAACCTCTCAAAGAGCAGTGACAACTGGGTTGCTGGCGGTATCCCTATTACAAAGATGATGAATCTTGAGCAGCGCCATGGAAAGAAGAAACCTGTCATCCGAAAGGCTCTTGTGGAGCTTGATGGAAAGCCGTTCAGATATTTTGCCCAGCACAGGGATGAATGGAGCGAGAACACAAGGTATCTCTATCCGGGAGCAATCCAGTACTATGGGCCATCTTCAGTCTGTGACATTACAACAAGGACGCTTGAACTCGAGCAGAACTGAAAATTTAAAGCGAATAAAAATATCCGCATTTCCTTATGGATCTGCGGATTTTTTTTCAAGCTAAAATCTCCCGAATAATACGGAAGATAGAATCAGATTTTATAGATTCTTTCAGGGTCCTTTGGATCCTGGCGGAAAAATACTGCAGTAAAGCCGACTGTAGTGACAAGCGTGCTTGCTGTTTTCTTCTCAAGCTCTCTGGAAAGAGCTGAAGTATCATCCTTATGGGAGTGAAATCTGACTTTAACAAGCTCATGATGAAAAAGCGCTTCATCAAGGGCGTTCACAACGCCCTCTGTAAGTCCTTCTTTTCCAACATATACAACTGGGTCTAAAAGCTGTGCCTGGGAGCGCAGGAACGCCCTCTGATAACTCTTCAATTCCATAGCCATCTAAAAATACTGGAATAAGTGCGCTTTGTCAAATTAATTGTAAAGCCTGATTACCTCATTCCTCTTTATTTTCTTTGTGCTTGTCATCGGAAGCTCGTCATCAGAAATCGTGACCTTTGTAATCTTCTTATAGCTCTGAAGCTCAATGTTCACCTGCTTGATAATCTCATCCATGCGGGCAGAAAGCTCTTCTTTTGTAGCATATTTCTTCTTTGCATCAGCACTTGGATGGATTATTGCCCTTATTCCCTCAGCTTTTGTCTGCTCGTTCGTGATGTATCCGATTATGCAAATCTGATCAATCTCATTATAAAGCTGGAAATGGTCCTCAATCTCTTCAGGGAATACATTCTTGCCGCCGTCTGTCACGATGATGCTCTTTGCTCTGCCTGTAAGGTACAGATAGTGGTTTGCATCCTCATGTCCGACATCTCCTGTATTGAGCCATCCGTCTGATGAAAGCACCTCTTTTGTAGCCTCTTCATTCTTGTAGTACCCCTTCATGACAACAGGGCCCTTGATGTATATGACGCCGTTGCCGTCAGCATCAGGATCGACAATCTTCACTTCAAGCTCAGGAATCACCTTTCCCACACTGCTTTCAATATATGCATCAGTAGGATTGAGGTGCGTAATCGGGCTTGTCTCAGTAAGTCCGTATCCCTGGACAAAATCGATTCCAAGCTCATTGAACATTTTGAAAGTGCTTGCAGGCAGCGGACCGCCTCCGCAGATGCATATTCTGTTGTTCTCAAGTGAGAGCTGGGAAAGAATCATATTCTTGAAAATCTTCTTTCCGATGTTCACATGGAAGGCCTTTTTGACAAAACCTGAAAATCCCATGAGGAATCTTACAAGGCCATATACAACTGGACCTTTCTTCCTGACGCCTGCCATCAGGGCGGCAATCATCTTATTGAAGAGCATCGGAACTGCAAGGAACATCGTGACCTTTCCTTCCTTAAGCTCCTTCAGAAGCTGCTTTATGACAAGCTTCTTTCCAAATACTGTACATGCACCACATGAGAATGACTCAAAGAAAACAGCAAGCATTGTGTATGCATGGTGTATCGGGAGAATTGCATAAAAGACATCCGTATCATAGAGTCTCATGTTTCCCTGTGCAAGATAGCAGTCGCTGATTAGGTTCTCGTTTGTAAGCATTACGCCCTTCGGAGTTCCTGTTGTTCCGCTTGTAAAGAGGATTGCCTGCACATCCTGGCTTTCAAGGCGCGGAGCCTCGATGCTCAGATCACCCTCAAGATCAAGGACATATTTATGCTTCTCATCACCCTTTTCAAGGGAAATCTTTTCCTTGAGCATTGTGTTGTCCTTGTCAATGTTGTTGATTCTCTCCTTGTCAATAAAGAGCCTTGTGACATCGCCAAAGGAAATGAGCTTCTCCATCTCATTGTCCTTCAAAAGGTAATCAAGAGGAACAACAGTGCATCCAGCATAGACAATGCCGAGATAAGCAAGAGCCCACTCCGGACTGTTCTTTCCTGAAACAGCAATCTTCTCGCCCTTCTCTACTCCTGCAGAAAGAAGATATGCTGCAATCTCCTTTATCTTCTTCTCTGCCTCACTGTATGTGAGACACATATACTCTGGAGTGAAAACCTTGAAACACTCGTTATCAGGGAATCTAAGTGCAGAAATATGGAAAGCCTCTTTTACTGTAGGCCATTTACCTTCAAATTCCTTTCCCCTGAACTCATCAAGAAAAGCCCATGGGATATATTTTTCCTTTGCCATAACATCCTCCAAAACTATCTTTACGCATTATGACATTGCGTCAGAAAAAAAGAAAGAAGATAATCATAGTAATTAATATCTATTTTTTGACTAATTGGGCTGAATAATAGGAAAATGGGCCTCATGGCCCATCTCTCCTATGGAAAAAGAACAGTTACTGTAGTTCCTTCCTGCAGTGTGCTGTCTAACAGCACCTTGGCTCCGTGCATCTCGCAAATCGATTTTACAATTGCAAGACCTAGCCCAGTGCCTCCTGTCTTTCTGCTCCTTGATTTATCTGCCCTGTAAAAGCGGTCAAATACATGCTCTCGGTCCAAGGAGGACATTCCTATTCCCCTGTCTTTTACAGAGAAATAGCTGTCGGAGATTGTAAGGGTTATCTCATTGTTGTCCTTGTTGTATTTGATGGCGTTGTCTAAAAGGTTATACACCACCTCATAAAGCAGGCTTCTGTTTCCCTTGACACAAAGCACTCCGTCCTCTTCAATTTTAATGTTGCCCACATGAAATGAAGAGACTGCTTCTTTTGCAATATCATTGAATGTGAGTCTTTCAAAATCCTCTTTTTTTATTCCATCCAGACGCGAAAGAGAGAGAATATCTTCAATTAAGGAATAAAGCCTTTTTGCATCCTGATTGATGATTGCAGAGAACTCTCTCACCTTATTTTCATCAGTCTTTCCGCTCATTAAAAGCTCGCTGTAGCCTGAGATTGTAGTAAGCGGAGTCTTAAGCTCATGAGAGACATTCTGTATAAATTCCTTTTCCTTCTTCTCAAGCTCCTCTTTCTTGGAAATATCAAAGAGCATGATAAGAGATCCCACCTCATCCACTTTTGCAGAACGGACATCCACAATGCGCTCATTGACCATTATCTTGGCCTCTTCATTTTCCTTTTTCTCAAGGATACGGAAGAATATGCTTTCCCTGCTCAGCTCAATGATGTTCTCAAATTCCTGATTCTCAGCTTTGCCAAGGAGGCGTTTTGCAGCATCGTTTATCATCATGATATCCCCGCTTTCACGGATAATAATGATTCCGTCATTCATGTTCTCAATAAGAAGAGAAAATTCTTTCTGATCTCTTTTTATCCTTTTCAGATTCCTCTCGATCTCCTTGTTCTGCTCATCAAGACGCTTGATAAGAGGAGAAAGCTCTTCATATATATTGTTCTGGTTCACCGGATCATCAAGATCAAGATTATTGACCGGCTCAACAATTTTCTTTGCAATGAGCGAAGAAACATACGATGAGATTATTATCACAAGAATGATTATCAGGATAATGGACGGGAGCATGTCGATTATGAAAGAGAATATGCTGTCAGTGTTCATGCTCAGCCTTATGACATATCCGTTGTCATCAAGAATCGCAACATATATCTGATTTAAAAGCAGTGTGTTGCTTGTCCTGCTTGATACCCCGTAGCCGTAATTGATTGCATCCTGAATTTCACGGCGCATAAGATGGTTCTCCATCTCATTGCTGTCCGTTACGCTGTCAAATATTACACTTCCGTTTTTATCAATTACAGTAAGTCTTCTGTCTGTGACATTTAATGAAGAATATTCATCTTCTGAGCTTTTTATCAGCTCAAGCTCGCTTTTCAGATTGCCCTCTATCCTGTCCTCATACACGTTATAGACAGAAAAAAGAGAAAGGGAAAGTGCGATGAAGAGAGAGACAATGACTGCCAGAGAGACAGAAAGAAATATGTTTTTACTTAGTCGCATCGAATTTGTACCCCACTCCAGAAATTGTATGAATCAGCTTTCCTTCATTTTTAAGTTTTTCCCTGATCCGTCTTATATGGACATCAACTGTCCTGTTCTCTCCATCAAATGAATATCCCCAGACTGTCGAGAGAATCTTCTCCCGGCTCATGCATATTCCCTCATTTTCCATCAGGAATTTAAGTGTCTCATATTCCTTCAAGGTAAGGCTGACCGGACTGCCGTTCACAGTAACAAGATGCGCCTTGTCGTCAATTGTAACAGCACCGGATGAAAGAAGGCTTGTTCTGTTTTCCTTTCTTCTCAGCGCACTTTTGACCCTTGCAAGAAGCTCCATCATGCCAAATGGCTTTGTGATATAGTCATCAGCTCCCTCATCAAGTGCCTTTACTATGTCATACTCAGCACTCTTTGCTGTAAGCATTAT
This sequence comes from Candidatus Ornithospirochaeta avicola, assembly GCA_019113245.1. Classification (GTDB taxonomy): domain Bacteria; phylum Spirochaetota; class Spirochaetia; order Sphaerochaetales; family Sphaerochaetaceae; genus Ornithospirochaeta; species Ornithospirochaeta avicola. Next base: position 14,905 of record DXHU01000023.1, read on the forward strand.
GATCCTAACATCATCAAAAGAACGCTTTTTCCTTATCGTTTTGAGCACATCAACACCGTTCATTTCGGGAAGCATAATATCCAGAAGCACTAGATCAGGCTTCTTTTCTTCAACGCGGGATAAGAATAGTGATGGAAGAGCAAAGCCTTCGCACTCATAGCCAGAAGATGAGAGTGTATATTTCAGCAGATTGAGGATGGACTCATCGTCTTCAAGAACGTAAATCATTTGTCAGTATTCTCTCCTATTGACCATATAAGCTGTCTTGACATATAGACAGTATGATCTCCCATGCGCTCCAGGTACTTTGCAGCAAGAAGTACATCCGGGACATCCTCAGATCCTTCCTCTGAAAGCCTGATTATATTAACTAAAGCCTCTTTTGCCTTTATGAAAGCAAGATCAAGCTCATCATCGCTTTTTATGACTTCCTCGGCAAGAGCCTTGTCTGCGTTGACAAAAGCATCAACGCTCTTGGTGAGCATGTTGAGAACGAGGTTTATCATCAGAACGATATCAGCCTTCATTATAACAGAAGAATGCTCGACATAGGAAATCACCTCAGCCAGGTCATAGCTGTTGTTTCCAATCCTCTCTAGATCATTTACAATCTTTAAAGCAGCAGAAACGCTCCTTAAATCCTTTGCAACAGGATGACGGCGAAGAAGTATCATAATCGATGCCTGACTTATCTCCTTTCCCTGATGCTCTATTTCTTCTGTAATCGCTTCCAACTCAGCCTTTACATCCCTTTTTTCTGTAATGTAGTTTCTTACAGTCTTTATTGACTTCTCGCATAGAGAACCGAGCTTGATTATCTCCATATTCAGATTTGCTATCTGCTCGTATGTATTGTGTGCAATCATATCAGCCGAACCTTCCTGTTATATAGTCTTCTGTCTTTTTTTCAACCGGATTTGAGAAAATCTGGTCAGTATTACCGCTTTCAATCAGCTCTCCAAGCAGAAAGAATGCTGTCTTGTCGCTTATGCGCAGAGCCTGCTGCATGTTGTGTGTAACAATCACTATCGTATAGTCCTTCTTGAGCTCAAGCGCAAGGTCTTCTATCTTGCTCGTGCTGATAGGATCGAGGGCACTTGTAGGCTCATCCATCAACAATACCTTCGGCTTGACAGCAAGAGCTCTTGCAATGCAAAGTCTCTGCTGCTGGCCCCCCGAAAGCCCGAGTGCGTTCTTCTTAAGCCTGTCTTTTACTTCATCCCAGATTGCCGCACTCTTGAGTGATGATTCGACTATCTCATCAAGCTTTGCCTTGTTCCTTATTCCATTTGTCCTTGGGCCGTATGCAATATTATCATATATGCTCATCATGAACGGGTTCGGTTTCTGGAACACCATTCCGATATCACGTCTAAGCGAATTGACATCTATCCTATTTGAATATATATCCTGTCCTTCATAGAGTATGTCTCCTGTGATTTTCACACCGTCAATGAGATCATTCATCCTATTAAGGCTCTTCAGGTATGTGCTCTTTCCGCATCCTGAGGGGCCGATTAGGGCTGTAATCGCCTTTTCCTCTATATCCAGATTTATGTTCTTAAGCGCATGCATCTGGCCATACCACAGATTCATGTTTTTCGTTTCTATTATGTTCATTTCTCTCCGTTTCTCCTCTCAACCAGTCTGGCAAGTCTGCCTGTAATGAGATTTATGATGATTGTAAGAACTATAAGGATTGCGGCAATGGCATATGCAACCTCAAAGTTTCCGCGCTCTGATGCATAGACATAAAGAGCAACAGTAAGGGTTGCACCGCTCTTTCCCATCGCCTCGAAAAAGGATGAGACATTGTGTGCAAGTCCTGCGGTGAATAATAGAGCCGCAGACTCACCCAGTATCCTTCCGATTGTAAGGATACATCCTGTCACTATTCCATTTATGCAGCTAGGAAGGACCACAGTGCGTATTACTCTCCATTTTCCGGCCCCGAGGGCAAATGCACCTTCCCTGTAGCTCTGGGGAACTGTCTTCAGACTTTCCTGTGTAGTTCTCATTATTGTCGGTAGATTCATTATGACAAGAGTAAGGGATCCTGCCAAAAGGCTTGTTCCCAGCGAGCAGAACTGCACAAACACAAGCATTCCCACAAGTCCATATATAATTGACGGAATTCCCGACAATGTCTCGGATGCGAACTCGATAATGCTTACAATCTTCTTGTTCTTCGCGTATTCAGTAAGGTATATTGCAGAACCTACCCCGATAGGAAGAACAATCAGAAGCGTGGATATTACGATGTAGATCGTGTTCAGGATATCTGGAAATATTCCGTCTATCTTGCGCCTTACTGACGGACTGTCAATGAGAAGACGCGGATTTCTGACAAGCTCAGGCAGTCCTTTTGCTATGACATAGAAAATCATGAAGAAAGTAAGGAGAATTACAATTGCCATTGAAATGAGGCAAAGGGTCCTCATTATATGCGCATAGGCCTTTCTTTTTCCTGAAATCATATTCTCTCACTCCTCTTTTTTATCACATTGAGTGTAGCGTTTATCAGCATAATGAAGAAAAAGAGAACAAGCGCTATTGAGAAAAGCGCCTGGCGCTGCAGTCCTGATGAATAGCTCATCTCGGATGCTACTGCTGTTGTAAGAAATCTTACTGACTTGAAGAGTCCCGGCATGTTAGCAACATTTCCTGCAACCATCATTATTGCCATGGCCTCTCCGATTGCCCTTCCGATTCCAAGAACAATGGATGTGAATATTCCGCTTTTCGCAGCAGGAACCGTGACGCGGAAATATGTCTCTGTCTCTGTTGCACCGAGTGCAAGGGAAGCCATCTCATACTCTTCCGGGACCGCGTCCAGGGATGAAAGGGATACCTTTATTACAGAAGGAAGGATCATAACAGAAAGCACTATTATTGCCGCAAGAAGGCTTGCCCCGTCTGGAACATCGAATATGACTCTTATTGCAGGAACAATCACCGTCATGCCGACAAGGCCATAGATGACTGAGGGTATTCCGGAAAGGACTCCTATAAAGAGCTCCATAGTCTTTCTCAGCTTCTTTCCTGCCATTTTTGAAAGATATACTGCGACAAAGAAGCCTACAGGAACACCTATTATTATTGCTCCAGCTGTTCCATATATGCTTGTCAGAATAAATGGAAGAATTCCAAAGCTGGGATCCTTTGCAGTACTTGCCCACCTTGTTCCAAAGAGGAAATCTACAATCCCGATTTCCTTTATTGCAGGAAGTCCTGAAATCACAAGATATACAGTTATTACCAGAACAGAAAGAACCGCAATCAGGCCAAGAAACAGGAAGATGCCGTGAATGACATCTTCCATAAGGCGTTTAGGGTTGTTTCTGATTTTCTCAAGATAAGCGCTTGCCATATCACTCTGCTACAGGAACTGCACCTGCATCTGCGATGATCTCGTTTGCCTCACTGCTTGTTGCCCAGTTGAAGAAGTCCTGAGCCTCATCACTGAGTTTCTCGCCTGTCTTTGTCACAAGCACGAACGGGCGCTGTACTACATACTCGCCAGAAAGCACTGTCTCCTCACTTGCCACAACACCGCCTACAGTGAGTGCCTTGACCTGATCGCTGACAGAAGAAAGGGATGCATATCCGATTGCATTCGGGTTGCTTGCAACTGCAGAAATCACTGCACCTGTGCTTGTAAGCTCCTGTGAATAGAGGCAGAGATCCTCTGTTTCTGTAATAGACTCAAAGCCGTCCCTTGTTCCGCTTCCAGCTTCTCTTCCAATTAGCACTACAGGCTGGTCATTTCCTCCAACTTCCTTCCAAGAAGTGATTTCTCCTGTATATAAAGCTGCAATCTGCTCTACAGAAAGATCGCTTACCGGGTTACTGTTGTTAACTATGATGGCAATTCCGTCAAGTGCAAGTGTTGTTCCTGTAAGCCCACCAGCTGTTTCTTCTGCCTTCAAAGCCCTGCTGGATAGCCCGATATCAGCTCTGCCTTCTTCAACGGCTGTGATACCGCTTCCGCTTCCAGTCGGATTATATGTAACAGGAATTCCTGTGTTTTCCTCGTATACCTCAGCAAGTGAGAGGATGACGCTTTCCATTGATGTGGATCCGTCTGTGCTGACGCTTGCAGTGCTCTCATTTGCACCACCTGCAAATACTGTTGCTGCTGTTAAAAGAGCAAGCACGAATACTAAAATCTTTTTCATTTTTTTCTCCTACAGCCAGAAATATAGGAGCAGAAAGTTAAATTAGAATTCTGTTGTTGTTAAATTTTTGTTAAATCGTAACTTTTTCCAATTCATTCTATTTTTTCTCTCTTTACTGTATTATCTAGATGTGATTAACAGCATTGAAGATCTTGATTCATTCTTTCTCTCTTATATGCCCTCTGGCGGAAGAAGCGGAGAAATCAGGGAAAACAGATTAAAAAGGATGGCTGAGCTTCTAAAAGCACTTGGCAATCCTGAAAAAGACTTTAAGAGCATACATGTTGCCGGAAGCAAGGGAAAAGGAAGCACTTCAAGCATAATTGCCTTCCTTCTTGAGAAAAGCGGACACAGTACAGGCGTGTTCCTTTCTCCCCATGTCTATTCTCTTCTTGAGCGCTTCAAGAAGGGAGATGGATATTTTCCTCTCTCCTCTTATTTCTCCTCTGCAGAAGTGCTGGAAGAAAAAGTGAGAAACCTTTCTTTTATCCCTACTACATTTGAACTTTATACTGCATACTCATATCTTCTTTTCTCAAGGGAGAAAGTCGAGTATGCTGTTATAGAAACGGGGCTTGGAGGAAGGATTGACAGCACGAACACGATTTCCTCTTTTGCAGAAGTGTTGCTGACAATTGAGCTTGAGCATACTGAGATTCTCGGCTCGACAATAAAAGAAATAGCAACAGAGAAAAGCAAGATTATAAAGGAAAACACTGATGTCTTTCTTTCTGAGAACAGCTTGGAGGCACTTGATGTGTTCATAAAGGAGAGTCAAGAGAAGAACTGTCGCATCCACTCTTTTTCCTCCATTGTCAGAGACTTTGAATACGATGAGAAAAAGGACGCGGGATTTCTTTCTTTCTCAATTGACGGAGAGAAATATGAAATAAGAAGCGCGCTGAGAACACTCAAGATGATGAAGAACATAGCCCTTTCTGTTCTTACACTCAAAAGGCTCTCTCTGCTTGACAGGAAAAGTCTTGATTATCTCTCATTTTTTACAATTCCAGGGCGCTTTGAGGAAAGAAAAAGAGGAGAAAAGACAATCGTTCTTGATGTTGCGCATACAGAAGAAAGCATACTTAACTGTGCATGTACATTCTCTTCTCTCTATAAAAGAAGAAGATGCGTCATCTTCTCTGCAATAAAGGGAAAGAACTATAAAGCCATGATAGACATCCTTGCACTCTTTTTTGACACCATGATCTTCACAAAAACAATAGAATTCAAGAAAAGCGACCCAGAAGAAATCATGAGCTATGCATCAAGTGCATACCCTGAGAAAAAGCTTTATGTAATTTATGATGCAAAAGATGCGCTAGAAAAGGCAAAAGAAAATGCAGATGACATCCTGATTGCAGGATCGTTCTATCTTATAACGGAGTATAAGGATGCTTAATTATCTTGAACTGGAACGCCTGGTGGCGGAAACACCTTTCATCAATTCCTATATTCAGAAAATAACGGAGCATTCGTTTCACAGCTTCACCATCTCTTTCTTCAACAAGGAGGAGAAAGCTTTTGATGTCTATTTTGAAATAGCTACAAGCACTTCCTATTTTGCAAGAACAGAGAAAAAGAGAGCAAAGAGCAGTAAAAGCCAGCGATTCTGCCAGTATATGAAGGCAAATATTACAGGGTACAGAGTAAAAGATGTGAGAATGCTGAAATTCGACAGGGCATTCATGCTCTATCTTGTGAATGCAGAGAAAAATGAGAAGAAAATGCTTTTCCGTTTCTATTCAGGAAGCGGAGCCAATGTGATAATCCTCTCAGAAGATGATATTATCCTTGAGCTTCTCTTCCGCCGCCCCAAGAGAAATGAGATGAGCGGAGAAAAGCTTGCAATCACAGAAAGAACAGAAAGCCCTGTAAAGGATCTGAAAATAAGAGAATATGACCATGCGCTCTATCCTTCATTCTCATCTTTCATAGACTCTTTCTATTTTGAAAAGGAAAAACATGAAAATGAGAATGCGCTCCTTTCCCTTCTTGAGAACAAGAGAAACGAGGAGAAGAAGAAAAGCGAAAAGCTTATCTTATCATTGAAAGAAAAAATAAGAAAGAATGCATATTATGAGGAAGAGAACAAGAAGGCTCTTCTCCTCTCCTCTTCTTTATATCTGGTAAAGAAAGGAGATCAGAGCGTGAGTCTGACAGACTGGGAAAACGGAGAAGAAATAACTGTAATGCTCGATCCCCTTCTTTCTCCAAACGAGAATCTTGAGAAACTTTTCAGCAGTGCAAAAAAAAGCAAGGCAATCTACAAGAAGGCAAAAGAGGACCTTGAAAGAGAAGAAAAACACTATCAGGAAATTGACAGGCACTATGATGAGATCATTGCCTCAAAGGACATAAAAAGAATAAGGAAAGAGACTGAGAAAAGAAGTGAAAGCGCAAATGAAAAGGACTATCCAGGGCTACGTTTCACATCCTCTTCTTTCCTCATCATGGTCGGAAGGACAAGTGATGAAAACGATAGGATATTGAGAAGCTACACAAGGGGAAGCGACATGTGGCTCCATGTAAGGGACTACAGCGGAAGCTATGTGATAATAAAGAGCCAGAAGGATAAGGAGATTCCGCAAAGCGTGCTCCTTGATGCTGCGACCCTTGCAGTCTACTACTCAAAGGCACGTTCAGAGCGCGTTGTGGACCTCTATTATACCCAGGTGAAGAACTTAAGACGTGCAAAAGGAGCAAAAAAAGGAACAGTTCTGCCTTTTAATGAGAAAAACCTCGCCTTGAGCTTTGATAAATCGCGTCTGGATGCTATTTTAAACAGTAAGGGACAAAACTGATGTTCAGCAAAGATGATATAAGAAAAATTGAGATAAACGGAAAAATGCATACAGCTCTCCTTATTGGAAAAAAGAGCGAGGACCTTCCCCGCCATATCTTCCAGGGTGAGAGAAAGTGCGGAAAGATAATAAAAAACGGGGAAATAACTCCATTTTACTGGCTCGGAGTGCATTATATTGATGATGAGAGGTATGTGTACTTTGATGACATTGACCTTCTGCCCCTTTCTGAGCTCTTTCTTTCAAAGCGCTCAAATGCTCTTGATATTGTCCGCAATCTCGCAAAGGGGCTTGAAGAATCTGATGAGGAATTTCTTAATCTTGAGACATCCATATTCCCCCTTTACCGCATTTTCTTGACAGCTGACAATGCTGTTGTGCTCCTTCCTCCCGATATCGGAGATGTTATCGGAATACTCAGAAGCGAGGAAGAAAGAATCAGTGAAGTCAATGTCCTTATAAGACGTGAAAGCGAATACAATTTTGCTCTTGTCATGGAGATGGCTGAGCTTCTTTACTATGCAGCAGTAGGATTTCTGCCTTATCAGGTTGAGGATGTCAGATATTACAAATACATCGAGTATCCTCTTGAAAAGGCTTTGTCTGCATTCTCTGAGTCCCTTGACGAAAAAACACAGGGCTTCATAAACTTCATACTCCACGCAAAGCAGAGCCGGATGAGGGACATAATGGGTAACAGAGGACCATCGTGTGCTCTTTCCTGGTTTCTTGATAAATCAGAAGACCTTAGATGGAACCTGAAAAATCTTGAAAGCCCGGATGCTGCAAACATAATCAAAGACACAGAGGACTACAAGGAATTTGCAAAAAAGAGCACAAGCGGTGCAAAAAGAAGGACATTCTTCAGAAAGAAAGGAACTGTAATAACAATCTCGGCAATCCTTATAATCCTCCTTCTTGCCCTGACAGTTGACATAGTGCGCGCTGTGCGCCGTCCTCCGGAGACAAAGGATCTTGATCAGGAAGGAATTTTATATTCTTTCTTTGAGGCCCAGAATGATTTGAATCCGGATATGCTGATTACTGCTGTAAAAGGGAAGAATCCTGAGCAGTATGCTGAGATTGTCAATTTCTACATTTCCGACCGTGTGACTACAGCATATGAGTCAAACAGCCCCATTCTCCGTGCAGATGACTGGCTCTCCTCAGGATGCCCTGATGTTGAAAGCGGTGATATCGTATATGGAGTTACTGATGTCAGCTTAGAGAGAATTGATGAATGCACAATTGATGCAAGCTACCTCTACTACACTCCATATGCTGAAAACGAAGAGGATAAAGGAGAAGAGAGTGCTGATATACTGATTACATATGTCTACTATGTGAAGCAGCGTTTCAGCTTTGAATACAACAAGAGAGGCTGGTGGAACATAAGTGCAAGCGAGGTTGTTGAAAAGGAACTAGAGAAGACAATCACAGTCGACTGTTACTGAGCTTTTGAAAGAAAGCTTTCAACTGTTTTGCTTATCTGATTTATATCATCAGCATCAAGCCAGATGGCATCTTTAAAGGAGCGGAAGAATGTCATCTGGCGCTTTGCATACTGCCTTGTAGCAATTATTATCTTCTCCCTGATTGTCTTTAAATCATCATAGAGGAAGAATTCCTTGTATCCGATTGAATTCATGGCAGGCCAAGAAAGGTCTGCTCCCATGCTCTTGAGGCGCTCTATTTCATCCGTAAGGCCTGAAGAAAACATTTCATCCACTCTTGCCTCAATTCGTTTGATAAGCTCGCTTCTCTCTCTTTTGAGTGCAATTATGAGGATGTCATAATCACTGCGCAGAGTAGATGAGATTTTGTAGGAAGAAAGCTTTTTACCGCTTGTCAGATAAACCTCGACTGCACGGGATATTCTGTAAACATCATTTTTGTTGATTCTCCTGGCAGAAGATGGATCAATCTCCTCTAAATAGGAGTAAAGCCAGTCCTTTCCCTTTTCTTCAAGAAGCTCATTGACTTTAGCCCTTACCTCCTCATCTGCCTTCGGTGTGCTTGCTGCCCCGTAAAGAAGCTGGCGGAAATAATATGCAGTTCCTCCTGTGATGAGAGGAATGTTTCCTCTTGCGGTGATTTTCTTCATCTCCTCTTCTGCCATCGTGCAGAAGGTTCCTGAATTGAACTGCTGATATGGTTCCAGTATGTTGACGAGATGATGTGGAATCTTCTCCATTATTTTCTCATCAGGTTTGGCTGAAGCAATATCCAGGCCTTTATAAACCTGGACACTGTCTGTGTTTATTATTTCAAATCCGGTTGAAAAAAGCTCTTCAGTAAGCCTTGTCTTTCCGCTGGCTGTAGGTCCGAAGAGCGCAATGAGCTTATCACTCACCTTCTGTGTATTTGATCTCCCCTTCAAGGGCCTTGTCGAGTACTACAGAGACAATCTTGTCGCCGTTCTTTTCAACTTCATCCTTAAGGTCTGTTGAAAGATAGACATCTGCCTCCTTGATGGCAACACATGTAAGCTCGTATACATTCTTTTCCGTATCAATGAGATTGTTTAGATTAATCGGCATATATACTCCTCAAGCCATATTAATTTAATTGAATATCTTACTTTTTGCAAGATATCTGTCTGACTTCATCACAAATGATGCGGACAATCTCGTCAACGCTCTTGTTGTCTGTATCGATTATGATGTCTGCAACGCTCTCAGGACGGTTGTTGTCAATGCCGTAGATGCGCATGTATCTTGCACTGTCCCTCTTGTCGCGCTCTTCTGTTTCCCTGAATTTGTCCTCAAAGGATCCGCCTTCCCTCTTCTGGATTCTCATGGCCCTTGTCTTGCTCTGCGCCCTGAGATATACCTTCAAATCAGCATTTTTCAGCATCCAGATTGCAAGACGAGATCCGAGCACACAGTTTTCCTCACTCTCTGCCATCTTGACCTGACGCGAGTCAAGCTCGATGTCTATATTGTCATCACCTTCAGCAAGGGCACAGAAAGAAACAAAGTCCATGTTCCTCTCCTCTGCCATCTGACGGAAGGTGAAGTTTATCATCTTGTATCCAAGCTGGCTACTTAAAGCTTTAGTCACTGATGTATTTCCGCATCCGCTTTTAGAAGAAATCGCAATTCTCATGAGGAAATCTTAGCACAAAAATAAATTATTTTGTACTATTCAATATTCCTTATCTGCTCCCTGATGTTTTCAAGGCTGTCCTTCATTCTGACAACAATCAGATTTATTTCCGCCATCTGACTCTTTGATGCAATCGTATTGGTCTCTCTGTTCATTTCCTGACAAAGGAAGTCCATTCTCTTTGAAACAGGTTCATCTTTTTCAATGAGGGATCTGAACTCTTTTATATGTGAGCAAAGACGCTTTATTTCCTCGTTTATGGAATATTTGACAAGAAGGATGGCCATTTCCTCTTCAAGACGCTTTTCATCAAGATTGACATCGCCTTTGATTTCTTCATAGCGGCGGAGAAACAGGGATCTGAAATACTCCTCCATTTTCAAGGAAAGTGCTTCAATCTCATTCTTTCCATCCTCGAATTCTGAAAGAAGCCTCACTATATCCTTCTTTGTCTCTTCACCTTCCCTCTCCTTTTCCCTGACAATGGAATCAAGAGCAGCAGAAAGTGTGTCAACAAGCTCTTTTTTGTATGCGCCTTCGCTTTCAGATGAATCAACAGAAAGAAGCCCTGATATACCTATATAGTCATTAAGCGCAGCCTTTGCTCCTGTTTTCTTCTCAATCTCATCAAATGCGCTCTTATAGCTTTCAAGCAGACCCTCATCAAAGATTATCCTGCTCTCGCTTTTCTTGACGGCAAGACGCACAAGAATCTCGACATGTCCTCTGCTGAGAGCTTTTTTCACCATCTCATCAATAAGCATCTCATAGGAAGAAAGACGTGATGGTATGTTCTTTACAATCTCAAGAAAACGTGAGTTGTAACTTTTAATTTGTACTTCAATCTGCAGGCTGTCATCAGAGTATGCAGCTCTGCCATAACCGGTCATGCTTCTCAATTCTTTTCCTCCAGATCAATTAAGATTACTTTATCAAGCGGAGATATGAAAGACAAGGGAGTGGCAAAATCATCAACCTCGACAACTGACGAAAGACGGGAGATAAGAGGAGAAAAGATTATGGAATCCAGAGCGCATCTGAAACGTTTATACTCCTTTGTATCCTCTTTTTTCAGCACAATATAATCAGCGTTCCTGAATGCAGAAGCAAGGCGCGAAGGATCTTTGTAGGAGGTTGAATGAAAATACACCCATACTTTTGAGGAATAAGATAATGATGACAAAAATGCCTTGATTTCATCAATGCTCTGTGCTTTCAGTTCCCTCTGCTCATCAAAATCGATGTTTTGAAGAGAAGACAGGGGAAAAGAGAAAAAGCTCATAAGAGCATATGCAAGCTCTGCAGTATCCCTATCCGGATAACTGAATGCGACAGAAGGGTTCAAGCGTAGAAAATACGTATTGTCATCAGAAGCAGAAAGAGTTCCTCCATACTCATGTATGTTCTCTTTTTTGATCTTTGATCTGGGGAGGAAAATCTGACCGCAAAAAGGCTCATCAACAAGTCTTTTCACATCCTCTTCATTGAAAGGCTCAGAAAAGACTGCGACCTCATCCAGTTTTAGGGTATCAAGTATCTTCTGTATCCTGTTTCTGTATCTTGCTGAGAAAATCCTATTCATAAAAAAAACAGCCCCTCGGGGCTGCTCCTCTTTACTTTGAAAGCTTAGAATTGCACTGCTTGCAAACCTTTACCTTTGCTCCATCGATTTCTCTTTCATAGAGACACTTGATAGCGCTTCTCTTGCATACAGGGCATACATCTCTGCCGTTGTTGAACTGGTCTCTGATTCCTGTTCCTCTATGTGCCTTTGACATGTTTATCGCTCCTTATTTAAGTCCAGATAAGGATAACAGAAAAGAAAGAGAAAGGTCAATAATGCTTTTATTCCTGGCTTTTTGTCTCAGATTCTGCGTCTTCCTCTTTTTTATCTTCCTCCTGCTCCTTCTTCTTGGGAATCTGAACATTTTCTTCAGCCTTTCCATCTTTCTCTTTTTTAAACACAGAGCTTTCAAGAGAAGAGAGGATGAAAGATGTTGAAAGGAAAATTACTCCAAAAATCATCATGACTGCTGAGCTAATAAGCTTGACACCAACTGTGGGGGAAGAAACAATTCTTATGCTCCTGTAGCTGTATATAAATCCTCCGATTTTGTATGAATAGCTTTCTGGAGCGATATTTATTGCACTTACTGCAAAAAGAGCTGCTCCTGCCACAATGAATATGATTGCAATAATTAAAAATACTAAAGACCTGTTTTTCATTTTCTACTCCTAACAACAAATTTAGCACAGAAAATGATAAAGAAAAGAAAGTTCATCCAAATGACAAAATTCTTCATTTTTTCGTAAAAATCGCCGTGACAACCTTCTCTTTTCCCATTTCATCCTCTTCAATTGAAGAAAGAGAAAGCCCAAGTGTGGAGAAAGCAAGAGTGACATCTTCAGCTGTATAGCGCTTGATTTTCATTTCCTCATCCTCGTCCCAGAATGCTCTCATCTTCATCTCATCAAGCTCAATCTTCGAGCTCTTGAAAAAGGATGTGTAGAAATAGCCGTTCTTCTTCAAATTCATTGAAAGATTATACAAAAGAGGAATGAGTGCTTCCTTTTGTGTAAGAGAGATGATAAACGGAGCAAACACTAAATCGTATTTTCTCTCATCAAGGGATGATGAGATACAATCTGCCCCCATCAGGGATGCTATCTCGCTGTCAGCATCATCAGAAATGACAGCGCTGATGGAGATGGATGGAAACAGATTCTTGAAAAACGCAGTGAGCGGAACAGCAAATGAACCGAATAAAAGTGCAGAATAAAGCCTCTTGTCTTTAAGCTCCTCCCCCGCATGGCGAAAAAGATATGCGTTTTTTCTAATCCACAAAGCCTTTTTCATCAGTAAAGAACCCTCACGATTTCCTCATCATTCTTTTTGAAGAAGATACGGGCATATGAAGAGATGCCTCCTGCGCTTATTATCGATCCATCATCCATTGTCTCACGGTTTTCAACAACAAGAGTATATACATTCCCATTTGTCGTTATCCTGTAAGAATTGGCAATTGAAGAAGATACTCTGTTGCCGCTTAAAGGCTTGAATGCATCGATTTTCTCAACCATTCCATCTCCTGATGGGAATATGACAGTAGCATGGCTTCTAATTCCGCTTGCATTATCAAGGCGGACAATCGTCTTTGATGATGAGATTTCGTTGTAGGTATCTGAGAACATGTAGTCCTCAATTCTCACATTCGCATTCTCATCGTATACAATAAGCACCTTGTCCTTCTTTGCATATAGCTCTGCCCTATTCTTATCAAGTGAGACATCAACACCCTTTTCCGTATGCCAGAAAGAAGAAATCTTAACAAGCTTGTCAGATGTGATCTCATCAAGCACAACAACTACATCTGATGAGAATGTCAGAATCCTTCTTCTTATGAATGCTCCCTCTTTCAGATAAGCCATGTTTATTGCCTCAGTAAAGCTCCATTCATCTTTTATGATGCACCTTGTGATATAGCTTTCTGCAGCGACATCAAGGCCCCAGGAACCGGAGAGACTGGCCATGTCCTTGTCATTTATTGCTATAGTATTATGTCCGAATGTGTTTTTGAGCGCAAAGCGCGGCTCACTGGCTACATATGTTGCTCTTCCTGTATCAGAGAGAAAGCATACGCCTTTTTTGTAGAAATCAAGATGAAGCTGATCAAGATGCCCATGCCCGGAGCCGTAAGGGCCTGCATGGAAGCGCACCTCCTCGTCCTTTTTAAGAGAGATGATGAGATTGCCGCTTTCAGCAAAATACCTGCTCTTTTCCTCTTTCTGCATCTTTACAAGTCTTGTTTTCGCGCTGAAGTTCCAGTAAAAATCAGCAAATTTCTTATCTTTTGAATAATATGAGAGGACTGGGTCTGAAAACAGGATGGAAGCAATCTGTATTATATCCCTCATAAAGATTCTGTCGCTATCCCCGAAAAGATAAGTCTGTCCATCCGGGCGCAGTGTACGAGCAAGAGAAAGAGCCATTTTATGGACATTTTCATACATTCTTTTCGGAATAGATATGCCGTTGCGCTTTGCAACCAGAATTGTATCAAGGCCGCAGTGAAGGACTTCTGCCTGATACATGCTGCTCTGCTCCCAGTGCATACCGTCAGCAAGTGTCTGCAGGTCAAATTCCTCATCAAGACGTCTTATGGCTTTTTCTGCTTTCTCATTATCGCCAAGAAATAGGGATGCAAGGAAAAGTCCATGATCTTGAAGTATTCCCCAGTTTGACAGAACAAGCTTATAGTCTGTATTGTCTTTCAGATAATCGATGTGAAGAGAAAGAGCCTTTGAAAAAAGAGCTTCAAAGTCTGAATCAAAAGACTTGATGAGAGAAAAGATTTCATAGCTTCGCAGGTAGTTCTCAACCCTTATACCTGCCTCAAGGCTACGCCATGAAAGACCCTTGTTCTTTTCATTTATTCTGCTGTTGTTGCTGTAATAATCTGTAAAAAGACGGATGAATGATGAGCGGTATATCTCATTTTCTGAAAGCGCATAGGCCTTAGCAAGATGAAGAAGGAATGAATGCCTGTTGAATGCAAAATTCCATTCAGGATCTCCAAAAGGCACATAATCCCAGTCTATTTTCTCAAAAACAACCGGCGTTTTGCACTTCTCCATCTCATATGTATCAGTGAATATGAATGTATTGTTCACTGCAAGGTCTGCAATTTTATATTCATTCCTCTCATATCCTTTGATTCTCTTTACTTCGCTTAAAAAATCAAGATTGTTTATCCAGTAGTACATATTCAGTCCTCCAGTACATTTTCAGCAATTTCAAGAACATCAGCACATATCTTGACCATGCTCTCGTGTTCCACAAAAGAAAGTCCTTCCTCATCAAGTCCTGCTGCCCAGTTTATTGAAAAACAGAGAGACAGAACAGGTATCTCAAGCTCCTTTATAAGAGGAATTTCCGGAGAAAGGGTCATTCCCACCACATCAGAGCCCAGGCGAGATAAAGCCTTGATTTCAGCCTTTGTCTCAAAACGCGGTCCGTTTGTGACTGCGTAAACAAGATTAGGTGTAAGAGTTATATTGAGTCTGGATGCACTTTCAAGGGCTTTCATGCTCATGTTGAAATCAAAAATATCAGTCATGTCAACATGGCGCATCAGGCTTTTATCTTCATCAAAGAAAGTATAATCCCTTGCCATGAATGAAAAGTCAATGAAATCCCCGACCAGGCCTATATGCGTAGGCAGAAGCTTTTCTGATACAGATCCTACTGCATAGGTGGTTACAACTTTTGAAACACCCAGCTCCTTCAGCTCATAGACATTGGCCTTGTAATTGACCTGGTGTGGAAGCTCTGCATGCCCCTTTTTATGCCGGAAGATATAATACGTGTCCCCTCTCTTTGCCATCTCGACAGAGCCGTATCTATTTTCAGCAACAATCTTTTCATCGCCAGCAAAAAGATCCTCAACTGCACTACCCAGTATTATTGCCTTACTCATTTATTCCCTCCGGTGTGATTACAGCGCTTATAAGAGTTCTGTCAACAAAATCGAATGCAGGATAAAGTGCTTCACAGCTTTCAGGGGCAATCCGGACTCCTGCAATTTGCTTGACTTCCTCTCCTCTTCTGTATTCCATCTCATAATCATCATTGCTGCTTCTTTTCAATGCGAAAGCATAATATGGTATATTGAAATAAGAAGCGCATATGGCATCAGCAAGCGTTCCTGTCTTGTTAATTATGCTCCCATTTTTTAAGTATCTGTCACTTGCTGTCATATAGAGAGTAATCTTCTTCTCATTCATCAGATTCGCCATCATTGCATCAGTTATCAAATACGCTCCGATGCCCATCTCCGTGAGGCTGGATATGGTAAGTCTGGCACCCTGAAGGTACGGCCTTGTCTCAGGAACATACACTTTTACATCCTTTCCTGACAGCACAGCTTTTTTAACGCTCAGAAGAAAAGAATGCTCTGCAAAGCACCTTGTAAGGATTCCATCTCCGTCCTTGATTAAAGATGCTCCAAAGCTGCTCATTCTGTCATAGCATTCATCATAGTATGAAAAAAGCGATGAAACAGCTTTCTCTGCATCCTCCCCTTTTCTGACACAATCAAGAAGATGATAAAGACTTTCCTTCATCGTGGTGTTGGTCTTTCTACTTGAAGAGAGAGTCTTCACAACATCATCTAAGTTGCTGTTCCTCCTTGATTCAAGAAGAAATGTATTGAGAGCAACTTCAAGAGGACCTCCGCCCTGGGTGACCATATCGCTTATTGCCTTGGCTGCCTCTTTATAATCCTTGCACACGATATATTTCCTCTCAAAAGGAAGCTTCCTTCTGTCAAGAATGTAAAGTGCATCGTCCTTAATATAGGAAATTCCCTCATGAGTGAGAATGAATGGAAGAAGGTCCTTCATCATGACCAGAATCCGTCATGGGAAGAAAGGACTCTCTTGAGAATCTCTTCATCTTCCACCGGTCCCTCAACAACAATATCTTTCTGACCGCGGGAGATGACTTCACGGCTTGAGAGATTGAATGTCGGATTCTCATCATTATCTTTAGTATATGAGAGAAGATCCTTCTCGCTTGCCCCGTATACAATGCGTCCTATATTCGCCCAGTATATTGCACCTGTGCACATGCAGCATGGCTCGAAATTTGAATACAGCGTGCATGTTTTCAATTTCTCAGGGCTGTAAAGCCGCGCAGCCTTAAGTGTAAGCAGAGTCTCTGCATGATATGCAGATCCACCTGTCTTGAACTCGTTTTTCTGTTCAAGAAGAATATTTCCATCCTCATCTGCAAGAAGAGCCGCAAAAGGATGATTGCCCTCTTTTCTAGACTCCTCAGCAAGAACACAAGTTCTTAAAATAAGTTTTTTATCAAGATCCGTCATATTTAATGATTGTAGCAAAAACCATGAGAAAAACACAGAGAAAACATCAGCCGGATTTGACGATGGATAATAAAAAGACTAGATTACTAGAAAAAGGAAATAAGGAATTTTTATGAAGAAAAAAATGTTTGTTCTGCTTGTCCTTCTTCTGTCCATTGGAGCTTTTCTTTTTGCTGATGGAACTTATGTAAAAGTGACAGGCGTAAGTGAAACTGATTTCGGTCATGATATTGAGGCGATCAAGACTGACGGCTCATCTGTCATCTATCATATAAGTGATGAGACAGAGATGGTCACAGATCTTGAGGACATAAAAGAAGGGGATGTGCTTCTTGTTGAGGATACCGGCATTGCAACAATGAGCATTCCTCCTCAGATGAGCGCAACGAAAGTTGAAATGGCAGAGAATGCTGACCAGATTGAATTTTCTGATCCTGTCTCTTATCCGGGCACATATGATGCTGACAAAATCCTGTCAGATTTCAGCTACAGCTACGGCTATCAGATGATGGAGAGCCTAAAAGGGCAGAATCTTGATGTAAAAGGTGCTTATTTTGAGCGCGGAATCTATGATGCCCTCACTCTTTCTGCTGACCTTCTTCTCACATTTGACGAGATGAGCGATGCAGGAAACGAGTATCTGACTACTGTGTATGTAGATGGAACATCAACAGGATGCGGCGACCGTCTTTCTCTTGATGAGATAAAAGCTCTTTCAAAGCCTGAGGGTCTTGAAGAGATGTTTGCATACTCATATGGCTTCCTGCTTTCCTATCAGATGATGCTTGAAGGAATCAACCTTGTTGCTGAGCCGTTTATAAGCGGAGTTGAGGCATCAATATATTCTCTTGCACCGGATATGACAGAAGAAGAGATGAACACTGCAATAAATGAGTATGCAAATTATATTTCTTATCTGATTGAAGCCTATCTTGAGCAGCTCAAGACAGAAAACCTTGCTGAGGCTGAGAGTTTCTTTGCTTCAAACAAGAATGAAAAAGGCGTCACTGTTATTGATGAGTATCTGCAGATGAAGAAGACCGTCGAGAATAAAAACGGAAAGTCACCTCTTGAGACAGACAAGGTCAAAGTCGATTATATCCTCACAGACCTTGAAGGATCCCTCCTTGATGAGGCAAGCGGCGCTGTATTCTCTCTTTCTTCAGTAATCGACGGTTTCAAGAAGGGAATAATGAACATGAAGAGCGGAGAGGAAGCAACACTATATGTGCATCCTTTCTACGGCTATGGAGAAAGCGGCACAACTACAATCGAGCCGAACAAGCTTCTTGTTTTTAACGTAAAGCTTCTTGAAATCAATCCTCAAGAGTAAACAGCACGCTTTTTACTGAGTACGGGAGTGTTTCGAGCACTCCCTTTTTCATCACCTCATCAGAAGAGAAAATAAGGAAGCGCCCGTTCAGCATCCTGAAAACACTTCTTTCATCAAATGAGCATATCTCCTGCCCTTCCAGGATGATATAAACACCCAAGGATGCTGATGAGAGTGCCTCTATCTTTCCCCCGTTGCTTGTAAGATATGCATCTATTTTATATTTTACTTTCCCATTCTCTTTCACGCTGTAGCTTCCAGGACTCTGGTCATATGGAAGATGGCGGTCCATTGTGTCAATGACTGCCTGGAAATTACTGCTGATTGAGCAGTAGAGCTCAAGATTCTCAAGTGTGTCAAAGATTATCATCCGATTCTGATTCCTAGTTTCTCCAGATGATTATCATAGATTTTCGAGTATTTTACAATTATATCGACACAGCCCTCGATTCCAAGCTTTGATGAGTCAAGCGAAAGATCATATGTCCTGCACATTCCCCATTTCTGATCTGAATAGTAATTGTAGAAGCTTGCTCTTGTCTTATCGCTTTTCAGGCATACATCCTCTGCCTTGTCTTCATCAATTTCGTAAGTATGGATTGCCCTGTAGACACGGGCATCAAGAGGTGCATGTATGAATGCTGAAACAAGATGCGGATAATCGCGGAGCACATAATCTGCGCATCGCCCGATTATTACGCATGAGCCTTCACTGGCAATCTTCTTTATTGTCTTGCTCTGAATCAGGAAAAGCTGGTCATTGAGAGGCATCTCGTTAAATCCGACAGAGCCGCTGTTCATCGGGTATGCACCCATTGCAATTGAATACAAAAGAGAAGATGACGGCTTTTCATCTGCATTCTTGAACAGGTTTTCGCTCAGTCCGCTATCCTTTGCTGCTATTGTCAGCAGTTCCTTATCATAAAAAGGTATTCCAAGACGCTCTGAGAGCATTTTGCCGACCTTTCTTCCTCCGCTTCCAAACTGTCTTCCGATTGTGAAAATAGTCTTGCTGCTCATATTATTCCCCTTTTTTATTGATTATAAAGCAGTGGATTCAATAAGAAAAGAAAAAACGGCAGGAAATCCTGCCGTGTGAAAAATGGGTGCAGTCTAATCAGACAAGGCTCTTAGCAAGGCTCAGCAGTGCATCAAGCTGATCCTCTTTCAATGAGGATTTCAGAGTAAGGACAGGAGAGACAATCTCCACATCCTTCATCTGGGAAAGAATCTCACTCATCTTCTTTCCGCTGGATATTGCCCAGCTTCCGTTTTCTATCAGTGCAACTTTCTTCTTCTGATAAAGATGCGCCTTCAGATCAAGCAGCAGGCTCTCCATCTTCGGGAAGATCTCTGCATTGTATGTTGAGGATGCGAACACTGCCTTAGAATATCTGAAGAGCTCTGAGACAAGATAGGATGAGTTTGTCTTGCTTGCATCATACATTTTTATGTTTCTCACCCCAAGGTCTGCAAGCATTGATGAGAGAACTGCGCAAGCATTCTCTGTATTGCCGTAAATTGATGAATAGACAATCACAACCCCGTCATCCTCAGCTTCATACTTTGACCATATGTCATATTTGCTGATGAAATAAAGCAGATCCTTTCTCCAGATTGGACCATGAAGAGGACAGATCATAGCTATATCAATATCTGATGCTTTTTTAAGAACATTCTGCACCATCATGCCGTACTTGCCGACAATGTTGATGTAATATCTTCTTGCATCATCCAGCCACTCACGGTCAAAATCATATTCATCTGCAAAAAGATTTCCGCTAAGTGCACCGAATGTTCCAAATGCATCTGCTGAGAATAGAGTCTTTGTAAAGCTGTCGTATGTGACCATGACTTCAGGCCAGTGAACCATTGGAGCAAATACAAATGTGAATGTATGCTTTCCTGTTGAGATGCTCTCTCCTTCCTTGACAACACATGCATTCTCATCTGCATTGAATGTGAAGAACTGCTTGATCATCTGGATTGTCTTTGCATTTCCCACAATCTTCACATCCGGGTAAAGCCTGACAACAAGATCAAGAGTTGCAAGGTGATCCGGCTCGACATGGTTGATAATCACATAATCAAGCTTTCTTTCTCCAAGCACATGCTCGAGATTCTCAATGAACTGGCGTGAGACGCTGTGATCTACTGTATCAAGAAGAACAGTCTTCTCATCTATTACAACATATGAGTTATAGCTTACTCCCCTATCAATCGGATAGATGTTTTCAAAGAGCGCAAGCCTTCTGTCGGATGAACCGACATAATAAGTGTCATCAGTAATAAGTTTTGTATTGTACATATAATTCTCCAAAAAATTATTGTATCATATCCGGCAACTTTCTTCCACTCTGTAGTTTAAAGATCTTATACATGATTTAATAAACTTATAAATTCTATATTCTGATTTCGGAATATTAATTTAATAAGTTATTCTTAATACAACATTTTTAACATGATTTATCAAAATAAGGCTAAAATATGCATGGAAGTATTACTTCTTTAGTTTTTATCTGTTAATGTGAATCTGTTTTCTAGTAGGAGAAAATTTGATGGACAACAAGAACAATGCTTACTATCTGGCTCATCAGGATGACTTTGAGTCTTCTGCACGAAGCTATCCGAGAAAATTCCCCTTTGCCCTGAAAAAGGCAAACGGAATCACACTTGAGGATGTTGAAGGAAACAAATATCTTGATTTTCTATGCGGTGCTGGAACTCTGGCGCTTGGGCATAACAACAAAGAAATCAACAAAGCCATGACTGATCTGATCAACAGCGGAGCGCCTCTTCACACTCTTGATCTGACAACGCCGCTGAAAGACAGCTTTGCAGAAAAGATAATCTCAATTCTTCCCTCTCCACTGAAGGAAAATGCAAAAATACAGTTCTGCTCTCCAAGCGGCACAGATGCAACGGATGCCGCAATAAAGCTATGCAAGACAGCAACAGGACGAAGCACAGTTATTGCTTTTTCCGGAGGATACCACGGTATGGGACACGGGGCACTTGCACTTACAGGCAATCTCAATGCCAAGAACCATGTTGCAAACCTGATGCCAGGTGTTCAGTTCATGCCCTATCCTAATTCATACCGATGTCCGTTTGCACTTGGAGGAAAGGAAGGAGAAAGGGCCATTTCAGCCTATTTTGAAAATCTTTTAAAGGATCCTGAGAGCGGAATAACAAAACCTGCCTGCGTGATAATAGAGCCTATACAGGGAGAAGGAGGAGTTGTTCCTGCTCCTGTTGAATTCTTAAGGACAGTCAGAAGAGTCACAAAGGAACTTGATATCCCCCTTATCTGCGACGAGATTCAGTGTGGACTTGGAAGGAGCGGAAAAATCTTTGCATTCGAATATGCAGATATATGCCCTGATGTTATTCTTATTTCAAAAGCTTTGGGCGGAAGCCAGCCCATGAGTGTTGTAGTTTACAGCAAGGAGCTTGACAAATGGACAAGCGGAGCCCATGCAGGAACGTTCAGGGGCAACCAGATTGCAATGGCAGCAGGATCTGTCGTTCTTGATAAAATCAGGGATCCTGAGTTCCTTATAAAAGTGACCAGAAAAGGTGAAAAGCTGAAAGATGCTCTTTTGAAGCTCAAAGATGAAGTAACTATCATAGGAGATGTCAGAGGAAAGGGCCTGATGCTTGGAATTGAGTTTGTCAATCCAGATGGCAAGAAGGACCTGATGGGTCATCCTGAGGCAAGCGGAGAGATTTCTGCACTTGTTCAGAAAAAATGTTTTGAAAAGGGGCTTATCATGGAAAAAGGTGGCAGATACGGCTCTGTAATGCGCTGTCTTGTCGCACTCAATGTGACAGATTGTGAAATTGACCAGATGATAGAAATATTCTCATCTGCTGTAAAAGAGGTTGAAACTTGCAGGAAGAATTCTTGATCCTGAGCAGAAACACAAAGGAAGTTTTTAAGAAAATAATCGATGATGCTGTTTCAGCAATTACAAGCACCATCGACTCTGCCAATGCATTCAGCGGTATAAATCCCTATGCACTTCGCTCTATAATCAGCAAGAAGGAAATTCTGCCTGCCTGCGGTGTTGGCTGGCGCTCTGTGATGGAAGATATAAACCATGATGTACTTCCTCACATGCTCAGAAGCTGGGATCCATCCTACATGCCGCATCTTCACAGTCCTGCACTCATTGAAAGCATTGCAAGCGAGCTTATTATTGCAAGCTTCAACAACTCAATGGATTCATGGGACCAGAGCCCGGTGCAGACAGAGATTGAGGAAAAGGTAATAAAAACACTTACTTCTCTTTTCGGCTATGATGATAATGGTGATGGAACATTTACAAGCGGAGGCAGTCAGTCAAATCTGGCTGCCATAACTGCACACCGCGACAGCTTCCTTATGAAGGGGGGATGGGATGTAAAGAAAAACGGACTTCCTCCATACTTTGACAAACTTAGGATATATACTTCAGAGATTTCTCATTTCTCGATGGAAAAGAGTGCCCATCTGCTGGGCTTAGGGTATAAGAGCGTTGTAAAGCTTCCTGTTGACGGAAAATGCTCGATTGATATTATTAAGGCAGAAGAGATAATCAAGAGCGATGTTGATAAAGGCCTGATTCCTTTCCTCTTTGTTGCAACAATCGGAACAACTGACTTTGGAAGCATAGATGATATTGAAAAGATAAGAAAGATATGCAACAGGTACAAAATGTTCCTGCATTCAGATGCCGCATACGGCTCCGGAGCCATAATGAGCAGCAGGTATTCTGACCGCCTAGGTCCGCTTTATCTTTCTGACAGCATAACAATAGATTTTCATAAGATGTTCCTTCTTCCAATCTCATGCTCGGCGGTTATATTCAAGGATAAAAAAGAGCTTGAATGCTTTGCTCTTCACGCCGATTACCTAAACAGGGAAGAAGATGAAGAGGACGGATATATAAATCTGGTGTCAAAAAGCATCCAGACTACAAGAAGAAGTGATGCATTCAAGGTATACCTTTCATTCATGATGAGGGGCAAAAACGGTTTTGCAAGCATAATTGACCATGACATTGAGATTGCTTCTTATTTCTACAACAAGATTTCCTCAGATCCTCTATTTTTAGCTCCTGTTTCCCCACGACTGAGCAGTGTCGTATTTAAAGTTAACAAGAGCGATAATGTAAACAAGAGGATAAGAAGAGCTCTTCTTGAAAAAGGAATAATAATAGGCCAGACGGTCTATAATGGTTCAGTAATGCTCAAGTTCACGCTTCTGAATCCAGAGATAAATGAAGAGAAGATTGATTTCCTCATAGAAGAAATAAAGAAGCTTTCAGAAAAGTTTTGAAAAATGCCACAGTGCAGAACTGTGGCAGTTGAAAAATCATCAAGCTTTCTTATTTATTTTTCTTCTTTGTAAGAGCATTGAGCACAAGAAGCACTACAAAGAGAATTCCAAGTCCGAGGGCCAACAGTCCCCAGCTTCTAAGTCCAATAAATATCACATCAAGAATTCCTACTTCCATAGTTTTCTCCTTATACTAATGGCATGACCATGCTTAAAAGCAGTCCGCCGGCAAGAACAGAACCTATCTGACCAGAAACATTTGCACCGAGGGCAAACGGAAGAAGATGATTCTGCTTGTTTGCTTCAATTCCAACCTTCTGTACAACACGGGAAGACATCGGGAATGCAGATATTCCTGCTCCTCCGATAAGAGGATTAATCTTCTTGTCTTTCTTCAAGAACAGGTTTGCTATCTTGCAGAAGAATACTCCACATGCTGTATCGAATACAAATGCGACAAGACCGAATCCCATGATCATTATGGTCTCGACCTGAAGAAGCTTCTCACCTGACATCTGAGGAGCAATAGCAAGTCCAAGAAGCAGTGTGATAAGCGGAGAAAGAGTGTTCTGAGCAGCAAGTGAAAGACTGTCAAGAACTCCGCATTCTCTTAAAAGGTTGCCAAACATCAGCATTCCTACAAGAGCTGCTGAATCCGGTGCGATTATTCCGCACACTATTGTTGTGATGATTGGGAAAAGGATTCTTGTTGTCTTGCTTACAGCCTTTGCTGAATAGTGCATCTGGATTGCTCTTTCATGCTTTGTAGTAGTCGCCTTTAAAACTGCAGGCTGAATAATCGGTACCAATGCCATATAGCAGTATGCGACAACAAGGATTGCAGGCACATAATTGCTCATCAGGCGCTGGGAAACAAGAATTGCAGTTGGTCCGTCTGCAGCTCCGATGATTCCAATTGAAGCTGCATCATTGATTGAAAATCCGAGTGCGGATGCAATCACCATTGAGATGAAGATACCGCCCTGACCTGCTGCCCCGATGAAGATAAGCCATGGCTTACTGAGAACAGGTCCGAAATCAATCATTGCTCCGATTCCGATAAACAACAAGAGAGGGAAAACCTCACTGTCTGCGATACCGAACTGGAAAAGCCAGTTGAGTATGCCGTGTTCAGATGCAATTACAGAGCCTGGAAGATTTACCAGAATTGCACCAAATCCCATTGGAAGAAGAAGTGTCGGCTCCATCTCTTTCTTGATTGCAAGGAAGATGAGAAGCAAACCCACTCCTATCATAATAATCTGTCTAATCAACTCGTCCATGTCTCAAGTGTAGCAGTTAATATAAAAGATTTCCATGAGAAAGGGCAGTTTGAAGATATAAATTATCGAGTTTAAAATAAATGAAAAATTTTCTTGTCAACTCTACTAAACCGGTTTAGAATCAAATTGTAAACTAATGGAGACTATCGGGGATGACCCCCGAAAAAAAGGAGAAACAAATGAAAAAACTTCTAGCAGTCTTACTTGCTCTACTTGTTGTTTTCTCATTCGCATCCTGCTCAAAGGACGAAGGAACAGCAGCAGAGACAACTACAAGCACAACAAGTTCCACCAGCAGCACAACAACAGCTGCAAAAGAGCCTGTTGAGATATACTTCCTGAACTTCAAGCCGGAAATCGCTGATGTTTATACAAATGAGGTCAAGCCTGCATTTGAGGCAGAGAACCCGGGTTACTCACTCAAGATCATAACAGCTGCTTCAAACCAGTACCAGCAGACACTCAAGTCTGAGATTGCAAAGAGCAATCCTCCTGTCATCTTCCAGGTAAATGGACCTACTGGTGTTCAGGAGAACATAGACAATGTCGCACCGATGCAGGACATGGATTTCTATAATCTCCTTGCAGACAAGAGCATGGCACAGATGCTCGGCTCTGATGTTGTTGCTGTTCCATATGCTGTTGAAGGCTTTGGAATCATCTACAACAATGCAATCATGGAGAAATACTTTGCACTTTCTGACAAGGCAGTATCCATCTCATCAGCTGAAGAGATCACAGACTTTGCAACACTCAAGGCTGTTGTCGAGGACATGACAGCTCATAAAGATGAGCTTGGAATCCAGGGCGTGTTCGCATCAACAAGCTTTGCTCCAGGAAGTGAGTGGAGATGGACAACTCACCTTGTAAACCCTGTTCTTCAGGCAGAATTCGGGGACAGAGGATCAGTTGTTGCTTCCTCTGAGTTCAGCTTTGCTTACAACGAGAACTTCAAGCAGCTTCTTGACCTCTATCTTGACAATTCAGTCACACCGCGCGGCTTGGTCGGATCAAAGGCAGATGCAGATTCAATGGCAGAGTTTGCTCTTGGAATGTGTGCAATGGTACAGAACGGAAACTGGGCTGCAGCACAGATTCTCGGACAGCAGGGCGTTGTCGTTGAAGAAGATGATATCAAATTCCTCCCGCTCTACATGGGTCTTGACGACGAAAGCGCAAAGGGTCTGAATGTCGGAACAGAGAACTATCTTGCTATCAACAAGAATGCAAGTGAAGAGGCTAAGGAAGGAGCTGATGTATTCCTTACATGGCTCTTCAGTAGCGAGACAGGAAAGAAGCTTGTTTCTGACAAGCTCATGTTCATCACTCCGTTCAGCTCATTCAGCGCAGACGAAGTTCCAAACGATCCTCTTGCAAGAGAAGTCAACAAGTGGATGAATAGCGGCAAGCCGAGTGTAGACTGGGTATTCCAGGGAATCCCATCAGAGCAGTGGAAGGCAGACTTCGGTCAGGCAATGCTCTCATACATCAACGGCGGCAGCTGGGATGACGTTGTAAAGACAGCCCAGGATGCATGGGCAAGAGAAGCTGAGATTATCGGAAGATAAAGCAGTCTTCAGAAAGCCGTCAGATTGATAAAAAGATTTGACGGCTTTTGTTTTTTAGAGAGGTTAATATGGAAAAAGCAATCAAAAAGTACTTTGCTCTGTTTGCTCTGCCGGCACTCATCTGTTTCTGCATTGCATTCTTAATTCCGATGATCTGGGGCTTTGTACTTTCATTCTGTGAATTCACCAACATCACGAATGCTACCTTCGTTGGATTTAAGAACTACATTAGGGCATTCACAATTGACAACTACTTCACTTCCGCATTTTGGTTCACTCTCGGCTTTGCAGTAGTGACTGTAATTTCAATCAATATCCTCGCTTTCGCTCTTGCTCTCATTCTAACAAAGAATGTGCCCGGAACGAATGCATACAGAACTATATTCTTCATGCCTAACCTGATTGGAGGCATAGTGCTTGGATGGATATGGCAGGTCATCATAAACGGAGTGCTCGCTTATTATGAGAAGACACTGCTTTCCTCCGCTTCCTATGGATTCTGGGGACTTGTCGTGCTGATGAACTGGCAGAATGTTGGATATATGATGGTAATTTACATTGCGGCAATCCAGAATGTCTCGCAAGACATGCTGGAAGCGGCTGCAATTGACGGAGCAAATGGAAGAACAACCCTTTTCAGGATAATAATTCCTGCAGTAATGCCGAGCATCACAATCTGTCTCTTCCTGACCACAACAAATGGATTCAAGCTCTATGACCAGAACCTTGCACTTACAAACGGAGCTCCGAACCATGCCACAGAGATGCTTGCTCTCAATATATTCAACACGTTCTATTCACGTGTCGGCTTTGAAGGAGTGGGACAGGCAAAGGCTGTAATATTCACGATACTTGTTGCAGCAATTGCTCTTGCTCAGCTGTATTTTACAAGAAACAAGGAGGTTGAGAACTGATGGCACAGGTTGGAAGAAAAAGCACAAGATGGATTCTCTTTGCAATTTTATTTGTAGTTGCACTCCTTGTCATTGCACCGATACTGGTTGTCGTGATGAATTCCTTCAAGGGTAACATATTCATTTCATCCACAGGAGCATTCAAACTACCTAACAAGCAGAGTTTTGTCGGAGGGTCGAACTATGCAAACGGAATAAGCAAGATAAGCTTCTTCTCTGCTTTCGGATACTCACTCTGGATCACAATCGCTTCTGTGATATTCATACTCCTCTTAACCAGCATGCTTGCATGGTATATAACAAGGGTCAAGAACAAGGTAACAAGCATAATATACTTCCTGCTCGTTTTCTCCATGATTGTACCTTTCCAGATGGTCATGTTCACGATGAGCAAGTTTGCAAACATGATACATCTCGATAACCCGATTGGAATCATAGTCCTTTATGTCGGGTTCGGATGCGGAATGAGCACCTTCATGTTCTCCGGTTTCATCAAGAGCATCCCGATTGCACTTGAAGAGGCTGCCATGATTGACGGAGCAAACCCAGTCAGGACATTCTTCTCTGTCGTGCTTCCGATGCTCAAAAGCACTGCAGTCACAATTGCAATCCTTGAGACAATGTGGGTCTGGAATGACTATCTCATGCCTTATCTGGTAATCGGCACAGAATACAGAACGATTCCTGTTGCTATCCAGTACCTGCGTGGAGGATATGGCTCAGTAGATATGGGTGCAATGATGGCAATGCTTGTTCTTGCGATGATTCCGGTAATCGTATTCTATCTGCTTTGTCAGAAGCATATCATACGCGGAGTTCTTGCAGGAGCAGTAAAGGGCTAATTTATGGCAAGAAAAGCGACGATGGCAGATCTTGCGAGAGCAAGCGGATACAGCAAAACAGCTATCTCTTTTGCATTCAACCAGCCTGAAAAAATAAGCGCTGAAGCTTATTCAAGGATTATGGAAGAAGCAAAAAAGCTTGACTATGTACCAGATCCTATGGCACGCAACCTATCACTTGGACGACACATGTCAATAGGCTTTCTGCTTCCTCAGAAGATTGAGCACTCGCTTTCAAATCCATACCTTTTTGACGTGATCAAGGGAATAGGAAAAGTATGTGAGAGTGCAGGATACACTCTCACTATAATTCCTCCGCTCCATTCATCTTTCTCCAAAGCCGTCAGAAACGCAATGGTTGACGGAATAATAACAATGGGAATTTCTATCGACCCCGGGCTTGATGACGCGCTCAGGAAAAGAAGAATCCCGATTGTCTCAATTGACGGAAGGACGGACGGAAGCATAAGCACAGTGAACATCGATGACAGAAAAGCCTGCTATGAGATAATGAAAAGAGCACTTGATCTCGGGCACAGGAGCTTTGCTTTCATTGCTCTCATGAGGGATGCATATGAGAACGAGAAATCATCATCGACTGTCCAGAAAAGGCTTGATGGCTACAAAATGGCGCTTGAAGAATATGGACTTGATATAAATGAAATGATCCAGGTAAATGCAGATGCGACATATGATGATGGCATGCGTGTTGCTGAAGATCTTCTGAAAAAAAGAAATGATTTTTCATGCGTGGTATCAATGGCGGACATCACTGCATTCGGCTTTATTGACAAAGCAGAAGAAGAAGGAGTACATATTCCCGAGGATCTTTCTCTCATATCCTTTGATGGACTGAAGAACTATGGGAGGGTGAAACTTACAACCGTGAATCAGCCAGCAAACGACAAAGGAAAGCTTGCTGCAGAGCATCTTATCAAGCTGATAGGGAGAAAAGAAGAAAAAGCAGAAGCTCTTTTTGTACCTTTTTCCCTTGCTGACGGCAATACACTGAGGAGAAGGAATGAATACTGATTATCCTAGATACGCAGGAATACTGATGCATATTACAAGCCTTCCTTCCAGATTCGGAATTGGAGATATCGGGAAGGAAGCCTATGATTTTGTCGACAATCTGAAAAAGACGGGAGCAACGCTGTGGCAGATTCTTCCGCTTGGCCCTACAGGATATGGAAACAGTCCCTACTCTCCCCGTTCAAGCTTTGCCTCAAATGAGTTGCTCATAAGCCTTGAAAAGCTTTATGAGGATGGCTGGATAAAGGAAGAAGAGCTTGATAACTATCCTGCCCTTTCATCTGACAAGGTACTCTTTGACAAGGTGATCGAAGCAAAGCTTCCATTGCTTAAGAAGGCAGCTGAACGCTTTCTTGAAAAGAATGAAAATGACAGGAAATACGCAGAGTACAAGAAAAGACAGAAATACTGGATTGAAGACTATGCTGTTTTCATGATTCTCTATGAAAAATATGCTGATGCACGCTGGTATCAAATGTGGAGTTTAAAGGAAGCAAAAAGGGATAAAGATACAATAGAGAGAATAAAGAGAATTTCCCACGATGAAATGGAAATCTGGATTGCCATGCAGTATTTCTTTGACATGCAGTGGGCAGAACTTAAAAGCTATGCGAACAGAAGAGGAATAAGGATTATTGGAGACACTCCGATATTCGTAGGAGCAGACAGCGCCGACACATGGAGTCATATAGAGCTCTTCAAGACAGATAAAACTGGTGCATTCTCATCAGTAAGCGGAGTCCCACCAGATAACTTTTCTTCTGATGGCCAGCGCTGGGGCAATCCTGTGTATGATTGGAAGAAGCATGAAGAGACAGACTTTTCATGGTGGAAGGAAAGATTCAAAAGAGAAAGCGAGCGTGTGGATATCCTCAGAATAGACCACTTCAGAGGCTTTGATGCTTATTATGACATAAAAGCAAGCGAGAAGACTGCAAGAAACGGAAAATGGATTAAAGCACCTGGAAGAAAGCTTTTTTCCTCCCTGAAAAAGGAAAATGAGTGCTTGAACATCATCGCAGAGGACCTTGGATTCATCACTGATAGTGTGGAAAAGCTAAGAAAGGACTTTTCTTTCCCTGGAATGAAGATAAGCCAGTTCGGCTTTACCTTCCTTCCTGACGGAGAGCTGAACACATACGATACATTCCTTCCCCATAACTATGAGAGGGACTTTGTCGCATACACCGGAACTCATGACAACGATACGACAAGAGGATGGTTTTCCAGCCTCTCTGATATTGAACGACATCATGTAAGGGAATATCTTGCAAGCGATGACAATGAAATTGTCTGGGCTCTTATTAGGGCAATCATGCTCTCGGCTGCCGATTATACTGTAATTCCGATGCAGGACATCCTGGAGCTCTCAGCAGAGGCAAGGATGAACTATCCAAGCTCATGCAATGACAGAAACTGGAGCTGGAGAATGAAAGAAGGCGCATTTGATGAGTACAGGGTAAACAGGATGCGTCACCTTGTAAGAATTTCAGGCAGGAACGGCATGACTGCAGAAGAAATGCTTTCTAAAGCGCAAGATAAATAAAATAAAGCCCGAGTGACAGAATAGAAAGAGACAGGGCAATCTTAAGTATCCAGGAAAGGAGAATGTACTTGCTGTTTCTGGATACTTTCTTTATCCATGAAACAGAGAGTGCGGTACATATTGAAAGGATTCCATAGCCAAGGGAGTAAAAGAGAAGCAGAATGAAGGAGAACATATAATCTGCTTTGACTGATGAAATTGAAAGAAGCGCAACAAGGACGGGTGTTGAACACGGTGATGAGAAAAGAGATGAGAGCATGCCGGATATAAATGCTCCTGCATAGCCTTTTCTTCTGTTTTTTGAAACAAGATGAGAAGATGGAATGAAGGTGAAAAGCTCAGATATCTGCAATGCCATCAGGATCATGAGTATTCCTAAAAAGAAATACCATAATGGTCTTTCCTTTCCAATCATGATTGATAAAAACGATGCAGCCAAAGCAAGGGCTATGAACACGAGTGCAGAGCCTAAAGCATAGAAGAGAGCTGTCAGGAATGTGTTTTTCATGCTCCTTTCTCTTCCCGCCGTGTATGTGATTATCAAGGGAAGGGATGAAAGTGAGCAAGGAAGCACTGATGTTATCATGCCGGCTAAAAATGCAAAAAGGGGCGCAAGCAGAGCATAGCGTTCAATCAGAGCGGCAAGAGAAGAAAGAGCGTCATTAATCAAGATTCACCCCCATTTCCTCTGCAATGATGACAGCCTCATCATAAAAAAGAGCTCCCATGTGGACTGTGTACACAACCTCCCCTGTTTCTTTGTCTGTGTAGTAGGCAAATCCAGAAATTTGCTCAACAAGGCTCTCAGAAGGTATGAAAGGTGTCATATCTGCATTGAAGAAGAACTGAGTCGGAACAACCTGGAGAGGGAAATAATAATTAATCTCAGGATGTTTCCATGCATCAAATCCCTTTATAGTGATGAAATCAGAATAATGGGCAAAGAATTTCTCAAAATCCTCCTCCATAAGTTCGCAGGCATAGCAGTCCTCTCCATAAAAATCAATAATCAGAGGTTTATCAAAAGAAGAATACAGCTCAAAATCAAGAGTTTCAGTATAAAGGGATGAATAATCAAGAGCCACGCTTTCGTCTTGCGTAGTCTCAGCATTATGATTGTCTGCTGTTAAGACAGCACTTTCCTGCTCTTTATCATTGTTCTTGATGAAATACATGGAGATTATTATCAGAATTATGATTGCTGGAACGATTATCTGCAGTATTTTCTTTGCCTTCATGATTAATCACTCTAGCAGAATTTGCATCAATTGACAGCAAAAAGTTTTCGGTTCACAATGCCTGAGGTGATTATATGGATAAAAACATTATTCTGACAAAAAAGGCGGTTGTCTTCTTTCTTGCAATGCTCTGCTGCTTTTTATGGGGAAGCGCAACTCCGGCAATCAAGACTGGCTATGAGCTTTTCAGGATAGACAGCACGGACAGCCTTTCGATAATTCTCTTTGCAGGAATAAGATTCTTTCTTGCAGGAATACTGGTGATACTTTTCCAGTCTATTATGGACAGGAAATTTCTGAAAATGGAAAAGAAAGCGCTCCCATCTGTTTTAAAGCTTTCTCTTGCTCAGACAATACTGCAGTATTTCTGCTATTACATAGGACTGGCACATGTAAGCGGAGTAACAGGAACGATACTATCAGGAACCAGCGGATTTTTCTCTATTATAATAGTCTGCCTGATAATCAGGACCGAAAAGCTGACTGCAAACAAGATAATAGGATGCATTATGGGGCTGCTTGGAATAATAATAATGAACATCACGCTCACAGAAAGACTTTCTTTCCATTTTGCACTCAATGGAGAGTTCCTTGTTCTCATGTCGACAATATGTCTTGCTGTTTCAGGAATCCTCATCAAGAAATATTCAGAGAATTTCAATGTCGTGATGCTCTCAGGATACCAGTTTGCAATCGGCGGACTCATAATGATAATAATCTCAATCCTGCTGGGAGGAAGAATTTATTTTGACTTCAGCCTAAAAGCCATTTTCCTGATGCTATATCTGGCTATGATTTCTGCTGTTGCCTATACAATCTGGGGAATACTGATGAAGTACAATCCGGTAAGCAGTGTGTCGATATTTGTTTTCATGACACCTATTTTCGGTGTAATTCTCTCAGCAATTTTCCTAAATGAAATCAAGCAGGCCCTTATGCTCAACAAGATAATTGCGCTTGTTCTTGTCACTCTTGGAATATATATCATGAACTACCCCCGCTTAAGAAGCGGCGGTTTCGGATAATCTTCGCTTCATCAGGCGATCTTGTCCTTTGCGATAGCGCTCCAGCACTCCGCCGAGGATAGAGGAATCACCCTCCACGCAGGGCTCGTCCAGCCACTGGGCCCTTATAGCCGAGCCAAGCTTTTTTATCGTTTCCGCAGCATGGACATCCCTGTCGCCTTCCTCGCTTTCGCAATAGGCACAATAGAATTCTCTCTGGAAACGCCCGATGCTGTTCACCTCGCCGCATGTGCAGCAGAGCTTCGTCGTCGGAAACCCGCGCTGTATGCAGAATGCGCGTTTCCCGTTCGTTCCGCTGAATATGCCCATCAGAAGCGCCTTCACCGCCCCGACGAACGAATGCTGCACGCGGCCTGAATAGGAAGGGGATGCGTGCCATGAGGCTATCATCTCGTCCTGGAAGTATACGGTATCGTATCTCTCCATCAGATCCACGATGACCTTCTTCGCCGCATCCTTCTTCCGGTTGTATGCCTTCTCGCGTTCCACCCTAATCTGCATGAGGCATCGCTTATATCGGGTCGAGCCTTTCTTCTTCCTTGAGAGCTTCCGCTCCAGGAATCTGAGACGCTCCGTTTCCTCCTCGTAATAAGCGAACACCTCGCCATCTGACGTGGTTATCTTCGAAGGCCCGAAATCGAGCCCGACGGCCTTCCCCGTCTTCGCTCTCTTCGGCATATCGTCCTTATCTATGCAGACCGTAATCGCCACGTAATAGCCGGAAGGCTTCCTTATGAGCTTGCCGTCCGCAAACTCACATGAATCCCCGTACCGCTTAAGCTGTCCGAGGCCGTATACCCTGAGCTTCGGAAAGCCCGGAATGGATATCATCTCGGAGCCTTTTATCTTAACGAACCCGGTCTTGATGTCTATGGAATCGACGCTCTTCACGAAATGGAGCTTTCCGACCTCGATGCCCTTGGCCTTCGCCTTTGCGAGGTTGGATATATCGCGGAAAACCGCATCCACAACGCCTCTATGATAGACGGACGGCATGGTGATATCATCGGTTATCGCGTTCTTGTCCTTATCGTAATGGACGACCTTCTTATGCTCGTCGTACTTATATGAATGCGCGTCGTCGAGTGCGACGATACTGTTGCGGACCCATTTCGCTTCGGCGAATATCCTGCCGAGGCGGTCGGAATCAGAGGCGGAAAGCGTTGACTTGTTTACCTTCAGGAGCACGACGCGCTTCTCCTGATGCATCCGCTTCTCGCGGGTGGCTTTCAGGCTGGCGCTTATCCTGTTTCTGGTGGCTTCCGAACGCTTCGATTCCATATGATGATTATAGCAGATAACAGAAGATGATGGAATTGGTATCCGCTAACTCCCGCTTAAGAAGCCGGGAGCTTGCGCGGATGGATTATTGGTCAACAGAAAAGAAGAAGCCAAAGTACAAAAGAAATGATTTTTTTTTGAAAAGCATATTGTCAAAAGACATAATTTCGTGTAAGTTATGTCTTGCTTGACGGGCGATTAACTCAGCGGGAGAGTGCCACCTTGACGTGGTGGAAGTCATAGGTTCAAACCCTATATCGCCCATAGCTGACCCTTGCAGATTGTATGCAAGGGTTTTTTTCTGTCTTTTTCATGCATAAAGCTTAATCTGGCATTTTAAACATTTCTGACTTGCCCGTTTCTTCCTGTTGTCAGGCTTATCAGGGATTGTACGACTCTACGCAGTACAAATAAAAAGTCTCGATCTCTTCATGTACAAAAGAGGATAAGGTCTGCCCTGGTCATCAACATCAGTACGCTTATAGGTTTTAAATCCCATGTGCTCATAAAAGCCTTTTGCCTCTGGATTCTGTTCATTTACAGAAACCCTTTCCACTCCATATTTCTCAACAGCATATAAAAGGAGAGCCTTTCCAATTCCTTTGTTCCTTTCCTCTGCTGCAACAAAGAGCATTTCAATTGACTTTTTTTCGATTCCGATAAAAGCAAGGGGTCTAAGAGATTCATCGAAAGAAACTATAAGAGAGCTGACAGTCTTTAGAGCCGGCGGTACATATTTCTGTATCTCTTCTATTTCATCATCAGAGAGAAACAGATGTGTGGCTCTCACAGATTCCTTCCAGAGATTCACTAACTCATGGATTAAAAGCGATGTCCTGTTTTCACTTTCGATTATCTTCATAATATTGGAGTACATAATCATTATATCCTTTTAGGAGAGAAAATCATATTGAGTAGTTCTACCCTTTTTGCTAAATTTGAATTATGAAGCTTGATGCTGCATTCTTTGATCTTGACGGGACTATAATCATTCATCCAGAAAAGATAATCCTTGACTCTACTGTAGAGTCTATAAGGAAGCTGAAAGAAAAAGGCGTGAAAATCATATGCTCTACTGGACGCGGCATTACGGAAATAAGAAGACTTGAGCTGGAGAATATCCCTTTTGATTACTTCATCACACTCAACGGACAGCTCATCCTGGATAAATACGAAAAGACTATCTGGGAAAATCCATTTCCTGATAGACACAAGGAAATAATAAAGAACATCTTTGAGAAAAAGAATCTTCCTGTGATGCTTGTTGAGAAAGAAAGAATGTACATAAACTACATTGATGATATCGTGAAGACTGTTCACTACAATATATCGACACCGCTTCCAGAAATCGGGGAATATGATGGTGCTACGTTATATCAGGTGATTGCATATGGAGAGAAAGAGGATGTGGATGCACTGGCTGCTCTGGTCCCGGACAGCAAGGCTGTATATTGGACAAGTCTCGGCATTGATTTAATCCCTTCAAACGGCGGAAAGGAAACAGGAATCAAGGCTCTTCTGGATATCCTTTCAATAGACAGAAAGAACACCATCTCTTTTGGAGACGGAGATAATGACAGGAGCATGCTTGAATACACTCAAATCGGAGTTGCCATGGCTAATGCA
Source organism: Candidatus Ornithospirochaeta avicola (assembly GCA_019113245.1). Classification (GTDB taxonomy): domain Bacteria; phylum Spirochaetota; class Spirochaetia; order Sphaerochaetales; family Sphaerochaetaceae; genus Ornithospirochaeta; species Ornithospirochaeta avicola. The sequence continues at coordinate 50,890 of DXHU01000023.1, forward strand.
AGCGATGAAGTCAAGAAAAGCGCTGACTATGTGACGCTATCATGCAAGGAAGATGGAATTACTGCCGCTCTCAGACATTTTCAGCTTATCTGAATCCTGATCTGGGAAATGATTACTGCAAGAAATACAAGTGCTGCTCCCGCTATTTCCCTTGCGCTCATATACTGACCAAGAATCAGAGCTCCCCCAATAGCGGAGAAAACACTTTCCAAAGACAATATCAATGTTGCTCTTGTGCTTTTTACATACTTCTGACTGACTGCTTGGAGCGTATAGGCAATGCCGCATGAGAATGCACCGGCATATATGATTGAAACAGATGCCTTCTTGATGCTTTCCGCGTCAACGGACTCAAAGAAAGGAAAGAGGAAAAGAAGAATGGCAGATGAGAACAGAAACTGGAAGAAACTCATCTCCACTGCACCTGTATCCTTTGTATAATTTTCCAGTGCAATAATATGGAATGCAAAGAAAACGGAGCAAAGCAGAAGATAAATATCTCCCTTGCCTATTGAAAAGCCGCTTTTTATGCATAAGAGGTACATTCCTAAAAGCGCTATTGCAGCAGAGACCCATGTCTTCTTCTCAATCTTCACTTTCCTCAAAACAAGAATGAAGGGGACGATTACTACATATAAACTTGTTATGAAACCGCCTTTTCCTGCTGTTGAATAAGATATTCCAATCTGCTGAAGCATGCTTGCCAAAGAAAGAAGAAATGCAAGTACAATGCCTTTTCTCATGCATTTTTTTCTGTATTCCTTATCCTTCAGGCTGTTTTTGACAAAAGGTAGAAGGACCAGCGAGCCTAAGAGCATTCTGCTGCCGTTGAAGAAAAAAGGTCCTACGAGATCTGAGGAGACACTCTGGGCAACAAAGCTCATTCCCCAGATGAATGCGGTAAGGAAAAGTAATATGCTTGCTCTATTTTCGCTCATGAAAGGTATTATAAAGATTTAGAATTATTTTTTCCTCACTTTCTTCCCTTCTGTTAACGAAAAGTTTCCCATTTCTTCATTTTTCTTTGATATAATGATATCAAAATGGAGGTAACTTATGCGTATTGGTATTCTTACTAGCGGCGGCGACTGCCCGGGACTCAACGCAGTCATCAGAGGATTTGCAAAATATGTCTACAACAATATTCCAAGAGTTGAGATGATAGGTATTTCCGACGGCTATGGAGGACTGATTACAGGAGAGGCAAAGAACCTGAAAGAATCTGATTTCTCCGGCATTCTAAATACAGGCGGAACAATCCTTGGAACTTCCCGTCAGCCATTCAAAATGATGACTGTCGAGGATCAGAACGGACAGAGCAAGCTTGAGATGATGAAAGCAAACTACAAAAAGCTTGACCTTGATCTTCTTGTGACTTTAGGAGGAGCTGGTACCCATAAGACTGCAGGACTCCTTTCAGCCAACGGACTGAATGTTATAGGACTTCCAAAGACCATTGACAATGATATCTACGGCACCGATGTGACTTTCGGCTTCCACTCTGCAGTTGAGATTGCTACAGAATGCATAGACAGAATACATACAACAGCAGCAAGCCATGGCAGAACAATGTTAATTGAGATCATGGGCAACAAAGTCGGCTGGCTGACTCTCTACTCGGGTATCGCAGGAGGCGCAGACATTGTGCTTCTTCCCGAAATCCCATATGACAAGGATGAGGTTTGCCGCATGGTAAGAAGCAGATACAACAGCGGCAAGGACTTCACAATCATTGCAATTGCAGAAGGTGCGATGAGCCGAGAAGAGGCCAAGATGAAGAAGAATGAAAGAATCGAAGCATGGGGCGGAAGGCATACAGCAACAGAGAGCCTTGCTGCATACATTCAGGAGCACGCAGAAGTCGAGACAAGAGTCGTTGTCCCTGGACATCTTCAGCGCGGCGGAGCTCCAAGCCCTTATGACCGTCTTCTTTCTACGGAAATGGGAAGCTTTGCAGGAAAGCTTGTACAGGAAGAATGCTTTGGAACAACAGTAGCTGTAAAAAACAACCAGATATCTTATAACAAGCTTGCTGACATTGCCGGCAAGACAAAGTATGTTCCAGAGGATGACCAGATGATAGAGGTCGCAAGATCAATTGGAATCTCATTTGGTGATGGAAAGAAATTCAAAGGACTTAAATGATGAGAGTCGCAGTTATCGATTTTTCAAAGAGCAGTCTTTCTCTTCTTGTTGCAGAAGTAAATGAGAACAGGAGCATCGAGTCCCTTTTCTCAACCTATACTCCATTGCAGCTTGGAGAGTACATCAAGGATAAAAAGCTTTCCCAGAGGGGAATTGACAAAGTGATTGAATGTGCAAGAAAGCTTATCGACACTTCTGCATATTTCAAGGCAGAAAGGCTTTATGCGCTCAGCACCACGCTTCTGAGAAAAGTTGACAACAAAGACAAAATCAAAAAGGAAATAAAGAACAAGATTTCCTTAACTTTGATTAATCTTGATGAGAGGAAGGAGGCACTTGCTCTTTTCAGTGCTAACGAGAAGTACTGCATACTTCCCTCCTCTCTTCTGATCAGCATCGGAGGAAACTCCACAGAGCTCTGCAATCTGCAGGATAAAAACGGAGAGAACATGCACTCTCTTCCATTCGGGTCTGCAATGCTCTCAAGAGAATATGTAAAAGATGTCTACCCGGACAAGAAAGAAGAGAAGAAAATTTCTTCTCTTGTGAGGAAACAGATTAAGGACATACCTCTTGCTTTTGAAAATGCTGTTCTTTCCGGGGACAATCTTTATTCAATCTATAAGATATACGCAGATTATTACCAGCTTCTTCCTCAATCCGAAATGATGATGCAGATGTCAAAGCTTGAGAAGCTTGACCAGGTGCTTTCTGACAAGAAAAAAAGAAGTCCGATGATAATCCGCAATGCTCCAGACCGCATGCACATGGTGATTCCTACCTATATTGCGCTTATGGAGATTTTGAAAAAAGCCGGTGTGACCACAATGATAATCAGCACCAGCGGCGTCAAGGAAGGATTTTTAAAGGAGATTATATCATCCGGACTTGATGCAAAATACCTTGCCCTGAAGGATATGAAAAATGAAGGAAAACGATAAGACCATAGCCCGGCTGATAAGAGCCCCTTATATAAACAGAGAGTATTCTTGGCTCAATTTCAATCTCCGTGTTCTTGATCAGGCCATGGATCTGACAAACCCGCTTTTAGAGCGTGCGAAATTCCTCTCCATATTTAAGTCAAATCTTGATGAGTTTACAATGGTGCGCCTTGGCTCTCTTGAAAACAGCAATATAAATGAACCGGATGAGAGAGAGAACAAGACAGAGCTTACTGCATCAGAGCAGATAGAAAGCCTGTTAATGCTTTATCCTGAGCTCTACAGAAAAGCAGACCATGTATTCAATTTTCTCAATACTGAGCTTTATCATAAAGGAATAAACATAATAAAGGGCAAGGACCTTTCTGTAAAGCAGAGAGAAAAATGCCTTGAATATTTCAACTCATACATGCTTGCCCGTATTTCCCCTCTTGTTCTGGATCAGAAACATCCTTTAATACGATTTTGGAATCTAAGAACATATATGGTCCTTCTTCTTGAGAGAAACGGCAGAGAGATGTTCGGCGTTGTCTCTCTTTCTCCTTCCATAGAGAGGATTTATCAAATTCCGGGAGGAAAGAAAAAGCATCTTATCCTTGCGGAGGAGCTTCTCTATACATTCGGAGATCTCGCATTTCCTGGCTATAAAGTCAAAAGCAAGGCTTTGATGAGAGTCACAAGGAATGCGGACTTTGAGGCTAACATGGAAGAAGCTGATATCGATTACAACTTCGACTTCTCGAAGTTCATAAAGACGAAAGTCGAAGAAAGGACAAATCTCTCCCCTGTCCGTGTTGAGATAAACAGCTCTGAGAGCACGATAATAAACTATATTGCCAAGCAGATCAAAATAAAGAAAAACCATATCTTCACAAGCGAAAGCTATTTTGATTTCAAATTCCTCTTCCTCTTGAAGGATTTCCTTGAAAAAGAGAAGGCTGAAGAACTTTTATACAAAAACTTTACTCCATACTTTGATCCAGCCTTAAAAGAAAACAGCATATGTGAATATGTCAAGAAGAAGGACATATTCCTTTCTTATCCATATGACAGCATGGATGTGCTTATCAAGCTTTTAAATGAGGCGGCAGAGGCAAAGGATGTTGTGAGTATAAAGATCACTATCTACCGTCTTACAGACCATTCACGCGTGATCGAGCCTCTTTTGAAAGCAGCTGAAAATGGAAAGGATGTAACTGCTTTAATGGAACTCTGCGCACGGTTTGATGAAGAGAACAACCTCTATTATGCAAACAGGCTCAGAGATGCGGGCTGCACTGTGTTCTATGGTCTTGGAGATTATAAGGTACACTCGAAGATAGTCTCAATAACGAAGGTGAATGGAAGGAAGATAAGCTATATAACCCATATCGGGACAGGAAACTACAATGAAAGCACAAGCCGCCAGTATACTGATTTGAACATAATCACGGCAAATCAGGAAATCGGTGAAGATGGTGCTAGATTCTTCCGCAACCTTGCAATCCAGAACCTTGAAAATGACTACAAGAGGCTTCTTGTCGCTCCAAAAGGACTCAAGAGCGCACTGATAGCAGAAATTGAAAAAGAAACAGAAAAAAAGGAAGAAGGGCTTATTAGGGCAAAATTCAACAGCCTTACTGATAAGGACATGATTGACAAGCTCATAGAGGCAAGCAAAGCTGGAGTCAAGATTGAGCTTGTAATCAGAGGAATATGCTGTCTGCTTCCCAAAATCGAATCTGTTACAGAAAACATCAGTGTGACAAGTATCGTAGGACGGTTTCTTGAGCATTCAAGAATTTATTCATTTGGCCGAGGAGAGGATCAGAGGCTTTATATCTCAAGTGCCGATTTGATGACAAGAAACACAAGCCGCCGCATAGAAATAGCATGCCCTATCCTTGATCAGGAAGTGAAGGAAAAGATAAACAGCCTTCTCAGCCTGATTTTAAGCGATAATGTAAAGGCACGCCGTCTTTCTTCGGATGGAAAGTATTATAAGATTGAGAACATCACAGAAAGCATCGACAGTCAGGACAGATGTCTCAAGGAAAAAAGGAGCAATATCTGAAAAGCGTACTAATTGTTGTAGACTGGCAGAATGATTTCATTACAGGATCACTTGGTTTCAAAGGAGCCGAAACTCTTGATGCTGTGATTGCCGCAAAAATCAGAAAGTACAGAAAAGATGGAGCGGACATAATCTTCACCTTCGATACACATCAAGATGATTACCTGAGCACAAGAGAAGGAAAAGATTTACCGCTTCCCCACTGCATAAAAGGCACTGTTGGGCATGAGCTTTACGGAAGAGTCAGAGATGAAAAAGAAGATGAAGACATAGTGCTTGAAAAGCCCACATTCGGTTCTCTTGAACTTGCTTCTGTTCTTCAGAAAATGAAATATGAAAAGATAGAGCTTTGCGGACTTGTATCCAATATATGTGTACTCTCAAATGCTGTAATTGCAAAGGCAGCCCTGCCGGAGGCGGAGATAATCATTGATAAAAAAGCAACATCATCAGCAGACAATAAGCTTAACGATGCTGCTTTAAATGTCCTAGCGGGGCTTTTTATCAAAATAATCTCTTAGTACTCATCCCAGTGCTCATCCATCTTCTTCATCAGCTGAATCTGGTTTCTTGCTCTCACAATGTTATGCTCAGGATACGCAATGTGGTAGTAAACATCTCCGTTCAGATAGTCTGTGAGGAATCTGACTGCCATAATCTGCGTAATTGTCCTTCCGCTCTCTTTTATGAGGCTTTTTTCAATATCCTCAAGATAATCTGCCTTTTCAAGATATCCTTTGAAGATTGACTTGTAGAAAGACACAGAGAAATCGATTTTAGACAGATCCTTCTCATCTTCTGTGACAGTTGAGCAGCTAACCCTGATCATATCTCCTGTATCAAAGAGAATTGTTCCGGGCATTATTGTATCAAGATCAATTACACAGATTCCTTCACCTGTCTTTTTTGAAAACAGCACATTATTGAGCTTCGTATCATTGTGAGTAACTCTGCTTGGTATGCTGCCGTCAGCAAAGCCATTCCAGATTCTGCATCCTCTTTCCTTGTTTGCATAAAGGAATTCAAGCTCAGCAGAAACAAGAGAAAGCCTACCTGCCTTATTGTTTCTTACAGCCTCATCAAGCTGCTCATAACGCCAGTTCATGTTATGGAAGTCCTTGATAGTCGTATAGAGCTTGCTTGAATCAAAATCAGAAAGCTGACTCTGGAAATTTCCTATTGCACGACCAAGCTCGTATGCAATCTTGTCACTGTCCATCTTGTCAAAAGTATCCACATCATCAATGAAGTGATATGTTCTCCAGTACTCTCCATCGCTGTCGATATAATACGGCTTTCCATCCCTGGACAACACAACAGAAAGACAGCGGGATTCAGCTTCATCCATTCTTCTGACCTTGTTCTGTATATGTTCTGTCACCAGCATTATATTTGACATGACCTCATCAGGATGAGTAAAGACACTCTTGTTTATCATCTGATGAGTGTATTTCCTGACTTTTCCGTTTTCTGTGAATGTCGAGATAAATGTGGAATTGATATGCCCCTGAGTATTTATCTTAATCTTCTCAAGCTCTCCATCAATTCTAAAATTCCCTATTATGCTTTTTGCTTTCTCAAGGTTGTCCATGTTTGCCTCCATTTTTAATTCTAAAACAGCTAATTGATAAGAAAATAGTGCTTACTGCTTTCTATATGGACAAATCTGCAAAGAAAAATATAATGAAAAATATGGATTCAGGTCATTTTTATTTCTCACCGAAGATTAAACCCATTATTGACAGCTTTTCATCCCTTTTGAATGTGAAAATCACATTCTATTCATCAAGCATGGATGAATGGCTTACAGGTTACCACACTGGAAAATCAGATTTCTGCACCATGCTTCAAAAAGAGCTTTCATCCCGTGTCAGATGCATGCAGCAGGATGACCAAATGTGCAGAAAGTGCAAGCTCAACAAAAAAAGCTATGTATATAACTGCTACGCGGGGCTGACAGAGATTGTCATACCTGTATTCGTGGATGAGGATAATCTTCTGTATGCTTTTGTCGGACAGTTCAGGACAAAAGAGAATCTGAATGAGAAAATAAAGGAGGAGATTAGAAAAAAGAACCTGGATGTTGATGATTTTGAGAAAGCTTTCCTTGACCGTCCTTATTTTTCTCAAAAGCAGGTTGATGATATGCTCCTTATTTTCCAGCGTTTCTGCGAGTATATTATAAAGACAGAGGATCTGAAAGTAAAAGCATCCTCCCTTTGCGAGAGCATCATGCTCTACATAAAAGATAATCTTTCAAAGCCTGTAAGCATTTCTGATGTAGCATCATTTATAAGCAAGAGCGAATCTACTATCACCCATGTGCTGAAAAAAGAGACCGGCCTTTCTTTTAAAGAATATCTAATTGAATGCAGAATCAATGAATTTGAAAAAATTGTAATCAATAATCCTGATATAGCAATAAACGAAGCTTCACGGCTTGTCGGATATGACGAGAGCCTTTATTTCTCAAGACTTTATAAAAAGAAAAGAGGCAATCCTCCTTCTACATTTGTCCGCTACGCAAAAGAGATATACAAAAAAAGCGGAGCTCTGCACTACTCCATCTGACAAAATTTACATTTTAATATTTGAAGGAATATAGAAAAAGGGACACGCAACGGTGTCCCTTTTTAGACTACTAGAAAGTCAATTACTTGATGAGGTTTTTGAACTCATCAGCAACAAACTGTACCTTTGGTCCGATGATGACCTGAACGCCGTTCTTGCTCGGGCGGAGAACACCGCGAACACCTGCGCTCTTGATCTTCTTCTCATCGACAAGGAGGCGATCCTTAACCTCAAGGCGGAGTCTTGTGATACAGTTGTCAACGCTTGCTACGTTGCCCTTACCACCGATACCCTCAAGGATAATTGATGCAACCATTGTGTAGTCACTGTTCTCAAGCTCTGCGCTCATCTCATCAGCCTGGTCATCTTCTCTTCCCGGTGTCTTGAGATCGAACTTCTTGATGACGAAGTAGAATACGAAGAAGTAGATTACTGCGACAACAAGTCCGATTGGGATGATAAGAAGAGGATTCTGAGCTGTCGGAACCTGGAATGAAAGAATCCAGTCAACAAATCCAGCTGAGAAGTTGAATCCTGCTCTTACTGGGAGAACTGCACATACTGCAACTGAAATTGCTGTAAGGAGAGCATGGCAGACATAAAGTGCCGGTGCGAGGAACATGAATGAGAACTCGAGTGGCTCTGTAACACCTGTGAAGAATGAGGAAAGAGCTGCTGCGAGAAGGATACCTGCTGCGTTCTTCTTGTTCTGATCCTTTGCTGTGAAATACATAGCAAGAGCACCAGCTGGAAGACCGAACATCATGACTGGGAAGAATCCTGTCATGTAGATTCCTGTTACCTGATAGTCACCCTGCATGATAGGTGTGTTGCCCCAGAAGTTAGCAATGTCGTTGATTCCAGCAACATCGAACCAGAATACGCTGTTGAGAGCGTGGTGCAGTCCAACAGGAATGAGGAGTCTGTTGAAGAATGCATAGATACCTGCTCCAACTGCGCCAAGTGAAATCATTGCTTCACCGAACTTGACAAGCAGTCCATAAACAAGAGGCCATACAAAGAGCATCGGAACACAGATGATGAGTGTTGATACAGCTGTCATGATAGCAACACTTCTTCTACCTGCGAAGAATCCGAGGAACTCAGGAAGCTCTGTCTTGTGGAATCTGTTGTAGCAGAGAGCACCGATTATACCAGAAAGGATACCGATGAACTGGTTGTTGACCTTTGCAAATGCTGCAACATCGAGCCAGGAAATGTTTCCTGCAACCATTGGTCCTACGTTTGCAAGGATGTTCTGGAAAACAAGCCAGGATACAAGACCTGCAAGTCCTGATGTACCTTCCTGATCCTTGGACATACCGACAGCAACACCAACGGCGAACAGAATTGCCATGTTATCTATAAGAGCACCGCCGGCCTTAAGGAGAATCATTGCAACAACATTGTTTGCACCCCAGCCAGATGGGTCGATCCAGTAACCGACACCCATGAGAATTCCAGCAACAGGAAGACATGCTACTGGAAGCATAAGAGACTTACCGAGTCTCTGTAAGGTTTTCAACATAGAAATACCCTCCATTTTATTTAAAACACCACTGTGTTTTTTCAAAGATTGGTCTTGAAGAACTCCTCAAGCTCAAGTGCGGCCTTCTCTTCATCCTCTCCTTCACACTTTACAGTGACAGAATCATTCTGCTTTACAGAGAGCTTCATCAAAGCCATTATTCTTTTTAAATCTGCCATACCCTTAGGAGCAGTGATTGTAATATTGCTTTTAAACTGAGATGCTTTCTTCACAAGCTGTCCTGCAGGGCGTGCATGAATACCAAGTTCATCCTTTACCTGATAAGTAAATTCCTTCATCCTTTATACCTCACTATTTATAACGTTCTTCTTTACGGAGAGAACTTTTGCCGGTGATACGCTGAGCTCTGTATACCCCATCTTTATGAACCTGTCGGTTAGAGTCAGATCAGAGCCGAGCTCACCGCAGATTCCTGCCCAGATATTGTTCTTCACAGCCTCTCTTGCCACATTCTCCATAAGGCGCAAAATAGCTTCATGGTGAGCATTGAAGAAGTAATCAAGCTTCTCATTCTGCCTGTCTATGGCAAGTGTGTACTGGCTGAGATCATTTGTTCCTACAGAGAAGAAATCAACAAGAGGTGCAAGCTCGTCTGCAATGACTGCAGCTGCCGGGGTTTCAATCATGATACCCTTCTCAATATTCTTGTCAAAAGCAATACCATCATCTTCAAGCTCTTTTTCAACAACAGTAAGGAAATCCTTTATCTCAAGAACCTCTTCCTTTGAGATTATCATCGGGAACATGATAGCTACCTTTCCGTATGCGCTTGCTCTGTATATTGCCCTGAGCTGCGTGCGGAATATGTCCTTCTGCCTGATGCAGATTCTTATGCCCCTGTATCCGAGTGCAGGATTCTCTTCCTCTTCAAGATTGAAATAGTCGACCTTCTTGTCTGCTCCGATATCAAGAGTTCTTATGACGCAGAGCCTTCCTTCAAGAGCTTCAACAGCTTTTCTGTACTGCTCGAAAAGCTCGTCCTCTGTCGGGAAGCTGTCACGGCCGAGGTAAAGGAACTCACTTCTCATGAGTCCGACACCGTCCGCATCATTCTTTACAGCAAGAAGAGCGTCATCACTTGATCCGATGTTGGCAAACACTCTTATCTTCTTACCGCTCTTTGTGACTGCGCTCTTTCCGCGGTACTGCTCGAGTTCCCTCTTGTTTCTCTCTTCGTCCTCTTTCTTCTTTTCTGCCTTTTTTATCTCGCTTTCATCCGGATCGATTACATAGGTTGAGTCAAAACCGTCAACTATCATCATCTTTCCGCTCAGAGTGCAGGTAATATCTATATCTGCCTGTACAAGGGCTGGAATTCCCATTGCCCGTGCAAGTATGGCAGTATGTGAATTGCTTGAACCGTTTTTGATTACAATTGCAAGTATCTTTGATTTATCCAGACTTATTGTCTCACTTGGAGTAAGGTCATCAGATACAAGGATTGAAGGCTCTTCAATCTGATTGCCCTTATCCGCACCAAGAAGAGTCCTTACAAGGCGGTCAGAAATATCTCTGACATCAAGAGCTCTTGCCTTCATGTAGTCATCATCAAGGGATGCAAAGCTCTCAGCCATTTCATCACCGACTTTTTTTACAGCAGCAGGTGCGCTGAGCCCGCTATTTATCTCTGCTTCGATTCCTTCTGTGAAATCAGGATCTTCAAGGAACATTGACTGCACATCGATTATGTCAGCCTGCTCCTGACCAAGTTCTTTCAGAGTCTTTTCATAAAGTGCTGAAAGGTCAGCTCTTGCCTTATCTATCGCAGCATTGAGTTTCTCAAGCTCATTTTCAGAACACTCGCCTTCAAGCGAGTATGAAAGGTCAGCCTTCTCAAAAACAAAAATCTTACCGATTGCTATTGATGAGAAAACACTCTTTCCTTTTCCCTTTATCATTTATTTGATGACCTCCAAAACCTTGTCTCCAGCCTTGACGCTTTCTGAAGTGAATACCTTCACATCTTTAAAATCATCACTGTTGCAGATGACCATCGGAGTTATTGTCTCAAAACCCTTGCTCTTGAGAAAATCAAGATCGAATTTGATAAGTTCATCCCCTTTCTTGACACTGTCTCCTGTCTGCTTGAGAACTGTAAAGCCCTCGCCTTTGAGACTGATTGTCTCCAAACCCACATGGATGAGGATTTCAAGTCCTGAATCTGTTATGAGATTTACAGCATGACCTGTGTCAAACATAAGATCTATCTTTGCATCAATAGGAGCACGGAGGACGCCTTCAGAAGGCTCGATTGCAACTCCCTTACCCATAAGACCGTCACTGAATGTAGGATCTGGAACCTTTGTTATATCTACAGCTTTACCGCCAACTGGTGCACCCAGAACAATGCCTTCCTTTTTCTTGAGGAAATCAAAAACTCCCATAGCTTAGCCTCCTAGTACGCATACATACGCTTGTTTAAGTATAACATTAAAAAATCAGTTTCATATAACAAAAAATGCAACTAATATAACTTTTTCTGTAAAAATCATAGGAAAATCATGTAAAAATATTATTATAAACGATTATTTCAGTTCTCTATGACTAAACAGTCGGAAAAATCAAATGCAGAAAAGTACATATCCTCAAGGGGTATGTACAGACTTATGTACTGCTCAAAAATCTGTGGGGAAGTGCGTTTTTCTATCCTTTCCAGTCTTTTTCCAACATCTGACTTCAAAATGTATTTCAAATTATATGCATGTCTGAATTCAGGATTGAGTGCATATACGCCTTCAACTATCCTGATTCTGCTTTTTATCAGCTTCTTTTCTTTAATGCACTGGCTTCTGCAATCAAATACAGAATATTCAAACGATGGAAGATTAATCTGGCTTACAACCTCAGAGAGAAATCTCTTCTTGTCAAGGAAATTTCCAGCAACTGTAAAATTTTCCGCCTTTCTCTCTTTTATGGGAATGAAGAAATCATCCATATGGATTATGTCAGCGCTCAAAATATCTTCTAGTTTCTTTGCCAGTGTTGTCTTGCCGCATCCGCTCTTTCCGTCAATTGCAGCAACAGCCATCCCCTTTCTTTCAAGAAGAGAGGAGACAGCGTTTATTATTTCTTCAATCACGAGAAATCCTCATTGTCAATAAAGCCAATCATGTCATTTATTGATGCACCGGGAGCGACCATTGGAAGAACCTTGTCATCAAGAGGAATCTCAACATCGACAACACATGCCTTGCCCATGGCAATGACCTCTTCAAGCACCGCCCCAGGATCATCGCTCAGGCTGAGACGCCTTCCCTCAATTGAGAATGCGGATGCAAGCTTGATCCAGTCAACAGGGGTTGAAAGCGTTGTCTCACTATAGCGTCCATCATAGAAAAGAGTCTGCCACTGGCGAACCATTCCAAGTGCGTGATTGTTCATAATCAGAATAACTACAGGAAGATTATAGCGTGAGATTGTTGCAAGCTCGTTCATGTTCATCCTGAATGAGCCATCGCCTGCTATGTTCACGACACGGGCATCAGGACGTGCCATCTGGGCCCCGATTGCCGCTCCTGTGCCAAAGCCCATGGTGCCAAGACCTCCGCTTGTTAAAAACCTTCGTGCCCTTATGGTCTTTAAAAACTGTGCAGCCCACATCTGATGCTGCCCGACTTCTGTTGTTATCACATTGTTCTCAGGAAGGATCTTCTCAAGAGCCTTCAATACCTCACGGCTTCTCCTGCTTTCTGTAGTGACCTTCATAGGATAGCGTTCTCTGAGTCTCTGGATATTCTCAATCCATTCATGGTGGTCAAGAGGATTTGAATCAAAATGAGAGATAAGACGGGAAAGAATCTCCTTAATATCCCCTATCACATGATGTGATGTGTAGATGTTCTTGTCTATTTCTGCCGGATCCACATCAAGCTGGAGTATTTCTGCCTGACGAGCAAATGTTGATGCATTTGAAATGACACGGTCAGAAAAACGAGCTCCGCATACTATAAGAAGATCACATGAGTTCACGCACATGTTCGAGAGCTTTGTCCCATGCATTCCCACCATTCCTGTAAAACGGGGGTTTCTGGATTTAACTGCTCCAAGTGCCATGAGTGTTGAACATGTTGCACTGTCTGTAAGCTCCAAAAGCCTGTTCAGAAGTTCTGAGGAATCGCTTCTGATTACTCCTCCGCCTATATAGAAGAAAGGACGTTTTGCACTCTCGATCATCCTTATTGCCTTATCAAGGTCTTCTTTATTTATCTCTTTCTTCTCATCCTCATCAAGCACAACGTCCTCATCATATTCAATTTCTGCAACCTGGAGATCTTTGGGTACATCGACAAGAACAGGACCAGGGCGTCCAGATGATGCGATTTTAAAGGCCATGCGTATTGTCTTTACTATGTCCTCAGCCCTTTTTATAATCCAGTTGTGCTTTGTCACAGGCATTGTGACACCTGTTATGTCAACCTCCTGGAAACTGTCGCGGCCAAGAAGGGAAAGAGGAACGTTTCCTGTAATTGCAACAACAGGGGAAGAATCCATATAAGCTGTAGCAAGTCCGGTGACCAGGTTTGTGGCTCCAGGTCCGCTGGTTGCAATGCACACGCCTACCTTTCCGCTTGTCCTTGCATAGCCGTCAGCGGCATGGCTTGCACCCTGCTCGTGAGCAGTTAGGATATGCCTTATATTTCCCTTTTCCTTGTAAAGCGCATCATAAAGAGGTATGACCTGTCCTCCTGGATAACCGAAAACAGTGTCTACACCTGCCCTTATAAGTTCTTTTACAATTATCTCAGCGCCTGTAAGCTTCATCACTCCTCCCCGAGCACCGCACCCATATCAGCACTCTTTACTTTCTGCATGTAGCGGTAAAGATATCCGCATTTGACTTTACTCTCAAAGCTCTTGAGGTTTTTCCTTCTTGTGCTGAGAACTTCTTCTGAAACAAGAAGATCAAGTCTGCCATCATTTATATCTATGTCAATAATGTCCCCTTCTTCAACAAGGGCAATCGGGCCAGAAGATGCCGCCTCAGGAGAAACATGCCCGATTGATGCACCCCTTGTCGCACCGGAGAATCTTCCGTCCGTTATCAGGGCAACATCATCACCTAGTCCCATTCCCATTATCGCACTGGTGGGAGAAAGCATCTCGCGCATTCCAGGTCCGCCCTTGGGTCCTTCATAGCGGATTACGACAACATCGCCCTTTTCTATTTTCCTTCCGTAAATTGCTGCAATTGCTTCTTCTTCAGAATTGAAGACTCTTGCTCTGCCCTTATGAGTGAGCATCTTTTCAGATACAGCACTCTTCTTTACAACAGCTCCATTTGGAGCAAGAGAACCGAACAGGATCTTAATGCCACCAGTTGGACTATATGGATCATCCACATTCCTTATGACAGTAGAATCATAATTTCTAGCATTCTTATAGCTTTCATATATGCTCTTTCCTGTGACTGTCACAGCATCCCTGTTCAGCAGTCCTTTCTTATCCAGCTCATTCATCACAGCCATTATTCCGCCAGCTGCATCAAGATCTTCAATGTGATGCTTGCCAGCAGGAGCCAGATGACAAAGGTTAGGAACCATCTCATTGATTCTGTTTATTTCTTTCAGATCAATCTTTATTCCCACTTCATGCGCAATTGCGGGAAGATGAAGTATCGTATTTGTGCTGCAGCCAAGTGCCATGTCGACCTTCAAAGCATTCATGAACGCATCCTCAGTCATGATATCCCTTACTCTGATGTCTTTCTTCAACAGCTCCATGACAGCAAATCCTGCTTCTTTTGCAAGGCGTTCACGCGCGCTAGTGACGCTCAATATCGTGCCGTTTCCAGGAAGGGCCATTCCTATTGCCTCGCACAGGCAGTTCATGCTGTTTGCTGTGTACATTCCGCTACAGCTTCCGCATGAAGGACATGCTGAGTTCTCATACTCCAAAAGCTCTTCATCACTTATCAGCCCGGCCTTCTTCTTTCCGACAGCCTCAAACATGACAGAAAGGCTCATTCCGCTCTTGTCCCCTCCCTTTATATGGCCTGCCATCATCGGACCGCCTGAGATAAATACAGACGGCAGATTGAGTCTTCCCGCTGCCATCAGCATCGCAGGAACTATCTTGTCGCAGTTTGGAATAAAGACAAGAGCGTCAAACTGATGAGCCTCCGCCATCACCTCTATGCTGTCTGCAATCAGCTCACGGGAAGGGAGAGAATACTTCATTCCGCTGTGCCCCATCGCTATTCCGTCACAGACTCCGATTACAGGAAAAACAACAGGGTTTCCCCCGGCAAGGCGTACTGCAGCCTTCACGTCCTCTGCAATCTTATTCAGTTCCTTGTGTCCGGGAATTATCTCATTGAATGCGGATGCTATCCCGATTACAGGAAGCTCCATTTCCCTGTCCGTCCACCCCAGGGCCTTCAATAGGGATCTGTGAGGAGCTCTGTCCTCACCTTTCTTTATAGTATCGCTTCTCATAATATCTCTCCTTCGACAAGACTTCCCATTTCAGATGTACTAATCCAGCTCTCTCCTTCCTTTGCAATGTCCTTTGTTCTGAATCCTTTATCCAGGACAGCTTTGACAGCCTTATCAACATCCTCAGCCTCCTTATCGAGATTCAGGCTGTAACGAAGCATCATTGCAGCTGATAGTATTGTTGCAAGAGGATTTGCAATATTCATCCCGGCAATGTCCGGAGCTGAGCCATGTATCGGCTCATACATTCCCTTCTTTCCGTCAGATAGGGATGCAGATGGAAGAAGCCCTATGCTGCCTGTAATCATGCTTGCCTCATCTGAAAGGATGTCTCCGAACATGTTTTCTGTGAGGATGACATCAAACTGGGATGGATTGATTACAAGCTGCATGCTTGCATTATCCACATAAAGATGATTGAGCGTGACATCAGGATAGCTTGATGCAACCTCGTTTACAGTCTCTCTCCAGAGTCTTGAGGTCTCAAGCACATTTGCCTTGTCAACACTTGTCACTTTCTTTTTTCTTTTGCGTGCAGCCTCAAAGGCCTTGATGCTGATTCTTCTTATCTCGTCCTTTGAATAGCTCATCACATCGTATGCACTCTCGCCCTGTCTTTTCTTCTCGCCAAAATATATTCCGCCTGTAAGTTCTCGTATGACAAGAACATCAATGCCGCCCTTTGTGATGCTGTCTTTGAGAGGGGAAGCAGACAAAAGCGCATCATAGATTACTGCAGGTCGCATGTTGCAATACAAATTAAGGCTCTTTCTGAGTCCTAAAAGTGCTTTTTCAGGCCTCTTTGATCCTTCCAGAGTGTCCCACTTCGGGCCTCCGACAGCTCCAAGGAGGACTGCATCGCTTTTCTTTGCCTTTTCTACAGTCACCTCAGGAAGGCACTCTCCCACTTGATCAATTGCGGCGCCTCCCGCAAGGAGAGCTTCAAAATGAAATTCATGACCATATTTTTTCTCGACAGCCTTGAGGACCTTGACAGCCTCATCAACAATCTCCGGCCCGATTCCATCTCCTTTTATAACAGCAATACTTGCTTCCATCAGAAATTCTCCTTCATGTAGTTTATAAGCCCTCCAGCTTTGATCAGATCCTGCATAAAGGGAGGAAAGCTTTTTGTCTCATACTCTTCATTCTTTGTAATATTCCTTATCTTTCCGCTGTCAAAATCAACTGAGATGATATCGGATGCTTCTATCTTATCCGCATCCTTGCACTCTAGAATCGGGAGGGCAATGTTTATGCTGTTGCGGTAGAATATGCGGGCAAAGCTCTTTGCAATCACACAGGAGACTCCAGCGCTCTTTATTGCAAGAGGAGCATGCTCACGGGAGGAGCCGCACCCGAAATTCTCAAGGGCGACGATTATATCGCCCTTCTTCACATTTTTGACAAAGTCTGCATCAATATCCTCCATGCAATGGCTTGCAAGCTCTGATGCATCGCTTGTATTCAGGTAGCGCGCAGGAATGATCACATCCGTATCCACATTGTCTCCGTATTTGAATACTCTTCCTTCAACTTTCATCAGATGACCTCCTCTGGATGTGTGATATGCCCTGTAACTGCACTGGCAGCTGCTACATAAGGGCTTGAAAGATATACCTCGCTCTTTACATGTCCCATTCTTCCCACGAAATTCCTGTTGGTCGTCGAGATGCACCTTTCTCCCTCTGCAAGTATTCCCATATAGCCCCCAAGGCATGGACCGCAGGTAGGAGTCGAGACCACGCAACCTGCATCAATGAATATGTCAACAAGACCCAGCTCTATGCACTCTTTATAAATTTTCTGGGTTGCAGGAATCACGATTGCCCTGACATATGGCGCAACCTTTTTCCCTTTAAGGATTTCTGCAGCCGCCTTCATGTCAGAAAGCCTTCCATTTGTGCAGCTTCCTATTACAACCTGGTCTATCTTTATGTTCCCGGCCTCCTTTGCAAGATGTGTGTTCTCAGGAAGGTGCGGGTAGCTTACTGTGCAGTCGAGCTCTGACAGATCGATTTCAATGACATCTGAGTATCTTGCATCCTCATCGCTTTCATAGATCCTAGGCTCTTTTGCTCCGCTGTTTTTCAAATACTCAATTGTCTTTTCGTCAACTCGGAATATTCCTGCCTTCGCACCTGCCTCTATTGCCATGTTTGAGATTGTGAAACGGTCATCCATCTCAAGATAGGAAAGAGCTTCTCCAGAGAACTCAAGAGCCTTGTAGAGTGCTCCGTCAACTCCGATTTTACCTATCAGATGGAGTATCACATCCTTTCCGGTGACAAAGCGCCCGGGCTTCCCCTTGAGGTTAACAAGTATGGTCTCCGGGACTTTGAACCAGGCCTTTCCTGTTGCCATTCCGCATGCCATGTCAGTGCTTCCTACTCCTGTTGAGAAAGCTCCGAGAGCACCGTATGTGCATGTGTGGCTGTCTGCGCCTATTACGACATCGCCTGCTGTGACAAGTCCTTTTTCAGGAAGCAAAGCATGCTCTATTCCCATGCATCCCACTTCAAAGTAGTTCTTTATGTCCTCTTTTTTTGCAAACTCCCTCATTGCGCGGCACTGCTGGGCGGCCTTGATGTCCTTGTTTGGAGCAAAATGGTCCGGGACAAGGGCAATCTTTGTCCTGTCAAAGACATGGGCCTTTCCGAATTTCTCGAATTCCTTTATTGCAACAGGGCTTGTTATGTCATTTCCAAGCACAAGCGAGAGATCTGAAATGATGAGATCTCCTGGCTCAACGTGATCAAGATGCGCAGAATGCGCAAGTATTTTCTCAACCATTGTCATATCAGATACCTCTCTTGTCAGTATGCTCAAGGAGCATGTCGTTCTCAAAGCTCATGTTCACCGCACTTCCGCCATCAGAGAGAGCATGATTTGAAAGCATCTTGTTTACAGCATTGAGACAGCTGAGTATGCTTGCCTCAATTACATCAGTCGAAACTCCGCGTCCGCGATATACCCCGCTCCTGTCAGAGATTTTGACAAACACCTCTCCCTGAGCATCTCGATCTTCAGTGAGCGCTTCAAGCTGGTACTCTTCAAGAGAAAAAGGATGCTTTATTATCTTCTCTACACATCTGAGGGATGCGTAAACAGGTCCTGTTCCCGATGCCACTTCCTGATAGATTTTGTCGCTTCCGCTCTTTTTCAGGCTTATGCATGCTGTGCTTGTCATCCTGTTCCCAGAATTCACGACAAACGAATCAAGAGCCCATATCTGTTCATCTGGATTCTCCCTGTTTTCAACAAGCGCCATGATATCGCGCTCTGAAATGTTCTTTTTCTTGTCGCACAGCTTCTTGAAAGCTGAGAAAAGATCATCCATATGCTCTTTTGATATCTGATACCCCATTTCCTCAAGCTTTTTGGAAAAAGCATGAATTCCGCTGTGCTTTCCAAGAACAAGGTTTGTCTTTATGACCCCAACGCTTTCAGGCTTCATGATCTCGTATGTCATGCTGTTGGCCATCATGCCATGCTGATGT
Organism: Candidatus Ornithospirochaeta avicola; assembly: GCA_019113245.1. GTDB lineage: Bacteria > Spirochaetota > Spirochaetia > Sphaerochaetales > Sphaerochaetaceae > Ornithospirochaeta > Ornithospirochaeta avicola. The sequence continues at coordinate 70,083 of DXHU01000023.1, forward strand.
ATTCCAGATTCATGGGCAAATGCATTGTCTCCTACAATGGCCTTTGATGGACTGATTCTCACACCTGTTGTTGAAGAAAGAAGGCGTGCGCTCTTCATTATCTCCTCAGTCCTTATTGCTGTATGAAAGCCGAATTTGTCGCTCCTTGTCTTGAGAGCCATCACAACTTCCTCAAGCGCTGCGTTTCCTGCTCTTTCGCCAATTCCGCAAAGAGTGCACTCAACCTGACGCGCGCCTGCTTCAATTCCTGAGATTGTATTTGCAACTGCAAGCCCAAGGTCATTATGGCAATGCATGCTTATAATTGCCTTGTCTATATTTCTTACATGGCTTTTTACATAGCTGACCATCTCTTTTATCTCATCAGGAGTTGAGTATCCGACTGTGTCAGGAAGATTAATTGTGCTTGCTCCGCAGTCAATAGCCTTCTCTACAACGCGGGCCATGTACTCATAGTCGGTCCTGGTTGCATCCTCAAGGGAGAACTCGACATCAGAGCAGAGCGAGCGGGCATATGTAACAGCTTCCTCAATCCTCTTTAAAGCCTCTTCTCTTGTTATTTTGAGCTTGTATTCAAGATGAAGATCGCTTGTTGCAAGAAACACATGAATCCTGGGATGCTTTGCATTCCTAACAGCCCCGTATGCTGCATCTATGTCCTTTTTAAGTGCACGCGCAAGGGATGCAACCACAGGGCGCTCAACTGCTGTGCTGATTGCCTCAACTGATGCATAATCGCCAGGACTGCTTATGGCAAAGCCTGCCTCGATGATATCCACACCGAGGCTTTCAAGCATCTTTGCCATCCTTATCTTCTCTTCGATGTTCATGCTGTAGCCTGGAGCCTGCTCTCCATCGCGCAGCGTCGTATCGAAAATGTATACTCTGTTCTTATCAATACCTTCCATAGTCCTGTCCTGTTTATTTCTTGAGCCAGCTCATCAGGCTTCTCAGCTTCTTTCCTGTTGTCTCAAGAAGTGATGATGCTTCATTCTTTTTCTTGAGATTGAAGAACGGCCTGTTGGTCATGTTCTCAAGAATCCAGTTACGGGCAAATGTTCCGTCCTGTATATCGGAAAGAACTGCCTTCATGGCTTTCTTTGTATCTTCAGTGACAATCTTTGGTCCTGTAACATAATCGCCGTATTCTGCTGTATCTGAAATTGAATAGCGCATGTATGAAAGACCTCCCTGATTGATGAGGTCAACGATGAGCTTCATCTCATGACAGCATTCAAAATAGGCCATCTCCGGCTGATACCCGGCTTCAACAAGAGTATCAAAACCTGTTTTTATAAGTGCGCAGAGTCCTCCGCAGAGCACTGCCTGCTCGCCAAAGAGGTCAGTCTCTGTCTCCTCTTTGAAGCTTGTCTCGATTATTCCGGCCCTTCCTGCTCCTATTCCCTTTGCATATGCAAGTGCAACATCACGGCTGTCTCCGCTTGGATCCTGATGTATTGCAATTAAGGAAGGAACTCCTTTTCCTTCGACAAACTGGCTTCTGACGATATGTCCCGGTCCTTTTGGAGCAATCATGATGACATTAACATCCTCTGGCGGTGTAATCTGTCCGTAGTGGATGTTGAATCCATGTGCGAATGCAAGATATTTTCCCTTTGTTAGATACGGCTTTATCGATTTCTCATAAAGTTTTGCCTGTTTCTCATCGTTTACGAGAATCATGATGACATCCGAGCATTTTACTGCTTCCTCGCTGGTCATGACTTTAAGTCCTGCTTCCTCTGCTTTTTCCCAGCTCTTTGATCCCTCATAGAGTCCTACAACAACATCTACTCCGCTTTCATGCAGATTAAGCGCATGTGCATGCCCCTGAGAGCCATAACCGATTACTGCGACCCTCTTATTTGAGAGCACGTTCAGATCCGCATCCTTGTCATAATACATAACTGCCATGATATTCTTCTCCTTTTTCCTTTCATTTATTTTCAATAAGGCTTTTTGCACCTCTTTCCATTGCTGTTATACCGGTACGTGCAAGCTCCACAATCCCGTATGATGAGACCAGGGATAAAAATGAATCGAGCTTCTTTAGGCTTCCTGTGACCATAAGCGTTATAGTGCTTTCAGTAACATCCTGTATCCTTGCCTTGAAGATGTCAGCAAGCTCTACAACACGTGCTCTTTTCTCTTCATCAGCAGAAATCTTCACAAGCACAAGCTCTTTCTGAATCGAGTTCTCATCGCTCATCTCAACTACGTTCACGCAGTCAATGAGCTTACCGACCTGACGCTTGATCTGCTCAAGAGTCGAGCGTGCAGCAGAGACCACAATCGTGATTCTTGAAATCTGGGGATTCTCTGTCTCCCCGACCGAGAGAGTATCAATATTGTAGCCCCTTCTGGAGAAAAGCGAGACAACGCGCATTAAAACGCCTGATGTGTTGTTCACAAGAATCGATAAAGTATGTTTTTCCATCCTTCCTCCCTTGTAAAAAAAAGAGCCCGCGGAATTTTTATACCACGGGCCTATAGCAAAAGAGCTCAACTCGTGGTTCAGCTTCTAAGCAGGCTAATGATAATAAGGGAAGAAAGACTGGAAATGATATTGATTCTGTGCATGTCTCTCCTCCTTTTATCTTTTTATAATGCTTTTCTAACTTATGACAGGTCTTTTGTCAATTGAGGAAAAGCATTATGTCAAACATTTTCCTTTTCTCAAGTCCTTATTTCCCTGTTAAATGGCTTTCCAAGGCTCTTCGGGCTGTCTTTCTGGTTGCCACTTGTAAGGGCAAGGACAACAATTACAAGCACATATGGAAGCATTACAGCAAACTCGTACGGGAATGATATTCCAAAGGACTGCATTACTGTCTGGAAAGTCTGGGCAAGCGAGAAAAGAAGTGCTCCGCCCATGATCTTCACAGGATGCCAGTGTCCGAAATAAACAAGGGCAACAGCAATGAATCCTCTTCCGCTGATAAGCTCATCAGAGAACATCTTCGCATGGCACACAGAAAGATAAGCTCCTCCCAATGCCGCAAGCATTCCTCCAAGGGCAAGGGCTTCATAGCGTGTTTTAGTGACATTTATTCCCATGCTGTCTGCAGCGCGCGGATAAGTTCCTACGCTTCTCACTTTCAGTCCCCAGGGACTCTTGAAGAGTATGTAGCATGAAACGGGAACAAGAAGGAAGGCAAGATATGTGACTGCATTGTGCGAAAAGAACATCTTGCCAAGATAAGGTATCTTTGACAAAAGCGGGATTTCAAGAGTTCCCATTCCCTTTATAGACTGTGTTCCTCCGACAAAATGACGGAAAAGCGTTCCTGCAACACCCACTCCGAACATCTGAAGTCCGATTCCTGCAATTCCCTGAGGAGCTCGGAATGTTATTACTATCAGTCCGAAGAAAAGCCCCATGAGTGCTCCAGATAAAGCGGCAAGGACAAGGCCGAGCACATTATAGATGCCGCCAGCAGATCCAGCTCCTGCAACTGAAAAAGGAACGAGCATGCCGATGAAGGCTCCTATTGCCATTATTCCCTCACAGCCCAGATTGAATATTCCGGCCCTCTGGTTGTACATCTCTCCGATGGATGCAAGGAGGAGGGCAACAGATGACGGTATGCAAATGCTTATTATGTTTACAATGATATCAAGCATCTTTCTTCCTCCAGTTTGAATACTTTCTCCATACTTTCTCCTCCAGATAGTTGTTGGAAAGAACCATCTGGGCCGTGACGATTACAAGAATTATTATTCCCTGCATCACATCTATGATGTTAGCCGGAACTCCTACATTTATAGGGCACAGCGTCGAGCCGTAAATCAGAAGTCCGAAGAAGAAGGAGGCGGGAACTATTCCAGCCGGATGAAGAAGCCCGAAAAGCGATACTACAACAGCAGAAAATCCGTAGTTGTTTGTAACACCTTCTATTGCACGCCTGTGAAGACCAGCAATCTCAACTCCTCCAGCAAATCCTGCAAAGGCTCCTGAGATGACCATTGCAAGGATCACGTAGAAATTCACGTTTATTCCGCCGTATCTGGCAGCACGCGCCTCAGCACCGCTGGCTCTCATCTTGTAGCCATATGTCGTCTTCCACATGTAAATGTATACAAGAACTGCAAGCACAAGCGCTATTATGATTCCATAGTGAAGACGCCCTGATATTCTGCCAAGCCATGCATTTTCCGCAAGGCGTGCAGACTGCGGTGTTCCTCCTCCGCTAATCTTCTCAGCAGGATCCATCATCACAACTCTCAGACAGAAGCTGTAGAACTGGGCCGCAATATAGTTAAGCATGACTGTTGAAAGCAGCTCTGAAACCTTCAGCTTCGCCTTCAGGAAGCCTGGGATGAATCCCCAGAGAGCGCCACTTGCGATACTTGCAAGCATTGCAAGGGGAAGAGTGACAAAGCGTGGAGCATCTGGAAGGGAAAGGCTTACTGCCGTGTATGCAAGTATTCCCATGGCCATCTGGCCTTCAGCTCCAATGTTTATTATTCCAGATCGATATGCAACTGATACTCCCAGTGCGATTATGCACAGCGGTATTGCTCTTATCAGAAGCTCAGTTATATGTAGCGATCTGGTAAGAGGCATGATTACTATTGTATAGAATGTCTTTCCGATGGGAGCAGAGAGCACTATGAGAATCACACAGCTGATGAGCACTGCCGCAAGAGCGGAAAGAAGTATTATTGATGTTTTATATGCTGCTTTGAATCCCTTAGTCATTTCCAACTCCTGCCATCAGGATGCCCAGTGCCTTTACACTTGCCTCCTTTTTATCCATCACCTTCTGGATCTTGCCCTTATAAATGACGGCAATCCTGTCAGAGAGGTTTATTATCTCCTCAAGTTCTTCTGAGATAAGGAGTATGCCTATATTCTCCTTCTTCATCTTCAGCAGTTCTTTATGAATGAATTCCACAGCCCCGAGATCAAGTCCTCTTGTCGGATATACTGCAATCAGGAATCTTGCATTCCTTGTAAGCTCTCGCGAAAGTATGACTTTCTGAATGTTTCCGCCAGAAAGCGAGCCTGCCGCAGTCTGAGAAGAAGGACAGCGTATGTCAAAATCTCTGATGAGCTTTTCTGCATTCTCCTCTATTTTCTTCTTTTTGAGGAATTTCCTGTGAGAGAATTTCTCTGTCTCTGCATCCTTTAAAATAAGGTTCTCCTTAATTGAGAAGGAGGGAACTATTCCTTCTATGTTCCTCTCTTCAGGAATATAGCCCATTCCCTGCCTGATAACAGAGCCGGGAGTGAGATTGACTATATTCTTTCCAAAAAATCTGATTTCTCCACTCTCAGCTTTCCTTATTCCGTTTATTGCCTCTGCAAGCTCTCTCTGTCCGTTTCCGGAAACACCTGCAAGTCCCATGATCTCACCTGAGTGGATATCAAGATCAAGACCGTCAACGGCATAGAAATCCATGTCGGACTTGACACGGAGATTCTTGATTGAAAGAGCAAGTTCACCTTTTCCGCTCTCCTCCTCGTTCTTCGGGAGGTCTATCTCATGCCCGGTCATCATCTGCGCAATCTCCTGCGAAGAATAATCACCTGTGTTTCCTGTAAACACTATTTTTCCATGGCGGAGGATTGCAACTTTATCAGAAAGAGCCTTTACCTCCTGGAGCTTATGCGAAATAAATATTATGGAAAGCTCCTTTCTCATGTTCTTCAGCAGCTCAATCAGCTCATCTGTCTCCTGTGGAGTCAGAGCACTTGTCGGTTCATCAAGAATCAAGAACTTTGCTCCCAGAGAGAGTGTTTTGACAAGCTCGACTCTCTGCTGCTCGCCGACAGACAGCTGCCATATATATGCATCGGGGTTTACCTGGAGCTGATAACGCCTGCTCACTTCCTCGATCCTTGAGCGCACCATGCCTAGATCGAGTCTGCCCTTCTTCCATGCCTTTTTATATCCAAGTGCAACATTCTCAAGCACAGTCATGTTGTCAACAAGCATGTACATCTGATGCACCATCCCCAATCCTGCTTTGAACGCATCTTCCGGTCCACGGAAATGCACAGGCTCTCCGTTTATGAGAATCCTTCCTTCATCAGCTTCATAGATTCCCATCAGAATATTCATCAGCGTTGTCTTTCCAGCACCGTTTTCCCCTACAAGGGCAAGAACCTCGCCTTCATTGACTTCTATTGATATGTTGTCAGAAGCCAGCACGCCAGGAAAGCGCTTTGTGATATTCTCCATTTTAAGACTAACGATTCTTTCACTCATAAAATCACAAAAAGAGGGGATTTTACTCCCCTCACTAAAGTTTTAAAAATCAGAGCTCTACACTTGCATAGTCTGCAAGGACACCGCTTGATGCAGTAAACTCATCAAGAGCCTGCTCTACCTTTGCCTTTACTTCAGCAGGAACATCAAGAGCATCATTGTAGCCGAAGATGAATCCGCCGTTGTTGAAGTTCATAGGTATGCACTGGCCACCCTTGACTCCGTTTTCAAGGCTTTCTACAAGTCCGATGACAACAGCCTTGTAGTTATATGCGCTTGCTGCAAGGCACTTTGCCTGTCCTTCAGCAGTATCAAGCTGAGCAAGATCCTGACCAACCCAGAGTGCATCTGTTGATGCTGTGGCATTGAGTGCTCCGATTGCCTGCTGAGATGCGCCTGTAAGAACGTCACATCCGTTTGCAATGAGTGTTGTTGCAATTTCACCTGCCTTTACATAATCACTGAAAGAGCCGGAAAGTGTTGTGCTTACCTGTGCATTTGGATTAACAGACTCAACTCCCATGATATAGCCTCTCATGTAGCGTGCTGCATCTCCGCTGTCAACAGGACCGACCATACCTACCTTGCCGCTTTTTGTCATCATACCTGCGATGATGCCTGACAGATATCCTGTCTCCTCACTCTCTGGCATGTATGTGAATACGTTATCCGGTCCGATTTCTGAGCTTGTACCGAATGCAAATGCAACATCCGGATACTCCTCTGCAACCTCAAGAATGGCATTCTTGTACTGTGCACCATGAGCAATGATGAGATCATAGCCTTCTGCTACGAACTGACGGATGTAAGTTCCTGCATCAACAGTTGAGACCTTTTCTGTATAGCTGAACTCCATTCTGTCACCAAGCTCTTCCTTTGCCTGTACAAGACCGTCATACATTGACTGGCACCAGCCCTTGTCATCGATTGTGTTCTCAACGATGAGTCCGATTTTCACAGCACCTGCTGCACCGTCTGCTGCTTCTTTGCTTCCACCTGCAAAGAGAGTAAAAGCAAGGAGCAATACTGTAAGAGTCAAAATAATCTTTTTCATACTTTCTCCTGTTTCCTGTCTTTTTTTTAACATGAAGGAAATATTATTAGCAACATGAAAAAGAAAAATACAACAAAAAGAAACATAAAAACAACAATTTAAAACAAGATCTGCAACATAAGTGCAACAAGCAAATATAAATATTGTTTTATCGATAAAAATTTATAAATATATATTGGACAATAATTTATTTTGCATTCTCATCTCATCCGTGTTAGTCTTTGATTAACAAGAGGAGAAAAAACATGACAACAGCAGTATACGACACAAATGCGGGTGAGTTCATATCTTCATGGCTTACTGCGGATATGAGCCGGGAATATTCTATTTTTGAGAATCTTGTGAAACCGGGTGCAAAAATACTGGACGGAGGCTGCGGAAGCGGAAGAGACACACTCTATTTTCTCCAGAAAGGCTATGATGTATCTGCATTCGATCCATCTGAAGAAATGATAAAATATGCAAGCGATTTCACTGGAATCAAGATAAAAAACCTTAAATGGGAAGATTTAGATGAGAAGGAGAAATATGATGCAGTTTGGGCAAGTGCCACACTCTATCATGTTGCAAGGATAGATATGCCTGCAGTATTTGCACGCATTTCAAACGCATTGAAGAGCAAGGGAATACTCTTTGCTTCTTTCCGCGACCGTCCCGATGATTTTAAGGAAGTAGAGACAGGACGCGTGCTCACAAGCTTTGACAAGGATACATTCTCTCACTTCCTTTCTTCAATAAACCTCTTTGACATAATCGAACTGGAAGAGCGCATTGACTCAAGAAAGGGGAAAGAAGATGAGAAATGGCTCTTTGCTTTTTTGAGAAAGAAGCTCTGATTGTTTCAGATTAAGAGAATAAGCGTGGTCACGATAAGAGAAGCAAATATCGAGAGGACCATGCTTATTTTTTTGTATCCCAGGATAAAAGCGGCAAGAACTCCCGCCAGTGATGCATACCATGAAGAAGAGAAATCTGTGAGGGCAAGAGGGAAAATCAGTGCTCCAAGAGAAGATACAGGAAGAAGATACATTGCCTTTCTGACCTTTTTGGGAAGTTTTTCAGCTTTCCTTGCAAACATTGGAGTTATCCTCAGGCTCATGGTTGCAAGAGCTGAAAGAAAAATCAAGAGAATCTTATTCATCAAGAACCTCCTCATCATCGTAGAGAAATACGGCCGCTATGGTCGAAATGAGCATTGAAAGCGTGAAGCTCAGCCCTGTTGAAATCCTGAGACAAAGGATAAACAGCGTATTCAAGGATGCTGAGACGAAAAAGACAACAAGTGCTTTGATATTCTTCTCCACCTCCGCTCCCATGAGGGATGAGAACATTGCATATATTGTTATTACTGAAGCGCTCTGCACTATAGGAGGAAGAAAAGATCCGGCCAAAAAGCCAGTTGCAGTCCCGCTTACCCATCCCAGGTATGAAGTAAGAATCAGACCAGCCATATAAGAAAAAGGAAGACTCCTTGATTTCAATGCAGAAATTGCAAAAACCTCGTCCGTGCATCCGAAACCGCAAAAGAGAAGAGCAAAAAAGCTGTTGTTTTCAAGATGGGGGCGCAGCGATGATGACATAAAAAGATAGCGGGAGTTTATCAGGAACACACTTATGACAATTTCAAGAAGGAATGAGCCTGCATTATAGAGATTGAGCATCAGAAACTGCCCGCTTCCTGCAAAGTTGGTCACACTGGTCAAAACTCCCTCAATGAATGTAAAGCCGCTTGTGCGTGTCAAAAGACCGAATGCCAGAGCTGTGGTGAAATAGCCCAAAAAGACAGGAAAGCCGTCCTTGCATCCCCTTTTAAATGTCAAAACCCTTTCTGCCATGGAAGAAAATATAGACCTCCTCTTCCTTTGATTCAATATTTTATTGCCCTAAAGGCCCCATTTTTCCTAAAATAGGCTGATGAATGTTCTGAGCGTTGAGAATCTTGAGAAAACTGTCAATGATGAACCTTTGTTCTCTTCTCTTACTTTCGGCCTGGAAAAGGGAGAGAAAGCGGCTGTTGTAGGCAGAAACGGAAGCGGCAAAAGTACTCTTTTAAAAATCATCTCCGGTTTTTTAAGTCCGGATAAAGGGAGGGTGAGCATAAACAGGAGCGTGAGACTCTCTTCATCCATGCAGGACTTCTCATCTTCAGCTGATGACAGCATAAAAAGCTATTTCTACTCTGCCCCATCTCCTGATATAGCCATTTTGAAAAGGTATAACGATGCAATAGCAGAAAATGATGAGAGGACATACACAGCCCTTGGAGAGGAAATCTCACAGAAAGGACTATGGAACATAGAGCGTGATTTTTATGCAAAATGTGAGTATTTCAATCTAAAAAAGGATCCAGAGACACTGCTTTCTACACTGTCAGGAGGAGAAAAGAGAAAGCTGCAGCTTGCACTTGCATTCAGCCAGAAAGCAGATCTTGTGCTCCTTGATGAGCCCACGAATCATCTTGATATAAGGACAATCGAGAAGCTTGAAGCTCTTCTTGAAGATGAGAAGCTCACTGTTCTCCTTGTCACACATGACAGACAGCTTATAGACAACACATGCTCTGTGATTTATGAGCTCGATAAAGGTGAGTTTTACCGCCATGAAGGCACATTTCTTTCATACCTGGAAGACAGACGGGAAAGAGAGGAAGAGAAGGAAAAGAGGCAGGAAAAGCTGAACAACATCCTTTCTGGAGAACTGAAATGGCTCAGCCGCGCGCCTAAGGCAAGAGGTGGCAAAGACAAGAACAGGAAAGAAAGGATAGAGAAAATGCTTGGCCTTGTTGAAAAGAAGGAAAAAGACAGCTCGCCTTTCTTCTCCCTTTACAGAAGGCTGTCAAAAAAGGTGCTTGAGATGGAAAACATTTCAAAAGCATGGGATGGGAAAACATTGTTCTCAGGCTTTTCATTCTCTTTTCTTGACGGCATGAGAATCGGAGTAATCGGTGATAACGGAAGCGGGAAAAGCACTCTCCTTGACATAATTGCAGGAGTTATTGAAAGCGATGAGGGAACTGTTGACAAGGGGACTTCCACATACATTTCATACTATGACCAGATGAACCGCACGCTGAAGGAAGACAAGAGCATACTTGAATACTTTTCCTCAATTGCAGAAAACATACAGACTGAATACAAGATGCTTTCAGCAGATGCCTTTCTTTCCATGTTCGGATTTTCCAGAAGCAACCAGAACAAGAGGATAAGCACTCTCTCCGGCGGGGAGAAAAGAAGGCTCTATCTTATTTCAAAGCTTATCGAGAACCCCAATTTCCTGATTCTCGATGAGCCGACAAATGATCTGGATCTCTGGAGCATGGAGAATCTTGAGTACTATCTCTCCACTTTCCACGGCGTAAGCCTTATCTGCTCGCACGACAGGGCATTTCTTGAGATAAACTGCGACTATCTCTTTGTCATAGAGAATCAGAAGATTAGCTTCTACAGCTCATCATACAGTGCTTATGAAAAAATCAGGGCAAAAGAAAATGATTCAAAGAAAAAAGAAAAGGAAACTGTAAGACGTGAAAAACGGGAGAAAAAAGGACTTACATACAAAGAAATGAAAGAAAAAGAAGAACTGGAAAATAAACTGTCTTTTCTGATGGAAAAAAAGAAAGCTCTTGAAGAATCCTTTTCAAACCCCGGCCTTTCCTACATCGAGATTGATAAAAACAACAGAAATTATGAGGAAATTCTCAAAGAAGAGGATGAGATTACAGACCGCATTCTCGCTCTCATGGAGAAGGAAGAAGCCTAGTCTTCCTTCTCGTCCGTTATGAGACTCACATCCTGGCTTTTGACGCTGACGCTCCTTCTCATGAAAGGATTCAAGCCAAGGAAAGTTTTCTTGAACTCTTCTTCGCTTTCTTTGAGCGCGGCCTGCCACACAGGAGCAAAGCCTGGAGAATTCATAGTCAGCCGCTCAGCTGCTGTCTGCATGACTTCAAGACGCTGTATTTCCCTTCTTCCAGGCTTCTGACTTAATGTCTTAAGTGAAACACGGAGATTCTCATTCTCCTTTTTCAACTCCTCTACCTGACTTTTTAGCTTTCCGACCCCTTCGCTCTCAAGCTCCATGCGGTCAGTAAGCATTTTCTTCAGTCTCTCAATCTCTTTATTTCCTGCCTTCCTGATCTGCGAAGTCTTTACAACAGACACGCAAAGAATCACGAATGCGACGCATAATCCGATAATAAGTCCAATAAGCATTTCATTCATACATCTAATCTAATATATAAGGGGACAAAAAACAAACAGAAAAAATTAAGGCTTAACAAAAAGAAGAAAAAAGTTTATATTATCCTCGTTGCCCAAGTGGTGGAATGGTAGACACAAAGGACTTAAAATCCTTTGGCAGTAATGCCGTACGAGTTCGAGTCTCGTCTTGGGCACATTTTTCTTTTCCAAGCATGAATATATTCGACTCGCATTTTCATAGTCTAATAATGAGAAAGAACGGAGATTTATCTCCAATTCCCGCATCCATTACAGGAATTGATGTATCTGCAGATCCTTTTGACATAAAAGAGAGAATAGAAATACTCAAGGGTCTTGAAAATGTAAGCTATTCTGTCGGCTCCGGTCCATGGAGGATAGCGGATGAGGATTTTTCCAGCCCGCAGGAAGAAGCAGAAACACTTGAAAAGATTATCCTTGAATATGATGCTCATTTCATCGGAGAATGCGGGCTTGATCTCTTTCATGACTATGGAAGGATAAACACGCAGAAAGAACTATTTGAAGCTCAGATTATGCTTTCCAGAAAGCTGAAGAGACCGATTATAATCCACTCGCGTGATGCAGCGGAGGATACAGTTGAAATTCTGAAAAAAAACACTTTCTCATCAAGCGGCATCATGCACTGTTTCAGCTATGATAAAAACGTCATGAAAAAACCCCTTGATAAAGGACTATACATATCATTTTCAGGAAATGTCACATACAGAAAAAATGAGTTTATCAGAGAGGCAGCCATCTACTGCCCCTCTGACAGAATACTGTATGAGACAGACAGCCCCTATCTTTCACCTGTGCCCATGAGGGGAAAGAAGAACAGACCGGAATACACAGAATACATTCTCTCATTCCTTTCAGAGATAAGGAAAGAGGACAGGAGTGCATTATATGAGAAAGTGAATGAGAACTACAGAAGACTTTTGAGCCTTTCAGAGGGAAAGGGCAGAGCTGATTAATGCATTCCAGTCTGGACAGGCTGTAAAGATGATTCTCTCATTTTCCTGAAAAACACATGCGTCAAGATAATCAAGCACAAGACTGTTGCCGATGCTCTCAACAAGAGCATAGCAATCATATATTGATGAGGCTATCACAACATCACCTTCATCAATTAAAGAACTGAAATCTCCGGCATTCCTTTCATTTACCGCACCTTTATATGAAATTGCCTTGAAAAGAGGAAGATTGCTTTCGAGGAAAGTGCAAAGCTCCTTTTCCATTTCATTTTCCTCATCATATAAAAGAACAGTGCTCATATTCTCAAGCTTGCTTATCAAAGGAGAATATGAGGCGACATAATCAAAGGAATATGAAATGACATTTTCATTTTCTATTGCTAGATCGGAATGATTGATTATCAAATCATATTCTTTCCTGCTGTCAAAATCACTTTCTCTTACAATCTCAACAGAATATGAGATGCCACCTTCGGGCACTGCCATGCGAAAAATCATTTCATCAGGGAGATCAGGCAATACAAAGGCAACCCTGTCTCTGGAAAAAAGAATGAAAGAAATGATGATCAGAGAAAGGGAAAGCAGTGAAAAAAGCAGAAGGAGGAATTTCTTTTTCATACTCTTTCATTCTAAAGGCCCTGCCCTTTCTTCTCAATATATTATGTTGACGATATGAGCATTAAATGAGTAAAATAGTATCGATTGATATTTAGGAGGTACCATTAATGGTAAGCTACAAAGAACTTGGTCTTGTTAATACAAGAGATATGTTTGCAAAGGCTGTCAAGGGCGGCTATGCTATTCCTGCATACAACTTCAACAACATGGAGCAGATGCAGGCAATCGTACAGGCATGCGTAGAAACAAAGAGCCCTGTCATCCTTCAGGTTTCCAAGGGTGCAAGAGACTATGCAAACATCAATATCCTCAGAAACATGGCACGTGGAGTTGTCGAGTACGCACACGAGCTTGGCTGCGATATTCCTATCGTGCTTCACCTTGACCACGGTGACAGCTTCGAGACAGCAAAGGACTGCATCGACAACGGATTTTCTTCTGTCATGATTGACGGTTCACATCTTCCTTATGATGAGAACGTCGCTCTTACAAAGAAGGTTGTAGAGTATGCTCATAAGTATGATGTAACAGTTGAAGGCGAGCTCGGAGTTCTTGCAGGAATTGAAGATGAGGTCTCAAGTGCAGTAAGCCATTATACAAAGCCGGAAGAAGTTGAGGACTTTGTCTCAAAGACAGGCGTTGACAGCCTCGCAATCAGCGTAGGAACAAGCCATGGCGCATATAAGTTCACACCCGATCAGTGCACAAGAAACGCTGATGGAATCCTTGTTCCACCAGAGCTCAGGTTCGACATTCTTGCAGAAATCGAGAAGAGGCTTCCAGGCTTCCCAATCGTTCTTCATGGTTCAAGCAGCGTACCTCAGGAATATGTTAAGATGATCAATGAGCATGGCGGAAAGCTCACAGACAGCGTAGGTATTCCAGAAGAGCAGCTCAGAAAGGCTGCAAAGAGCGCTGTATGCAAGATCAACATCGACAGCGACGGAAGACTTGCAATGACTGGAACAATCAGGAGAATATTTGACGAGAAGCCAGCTGAATTCGACCCAAGAAAGTATCTTGGACCGGCAAGAGAGGCTCTCAAGCAGATGTACATGCACAAGAACATCAATGTTCTCGGTTCAGCAGGACATGCTCTTGACTGAGATTAGACAATCAGACGGACTAGAAATGGTCCGTTTTTTTACACTCTGCACAAATTAATCCTTTGACATACTGGATTTATTTGTGCTATATTTGCTCACAGTGCACATAGTGCGCGAATCTAGATTGAAAAAGTTTTCAAGGCTGTGCCTTATAAGGAGTTTTTTTGGCTACAAAAGATTTAAGAGTCAACCGTCAGATAAGAGCCCGTGAAGTGCTCGTTATTGACGCAGATGGTGTACAGAAAGGAGTGATGGATGTGCTCTCTGCCTGCAGGCTTGCAGAAGAAGAAGGACTGGATCTTGTTGAGGTAAGCCCTAATGCCAACCCGCCTGTCTGTAAGATTCTCGATTTCGGTAAATACCGCTATGAGATGGAGAAGAAATCAAGGGAAGCCAAGAAAAACCAGGTTGTTGTGAAGATCAAGGAAATCAGAATGCAGCCGAAAATTGAAAAGCATGACCTTGAGACAAAGAGCAAAGCAATCACTGAATTCCTTTCAGAAGGAAACAAAGTGAAGGTCTCAATACGCTTTCGCGGAAGAGAGCTTGCTCATCCGGAGCTTGGAAAAGCAGTCCTCGACAGGATTCTGGAAACTTTGACAAACAACGGAGTACAGTATAATCTGGATAAAGGAGCACTTCTTGAAGGAAAGATGATGAGCATGACAGTCTCTCCTTTGAAGAAGAAAATGTGAAAAAGTCCCGTATGGGGTTTTAAATAATGCTGCACGCAGGGGTATCTTGTTCCCTGCTGCGCCAAGGAAGGTAAAGAAATGCCTAAGATGAAAACAAGAAAGTCCGCTGCAAAGCGCTACAAGGTGACTGGTAGCGGAAAGGTCGTGATCAAGAAGATGGGTCTCCGCCATATTCTCACAAAGAAGAATTCCAAGAGAAAGATGACTCTTCGCCATCCTGGAGTTCTTTGCGATGTTGAAGCAAAGAGAGCAAAGTCAATGCTCCCTTACGCTTAATTGAAGGAGTGAGAAAATGCCAAGAGCAGTAGACGGAACAAAAAGAAAAGACAGAAGAAAGAAGATTCTTGATCAGGCCAAGGGATATTTCGGACGCAGAAGCACTAACCACAGAATTGCAAAGGATGCAGTTCATCGCGCTGGCCAATATGCATACCGCGGAAGAAAGGAAAGAAAGAGAGATTTCAGAAAGCTCTGGATTGCAAGAATCAGCGCTGCTGTGCAGAACGAGGGACTCAACTACTCACAGTTCATGCATGGCCTGAAGATGGCAAACATCGATCTTAACAGAAAGGCTCTTTCTAACATGGCTATTGAAGACAAGGCTGCATTTTCATCCCTTGTTGAGACAGTCAAGAAGACTTTAGCTTAATTAGGTTCTGAAAGGAGGAAGCTGATGGAACAGGTTCAGGAAAGACAGCTAATAGCACTGAGAATACAGAAAGCGATGGCTCTTATTGCCCAGCTCAGAGACTCATACAGGGAACTTGAGAGCAGGTTCAGGATGGTTGAGACACACAACATTGAGCTGCAGGAGCTTATTGACAAGGTAAGTGCTGACCAGCAGGTTGTTGAACAGGCAATCGAAAGTGCAATGGAAGGCCTTGTCGGACTTGAAACCTCTCTGGGAGACCTCGACAACTTCGGAACGATGGACCTTACTGAGCTTGAGGATGCTGAGGCATTCACAATCGGAAACGAAGGTGAGGACCTCGAAACTTTCGAAGAGAACAATTAAGCAAGCAAAAGACGGGCTGATGCTCGTCTTTTTTCATTAAGAGTGGTCTAAAATACCCTTATATGATATAATCCTGGTATACCCGAATAGCTGGCTACCTCAGGCCTCTTGGAGCAAACAATATTATTATGGGCTGTGGAATAGCGCAGATGTGCTGCTCCTACCTCTTATTAAGGTTTAAAGGAACAAAAGCGATGCGCAGACATACGGCCCCCCTTGAACTTAGTTCAAGAGCACGTAGCTTGCCAGTTATCCGGGTCATTATTATCTTTTTAGAGTCTATGAACAACAGAGAAGAAAAACTTAAGAGAATCAAATGGATTAAAGTACCCCATGATTTGAAAATCGACATGGGATCATTTACTGTAAATGAGAACACAAGACTGCCTGTTGAGCTTCCAGAAGGACAGAAGCATATTGAAGAGAAGGATGTGACTGTTGAATCTATTATCGCAGGAATGCTCACACTCATTGCATATGATGAGAACAATAAGGACTTTGAGTTTTACAGAAACTTCGTCCTTTCCGTGCAGCCGGATATAGCAGAAGAGCTCAACAAGGCTGCAATAGTAAAGCAGCAGAGCAAGGATTATGATTTTGCAGAAGAGCTCTTCTTGAGTGTCTATCATATCCTTCCCCAGAGTGCGAGCTGCATCAATCTTGCAACGCTATACTCCTACATCAGCGTCGATGCTGAGGAAAAAGAGGATGACGAGAGATACGACTGGGCCCTCAGGATGGCAAAGCTCACGCTTCTTGATGGACTGAAAAGGTTTGGAGAAGATGAGGCAATACTTTCAGAAATCTCATCCTTTGAAGGATATATGGGAAACCTTGAGGATGCAAAGGAATATGCTGAGCGCTACATGAAGGTTGCAAGCGAAGGCGAGAGGAAAAAAGAGATGAAGGAATTCCTTCAGCGCATCAATGAAACCCTCTCTGCCGATCAGGCATTCAAGGAAGCATATGACTATATCATGCTGAATATGCCAGAAAAAGCGCTTTCCTGCATTGAAAGCTTTTTAAGCTTCAATCCTGATGTATGGAACGGCTACTTCCTCAAGGCATGGGCATTAAGAAAAATGAAGAGATACACCGAGGCAAGGGATGCTCTTTTAATGTGCATAAAGAAAGGTGAGAGCAACAGCGACATATATAATGAACTAAGTATCTGTGAGCTAGAAGAAGGAAACAGGGAGCTTGCCAAGACATACCTTGACACTGCAGTCGACCTTGATCCAGAAAATCTAACTGCAATGAGCAATCTTGCATTCCTGCACCTTGAGGATAAAGAGTACGATGAAGCTAGATTTTACCTTGAAAGGGCCAGAAGCCTGTCATCATCTGATGAGATAATAACAAATCTGATTGCCCGTTACGAAGCACTTACTGGAGAGAAAATCAAAGAGAACATCAAGGAAGAGTCCTACAGCAAGGAAGAAGTTGAAGAACTCGAGAAAATAAGAAGCGGAAGGAAGAACAACATGAGCGACGAAGAAAAGAGAGAAAAAGAAGAAGGCCATCACTGCTGCCATGAAGAAGAAGGAAGAGAACATCACTGCCATCATGACAGTGAGAATTCTGAGCATCACTGCTGTGGCCATCATAACAGCGAAGAAGGACACAGCTGTCATCATCATGACAGTGAGGATTCAGAACACCATTGCTGCGGCCATCACCATGATGATCATCATTGCTGTCATGGCAGACACGAGTGAAAATGAGAATTATGCAGATAATTTCAAACAACGTGCAAGAGACAGAAAAAGCGGCAGAGGAATTTGCCTCTGCATTAAAGCCTGGCTCTGTCATCTCTCTTCGCGGAAGTCTTGGAGCCGGCAAGACAGTATTTGCTAAAGGAATTGCAAGGGCGCTTGGAATAAACGAGGCTATTGTCTCCCCTACTTTCACAATCGTCCAGGAATATGAGGGAAAAATGAAGATGTATCATCTGGACCTCTACCGTCTATCCGGCTGTGATGAATTTGAATCCATGGGCGGAGAAGATTTTCTTTATCCTGACGGAATAACTTTGATTGAATGGTCAGAAAAGATTGAGGAAATGCTTCCGGACAACACAATTTATGTCAGCATCCATATCAATGAAGACCAAAGCAGGACAATAACTATTGAGGGGCTATAAATGAACATTCTTGCAATTGACACTTCAACAAAAATTCTCTCAATCGCAGTAAAGACTGATGAAAGCTATGAAGAGCGCCTTATAGACGGACACTTCTCCCACTCTGAAGATCTTCTTCATGAAATAAAGGAAATGTGCGCACGCGCTTTAATTGCTCTGAAGGATCTTGATATACTCATATGCACAAAAGGTCCTGGATCATTTACAGGGCTCAGGGTCGGAATGGCAACGCTTAAGGGTATAAGGAGTGCATCAGGAGCAAAGCTTGTAAGCATTCCTACCCTTTCTGCCATGATAAACACTGTTAAAGCCATTTCTGATCTTCCTGTCCTTGCCGTGATGGATGCAAAGAAAAAAAGATACTACATCCGTCTTGAAGACAAGGAAAATGTGATTGTCAGCGACATTGATGCGAATGCGGAGGACATAAAGAGCGAGCTCTCATCTTTTTGCAAAATACTTGTCGTCGGTGATTATGAGAAAATAAAGGAAGATTTGAAGAAGGCTGCCCCTTCTGTTCTTTTTGTTCATGATCCGAAGAATACTGGCAATATTTCAAAATCCTTGATTGAGCTTGGACTCAGGCAGCTTGAAGAAGAGGGAGAGGATGAAATAGGCATGGGACCGGTCTACATAAGAAAAAGCGATGCTGAGGTCAGTCTTGAAAAACGCATAAAGGAAGGCTTTTAATGGAGAAAGACATACTTATAATAGGAGCTGGCCCTGCAGGGCTTGCAGCAGCAACATACGCAACACGAAGCGGCTACTCTGTGCTTCTTCTTGACGGCATGGCCCCTGGGGGACAGCTGCTTCTGATTGACGAGATCGAGAATTATCCGGGGCACGCTAAGATGAGCGGAGCACAGCTTGCTGAGGAGATGGAAAAGCAGGCCGAAAGCTTCGGGGCTGAAATAATGTATGATGAAGTGTCTTCCCTCGAAAAGGACGGCTCTTTTTTCATCGCAAATCTGGCATCAGGAGACAAGGTGAAGGCAAAGAGCGTAATCTGCGCAACCGGTGCAACTCACCGCACACTTGGAGCTGAGGGAGAAGAAAAATACACAGGACGTGGGGTGAGCTACTGTGCAACATGCGACGGCCCGTTCTTCAGGAACAAGGACGTTGTAGTAGTCGGCGGCGGAGACACTGCTCTTACGGACGCGCTCTATCTGGCCAAAATAACAAAAAGCGTAGTCATTGTGCATAGACGCAATGAGTTCAGAGCACAGAAGCTCCTTGTAGAGAGAGCCCTGAAGGCAGACAACATATCATTTGAACTTGAGAACAATGTTGTATGCATAAACGGAGACGGCAGCAAGGTCACATCTGTTACGCTCAAGGACGGCAAAGAGATTAAGGCTGACGGAGTTTTCATATTTGTTGGAGTTCTTCCCAACACCAAATTCCTTGAAGGATTTGTATCCCTTGATAAAAGCGGTGCTGTAATGACAGACAGCGCGATGAGAACCAGCGTCGAGGGATTTTTCGCTGCAGGAGACTGCAGGAACACACTCTTCAGGCAGGTTGTGACAGCCGCCTCTGACGGAGCGCTTGCAGCGCACAGCGCGGATGAATATATCTTGTCTCTGAAATAAGAGAGCAATTTCTGAATCTTGTTTTCCAAGACCGCTTTTAAGTGCTTAAAAAGCGGTTTTCAAGCTTTTTTTCCTTGACTGTTGGACAATCAGAGTTTTTAATTAGAAATATGAATATTCTGATGGTTTCCAGCGAAGCTGTGCCCTTCTCAAAGTCAGGAGGACTGGCTGACGTTGTAGGCGCGCTTTCACATGAGCTCAATAAAGAAAATAATGTAAGGATTTTCATGCCTTTCTATTCTTTCATTGACAGAAAAGGCTTCAAAAAAGACATTTCCTGGTCCTTTGACATGCTTGAAGAGCATATTACGGTGTCATGCGTGAAAAAAAGAGAAAAGAATGTTGAATACATTGGGCTCTGCCATCCGTATTTCACAGAAAGGAAAGGAATATACGGCGACACTTCATTCACGCCTTATCAGGATAACGCAAAGCGCTTTGCTCTTTTTGCTCTTGCTGCTGTCTCCTACATGAAGGAAAGCGGCTTTGATGCAGATATAGTCCATTCACATGACTGGCCTGCAGGACTTGTAAGCTATATTGTAAAGAAAGAGAAGATGAAAGCTAAGACTGTGTTTACCATCCACAACCTGGCCTACCAGGGAGTATTCAGCAGATATGATGCAGTCACATTCGGTTTTGCTCTGGACAAGAGACTGTATAACAACAGCAGCCTCAACAAGCAGATCAATTTTCTCAAAGCCGGAATTGAATTTTCAGATAAGATCACTACAGTCAGCCCTACATATGCTGAAGAGATTAAGACAGCATCACATGGAGAAGGTCTTGACTGGCTCCTGA
Organism: Candidatus Ornithospirochaeta avicola; assembly: GCA_019113245.1. Lineage (GTDB taxonomy): Bacteria > Spirochaetota > Spirochaetia > Sphaerochaetales > Sphaerochaetaceae > Ornithospirochaeta > Ornithospirochaeta avicola. The sequence continues at coordinate 90,519 of DXHU01000023.1, forward strand.
GAGAAAGAGAAAAGGATTTAAAGGGAATAATAAACGGTATTGATACTCAGGAATGGAATCCGAAGACTGACAAGAACATATTGTATAAATATTCTTCTTCAGATCTCTCTGGAAAGGAGAAGATGAAAGAATATGTCCAGCAAAGGGAGGGTCTTGAAGTCAATGCAGACATTCCTCTCTTTGCCATGATCAGCAGACTTGCTGACCAGAAGGGATATACAGAGCTTCTCAGCGGATCCCCATCAGCGCTTGAAAGGATTCTTGAGAAAAACAACTGCCAGTTTGTGATAATAGGCACTGGAGACAAATTCTTTGAAGAAAAACTTGAAACCCTGAGCAGAAAATATAGAAATCTTTCTGCAAAGATAATGTTCAGTAACGCCGAAAGCCACATACTTGAAGCAGGTGCAGATTTCTTCCTGATGCCTTCCCGCTTTGAGCCTTGCGGCCTTAATCAGATATACAGCCTTCATTACGGGACTCTTCCTGTTGCACATTCCACAGGAGGACTTAAGGACAGCATCTGCGATTACAGTCAAAAAGATGCTGATGGCTTCCTCTTTGAAACACTGAACGGAGAGGAGATAATTGCTGCCACAGAAAGGGCAATAAAAGAGTATAATGAAGACAGAAGCGGAATTGAGAAAGCCAGAAAGAGAGGCATGAAAAAGGATTTCTCGTGGAAGAAGAGCGCAGGAGAATATATTAGTCTTTACAACAGTTTGTAAAAACATGGAGGTATATATGAAAAAAGGCAACAAAGTCATTGCCATAGTATTAGGTGGAGGAAGAGGAACAAGGCTTTATCCTCTCACAATGGACAGGAGCAAGCCGGCTGTGCCGTTTGCAGGAAAGTACAGACTTGTGGATATCCCTATTTCCAACTGTATCAACAGCGGAATAAAGCAGATATATGTTCTGACACAGTTCAATTCAGCAAGCCTGCACAACCATATTGCTAATACATATCAGTTTGACCAGTTCTCTAATGGTTTTGTCGAGATTCTCGCAGCTGAGCAGACATACGCATCAGAAACATGGTACCAGGGAACAGCAGATGCTGTAAGAAAGAACCTCAAGCATTTTTCTGACCAGAATGCGGACTACTATGTCATCCTCTCAGGAGACCAGCTTTACAGAATGGATTTCTCCCTCATGCTTCAGCGCCATATAGACAGCGGTGCAGATCTCACAATCGCTGCCAAGCCTATTTCACGAGCTGAGGCAACAGGTCTCGGAATCATCGGAGCTGATGAGAACGGAATGATTAAGAGCTTCTATGAAAAGCCGGCACCGGATATGGATATTTCTGAGTACAAGGTTCCTAAAAAGCTCATGAAGGACCAGCTGAATAAGTGCGTTGACGGCTCAAACGAGTACCTTGCCAGCATGGGTATCTATATCTTCACTGCCAAGGCAATGGAGGCAGCACTCAACAATGACAAGACAGACTTCGGCAAGGAGATTATTCCGGAAATCATAAAGACACGCCCGGTTGCAACATATCTCTTTGACGGATTCTGGGAAGACATTGGAACAATCAAGGCATTCTATGAGACAAATCTCAACCTTGCCAGCGAGAAGCCTCAGTTCAATTTCTACGATGAGGAAATGCCGATTTACACTCATCGCCGCCATCTTCCGGCAACAAAGGCTAACTTCTGCAACATCTCAAACTCCCTTACAAGTGAGGGCTCCATCATAACAAATGCATACATTGTCAACTCCATCATCGGTGTAAGAACATTCATCGAAGCAGGAGCAAGCCTGGATGGTGTTTACTACATGGGAGCAAGTCATTACGAGACAGAAGAGGAAAAGGCAGATAATGCAAAGAAAGGAATTCCTAACATCGGTATTGGAAAGGCTTCAATAATCAAGAAGGCAATCATCGACCAGAATGTCAGAATCGGAGCAAACTGCCGCATCGGAATTGACAACATAGATCGCCCTGAAGGTGATTATGAAATGTATTCAGTGCATGATGGAATCATCGTCATAAACAAGAATGCTGTAATCCCTGATGGAACAGTAATGTAACAAGAGAGTTCTTTCTCTGTTTGGGACCTGGTCAAGCCGGGTCCTTTTTTAAAATCCTTGCAAGCATCAAAGTCATCATGATTGTGCTTGCAATGCTTGCAATCACATCGCAAACAGGTTCTGCAAAGAAAATTGCTTCTGCAGAGAATGCAAGAGGGAAAATAACCAGAGAAACGGCATATATAAGCTTTCTAAAAAGCGAAAGCGGAAGTGCAAAACGTATTTGAGCAAGAGCTGTAAATGAGTCGACAAAGGTATACTGGAACGCGAGCGGAATCACGCAGGATGTATATATTCTCATATAGCTCACGCTCTTTGAAAGGATTTTCTCATCCTGGGTGAAAAGGGATGCAAAGATATCAGAGCGAGTGAATGTGAAAACCGTCATGAGAAAGTAAAAAGCACTGCATAAAGAAGAGTTGCATATATTGCCTTTCTCACACGATAAGAATCTGATGAACCGTAGTTAAATGATATCAGGCCCTGACTGCCTGCTGTTATTCCTCCAAGTGGCTGGAAAATAAGGAGCATGTAGCTCTGTACGATTGTCGCGCATGTGATTAAAAAATCAGCATCAGAACCTCCCCTGAGTTTGAGCATGAAATTAAGAAGAAGAATGAGTATGCTGTCTGTTGCAATGATCAGAAAAGGAGAAAGGCCGAATTTGCATATCTCAAGAAAGACACGCATGCTGTACAAACTGAAACTAAGCCTTATTTTCAACTTTTTCGAAAACAGACAGAAAATGTATATGAAGCAGAAAATGCCTAGCTGATTACAGTTGCTATTGCAGCTCCTTTGACAAGTTTCATCCCAGGACGTATAAGGTTACGTAGCCGGATTTTCCGTGATGATGATATCGCATCTGCCTTCACATCTCTCCTTGATGCAACAGGAATCATTACTGGCATAGAACGAAATGCGATACAGGAAGTTTCCTTGTTTCATATAGAGCGGAGTGCATACCTTCTGCAGAGAATCTTATCAGATTCGCTTCCGCCTATATGCCTCAGTTGGCCAGGCTGAAGTTCCGCATACTTTACTACACTCCCCAGGACAAGGGTGCAATTCTTTCTGCAATTTCACAGGCATCAACAGCACTTCCTGAAATAAAGAGACGCCTCCTCCTGAATACCTGATTTCATATCTGGGAAGCAGCGTTCATTGGAGCTTTCACTAACTTCGGATTGTCCAAAGAGCGTTGGAGGCGTGCGTTAAAGACTGTCGGCTCATATTCAGCTTTCTTTTGGGGCTTTCTATATTGGAAAGAATTAGATAAAATATAAGTTAGCATAAGCTAACTAGCGAGGTGGATTATGCATATACTTGTAATGATAAGGCATGGAGAGAGTGTGTGGAATAAAGCTAACCTCTTCACGGGATGGACAGATGTCGAGTTATCTGAAAATGGTTGGAATGAGGCACATCAAGGTGGCAGACTTTTAAAGGAAGAGGGGCTTTCTTTTGATATCTGCTATACATCGTATCTGAAGAGGGCCATACACACTGCATCGGCAGTTCTTGGAGAACTTGATGAAGAATGGATTCCTATAGTCAAGGACTGGCGCCTCAATGAACGGCATTATGGTGCGCTTCAGGGACTCAACAAAGCTGAGACGGCTGCTAAATATGGGGCGGAGCAGGTCAGGATCTGGAGACGTTCCTTTGACATACAACCACCGGCTCTTGACCCGGCAGATGAGAGGAATCCGACACTGCAGAAAATGTACAGGAATGTCGAAAAAACATTGCTTCCGCTTACTGAGAGCCTTAAGGATACCATTGCACGTGTTGTCCCGTACTACGAGAACGTCATAAAGAAGGATATGGAGGCTGGCCGGAACGTGCTTATTGCAGCTCATGGCAATTCCCTCAGGGCTCTTGTCAAATATCTTGATGAAATCAGCGATGATGATATTGTCGGCATCAATATTCCCACTGGTGTACCGCTTGTCTATGAACTTGATGATGATCTGAAGGCTATAAGCCATCGCTATCTTGGGGATGCGAAAGAGCTTGAAGCGAAGATCCAGAGCGTTGCGAAGCAGGGAGAAGCAAAATGAATCCGCTGAAGCGTTATCTCCAGAATTGCGCAAAGCCTGAAGCTAATGGATTTGGGCATCTGGTGTTGAAAGGTATGAATAGCGGACACAGGAAGCTTCATTCATGGCTTCTGGAAAACGTGGAGATTCCTGAAAGTGGTACAGTTCTTGATGTAGGATGCGGGGGCGGTGCATTGATTAAGTCAGTGCTCTCGCGAAATGATAGTCTCAAGGCTGTTGGAGTCGATATAAGTGAAGAGAGTGTAAAGATGGTATCTTCCATTTCTGAACGCGTAGAAGCGTGTTGCTGTGATATCAGACAAATCCCATATCCTGATAATACGTTCTCACTTGCGCTTTCTTCAGAGTCAATTTATTTCTGGAATGATATCCCTTCTTGTCTTCTTGCTGTAAAGAGGGTTCTTAAAGAAGGATCTGTGTTTGCTTTGGCGGTTGAGTCAGCAGATAAGAAAAAGGGTGGAATCTGGATGAAAAGAATTCCGGGGATGATGATCTATTCGCCAACAGATCTGAAAGTATTCTTTGCTGAGGCTGGATTCCAGCATGTAGAGGTCATCCGCAGGAAAGACTGGTGTCTTGTGAAAGGGATGAAGTGAGGAGTGGAGTACAACGAGCTATGACAGGACATTGACGTTTGTCCAATTTATAGTTAGATTCAGACAACAGAAGGAGTAATATTATGATTTCAAGGAAACTATCGGAAAAACTGAATGAACAGATCAATAAGGAAATATATTCTGCGTATCTTTATCAGGATATATCGAATTATTACGCAGTAAAGGGGCTGAAGGGCTTTTCAAAATGGTTTGCAATCCAGGCGGGAGAGGAGCTTGATCACGCAAGGAAAATCAATGGCTATCTCCTGGATGAAGGCATAACGCCAGTCCTTAGTACGATTGCCGCACCCGACAGCAGATTTGAGGATCTGAAAGCGCCGCTTGTTGCAGCATATGAGCATGAGAAATTCATTACTTCATCAATTAATGATATCTTCAGAGCTGCGGATGATGAAGGAGACTATCGAACAAAGAGATTCCTTGGCTGGTTCATTGACGAACAGGCAGAGGAAGAGAAAAATGCTTCAGAGTTGATTACCGAGTACGATCTTTTTGGATCGACAAGCCAGGGGTTGTTCATGCTTGATTCGAAACTGGGCGAAAGAAAGTGATTTGCTTTCGTTTCTGCAGAGAAAACGTTAGCTGATGGAAAAGGCCGTTGTTTCAAAGAGAGAAGGAGCTGTTGCATAAATCGTTTTTGAAGATTGGCAGCGCCCATCAGTAGACTACAGAGCAGGACTTCGGTCCTGCTTTGTACATAAAAAAGGATGAACCGAGTCAGAATCTGACCATCAGGGACAGAATCCCCTCTGGGTAGCACCGGAATCAAATTTGAATCAGCAGATTAGCCAGCATTCTGCTCTATCCTGAACCAGAAAGGAGTGCCGGCCCGGCAGTTTGCAAGCCGTATGGAATATCTGAGGGCATTGCCAGCCATGCATAGGATCATCCATTCCGTCTCTATGTTCTTAATCCCATGTGTACGGAATCTGCGGTAGCCGAATGCGGCCTTGAGAAGGGAGAAAGAGCCTTCGGCCTGTATGCTCCTGTTTATCCTTATCTCTATCCCCTCATCGCTGGTTATCAATGCCTCGCTCTTCCTTCTGTATTTCTCGGTTTCAATATCTATCGTAAGCCGCTTGTAATCATGCTTTGCAGCCTGGGAGAGCATGCACTGCTTCCTCAAAGGGCAGCTCTTGCATCCTCTCCTTGCCTCATACACCTGGCCCTTGGATGTGTCATGCACATGGTAGAGCTTATGCCCCTCATGCAGGTGAAGGTGTCAGCATTCTCATCATATTCATAATTGCATTTCAATGAAGGATTCCGCTTGTTCTTCCTCTTCTTGTTCTCATCATGGTACTGAGGTTTGATGTATGCCTTCTTCCCATGCTCCTCAAGCCACCTGTAGTTCTCCTTTATGTCATAGCCTGAATCCGCGCAGTACGAATCATAGGAGAATCCTTCCTCCTCGATCTTCTCGAGCATCGGTATCATCGTGCGGTAATCAGTACGGTCCATGAATGCCCCGCAGGCAATCACATAGCCGTTCTGGACAAGGTTCTGCATATTGTATGCCGCCTTGAGCTGTCCGTTCCTCATGTAGTCTTCCTTCATCCTCATGAACGTCGCATCCTCATCAGTCTTGGAAAGGCTGTTCCTTCCGGTTTCCTTCATCTTCCTTATCCATGAGATGTAATCAGTTATCTTCTGCTTCTCCTCCCTCATCTTCTTCCAGTCCCGCTGTTCCTGCGAAAGATGATGGCCGCGCCCCTCTGATGATGGGAACCTGATGCCTCTCTTCTGCATGAGAGCCTCGAATGAATCGATGACCGACATCGCATTCTTCTCTGTCACCTCCGCTTCAAGCCCATAGGAAGCTGCAATCGCGGAGATCCTTGAGAAAGCCTTAGCAAGGTTCTTCTCACATGCAGAAAGCCATACGAATGTGTATTTCCCTGCTACGCTCTCTATCTTCGTCCCATCCTGGAATACTGTGTGTCCATCAAGCTCCCCAACCTCCTTCAGCCTCATCACGCTCTGCCTCATGATGTCTGCTATCGCGTCATGGTTGCTGCGGATGAATCTGTCTATCGTGGAGTGGTCTGGTATCCTGTCCATGCCGAGGACCTTCATGCATACGCAGTTCCTTCTCATCAGCTTCTCTATCTCCCGGGAGGAGAAGGTTCCATTCATGTATGCATAAATGATCAGGACCATCATCTTCGAGGGATGAAGGCAGTATGGCCGGCCTCTTTTCTCCTTTCGGCAGAAGAGAGAGTAGTCAAGGGATGAATACAATGCATCCAGCGCTTCTATGTATGAGGAATATGTTCCGTCAAGCGGTATTGAGAGGTTCAGATACAGTTGCCCGTTCTCGAGATTGAGGATATTATCATTCATGGCTGTATAGCTAGCAAGCTCCTCCTGTTTATTTCTTTGTGGTTATTGAAATTATAACAGAAAAGGCTTGCTTTTTCTATGCCAGAACACTTCAATTCATAAATTAATTCGTTTTATTGGAAGAAGTTATATATCACTTGCTTAGACAGCAGAAGGCCGCCGCTTTTTGCGACGGTCCCCTTAAATCTCAGCAGATTTCTCTGATCCATCCGGAAGGAGCTTCTATATCTCCATTCTGTATTCCTGTAAGCGTTTTTCTGAGCTTTGCAGTAACAGGACCCATCTCTTCCATTCCGGATTTAAACTGAATGCTACCTCCCCTGTAGTCTATCTGTCCAACTGGTGATATTACAGCGGCAGTTCCGCACAGTCCACACTCTGCAAAGTCTGAAAGCTCATCAAAATAGACTTCTCTCTCCTCTACCTCAAGGCCCAGATAATGCTCAGCTACATACACAAGGCTCCTTCTTGTGATTGAAGGAAGAATTGTAGAGCTCTTCGGAGTAACAACTTTTTTATCGTTTGTGATAAAAAGGAAGTTAGCTCCTCCAGTCTCCTCCACTTTAGTCCTTGTTGCTGCATCAAGGTAAAGATTCTCGCTGTAGCCGTTCTTCTTTGCCTCATAACCGGCATAAAGACTCATTGCATAGTTCAGTCCGGCCTTGATATTTCCTGTTCCGTTCGGAGCTGCCCTGTCGTAATCAGAGACAGTTATCTTCAACGGCTTTATTCCGCCTTTGAAATAAGGGCCTACAGGAGTTACGAAAACACGGAATTCATACTCAGGGGCAGGACTTACCCCGATTACAGCACCGCTTCCATACACAAAAGGCCTTATATAAAGCGTTGCTCCTGTACCATAAGGAGGCACATATGCGGCATTTGCTCTGACTGTCTCATCAACAGCTTTCAAAAATACTTCCTTGCTCACCTCTGGGATCAGGAGTCTCCTGCATGATGAGATTAAGCGCTCTGCATTCAGATCAGGACGGAATGTGACGATCCTTCCGTTTTTCTGAGTATATGCTTTCAGGCCCTCAAAACATGTTTGCGCATACTGAAGAACACCGGCTGACTCGCTCATTTTGCATTCAGGATCGCTTATAAGCTTTCCTTCATCCCATTTGCCATCCTTATAATGGGATACGAATCTGTAATCTGTAGGGATATAAGCAAATGAAAGCTCACTCCAGTTGATGTTCTTCTTTTCCATATCTGTACGTCCTTTAATGAAATATTGTCTGGATTTTAGTCTTCAAGAAAATTATTTTCAAGAAGAAAGGAGGCTATTTTGCTGTCACTTTTTCCAAAATCGAGCTCTTTAAGTTCCTTTTTTCCGGCATAGAGGAAATCTGTATGCACAGTAAGAGTGAATTCAGGATTAGGAATGTCTATCAGAAAGGCCTTCAGGATATAATGCGTATCCTTATTGTCAAACTCAGTAGTGAAAATCTCCTCCTTAGAGAAAATCTGCACATCAAGCTCTTCTTTGAATTCACGAATGAGAGTATCAGAGAGACTCTCGCTCTGTCTGTTCTTTCCTCCAGGAAATTCCCATTTGCCGGAAAGAGCACCCTCATTTATCCTCTTTGCAACAAGAACCCTGCCGTTTTTTATGAAAATCCCAGCTGTTGTGTAACGTGTGTTCATACTTCCTCCTAAATAAGAATCAGATAAGGAAAGAGAAGATGAGTTATGAAGACAGTTGAAAGAACTATAAAATACTTGAAATACTTATTCTTTTTCAGATTAATCTCAATTATCTCTTTTTTCTCATTGCCAAGACTTCTTATGTAAAAAGATGAGAATAAAACAGAAAGCGATACAGCTAAATCTCCAAGCACTATCGGCCCTGGATATACAGGGAAGAAAAGAGAAAGAGATGCTGTTGCGATTCCTGAGGTGAAAAATATTTTTCTAACTCTCTCATTCTTCCTGATTAGGAAAGACAGAGCCTGGTAATCCTTCATCCTGTAGGATGCGAACTCAAAGGAAAGAAAAAACAGCGTAAAAGCTATGTAAAAAAGACTCAGCGGATAAAGAAAGAGCATCATATATTCAGTGCAACCTCATCAAGCAGTTTAAATATATCATAATGATTATATTTTTTCCTCGCGTTCTTGCCGCTCATCTGGTGGACAATAGTCGCATTTACAGCAGCATCAAGCGGCTTTTCTCCCTTTGCCATAAATGTTGCAATGATTGCAGAAAGAACATCTCCGCTTCCGGCAATTGCCAGGCTTGGATTCATTCCGTCATAGATGAACATGCTCTCTCCATCACTTATCTCTACAATATGGCTTTTTTTCACAACAACAGCTCCAAGGGTGCGGCTTAAAAGCCTCACATCCTCAGCAATGCCAAGGAGGGAGCAGAGAAATCTGAATTCTCCGACATGGGGAGTAAGCACGGCATTGCAGAAAAAATAATCCCCTTTTTCTATTGCTTTTATCCCGTCTGCATCGATTACGAGAGGAAGATTGGTGATAAGCTCATCATGACTCCTGTCATTTCCCCATCCAGGGCCTGCAAGAACTGCATCATAGTGAGCATCCTCATCCTCTCCGTTTATAAGCTGAGGATATTGATAAACTATATTCTTGTTTCTGCTTTTCAGACTTACAAGGCCAATTGAAGAGCAGAAGGCTGCACGGGCTGAGATAATGGCGGCACCCGGATATTTATCAGAGCCGCCTTTAATCAGCAGATGCCCTTTTGTGTTCTTATAGTCCCAATCCTTCTCTTCTGCCTTTTTATAGTCAGAATCTTGTATAAGAAATGTATCTGTCATAACAGAAGAGACTGCTTTTTCATCAAACCCAGGGTTTAATAGAAAAATCCTGCCGCATTTTTTTCTGTTCTCAGGATAAAAACACTCTTTCTTATAAAACGTGAATGATATTGTCTTATCTGCTTCAAAAAGAAAGGCAGAAGGAATGTCCAGAGCAATTTTCAGAGCATCCGTCTTATTTGCTTTTTCAATCAAAGATGCAGTATCGCCATCAAGAGGAGGATGAAAGGATGAACCGTAAATCCCGTCTATTATGACATCCGGATTCTCAATCTCATCTGTTATCCTGATGCCTTTTTCCTCAGCCTTTTTCAAAAATTCAAGATTGATGCTGCCCCTTTTCCCCTTTACCAAGAGAATGCTGACAGAAGAATTGTCAAGAAGAAGAGAAAGGGAGAGAGCATCGCTTCCGTTATTGCCCGGACCGGCAAGAATGAGAACATGCTTTGCTCTTACATCCTCTTCAATTGCAGTAAAGGCAAGTCTTGCCGCATTTTCTACAAGAGCAGCTGTATCAAGGCCCTTGTCCTTCTTTTCCTTTTCCTCGAATCTGTTTACTTCTTCTGCTGACAATAATCTGAGCATGGTTTTATTTTATCAGATGAGAAAGAGTGGCGCTACATGCTTGACCCTTAAGCATCAGTGTTTTACTCTAAAGGGGTCTAGGGGTGGCTTTTAGCCTGAGATTATACCCGTCAACCTGATCCGGATAATACCGGCGTAGGGAGCGACAAGTGTATCTAAGTAAAGAAATCCCGGGACAGAACAATTTTATAAGAGGTGTTTTATGAAAAAACTGCTTGTTTTTGCTCTTGTTCTGTTTTCACTTTTTACAGCTTTTGGTGGCGGAAATAAGGAAGAGAGCAATGAAATTACGGTATACGCCTACGATTCTTTTGCAGGCGACTGGGGTCCGGGATCAACAATAATTCCAGCTTTCGAGGAAAAAACAGGAATCAAAGTCAATCTTGTGAATGCAGGCGATGCTGGAGAGATGCTCAGCAGAGTCATCAGTGAAGGAGAGAACTGTCCGGCAGATGTTGTAATCGGCATTTCTGATGACATGGCATATAGGGCATATGACTCAGGGCTTTTTGCATCTTATGACTCTCCTATGCTTGAGAACATCAGCTCAGAGCTCATCTTTGATGAGGAAAAAAGACTTCTTCCTTTTGACTATGGCGTCTTTGCATTCGTGTACGACACAGAAAGCTCGGTAAAATCTCCATCTTCTCTTGAGGATCTGAGAGATCCCTATTACAAGGACCAGATTATATTAATTGATCCAAGGACAAGCTCAGTCGGACTAGGACTGCTGATGTGGACATACAATATCTATGGCGATGATTATCTTTCCTGGTGGAAGGATGTCAAGGAAAACATGCTTACAATGGCAGACGGATGGTCAACAGCCTATGGCCTGTTCACTGAAGGAGAGGCTCCTCTTGTAATCTCTTATACAACAAGCCCAGCATACCATGTAAGGGAAGAGAACACTACAAGATACCAGGCCCTTGTGTTTGATGAGGGGCATGAAGAGACAATTGAGGCAATCGGTATCTTGAAGAGTGCAAGCAACAGAGAAGCAGCTGAGAGCTTTGTTGACTTCATCCTCTCAGATGGACAGCTTGATCTTGCTGTTTATAACTCGATGTATCCTGCCAACACATCAATCCAGCTTCCAAGCGAATATGAATATGCTCCGCTTCCTGAGAAGACTTATAAAAGCGAGACATATTATTTAAAAGAGAATCTTGATATAATGCTTGATGAATGGATTCTTACAATGACGGAGTAAGCATGAGAAAAGGAAGCGGCGAAAAGAAATTCTACACATTACTTTCACTTCCGGCTGTTGCCGTACTTGTTTTTCTTTTCGCCATTCCTCTTGTTCTCATACTTTCAAAAGCATTCTGGCCGAGTGCGGATTCATTTATACAGATACTGAAGAGCAGGTATACGTACACCCTTCTCTTTTTCTCTTTTAAACAAAGCCTAATCTCGGCCGCCCTTTCAATCATAATCGCTTTGCCATTCTCCTATTACTATGCGACATACAGTTTCAAAGGCAGAAAATTCGTTCTCGCACTCTCTGCCCTGAGCTTTACAATCCCATCAATTTTAGTAGTGCTTGCATTCGTGATATTCTATGGCAACAACGGTGTGCTAAACAGCATCATCAAATCAGTCTTCTCGCTTGACTCATCCCCTGTAAGGATTTTATATACATTCGGAGCAATAATCCTTGCCCATGTCTATCTTAATCTGCCGGTTGCGTTCAACCTGATTACAAACGGATGGACAAAGCTTGCAAGAACAGAAGAAATCGCATCATACACTCTCAAAAAAGGAAACGCGGCAACTTTTTTCAGCATCACGCTCGTGAAGCTGAGGAGCGTAATAATAAATGCCTTTGTAATCATATTCCTTTTCTGCTTTTCCTCTTTTGCGATTGTAATGGTGCTTGGAGGATCTCCTGAGTATTCAACACTTGAGGCAGAAATATACAGAAGAGCTCACATAAGCCTTGATTATGCTTCTGCATCAGCTCTTGCAATTTTTTCTTTTGCAGTCACATCTATCCTGCTTCTTATCACAAGCAGGAGCAAGAGAAAGGAGAAGATTGACAGAAGGGAGAACATACTGAAGAAGGCTTCAAAGAAAAAGACCAAGGCTGCGATAGCACTACTTACTGCACTCATGCTCCTTTTCATTCTTCCCCCGCTGCTGAGCATACTCTACCGCTCGTTCTTTACAAGGACAGGCTCATTCAGCCTGAGCGAATGGGAAAAGGTATTCAGCATGTCAAATTTCCTCTCGTGCATAATCTCAAGCCTTATGATAGCCACAATCACAGCAACACTCTCTGTACTGCTTTCAGAGACGATAGCATTCTGCCAGATAAAAAGGAAAAGCAGGGCTTTAAGCATTCTCTCTTCCCTTCCTCTTGCAACAGGAAGCGTTATGCTTGGCCTCGGCTTCAATTTCCTTGCATCCCGTCTTAACAGCCAGAACACTGTGGTAAATTATATTCTCGTCATCCTTACACATCTTGTTATAACAATTCCGTTTGCAACCAGAACACTTGTTCCGGGAGTAAGAGAGATACCGGAAGAGATAGCAAGGGCAAGCTATACGCTGAGAAAAGGATATTTCGAGACATTCAGGCTCACTGAGCACAGAATGATATCAAGCTACAGGAGAAAGGCATTCATATTCGCCTTCGCGCTCTCACTTGGAGAAGTTAATGCAACACTCACACTTGCTGGAGGAAGGATTACAACCCTTCCTGTCATGATATACCGCCTGATAGGAGCATATAACTACCAGGGAGCAAGCGTGCTTGGAAGCATTCTCCTTCTTCTTGCACTTTTTGCATTCCTGCTGGGCGAGTATTATAATACAAGAGGAAAAAATGAGCTTTCTAGAAGTAAGAGACCTTAAGAAAAAATATCCGGATTTCACACTTGACCTTTCCTTTTCAATCGAGGAAGGAGAATTCTTATGCCTGATTGGTCCATCAGGGAGCGGAAAGAGCACCGTGCTCAACATACTCACAGGAATAGAGAACGCGGATGAAGGAAAGATAATCCTTGACGGCGTTGACATTACAGATAAGCCGATTCAGGCAAGAGATATTGGTCTTGTGTTCCAGGACTATGCGCTTTTTTCAAACATGAATGTTGAAAAGAACATACAGTATGGTATGAACAAGAAGAAAAAAAGCGGCAAGGAAATAAAGGAGATGACTGCTCTTCTCTTATCATATGTAGGTCTTGATGGTTATGAGAAAAGAAGGGTCTCATCCCTTTCAGGAGGGGAAGCACAGCGTGTTGCTCTTGCAAGGAGCCTTGCTAGCGAGCCGAAGGTGCTTCTTCTTGATGAGCCGCTTTCAGCACTTGACGGACCTCTCAGAAAAAGGCTCAGAAGCGTGATCAGGAACATACATGACAAGACAGGAATCACAATAATCTATGTCACACATGACAGAGAAGAGGCTTTTGCCATTAGTGACAGGATTATAGTCATGAAGGACGGCTCTGTTGTAGCATGCTCTGATGCTGAAACTCTTTACACTCACCCTCAGTCAGAGTTTGTCGCATCCTTCACAGGAGACGGGACTCTTCTTCCCTCCTCCCTTTTCTTTGAAGGAGATGAAAGAAGCATATTCTTCCGCCCTGAAAGCGTGCTTATTTCTGAAGAAAGTATAAAAAGCGAGCTCAAGCCGAGCTATCTTGTTATAAACAACACAGAGATAGTCTCAATTGAATACACAGGCTCACATTACCTTATATGCACATCATTTAAAGGGCATCTAATTCTTGCATCCACTCTTGTACGCCCCAGAAAAAAAATCATATCGCTGATGATAAACAAGGAAAGTGTGACAAGACTCTGAACCTAGCTTTCTATATAAGCAGGAGAAGATAATGAAAAGATTATTTATTTTACTTCTATCGCTTTTCATCGCATTTCCGCTTTTTTCTGCTTCATACTCATTCCGCATCAGTGCCTCTGCGGGAATGAGAGTTGTAAACATAGAAGATGACTGGACAAGAGCTCAGATGGACTATCTTCTTTCTCTTGATGCTCTTGCAGTCCGCTTTGACAGACACAGAATATCGCTGCCGTTTTTTGCAGGATATACGGACAAGAGTGCTGTGGATGCCCAGTACAATTTCCTTTCTCCCTACTACTCACTTGGAATCGGGCTTGAATACGACTATGCTTTTACAGATATTCTTGAGCTTAGAAACAGCATATGCTACATATTCCGTTATTATTACAACATGAACGGCCTTTTGAATGAGATAAGGCTCCAGAGCTCAATTGCATATACTTTCTCAAAATTCTTCTCCATCACCATGCCTGTCTCCGTCTCATTTTCAAAAGATGAGATTGATTTCCTCATTGGACTTGGAATAAGCGTGAATCTGGAGGCATCAAGATGAAAAAAATCTTCTTCATCCTTCTGGCCCTAGTATTTGTCTCATCATGCAGCTTTGCTCCACTTGAAGAAACAAGCGGAAGAAAATATCACATAATAAGCATCGCGGCAAGCTATGAAAAAGCAGGTGAGAAAATAAATACGCTTAAGGCTACAGTGCCTGACCAGGAAAAACTTACAGCCCAGCTTGAGCTTGTCTTCTCTTCGCTCGGATATGAGTATGATGTCTTTGAATATAACGATGAGATGAACGAAGATTATATTTTCAGCTACAGGTATTACAGCAGTTCTGATAAAGAAGAAAACATAAAACCATTTAATCCTGGAAAAAAGACTGAAGAGGCTTCAGAGCTTTTTGAAATTATAAAGGACAAAGTCAAAGCAGATAAGGATGATGTAATAATCTTTTATTATGCAGGACACGGCACTGAAAACGGGGATCTGGCGTTTTATTATGACAACAGCAGCGAGCATTCTTATTCAATAATGACGGTACGGATGCTCCTTGATGATTTTCTGTCATCCTATGACTGCACGAAGCTTGTGATTCTTGACTCCTGCTACAGCGGAACATTCGTCGAGAATTCATCACTTGAAAGCGTTTTCACATACACAGAGAAAGATGGAGAGTGGATCACTGACTCTTTTCCCGACATCGGATCCCTGATTGCAGGTTCATTTACATCCACGTTCATGTCAAATGCAAAGGATGAGAAGAGGACCTACATCCTCTCTGGATCATCTGAAAAACAGCTTTCGTATGAATCCACAAAAGAAGATGGACACGGGTTTCTTACAATCGCTGTCCTTGAAGCGCTTGGGTACAACAGGGAAACAGAAAAAGTTGGCTATCCCCGCTGGAAAAGCCTCTCATGTGCAGAGCTTTACAGGATGACACTTGACAATATGGGATCAGATATTTTAAGCCAGAGTCCGCTATTTTCATCAAGCAGGTTTGACACTATGCTATTTATTTAGGCATTCCATTCAACGTTCTTCACGCTGGCATTGTACTGGGCAAGCTCATCGCGGATTACAGCTGCCTTCTCGAACTCCAGGTTCTGTGCATAGAAAAGCATCTGTTTTTCAAGTTCGCGAACATATTTCTTCCTGTCTTTCTCAAGAAGAAGATTATAGCTACTTTTGCGGATCTTTATATCTTCACGGGCAAGGTCTTCTTTGTCCTCCCTGTCGCGCTCGATTATATCCTCAACTGCTTTCTTAATTGTCCTAGGAGTTATGCCATGATCTTTGTTGTATTCCATCTGAACCTTTCTTCTGTGCTCAGTCTCCTCTATTGCCTCAGCCATGGCAGGAGAAATCCTGTCAGCATACATTATGACCCTTCCGTTTGCATTCCTCGCAACTCGTCCTATTGTCTGGATAAGGCTTGTAGCAGAGCGCAGGAAACCGATTTTGTCTGCATCCAGAATTGCACAGAGCGATACTTCAGGAAGATCAAGTCCCTCTCTTAGAAGGTTGATTCCAACAAGCACGTCAAACTTTCCAAGACGCAGGTCACGAAGTATTTCAACACGCTCTATCGTATCAATCTCAGAGTGAAGATACTTAACTTTCAGATCAAGGGATGCAAGATAATCAGAAAGGTCCTCGCTCATCTTCTTCGTGAGGGTTGTGACAATCACTCTCTCGTTCTTTTCAACAGTCTTCCTTATTTCTCCGTAAAGGTCCTCCATCTGACCCTCTGAGCTCCTGACAGAGATTTCAGGATCAAGAAGCCCTGTCGGTCTGATAAGCTGCTCAACAATCTGGGATGACTCTTTTTTCTCCCTCTCGCCTGGGGTAGCAGAAACATATATCCTCTGCCCTACTATAGAGTCAAATTCATCATACTTAAGCGGTCTGTTGTCAAGGGCGGAAGGAAGGCGGAAGCCGTAGTTCACAAGATTGAGCTTTCTGGACCTGTCACCTTCATACATTGCTCCGATTTGAGGAATTGTAACATGGGACTCATCTATGAATGTGACAAAGTCTTCTGGGAAATAATCAAGAAGAACTGCGGGCCTCTCTCCAGGTGAGCGTCCTGAAAGAGGACGTGAGTAGTTCTCGATTCCTGGACATGTTCCTATTTCAGAAAGCATTTCCAAATCATATTCGACACGGCTTTTTATCCTCTCTGCCTCAATGAGCTTTCCATTTGAGCGGAAATACTCTATTCTCTCCTCTTTTTCCTCATTTATTCTTTCAATTCCTTTCTTTATATAGCTTTCGGGAAGCACGAACTGCTTTGCAGGATAGAGCGTTACAGACTCAACTGACTCATACTTTTCCCCGCTTATGGGATTAAACCACACAATCGATGTTATCTCATCCCAGTCAAGGGTGATCCTGAAAGCCTGTTCAAGATATGCCGGGTATATTTCAATCACATCACCGCGGCTGCGAAAACTTCCACGCTCTAAGATTGCATCATTGCGCTCATAAAGCATGCGGGAAAGCTGGGCAAACTCTTTTTTATGGTCAAATGTGTCCCCTGTGTTGAATGAATGGACCATATCGGAAAGGGCAACAGGATTTCCAAGTCCATAAATGCAGCTGACTGTCGCAACTACAATTACATCGCGGCGCTCCATCAGAGCAAAGGAGGCTGCAAGACGCAGGCGGTCTATCTCATCATTTATATCAGTCTCTTTCTCGATATAGAGATCCTTTCCGGGCACATATGCCTCCGGCTGATAATAATCATATGTGGATACGAAGTACTCAACCGCGTTATCGGGGAAGAATGTCTTGAATTCCTTATAAAGCTGGGCAGATAGAGTCTTGTTATGAGAAAGAATCAGCGTCGGTTTCTGTATCTTCTCAATGAGCTTTGCCATAGTGAATGTCTTGCCGCTTCCTGTTACTCCCTTGAGTGTCTGGGCCCTGTCTCCGGCAAGATATCCCTTGTAAAGGCTCTCAACAGCATTTCCCTGGTCCCCCGAGAGGTCAAATGGAGCCACAACTTTAAACGGATGAGACTTGCCGACCTGAAAATTGAATGTCTTCACCTCAGAACCCATTTGAAATTCTCCTCATTCTGCTCTGCAAGAGAAACATCCTTGAAGTTGATGTAAGAACCATTTCTGTACACCCTGACACTGACTGTATCGGTGCTGCTTGTATCAAAGAGGGCCAGGAAATAATCTGTATAGTTTCTGACCTTCTTTCCGTTTATTTCAGTAATTATGTCTCCTCCAAGATAAATGACACTTTCACCGTAGAGGGCCTTCTCAGATCCTCCTTTGATCCCGGCTTTGTCCGCACCGCCTGAAGGAATAGTCTGGCTTATGAGGATTCCTCCATCCAGTGGAAGATCAAGATAGTTTATTATCTCGTCATTGAGTTCCACAGTCAGGACCTCAAGCATGCCTCGCTCAAAGAAACCATCTCTGATTATCCTGTTCACTATTTTATCAAGGCTTGTGGTCGCAAATGCGAACGTTATGCCCTCGCTGCTTCCGCTTGTAGTGTAGATTGAGCTTATGAGCGCAATCATATTTCCGCTTGAATCCAGAAGAGGACCTCCGCTGTTTCCAGGGTTTACAAAAGAATCAGTCTGAATCAGGTCTGCTATGACACCGTTTTCAAGATAGAGTGTTCTGTCAACACCCGATACTATTCCCTTGCTCATGCTCCACTCATTGCTGTATGGATGTCCTATAGTGTATACAACCTGCCCTGTCACAGCTTTCCTGTTGCTTACATCAATCGGCTTCAGGTTTTCACGCTCAACTTTCAAAAGCGCGATATCTGTAAGCCTGTCAGTTCCAAGGACTTCAGCCTTTTCTGCACTTCCGTCAAAGAAATATATGCTTATGTCATCAAAGCCATCTATTACATGAAAATTAGTCAGTATGATTCCATCCTCAGAAAGAATTACCCCGCTTGCCTGAGAACGGGATGATAGGGATGAGGAGGTGACAATGCGCACAACAGAAGGAGCAACTTTGTCATATATCTCGATATTTCTTCTCTCTTCGGCAGAAAGACTCCATGATGCCCTGTCATCAAGAAAAAGATCTGATCCGGAATAGCTGATATTCTCGACAGGAACCCCTGCAAGTGAGAGAACTCCTTTTTCCCCATATTCCTCAAACAGTGTGCTGAATGCCTTGCTGAATGCTTTATTCTGCCTTCTTTCATATACGGATGAAGTAATTGAGAATAATATGATCAAGAGAATGACTAATAAAGAGAAATACACAATGTATCTTATTTTCCTGCCCGGGGCTTTCATATGGCTGATTATATTTCTATTCAATATTTTTTTCCATGGGCTATAATGTATTCATATGATAAACCAGCTGAATGCAATTGCCTGGGATGAGGAAGTCAGGAGAAACAATTACTGGACAAGAATCGTCGGGAAAGAAGAGATAGAAAGAGCCAGAAAAGGAGATGTGAGAATAAGGATCACCCCCACTCGTTATGTTCCTCCCTCCTGGCTTGAGGGAATGAAAGGAAAGAAAGTCCTGCTTCTTGCATCCGCAGGAGGACAGCAGACAGCTCTTCTTGCCGCATACGGGTGCACAGTTACAAGCATCGACATTTCCGCTCTTCAGATTGAGCAGGACAGAAAAGCCCTGAAGATGTATGGCCTGGAGGCAGAGACTGTTGTATCTGACATGAGAGATCTCTCATCTTATAGCGGCTCTTCTTTCTCTGCTGTGATAATCCCCCACTCTCTCAATTTCATCGAAGAGACAGAAAGCCTTTATGCAGAGGCTGCCAGAGTGCTGGAAAAAGACGGAGCTTTTCTATTCGGTGTCGCAAACCCTGTCTTATATCTTTTTGATGAGAAAAAAGAAGAAAAAGGAAAGCTCAAGGTGAAATACACGATACCGTTTTCAGACGAAAAAAGCAAAAGCGAAAAGGAAAAGATGAAGATGATAAGGAAAAAAGATACCTTTGAATACTCTCATACCCTTTCTTCTCTCCTTTCTCCTCTCTTCCGGCATTTCATCCTGAAGGATTTCTACTCAGATGAAAGCGGAAATAAGACTGTGGACTCATTCATACATGACTCGTTTCTCGCCTTCCGTTTCATCAGAGCCTGATTATATCGTTATCAAGAGTAAGGAGGACTGCAGAGACACCCCACCTTTCACAGATTTCAGCTGCTGCATCGACTCCGAGAATGAAGCATGTTGTTGAAAGCGCGTCAGCAAGAGCGCTGTCAGCACTTATTATAGACACACTCTGGATATCTGATGATGATGGATAGCCGGTACGGGGATCGAGAATGTGGTGATATCTTGTTCCATCTTCTGCTGTGAAGAACCTTTCATATGCACCGCTTGTGACTACAGAAGAGTCAGATACATCCACAGTCGCATAGCTTCCTCCGAATTCTAGATCCGGATTCTGAAGCCCAACAGTCCAGCTCTTTCCCTCCTCTTTTTCTCCTATCACATAGACATTGCCCCCGAGGTTGACAATTGCTTTCTCACATCCCATCTCTTTCATCAAAGAGACAACCTCATTTGCTATCCATCCCTTGGCGACAGCTCCTAAATCTATGCTCATCCCTTTTTTCAGGAATGAGACTGTATGGTTCACCTCATCCAGGACAATTGATTTGTAATCGCACAGAAGAAGAGCCTCTTCTATCTCCTCCGGACCAGGAAGCCTTGCCTCATCTGTCCCTATTTTCCATAAGTCGACAAGAGGTCCTATTGCTATATTGAAAACCCCGTCTGTCTCATAACTCATGTCAAGAGCAAATGAAATGAGATTAAAGACATCTGAAGAGACTTCAACTGGAAAAGATGATGCATTTTCATTGACAATGAAAATCTCGCTTGAGCTGCTGTACCTGTCTACCAGATTGCTTTTTTCTCTAATCAGGTCAAAAGCCGCGGGTACTATGTTCTCATATTCTTCCTTGCTGTATACAGTAATCGCATTCACTGTATCCATTAAAATTTCGTTTTCAGTATATGCACGCTCAGCAATGCATGAGGAAAAGAGAATAAGGGCAAGAAAAGGAAGGAAAACCAGTTTTATCTTTCTCATCCAATAGTCTCCAGTATCTCTTCAAGCTTTGAAAGATCAAGATTAATCCTGTCAAGAGCGGCCATAAGAGAGGAAACTATATCTTCTCTGCTTTTTCCCGCCTCATATCTTTTTTCCTTCCCTTGATAGAAAAGGATCATTGATTTTCCATCCAGAGAGAGAACAGGCCTATTTTTCTCATCCTTATAAGTTTTCTCATAGTTCTCCTCATCTGCAATTACAAGGCCGGGAAGCATTGAAAGGGATGAAAATGCCCTTGTTGCTTTCTCATTTAGAGATCCAAAGACATCTGAGACAATAAAAGGTGATGGACTGATGAATGATATTGAGTCAACCACACTTGAAGAAGAACTTTCTCTTGAGAGGATCAAAGGAGAAATATGCACCATGTTTATATCTGTGTTCATATTCACTGATGCGCTCAAAGCCTCTTCAGAAATCGAAAAGAGAGCTGAGGAAGAGAAAAACTCATCATCATCTATCTTATGCGCCGTATAAAGACTCATCATTGAAAGATCCGGATCAAACATTATCCTCTTTTCTACAAGGCTCTCAAGAACAAATGTCTTGAGGCTGTCAGAGCCTAAAGCTGTGAAGAAGAACGGAAGTTCCGTTTTCTCTGCCAGCTTAGATACTACAGAATAACCATAGCCATCGACCTTTTTCTCATAAAGCTGTCCATCCTTTTTTCCAAAGGAGACATATACATCACCAAAGACTGCAATCATAAGAGTAACTATAGCTTTACTCTCATCTTCTCTCAAGCTATAATTTTTTCCTGATGCAGATAAAAAAGGTCGACTGGATAAACAGACCCGAGAAAATGAGGGCCAACTCATACAGTATCTCCTTTGATGAGAAAGGAAAAAGAGCGGCACTTTACACACTGGGGAAAGAAGAGGAAATTGCTCTCTCTTATGAGGGCGACGGGGTTTCTTTCTTCCTTTTCCACACAGAAAATGATTATCTGATCATCTCAAGCACGCTTTTGAGCTTTAACCTCTTCTCTCTTAAGGGGAAATATGAGCTTCCTTTTGAAATCAAGAGTCTCCTCATAAGAAAAGAGAATGAGAGGATTGTATTTATATCTGATGGCAAAGAAATAATGAGCCTTGAAAACGAAGCATTCACAGAAAGTGCTTCTGTCGGTTTTCTCATAAGAAATGAAGAAGAAAAACCGGTAAGGCTATTTTTCAAATAACGCTCTTATGCTATCTTTAACAAGATAAATCTTAGGGTCCTTTGGAAGACCTGAAGGAGAGAATATGGAAGAAAACAAGGAAATTAAGCCCCTCAATTTCATCGAGAAGATAATTGAGGACGATTTAAAGAACAAAAGGGTGCCTGATGACAGGATTGTCACAAGGTTTCCTCCAGAGCCGAACGGGTATCTTCACATCGGACATATCAAGAGCATATGCATCAATTTCGGACTTGCTGAGAAGTATGGCGGAGTCTGTCACCTGCGTCTTGATGACACTAATCCTGAAAAGGAAGAGGATGAGTATATCCAGGCAATCAAGAGCGACATCAGATGGCTCGGTTTTGACTGGGGGAAAAATGAATACTATGCATCTGACTACTACGACAGACTTTATGAGATAGCCCTCCGCCTGATAAAAGAAGGAAAGGCATATGTCGATTCTCTTTCAGCAGAGGATATGAAGAAATACCGTGGAACACTCACTGAACCAGGAATAAACAGCCCAGACAGAGACAGAAGCATTGAAGAGAATCTGCGCCTTTTCCAGGAGATGAAGGAAGGAAAGCATCCTGAGGGCTCTTACACACTCAGAGCAAAAATCGATATGGCAAGCCCTAATATAAATTTAAGGGACCCGGCTCTTTACAGGATAAAGTATGCAACACACCCAAGAACAGGGGATAAGTGGTGCATTTACCCGATGTATGACTTCACTCATCCTATCAGCGATGCAATTGAAGGAATTACACACAGCATCTGCACACTCGAGTTTGAGGACCACCGTCCTGCATATGACTGGGCAACTGAGATTGACGGAATTGAACATACTCCGCATCAGTACGAGTTTGCAAGGCTGAATATAAACTACCTTTTAATGAGCAAGAGAAAGCTTTTATACCTGGTGAAGAACAACTATGTTTCAGGATGGGATGATCCAAGAATGCCCACAATCAGCGGTATCAGAAGAAGAGGATACTCTCCAGAGAGCATGAAGGACTTCGTGCAGAGAGTCGGAGTTGCCAAAGTTGAAGGTGTTGTCGACTATGCCCTTATGGAGTTCTGCGTGCGAGAGGATCTTAACAAGAGAGCAAAACGCCTCATGGCAGTACTGGATCCGGTCAAGGTGATAATAGACAACTATCCTGAAGAAAAGATTGAGTATTTTGAGGCTGTAGATAATCCTGAGGATGAGAACTCAAGCACTCACAAGATGCCGTTTACAAGAGAAATCTATATCGAGAGAGAGGATTTCATGGAAGTTCCTGTTAAAGGCTATCACAGGCTTTACATCGGCAACGAGATAAGGCTTAAGGGTGCATATTACATCAAGGCTACAAGCTGTGAAAAGGATGAAAATGGAAAAGTCAGCGTGATTCATGCAACATACGACCCAGAAAGCAGGGGCGGAGAGACAGCGGACA
Organism: Candidatus Ornithospirochaeta avicola; assembly: GCA_019113245.1. Classification (GTDB taxonomy): domain Bacteria; phylum Spirochaetota; class Spirochaetia; order Sphaerochaetales; family Sphaerochaetaceae; genus Ornithospirochaeta; species Ornithospirochaeta avicola. Next base: position 113,964 of record DXHU01000023.1, read on the forward strand.
AGAGGAAGGTCAAGGGCACAAGCCACTGGGTATCTGCAAAGTACAACATCAAGGCAGAGGTGCGCCAGTATGACAAGCTCTTCAAGGCTGAGAATCCCGGAATGAGCACAGGCAACTACCTGGATGACATCAATCCTGAATCCCTTATAGTGATTTCAGATGCATATATTGAAAAAGAAGCCGAGAATGCAAAGGTCGGAGATTATCTGCAGTTTGTGAGAAACGGATACTACTGCGTGGACAGCAAGGATTCAAAAGAGGATCACATGGTGTTCAACAGGACATGCACGCTTAAAGACAGCTGGGCAAAACAGAAAGCCAAGATGGGTCTTTAATATCACACCCCCTGTCACAGGCAGGGGGATTTTTCTGTGAGCTCGAAAAAAGCTTTCTCTATCCTTCCTCTGTCTTTTGCCGAGATTATTGAAGAAGAAAGATAATGATCCAGCGCATCGGCATCTTTCAGCACCTCAGAGTACTCATCATCAGTTCTTTTTTTGCTGCTATGATTCCTTATGGCCTCAGTTATTATCTGACATTCAGAGAATGTGAAAATTGCAAGCGTATTGAGTATAGATGTGGCAAGAAGAGACCCCTTTTCCGCATGCTTTTCCCTTTCTCCAGTCACAATTGCATAAACATCATGAAGAAGCCCTGCTATGTATGCAAGCTCGCTTTTCTCAATTCCTCTTCGCATGGCAAGAAGGTATGAAATACGGGCAACTGACTCAATATGCATCAGCGAAGAGGCTGTCTCCTGGCTGTCCAGGCCAGCCTCATCAAGAAGCGAATAAACCAGTTTCCTTACGCGCTCTATACGCTCAGTCCTCATCGCTCTTTCTGCTCTTCCTTATATCATCCATGCCGTATGGAAGCATTGCTTTGTGCACGCGGCGGAATTCTTTTTTCTCCCCGCTTTTGTGAAAATCTTCCCTAAAGCCGTTTTTGTCTTTTTTCTCAAATAAAGCCGGCTTTCTTCCCTTTTCATATGGCTTCTTGCTGCTCTTGTCATTCTTTTTCAGTGCTTTTCTTTCTGAATAATTAGTGCTTCTGCTTTTCTCATCATGATTTTTTCTCTTGCTTTCTTTTTTTACATCATCAAAAACAAGAGCAAGTTCATCCAAGCTTGTGTTCTCATCTATCTTCTTCATAACATCCCTTTCCTTTTTCATTACCCAGCATCGCATGAGAAAATGTTTTTTTGTAAAGTTCTCCTTCCTTATGATATTAGTTATCTCGTTTATGGAAAAAAACTTCTTTATCTTCTTCTTGTCGAGAAAGAAGGTAGAGAGGTTCTCGCTGAATATGATGGCCCCGTCCTTTTTCAAAAGCATGTTCAGCGCTGCAATGTATTTGATATAATCCTTTTTAAGGTCAAAACTCTTGGCACCATGCTTCAAAGACACACTTGGAGGATCAAAGATGATGAGATCGAATTTCTTTTTCATCTTAAGCGCATCCAGGATATATTCATCTGCATTCATCCTAAGCACAGGATATTTTGATCTGTCAAGAAATCCGTTTGCCCTCATGTTCCTTTCACACCATGCTGAGTATTGGTTCGAGCTGTCAACGCTTACAACGCTGTTTGCACCTCCAGCTGCGGCATAGACAGAAAAGCTTCCTGTATATGAAAAGAGGTTCAGAACATCCAAGGAATATGAATCCTCTTCAACCATGGCTCTTGTAACAGCATGGTCCAAAAAAAGGCCTGTATCCTGGTATTTGAGAAGCTCGACGATAAACTCATGGGAATTTTCTTTTATTGCAATTTCAAGGCTCTCGCTCCCCTTTTCCTTCACCTCTCCTTTCTTTCTGTCAAAGAAGATTACCTTTTCCTTAGGCGTATAGGAAAAGCGGGAGACTAAGTCTATGATCTCATCGCGCTCAGCTTGGCTTTTTGATATGGCTGAATAATCAAGAATCCTCACATACGGGTAATAAAGGTCCACAGTGACATCAGCTGACTCGATATTCCTGTCATAAAGGCGTACTGCAGTATTTATCCCCTTCTTTATATCCTCATGAACAAGAGAGAGATTCCTTTTGATGATTTTCGCAAAATCTTTCTTTTCAAATTCTTCCATAACAGGCTAATATTATATTATTCAGGTAAAAATTGACAGTTATGGACGAAGATACATTCAAGTTTTTGAAAGAGCGGGAAGAAAGGCTCGGAGCAAAGATACAGTACAGGACCTATGCTCTCTTTTATGGCGCATCAAACGGAGAAAAGCGTGAATACGGCGTATTCTTATACACTGATGGAGATACTTTCATCTTTGAGGATTTCGACAGACCTCCGAGGATTCTTGGAATCGAGATAAAGAGCGCGAAAAGGCCAAAGTATGAGAAGATGGAGCACTCGTTTAAAAAAAACGAAGTGACAGGGTATCAGATTGTGACGAGAAAGAGTGCCATGGCCGTAATAGACATGAAGGCAAAACACGCCAAAACAGCGTCAGCTTTTGCAAAAGCATTTCAGAAGGTGCTTGTTGAAATAAGCCTTGGAGAAAGGAAATACTACTTTGAGATAATGGATGAGAAGAATTTAAGGAAAATCATATTCGGAGGTAAAATTTGAACGCATTCAAAGCTTATGACATAAGGGGAATATGGAACAAGGACTTCAATTGCAATGACGTGTATAAAATCGGGCTTGCACTGCCTTCTCTGCTTGAGGCTCCATTTGTCGCAGTGGGACGCGATGTGAGGCTTTCAAGTCCCGAAATCCATGAGGCTCTCATAAACGGAATAACCGATAGTGGATGCACTGTCTATGATATCGGTCTTGCAACTACTCCTATGGTCTATTTTGCAACTGTGTTTTTGAAAGCAAAAGCAAGTGTGCAGATTACAGCAAGCCATAACCCGAAGGAATATAACGGACTGAAGATAAGCACAACAGATGCACTTCCGGTTGGAAAGGATACAGGGCTTCTTGAGCTTGAGAAGATGATGAACAGCAGCCTGCAGAAGGCAGAGATAAAAGGAGAAGTCAAGGATGCCTCCTATATAAGGGATGAATATATCAAGTACCTGAAAACCTTTGCCCCCGATTTTGGAGAGCTGAATATCTCCGTTGACTGCTCAAATGGCATGTCCAGCCTGATCGTCAAGGATATCCTTCCTCCTTCCTGCCGTTATATCTATGACACATTTGACGGCTCTTTCCCTCATCATGAACCAAACCCGCTGGAAGAAAAGAACTGCGAGGATATAAAAAAGGAAACAGTCAGGAACAAAAGCGATGTGGGCGTAATCTATGACGGGGATGCTGACCGCGTCATGTTCATTGATGAAAAGGGGCGCTTCATCCAACCTGACTATGTTACGGCAATACTAGGGCTCTATTACAATAAAAAGGGTCTGACAGGAAATGTCCTTGTAGACATAAGGACAAGCAGGAGTACAATTGAATTCCTTGAGAGTCTTGGCTTTAATGTGCATATCTGGAAAGTCGGACATGCATATGCGAAGCTGAAGATAAGGGAAATAGATGCTGTATTTGGCGGCGAGCTTGCAGGACACTACTATTTCAGACGCGATTTCTTCAACTGTGACAGCGGTATTCTTGCAAGTCTTCTTGTGCTCTCTGTCGTAGCAGATTTGAAGAAAAACGGCTCGAAGCTTTCTGACCTTGTCGATTCAATAATAAAATACAGCAACACTGGAGAAGTCAACTTCCGCCTTGAGAGAAAGGATGATGCAATAAAGGCCCTGCTGGAAGTCTACAGAAAGGAAAATCCTCTCAGGATTCTCGACTTTGACGGCTACAGGATTGAATTTGACTCCTGGTGGTTCAATATCAGGAAGAGCAACACAGAGCCATATCTGCGCCTTGTCCTTGAAGCAAAGGATGAAGAAGAGATGCTGAAGCACAGAAAAGAGATTGAAGAGATAATAAAAGCTTATCTTTGAAGCTTTATCATTTGATACTCATGATGTAAGATGAAAAATAAGGAGAAATAGAAATGAAAGTATTATTGTTTGGTGGTGCAGGCTATATCGGAACACATGTTGCACTTGCATTCCTTGACAGAGGAGATACTGTAGGTATTTTCGACAATCTCTCAAGCGGTCTTGAGAGCAATGTCAGCCCTAAGGCCAAGTTCTATCTTGGAGACATCCTTGACAGAGAGAGAGTAAGCGAAGTCCTTTCAGAAGGCTGGGATGTTGCTGTTCATCTTGCTGCATTCAAGGCAGCCGGAGAGAGCATGATTAAGCCTGAGAAATACAGCGAGAACAACATCACTGGCTCACTCATCATGATTACAGAATGCGTCAAGCACGGATGCAAGAACATTATCCTCTCATCCAGTGCCGCAACATATGGAGAGCCCAAATATCTTCCTATTGATGAAAATCATCCGACAAATCCTGAAAACTACTATGGCTATACTAAGCTCTGTATTGAAGAGAACCTTGCATGGTATGCAAAGCTCAAGGGAATCAACTTTGCAGCGCTTCGCTATTTTAATGCAGCAGGATATGACACGACAGGAAGGATGACAGGACTTGAGAGAAATCCTGCAAACCTCATTCCAGTTGTCATGGAAGCAGCATGTGGCATGAGAGACCATGTTGCTATTTTCGGTGATGACTACCCCACTGAAGATGGAACGGGCGTAAGAGATTATGTCCATGTCACAGACCTTGCAGACGGACACGTGAAGGCTGCGGACTATCTTGTCAAGAACAACAAAAGCCTCATTGTCAACCTCGGAAGCGAGAGCGGACTTTCTGTCAAGCAGATTGTTGATGCATCCAGAAGAATCACCGGAGTGGATATCAAGGCAGTAATGTCTCCACGCCGCGCAGGAGATCCAGCTAAGCTTGTTGCAACAAGTGCAAAGGCAAAGGAAATTCTCGGCTGGGAAGCAAAATATAGTGATCTTGACACCATCATCTCATCAACATGGAATGTGTATAAGATGAATATGGAAAAGAAGAACTAAGTATCATCCTTGCTTTTCAAAACCATCCCTTACCCTTATAATTCAGGTAAGGGATTTTTTATGCGAGATTTTGACTATATTGTAAGAACAAAGAAAAAAGATTATTCGGTTGCTGAACACTATTTCGATATTTCCTATGCACGCGATGCAAGGCGGTTTCACCGTCAGATTCCAGGTTACAAGGTCACTCCTCTTGTAAGCCTTGAAAATCTTGCTCAGATGCTTGGCCTGGGTGGAATATATGTAAAGGATGAACAGAAGAGACTGTCTTTAAATTCATTCAAGGTAATGGGCGGCTCCTATGCTGTATACCGCCTTTTAAAGAAATATCTGAAAAAGGAAAATGAGGATCTGTCATTTAACTATCTTATAAGCGATGAAATCCACAGCAGGATAAAGAATATAACACTTGCATCAGCAACTGACGGCAATCACGGCAAGGGAATTGCATGGGCAGCCCAGCAGCTACGGCTGCGCTGCGTAATCTATGTTCATAAGGAGACAAGCCAGCCAAGAATCGATGCAATAAAGCGATATGGGGCTGAAGTCATAGTTGTTGACGGGAATTATGATGATGCAGTGCGTCAGGTGGCCCTTGATGCAAAGAAAAACGGATGGACAATTGTTTCTGACACATCTTGGCCCGGCTATGAGGAAATTCCTTCCTGGATAATGCAAGGATACACGACAATCATGCTTGAAGCACAGGAAGAATTTGCAGGACTTGGAATAGTCAAGCCCACTCATATCTTCGTTCAGGCCGGAGTTGGGGCCCTAGCTGCAGCTACAATAGGATTCTATGCATCACTGTTTAAAGAGAACAGTCCTAAGTTCATAGTTGTCGAGCCTGATAAAGCTGCATGCATATTTGAGACCGCAAAATACAATGACGGAGAGCTTCACAGCGTCAAAGGAGATCTTGATACAATCATGGCAGGTCTTGCATGCGGAGATCCCAGCCCTATTGCATGGAAGGTGCTGGACAACACTGCAGACTGTTTTATAAAGGTTCCAGATTACACAGCCGCAAGGGGAATGAGAATCCTTGCTGTTCCTCTCAGTGGAGATCCATTTGTAATAAGCGGAGAAAGTGGCGCAGTGCCTCTTGGAACACTCTACTCTATAATGACAGAAGAAGGGACTGAGGGACTGAGGAAGGTGCTCGGCCTTGATGAGATGTCAAATGTACTTGTCATCAATACAGAAGGAAACACGGACCCGATTCATTTCCGCCAGATTCTCTGGGATGGACTTGACAACGTTCCTCATGCATATCTTACAAAGCACTGATTCACGGCCACGCAACATGCGTGGCTATTATATTGATAGTTTAAATTGGCATGCAAGTTGGCACGATGGCATGGAAAATGGCAGAACTGGTAGGAAAAAAATAATTCTACACAGTGTATAAAACCTGCAAAAAAAGAACCCCAGAGAACAATTTTGTTCTTCAAGGGGTCTTTTTTAATTGTTTAAAACTCCCCCGGAGGGATTTGAACCCCCGACAGGGTGGTTAACAGCCACCTGCTCTACCGCCTGAGCTACAGGAGAATTCTTTAACCTTGATGATGATAACTGAAAACTCATTTTATTGTCAATAATATTGTCAAAAAATTTTTTAAATGTGCCTATTTATTGAAGCAAATAAAAATCATGCTATCATGCTCTTCTTGTCAATTTCCTTGAATACTCTTCTCACAAATATGATTGCAAGTATTGCAAGGACAAGTTCTGCTACCGGCTGAGCAAATGAAAGGCCAAAAAGAGGGTATATTCTGTTGAGAATTATAAGAAGAGGAATTTCGAGCACAATCTTCCTGCATATTGCGAATAAGAGTGAATAATGACCTTTTCCTGTGGACTGAAAAAGTCCTACGGATATGAAATCTAGAGTAAGGAATGGAAGTGCCAGACAGAATCCTCTTAGCAGACTGGATCCCGTTTTTACAATCTCATCATTGTCCATGAATATTTCTGTAAGCTGAGGTGCAAACATAAGGAAAAGCGTCATCATCAGGAGCATGAAAGCAAGCGACATACGGATTGTGAACATATAGGATTTTTTGAATCGCTCTCCGTTGCCTGCAGCCCAGCTATAGCTCAAGATTGGCATTATACCCTGAGAAAGTCCAAAATTCATATTGGTCGGAACCTGGTTTATCTTCTGTGCAATGCCCATTGCAGCAACTGCTGATGCGCCGAAGGCTGCAGTGAAATTATTCAGTATTGTCATTCCTGTGACATTCAAAAGGTTCTGTATTGAAGAAGGAATTCCTACAGCACAGATTCCCTTGACTATGTTCTTTCTCAATGTGAGGTACTTTATGTTCACGCACACAAACGTGCTTTTCCTCTTCAAGAAGATATATGTCAAAAAATACATGCAGGCAAAGACATTTGATATGCATGTTGCAAGACCGGCCCCTTCTGCCTTCATTCCCAGTCCCCAGGGAAGAATGAAGAACGGATCAAGAATCATATTCAGTATGCAGCCGGAAATCGTTCCTATGCTTGCGTGCATCGCACTGCCCTCGCTGCGGACAAGATATGCCATGACGACATTTATGATTGAAAAAGGAGCTCCTATGCTGACTGTCCAGAACAGATAGCCCTCGGTAGCCTCTGCTGTAACACTGTCTGCACCCAGCATTACAAGAAGACTGTCCATGCAGAAATATGAAAAAACTGAGAAAAGCAGGGATAAGAAAAGAGATGCATAGAAACCGAAAACAGAGCTTCTCTTGACTGTATCATAATCCTTTCTTCCAAGGGAAGAACTCATCATATATGATGTTCCTACCCCGAAGAGGTTATTGACTGCGTTGAATGCAAGAAGCACAGGAGCAGCAAGAGTAACAGCAGCATTCTCAACTGGGTCTGAGAGCATTCCTACAAAGAATGTGTCAGCAAGATTATAGAGCACCATCACAAGGGATGAGAGAATTGTGGGAATAGTCAGTGTCAGTACGGCCTTTGAGATTTTAGCATTCTCAAAGAGATCCAATCTTTTTTCATCAAGCATATTACCTTCTTTTTTAAGGACTCAGAAATCGAGCTTACCATCAATTGATACAGAGGTGTCTTTAATCAGGCGCGAAGGATCTGAAGCATAATATCCAATCTTATCAAGGGAAAAATCTCCATGATAGGATGCAGAGACATCCACATCAAGATTTGCCTCTTTATTCTCCTCATTTTCCATATCTTCAATCTCAAGATCTATTTCCTCTCCGTGTTTTTCTTCAAGCGGATAGATATCAGCACGTATCTCATGAAAAATGAGAAAAAGCATTAGCATCACACAAAAAAGAAGAAAGAAAAGGACGATGAGCGCTCTTCTGAGTTTTTTATTCACAGCATTAATATAAAAAGGGACTCAGGCATTGCCTAGTCCCCTAAGTGTTTTTTACCTGTATTTGTCAGTTTACAGGGTAGTTTGCGCTAAGATAGTCAGCAAAGATTTCATTGAGAACTCTTCCTTCCTGGACAACCTTGCCAAACATTGTATATCCATCTCCGCCTGCAGCCATGAAGTCATTTGTAGCGACAAGGTATGTCTCCTCCTTGTCAATTGGCTGGCCGTTTAAAAGAACATTCAGAATTCTCTCTCCTGCAGGATTCTCGATGTTGTACACTACAGTGAGGTCTGTCTGACTGAATGCTCCGTTTTCCTCAGGAAGAACTGAGTATCCCCATTCAAGAGCCTCATAGACCTCTGCTCCTGTTATCTCACATACATTGAGGACATTTGTGAAAGGAAGAGTGTCATTGACCATTCCGAGTGTGACATCACCTTTCTTGATGCTTGCTCTGATTCCTCCACCGTTTATAATTGTGAAGTCAGCGCCGCTTTCCTCTGTAAGAGCCTTACAGACAAGCTCTGAAAGGTTTGTCTTTCTTGTTCTTACATTGCTTCTCTCTCCATCCAAATCCTCATCTACTGTTGCAATTACACGGCTTAATGCCTCATCAAGCTTTGCATTCACGCTGTCAATATATGCAAGCACCTGAGCATCATCAGAAATCTCACTTATGCCATAATGCTGTGCAATCTCGCTTGATGCAGGATCAGCAACATCCTCTGCTGTAATTAAGAGTGCTGTCTCATCCACAGCCTTTCCGTTTTCAACCCTGATATCAACAAGACCGATGTTGTTCATGTACTGGCCGGCAGATACTACAAGAGTTCCGTTAACATAGTTATCCCCTGTAAGCTCGCTGTGGCTATGGCCGTCAATGAAGAGATCGATTCCGTCAATGTTCTCGCATACATATGTACTTGTGACTCCGGATATTCCGTCATCAACTATTCCAAGATGTCCTACGACTATTACATAGTCAGCATACTGATGAGCAAGATCAACTGCCTTCTGTGCATTATTGACGACTTCATCGCTCATGAATTCTATTCCTTCTGTATACTTAGGATGTGCCTTGATTTTTGTATCCGGTGTTGTCAGGCCGAAGACACATACCTTGAAGCCATTAAATGAATAGAGCTGATAAGGCTGGAGAAGAAGATTTCCATCCTCATCTGTGATGTTTGCAGAAAGCACGCGAAGATCTGAATTTGCTTCTGCCTTTGCAGCAAGATCAAGAATGTTCTGATAGCCATAATTGAAATCATGGTTGCCAGGAACAACTACATCATAGCCTACAAGTGCCAGCAGATCTCCGATTGTAGAACCGTTGAAGAAGTTAGCAAAATTTGTTCCGTGTGTCACATCTCCGGCATCTATTACAAGGACATTGTCAGTGACATTCCTTGCCTGCTTGATGATTGAAGAGAGCTTGCTGTATCCGATAGAGCCATCCTCCCCTTCTGTAACACGGGCATGAACATCATTTGTATGGAAAATATAGAGATCAAATGCATCAGCTCCATCCTCACTCTTTGTAATCATTTCAACTCCAAACGGATAGCCTTCCGGTTCTCCTTCTTCATCTGAAATCACTACGTCAGCTGAAGGTGCTGGGGCAGGTGCCGGTGCTGGTGCAACTGGAAGAGTCATCTGCGGAATGACTATTTCTGGAACAGATTCGACTTTTTCCGTTGTTGAACATCCTGCAAGAGCAAAGACAAGCAGAATGCTTACCAGTGCAGCTATTAGCTTTTTAGGAAAATGTTTCATAAAACCTCCTGTCCCTCTGCGGGACCACAGATTCATGATAACACAGCATGATTATTATTAAAAATACAAAATGTTAAATTTTTGGACTGGATGAGACAAAAAAAAGACCTGCATTCTCTGCAGGCCATCTCTCTGAAAGAAGGAATTACATAAGATCCTTTGGCTTTCTTGCTGTGTTTCCTGTCTTCTCACAGTATGCAACGTGGCGAAGCTTTCCATTCTCGAATACGCTCTTCATCTTGATAGCGCCGCCCCATCTGCTTAACAATACCTTAGCACCTTCACGGTGTGCGTTCTTAGAAACGTTACCTGCCATATATGTAGCCCTCCACGATAGGAATTCTTTTTCTTTTTTGCTTTAAAACTTATAGCAGAAATACGTTCAAAATTCAAGTAAAAGCTATAAGAAAACAAAAAGCCCGGATAAACCGAGCTCTAAAGCCCCCTGTCGGATTCGAACCAACGACCCCGAGATTACAAATCACGTGCTCTGGCCAGCTGAGCTAAGGAGGCATGTTTATCGCAACGGATAAGAAGATAACAGTTTTTATGATTCTGTGCAATATATTTTTTGAAAAAAATTTCTGATTTTCAACATCTTCATCGTCCGTTCGCTTCTTTCCTGTCAGGCAAAACAGAAAAGAACGGGGCCTGACACAGTCTCAAGCCCCGCTGCTCTTTATCTGGCCGTCATCGTAAATGAGCTTTCCCACTTGTTCCCTTCTCCGTCTTCAAGAACTACAGTAAAAGGAATGCTCTCGCCGCTTTCTATGCTGTCATCAAGAACAAATGAGACAAGATTGACCATTCCAGAGCGGGAAGAAGGAATTCTCTTGAAGTATCCGCTGCTGGTTATGAACCTTACCCCGTCATTCTCACTTGTCACACTCACACTCAGATCTGATATGTCATCAGTGCCGATATTGTTCACAGCAAAGGAAAGACGGATCTGTGTGTTGATTGGAAGTGCAGAATATGGGCTTGCAGAGACATCTGATACATTTAGTGCCTTATAAAGAGGTGTAAAGCTTGCACCGCTTCCGCGCACAGTATACTCGCCTGCATTTTTATCAAGATACTCCCCTGTTGTCTCATCTATCCAGCCGGAGAATATATACTCATCCCCGCTTTTGTCGAAATTCGGAACCTCAACCACATCCCCTGCCTTAACATTTTCAGTAACGCTTGATTCTCCTGCAACAGGATCTGTAAAGCTTACTGCACTCTGCCAGACTGCATATAATGTATGGTCCGTAAGAGGCATTGTTATTGTCTGGCCTGGAAGATAGTCAATCTGGCCGGGAGTTAAACCCCATCCTGCAAGAACACCAAGACGGTTTGAATCAAACTGGATTTCATCACTTGACGGCAGCGTTATGCTCTCACCTGGGCGCACGCTCACACTTCTTTTGTAGTTGAAGCTGAAGCCTCCGTCATTTTTGGAATAACTTAAAGACAGGATCGGAGAATAATAGCTACTGTTGTCATAAAGCCAGGATGCATCTTCTACAGCTTTGCTCTCATCCTCGTTGACAATAAGGGCAAGAAGCTTTTCCGTGTCCTCCTTGCTCATCCTCATGTTTACAAGATCTGAAATTTCTGAAAGCGCATCATAATAGAGGCTGTAGTTTTCTTTCTTGATTGCGTTCTTTGCAGTTTTTTCCTGACTGGATATTTCAGAAGCTATCTTTTCTGTAAGATCTTCATAGATGCTCATAGCCTCCTGTGCATTGCCGTTTGCAAGAGCAGTCTGGAAATCTGAATAGAGGCTATCTGCAGATTTGGCACTCAAAGTAAATGTAAAGGCAATGAGCAATATAGAAATTAATATTATACCCTTTTTTCCTTTCATTCTTTTCTCCTTATGCTTTAAATATCACACGCTCATATGAAAGGAAAATGGCACGTATGTGAAGCTTTCTTGAAGATTAATTAACAAGGTCCGGTCTTAATTTCACAGCCTTTCTGAGATATACCATATTGGCAGTGCATCTCTTTTCATGATTTACAAGAACAAGAACACGTATCACGCGTTCAAGGGCTCCTGAAATCTCAGCCTCCTGAGTGCAGAAAAGAGGAACAGAGGCTCCTTTTCCTGTTTTTCTGAAAGATGCAGCCGCATTCTGGCTTTTGATATCAACAGTCTGGGAAAAATGTATGAATGCTATGTCCTCATCAGTCAGTCCGTTCTTCTGATAAAGCTCATCCATCAACTCCTTGACCGCATCGTCCACATCTTTCACTGAATCAAAATCCACAGTTGTCGCACCGCGCAGTGCATATACGTTTTCCATACTCTATCCCCTGTTTTTTAATGATAAAGCATAAAAAAAGAAAATTAAACAACAATCAGAAGCAAAGAGATACCGGACCGGAAAGTGCATGAAAGAATGTCACGGCAGCATCAAGGAAAAGTGCTCCTGCAAGGCGGAGGATGCTCATCAGAAACGGCTTATAAACAACAACTGAACTCATCAGAGAAATGTGTATTGAAGAAAATAAAATCCATAAAGATAGAAGCAGCATAAGATAGATGAGTACTGTTGATAGGAAAAATGAGAAGCTGGCAAAAGACAGAGAAAGAGAAATGAAAAAAGAGAGTATGTAACATAGAGAGAAAAAGAGAAGAAGGCATAAAAGATATGTGTGGATTCTCGATGTGAATTCAATCAGTCTTCTGTACTCAAGCATACTTCTATTCTACCTTCAGGAGAAAAAAACTCAAGCGGGATTAAAAGCATCAGGCTCTTGTCTGACCTTATTCTGCACCTTGTCTTCTCCACTCTGTTTGAGAGAGAAATATAAAGAGGGCTGACTTTGTCCTTCTTTATATCCCAGAAAAGGCCCTCTGTCTCAAGAGAGCATTCGTAAAGAGGAACAATCGACAGAGGAAAAACAATATCCGATTTTATTTCAAAGGAGGATGAGAAATAGATGACCTCACGGGATGTGAACCACCTTACAGGAAAACCGTATTTATAGAAGTCCTGCAGTATTGCAATGCTATGGTCAAGTCTTCCTCCCCCGCCTCCGATTAAATCATAGCTTTTGTTTTTTCTCTTCATGAGTGCAAGCTCAAAATCCGTATAATCCTTGTCAGCAGGATATAAAACTGAGTTCTCAATTTCTTTGTATGATGTGGAATCCATGTCCCCCACTGTCAGATCTGCTCTGAGCGAAAGCTTCTTGGCCCTGTCATATCCGCTGTCAGCAGCAATTATTCTGTCATAGCTTTTTTCATCCACGTCCAGAGCATCAGGGCCCTCGCCTCCGATTATTATCAAATCCTTCAATTTTCTTGCTTACTCCCAAAATGTAATTTACCATGAAAGGAGGTAAAAAGATATGGATAAAGCAACAATAGAGAAACTCGGAATCAGAACAGCGGACATTCTCCTTCCCAAAAAGGATGTGGACTATTCTAAATGGGCAGTAATTGCCTGCGACCAGTTCACCAGCCAGGAGGATTACTGGAGAGAATGCGAGAGCTTCGTCGGACAGGCAGAAAGCACACTGAAGATCATTTACCCGGAAGTGTACCTGGAAAAAGACAGCAAAGAAGAGAAGGAAAAACGCATTGAGAGCATAAACAGTACAATGGAAAAGTATGTGAAATCCTCTCTTTTTGATGAGTATAAAAACTCGTTCATACTTGTAAAGAGGACTTGCTCAGCAATTGTACGCTGGGGCCTTGTATGTGCTCTTGATCTTGAAAAGTACGACTATTCATCTTCATCCAGTTCTCTTATCAGGGCAACTGAGGGAACTATAAACGAAAGAATTCCGCCAAGAAAGGAAATAAGGAAGAATGCCATACTGGAAAGCCCTCATATCATGGTCCTTATTTCAGATGAGAAGAAAACCGTCATAGAGAGGCTGCGCGATAAATGCGATAAGCTGAAAAAGCTCTATGATTTTGATCTCATGCAGGGCGGAGGCCACATTGAAGGCTATCTTGTAGATGATGAGGAGGATATAGATGCTGTTTATTCAGCATTGAATGTCCTCTATGATGAAAATGGGGGAAAGGTGCTCTATCTCATGGGCGACGGGAACCACAGTCTTGCAACAGCAAAAAGCATATATGAAGACATGAAAGAGAAAAACGAGGATACAGGATTGACCCGATATGCCCTTGTTGAGATAGAAAACATCTTTGATGACGGTATCTGCTTTGAGCCCATTCATCGCCTTTTCTTCAACATAAGTCTTCCTTGCCTGCTATCAGAGCTGAGCTATGTGGCCAAAACTGTTGAATTAAAGAGATGCGAAAGCCTTGAGGATGCAGAAAAGGAAATCGAGGACGGAAAGCTCTCCTTTGCAATATGCACAGGCTCTGCTTTCTTCAAGGCAACACTTTCCGGATGCACAAGCACTCTTTCTGCACGTGTCATCCAGAATCTGATAGATAGAATCAAAGACAAGGTGAAAGTAGACTACATCCATGGAAGTAAGACTGCAGCTTCGCTTGCAGGAGATGAAAACATTGCCATCATACTTCCTCAGGTAAGAAAAGAAGAATTCTTCTCAACTGTTCTCAAAGATGGATCATTTCCAAGAAAGACATTCTCAATTGGACATGCTGAGGAAAAGAGATATTATCTTGAATCAAGAATAATCAAGAAGATCTGATGCATCATACTTGCCCTGCCGTATAATCCGGTAGGGCTTTCTGCTCATGTCAACGAGGGTGGACGCAAGCCCTCCCCTGATTTCATCATTCCTGACAATGAAATCAACCTTGCCTTCATAGCGTGGCAGGATTGTAGAATACTCAAGAAGGCTTTCAGAGCCGGACTGGTTGACGCTTGTTGAGAAAAGAGGACCTGTCTCATCTATCACCGAAAGAAGATTCTCATCATCAGGGACTCTGACAGCATGTGTCACATTGTCCTTGCCCATGAGGATTACAGTAAGGCTTTCAGGAAAAACCGAATAAAGAATCTCAGGGACGATAAGTCCTGATGCTTTCAGTTGGGATACAGTCAAAAGTGTTATGAAGCTCTTGCTCTTCGGCCTGTTCTTAATCTCATAAAGCTTTTCCTGGTTTTTTTCATTTGCCCTCGCATTGAGTCCGTAGATTGTGTCAACAGGGAAAATACCGACCTTATCCTCATTTAAAAGCCTTATGAGGCTAGCTTTATCGTCTTTCTCAAGTATAGTCGTCATAGTTAATCCTCTCTTTCTTCTTTTTTTCCTTTTTCTTGTTGAAAACAGGAAGAATCGATATGAAAAATGCAAGGAAAGCAGAAATCAGTATATCCAGGTACAGCGGAAGATAAAAATAATCATCCTCCTCAACATCATCCTGTTCATCAGCGGCCTCAGGCTCATAAGAAGAGGAAGGAAAGACCAGAACTGTCTCTCCCTTCTCCAGTTCTCCATCATAAAGGCTCATTTCTTTCTGCCTCAGAATCTCAAGCTCAGCTTCCTTTTGCATCCTTTCTTCTTTCAGTCTTTCAAGTTCTTTTTCACCCCGGATATTGCTTACAACACCGTAGGGTGAGAAGAATGTCACCAGAAGAGAGAGAATTATAATAAAAGCTATTAAGAAACTATACAAATTCCGCCTTGTCATATTCTAACTTATTGCCTTATAATAATTCTGATTAATCTTGTTATCAACATGATTAGTTGAAAAATGGAGGATGATGATGTCCGAATCAAACAAAACTGTCAAGCTTGTAATCACGAGTGTAATTATCTCTGCTGTTGTCTTAGGCATTTTCACCGTGATTTTCTCTCTTTACATGGTGCCCAATCTTGGCATAACCGATTCTCAGATTTATTCAGTTCTGATGAAGCTTTTCCCGATTGTAATCGGATTGATACTCATTGAAGTGGGAATCATGATTGCACGCAGAAACAGGAAGATAGAGAAGAACGAGGAAGATAGGCTCCCAGAAAACCAGTATGTTGATGTATCATCAAACGATCCAGCAAAAGAAGTTGTAAGGGAAGTTGTCAAGGAAGTCCCTGTTGAGGTCATAAAGGAAGTTGAGAAGGAAGTTCCTGTAGAAGTTATCAAGGAAGTTGTAAGAGAAATTCCTGTCGAGGTTGTAAAGGAAGTTCCTGTAGAAGTTGAGAAGATAGTGCAGACAGAAGCAGAACCGGTTATAAAGGAAATTGTCAAAGAAGTTCCAATTGAAGTAGTTAAGGAAGTTGTGATAGAAAAGCCGGTTGAGAAGATAGTTGAAGTCGAGAAGACTGTTGAGGTGCCAGTTGAATCTGCCTACTCTGCTGTTCAGGAGCGCTCATTCGATTTCCGCTCCGCTCTTTCTGAAGAGATCAAAAACGCAAAGGAAAGCGGATACAGCCTTTCTGTCTGCGCCCTCAAGAGTGCGGATGAGCAGAAAATTACAGCGGAAATTGGAAATACTCTTAACTTCACTGAAGACGGAATCACATATGTTATTCTGCCATTTTACAACAAGAGTGAAGCAGATAGCAGTATGAGAGCATTTAATGCAGACTGCGTTGAATATAACGGACAGAATGAAGAGAAACTGATCTCGCAGGCAAAGAAAGCCGCAAGATAAGATTTTTCATCTTCTCAGTATCCCTCCCTGCGAGGGATATTTTTTTTCATTCTTTCAAAGGTATATCAAAGCGCATCCTGTCGCGCGTGAGCACAGTGTGGGGGAAAACATTCTTTGCCTCTTCTTCGATTATCTTCAGTTCTGAAGTGCTGTAGCGCGGTGAATAATGCTGCAGACAGAGAGTGGACACGTTTGCATCCCTTGCAATATTTGCAGCCTGAGTGCTCGTCATATGCTTTTTTTCTCTGGCATGAGCTTCAAGAGAGTGTTCAAACATAGCCTCGCAGAAAAGTATGTCTGAATCTCTGACAAAAGATGAGATTTCGGGAAAATACTGCGTATCTGTAACATAGCTGAACTTTCTTCCCTTCCTTGCTTCTCCCATTACATCAGAGGGCTTGACTGTCTTTCCATCAGAGCTTAATACGCTTTCTCCCTTCTGAAGCTTTCCCCATAGAGGCCCTACAGGAACATTAAGTTCTCTTGCTCTGTCTGGAAAGAACTCGCCTTTTCTTTCCTTTTCCTCAAAAGAATATGCAAAGCATGGTTTTGTATGTCTGAGAGGAAAGGCCCGGATGATATACTCATCATTTTCAAATATAACGCCACAAGAAACTTCGCGGAAAATGATTTCATAGTTTATGTACATATCGAGAATCTTCCTGCTCTCTTCTATGTACTCGCCAAGGCGGGCTGGTCCATAAATATATAATGGCTCAGTCCTGTCAACCTGGCTTGAGAGCATTAGAATTCCTGGAAGTCCTGTGACATGATCTGCATGCATATGGGAAATGAAAACAGAATGTATCTTCTTCCATTTTAGATTGAGCATCTTTAAAGACACCTGGGTCCCCTCTCCTGCATCAAAAAGGAAACAGTCTCCCTCACGTCGGAGAAGAACGCTTGTAAGAAAGCGCCCTGGAAGAGGCATCATACCGGATGTACCAAGAGAAAAAACTTCAAAATTCATGGATTAAAAGTTTAGCCTAAGATCAAAATTAGGGCAATCAGGATGACGCATATATGTCGCTTATTAAAGCTACGCTCCTGGTCGCAGAAGAAAGCGTAATCAATAGCTTCTCTTTTTTCTTCATAGCATTGATGACATTCTCAACCACTTTCATGTGATATTCATAGTTTATGGCCATCGGATCAGAATAGCCGCCTGAAGAGCTTTTTCTACCATAGATTTTTCTTATTTCCTCATCCTCCGGCCTCTCATCAGAAAAGGACCACTCTGTTATGCTGTCCTCCTCCATGCATATTGTCCCCCTGCTTCCGTAAATTGAAATCCTCTTGCTCTCTCCCGGCCAGGATGAGATGCTTGCATTGATGCTGCCAAGCGCTCCGTTTTTGAATAAAAGTGAAACTGATGCATTATCCTCCACTTCAACCTGATGGAAAAGACTCGTTTTATATGCCTTGAAGGACTCTACTTCTCCTGCAAAATAAAGAAGTAGGTCAATTGCATGTATTGCCTGGCTCATCAGAACTCCGCCTCCTGTGTTCTTATAAAACCCCTTATATGGAGAAGAGGTGAAATAAGATGGATCGCGGTACCAGAGCACATTCGCCATAAAATAAGAGAGATGTCCAAGCCTTTTTTCATCAAGAGCTTTCTTCACTACAGAAACAGGGGGAAAGAATCTTGACTGGAAGAATACGGAAATCAGAGTGCCGCTTGTCTTCTCCAGATCAAGTAGAGTCTCGCATTCTGCTTTATTCATGCAGACAGGCTTTTCGATAATAAGAGCACGGACTGAGCATTCTATGCATTTTCTTGCTATCTCAAGATGTGTCGATGGCGGGGTTGCAATAAGCACAAGGTCAACGCTTTGAGAAAGAAGCTCATCAAGGGTGGAAAAATATCTTATGCCGTGAGAAAGCGCAAAACGCCTTCCCTTCTCCTCTCCTCTGTTGACAGCTCCTATAATATCCACTTCTTCAATCGATGAAAGAGCCTTGAAGTGCACCTCTGCAATGCTTCCGCAGCCGATTATGGCAGATCTTATTCGCATTTGATCAACTCCTGAATATCCAGACGTGAATATGTTTTTATTGTAATCATTATTGTAATGAAAGAAACGAGAAGGAAGGAACTGATTATAAGAGAGAAATCAAGAACAGGATATACAATGTCAAACGACATAAGGTAATTGTCGAGTGCTGCGATATCAAAAGATGATATGAAAGACAGAAGCGGCTGGATGAAGAACGAGAAGAAAAGAGCAAGTAAAAGTGCTGCTACTGCCGAAATTAAGAGCTCTATCATTATTATCTTCAAATAGAGCCCTCTTATTTTCTTTTTGCTCATTCCTGAAAGAAAAAGAAGTGCTATGTCTTTTTTAGATGAGTCAAGAACACGCTGTGTGATGAAAAAAGAATAGAATGCTGAAAGAGCTGAAAGCAGAGTAAGGATTACCAAGAGCACAGAAGAAGAGAATGAGACATTGGAATAAATTGAGGAATAGATCTCCTTATACGTGTATGATGCAATCCCTTTTTCAGACAGTTCTTCGACAACAGAATCAAGAAGGCTCTCATCTTCAAGGATTATCTCCTGTTTCACCTCTGATGAAAAAAGAGAGAAAGGTGCATACATTATTGCTTCATCAAATTCATTGTAGCCAGAAGAAAAGATTTTCTCCACTTCAAGAAGAACAGGCCTTGTCCTGTCCTTGTCCTCCTCGTAGATGAGACAAGTAAAGCGCGAGAGCTCATCAACATCAAGAGTTTCTGCCATTTTCCTTGAGATTACGACACCGGATTCGGGAACTTCATCCAGATTCAAATAATCAAGCCTCTCATCAGAAAAATACGATGTGTAGTCAACTGCCTTGATATACAATGCGGCAGAGGAAGAGGAGCTGAAAGCAAGAGAATTTGCTGTCTTAACATAATAAATCTCAGAGCCGGGAATATCGCTTAAATCCTCTGAGCTGTATGCCTCTATATGACCGCTTCCAAGATATAAAAGAACCTTGACTATGCTTTCTGTCATGCTCTTTATGAATATCAGGGAGAAAAGAAGGATAAAAAGTATGATGATGACAAGAGAAAGGTTTTTAAGCGCTGCTTTAATGTTCCTGAGTGAAAGCGCTTTTCTCTTTATGAACAGCATCTCATCTGATTTCTTCAATTGATCCTCCGCTTAGAAGCATGCGGCGCTCTGCACGCCCTGCAAGGTCCATATCGTGAGTGACAAGAACAAGAGATGTTGTGCTAAGAAGCTGGGTATCAAAAAGAAGACGCTCGACTTCTGCCCGGCTTTTCTCATCAAGAGATCCTGTGGGCTCATCAAGAAACAGAACAGAAGGCCTGGTGATAAGTGCACGCGAAAGAGCTACTCTCTGCCTCTCTCCAAGAGAAAGCTCTGAAGGAAGATGAGATAGCCGCGTGTCCATCTGGACAAGAGAAAGCATGTTTTTTGCCTCCGCATAGGCCTTTTTCTTCTCCTCTCCCCTGATCAAAAGCGGCATGGCCACGTTCTCAAGCGCATTTAAATCCTCAAAAAGAAGTGAATTCTGGAACATGTAGGAAATAAATGTCCTTCTGATCTCAGTCTTCTCATCGTCTTTGAGAAGAAGAGCATCTTTGCCGCAGTACAAAAGCTTTCCTTCTGTGGGACTCATCAACAGGGCAAGAATTGAAATTAAAGTGCTCTTGCCGCTTCCGCTTTTGCCCACAATGGAGATGCTCTCCCCTTTTTTCACAGTAAGGCTGACATTTCTGAGTATTTCAAGTCTGCCGCTTTTCCTTTCATAGCTCTTCTTTATGTTTTCTGCACAAATCAGGACATCATCCATATATTATCTCCAGAATGCTCTTCTTCTCCTCTCTCTTCATATAAAAGAGACAGAAGATGATTACAAGTATGATTATAAGGCAAGATGCAATTATATACTCCCATGTTGGAAATGAAAGCTCAACAATGAAAAACGGGAAAAAGGAAGAAAGCACGCGCTGAGAAATGCTAAGAACAAGAAGAGTGAAAAGAGGCGTAAGAATGATTGATGGAAGGATTGCCAGGATGAAAGAGAGTGTAAATACGACTCTGATTTTCCCTCTCTTCATTCCAAGCAGGATAAAAGATGCCCTTTCTTTCCTCTTGATGGCAAGAAAGGCCTCGCTTTCATGCTTTATTTCAATCAGAACTATTAAAATCAGAACAGAAAGAACAAGGCTTGTGAGCACTCTCTCTAGGATGAAGGCTGAATACAGGCTCGCTTCCATTTCCTTCCATGTGACAAAGTCATATCCGTTTTCTTCAAGTATGGCTGTGTCCCCTGCCCCCTTTATGGCAACAAGATTCTCCAGGTTATTGCTTTTGTATTTCTCATCCATGATGATGAGGGATGAAGAAAACTCTGTAAGCTCTGTTGTAAAGCTTCCGGTCGGTGAAAAAGTGCGTACTATGGGCACTTTTCTGTCAGCAGAGGAAGAAAGTGTTGTGACAGTCACTTCTCCTTCAACCATTGCCTTAAGAAAAAGGGATGGAGGAAAGAGTATGTCCTGGTCAGAAGAATATGCTATTATGCCTCCGTCATATGAAGGAGTGACATATCGTATTGTATACACACTGCCATCACAAAGTGCCCTTTCCTCACTGTACGAGAATACAGAAGCTGAAGGATACAGTTTTCTTATCTCGCTTTCATCAGCATTTCTTACAACGATGTCAAAACTCTTTACATTCCTTATCTTCTCAAAGCGTGAGACTTCCAGAAATTTCATGATTGAAATCACAGAAAGAAGAATCACAAGGGAAAGGACAAGTGCTAGTGAAATCAAGAGGAGCTTCGAGCGGTGCCTGTTTTCTCTGGAAAGTGAATATCTGAAGGCTATGTTCATCAGAGCACCTCTATCTTAAGCAGGCTTCTATCATCATCCATGTATTTTAAAACAGCATAGGCCTTTCCAGACCTGTATCTTGTCTCTTCATGCAGGCGATAATCATAAGATGATGTAAGCTCATTATTGAGATATGTTTCCTTCAGCACGACTTTTCCATCATCGTAGTGCTCTGCTGTCATACTCTCTCCATCTCTTCTTTCGCTTTTAATCAACTCAGGCTTGTCATCATAAAAATATGCTGTCTCGCTTTCTCCGCTAGAGACAGAAAGAAGCAGACCTTTATCTGAATATGTATACCTTGTATTCTCAACTTCTATAGAGATCTTTCCATCCCCTGTATCAAAAAAAGCTGAGCTTGAGGGGAAAATTATCAGATTCTGCCCCACTTCTTTTACTGAGTATGCATCTTCTCTGCTCTGGTAATGGAAATCTGAACTTGAGGGATAAAGATAGACAAGATCTGCCCTGTCAATACGGCTTACAAGACCGGATGAGGAATATGAATAATGATAAATATTCTCGCCATCAGAAGATGAAATCATTTTCCCATCCGGAGCATATGTGTAGAGTACAGTACCTTCTGCACCAGTCCTTCTCAAAAGCCTTCCTTCATCATCAAAGACAAAAGCTGTCTTTTCTCCGTTCTCATCTATGATCTCATATTCATTTTCAGACACATATCTCTTGCTCTTTATTTCTTTTCCGTCAAGAAAAAGAGTTTCTTTCTCATCATCTGCTTCAATTTCATATCCAGAAAGAGCAAGCTCATTAATTTCCTCTATTTTCTGCATCAGTGCATTGGATCTGTAGTAGTCGGATGCACTTGATGAGAATGTGATGAAAAGAACAAAAAGCAGGAGATATGTTTTTCTGATCATAGGCCAACCAGCTGATTCAAGAACTCCTCTTTATCAAATGGCGCTATGTCATCATACTTTTCTCCGTTGCAGATGAAGGCAACAGGAATCGAGAGTTCCCGTCCTATCTGCAGCAGTGCTCCTCCCTTTGCAAGCGAGTCATATTTAGTAAGTATTATTCCGGAAATCGGCACAGCTTCATTGAAAAGATGGGCCTGGGATAATCCATTCTGGCCTGTAGTTGCATCAATTACCAGGAATCTATGATAATTCTCCTCCTTGATTCCTCTGGCCCTGATTACCTTGTCGATTTTCTGCAGTTCCTTCAGAAGGTTCTCCTTGTTGTGCATTCTTCCTGCAGTATCTGCAAGAATCAGGTTCTCACCATGGCTGGATGCGCTTGTAATTGCATCAAACACGACAGCTCCCGGATCTGCTCCCGTTTTTGACTTGACTATTCTCATGTTAAGCCGTTCTGCATGGATATCGATCTGTTCAACAGCAGCGGCACGGAAAGTGTCTGCTGCGGCAAGGAGCACTTTGTTTCCCTTTCTGCTGTAATATGATGAGAGCTTGGCAATCGTGGTTGTCTTTCCCACTCCGTTTACTCCAAGCATAAGAAAAAGAGAAAGATCATCTTTTGGAATATCAACTGTCAAAGATGAGATATACGGAGAAAGTATCTTCTTCATCTCCTGCTGCAGCAGAGACGGATCTGTTATTTTCTCTTCTTTTACTTTCTTTTTCAGCTCCTCAGAGACAAGGCTTGTAAGCTTTGCCCCAAGATCCCCCTCAATCAGTGTGTCCTCAAGATTATCGAAGAACTCATCATCTATTTTCGCACCTGTAAAAAGGTTTTTCAGCTTCTCGCCGAGTTTTTTGAAAAAAGCCATTAAAATCCCCTGTATACAGAATCTCTGTACTCAAATAAAGTATCTATTGTCCTAATAAGCTGGACAATGCTTATGCCTGCTGTGAAAGTGGAAGCAGCATCAAAGGAGAGTGAATAGATATTATTCACAACATCGCTTGCAACAGAAAGCCCAAAGAGGGCAAGAGTTGCAATGAGATTTGAATAGAATTCCTGCTTCTTCTCCTCAGTTTTGCCCTCATTATACAGTTTTTCATCAAGAAGAGATACTTCAACAAACGAACTCTTCTCATCATTCTGATAACTTCTGCTTATATATCCATCCTCTGAGATGAATATAGAATAAGGAAGATAGACGCTCTCTATATATGAGCCGACCTTTTCTCCCATATAATACATGGAACCGACATATGGAATACTCGAAATTGAAAGCGGAAAAGTCTCCCTCTCCTCAAAGACAAGAGGAATTATAAGATATGGTGTCGAGACATTGACAGCAATCTCAAGGTCCTCAGAATAAGGAGATGAAAAGAGGAACCTGTTCTCTCCTTTCCTCACTATCGCATAAGAGTCAAAAAGCTCATGAGACAAACATGTGAACTGACGCTCTGAAGAAAACGACAGAAGTGAGAAATCAGGAGAGAAGAAAAGAGATAAAAGAGTCCTAAGAATGGACTCGGTATAATCAAATGACGGGGAATAGATGAAAAAAGCCTTTTCCTCACATCCTGCATAGATTGCAACCTCGTCCCCATCCACAAGCGAGAATACTATCATGTCGGCATCATTCTTCTGCTCGACATAGCTTAATATGTTCTTGTTTCCATCAACGAGGAGAGCCTTTTCTTCATTGCTGAGCACTATATCTAAAAATGAAATGGAGAAAGATGATTCATCAGCCTCACCCTTTTTGAGGGTGGATACATCCTGCTCCTTTTTGACTTTTGAAGAAAGGTTCACCAGATAATCTCTCTCAAGATTTTCTTTTTCCCTGCCAAGTGCCTGAGAAAAGAGATCCTCATTTTCAACTTTGTCAGAGATGAATTCAAATGCATCCTTTATCTCAGTATAAAGAGCTGAATCAAGATTCGAAAAGTCTGCCCTGACGTTGAATGTGACAGCACTCAGTTGCGTTGAGACAAAGAGGAGCAATAGGATTGTTATCCTACTCCTCCTTCTGCCAGTGAAGATAGCTTTCAATAAAGTCATCAATTTCTCCATCCATCACAGCAATGATGTTTCCTGTAGAGTAATTGGTTCTGTGATCCTTTACGAGAGTATAGGGCTGGAAGATATAGCTTCTGATCTGGCTGCCCCATGCGATATCCTTCTTCTGGATTGCATTTTTCTCCCTTTCCTCTTCCTGCTTCTTCCTGTAATACTCATAAAGACGGCTTTTGAGCATCTTGAAAGCCATTTCCTTGTTCATAAGCTGGCTTCTCTCATTCTGACACTGGACAACAATTCCAGTCTCGTAGTGCGTGATTCTTACAGCGCTGTCGGTTTTGTTGACATGCTGTCCACCCGCACCTCCTGCTCTATATGTGTCAAGCCTGTAATCTTCCGGTTTCAGATCGATTTTTATGCTGTCATCGACCTCGCTTGTTGCATAAACTGAGGCAAAGGATGTATGCCTTCTGCTCTGGCTGTCAAATGGAGATATTCTAACAAGGCGGTGAACTCCGGCCTCTCCCTTGAGGTATCCGAAAGCATATGCTCCGTTTACTTTGATGCTGACGCTCTTTATTCCGCCTTCGTTCTCCTCAAGCTCAAGGATTTCAGTTTTGAATCCTTTTCTCTCGCACCATCTTAAATACATTCTCATGAGCATGCTTGCCCAGTCACTTGCCTCTGTTCCTCCTGCACCAGCATGAATTGTCAAGAAGAGGTTGTTCTTGTCAAACTCACCGTCAAGAAGAGCCTTTGTCTTAAGAGGCTTGAAGCGCTCGATGACTGAATCAATCTGAGCTTTAAGCTCCGCCTCAAGATCAGGATCTTCTTCAGAAGAATACATTTCAATAAGCTCAGAAACATCATCAATCTCACTGATGAGATCCTTCCATGGATAATAGCTTTCCTTAAGTGCATTCAGACGAGAGAATGTTGATTCTGCCTTCTCCTTGTCATTCCAGAAATCAGGCTTGAGAGTCTCCTCTTCTTCTTTTTTTATCTTGTCAAGAGTATGTGAGTCTTCAAAGACGCCTCCATACTTGGTAGGCTTCAACTTTTACATCTTCAAACTGGCTTCTGTTATCTAAAAACATGCGTTACTCCTTATTCTTTAAATCCTGTGACCTGAATATCAGGCGGAAAGTCTCACTTTCCCCTTTCTTAATACTATAAGGAAAGGAAAATGTAAACTTGCTGTATAAATTAAATGTCTCAAGTCCAAGCACGGTGTACTGGCTCTGCTTCTTCACATCCTGGCTTATGGAAAAGCTCTGTGTGCTTGTAAACAGAATTTCAAACCCATATGAGCTTGACTGGATGCGGAAAGAACGCACATTATCAAGAGAGCCGAGCATCATCAGCATCTTCTGGTCTATCTGCGCAAGGGAGAAATCATCAAGCGAGAGATAGAAATTGACCTGGTATGCTGCATCCTCCATATCCTGTTTTGCAATGATTGTGCTCTCCATCGTTATTGTCTGACTTCTTATCTTATAATGCTTAACAAGCGAGAAAGGAAGCTCATCACGCTCCAGGATGAATTCAAAATCTGTCTTCTGTCTGTTCAGGACATTTGCATCAAATGCAAAGTATTTTGTCTTGAACACTTTTGAGGAGAAGCGGATTGTATCGGCAAAGGAGTGCTTTATGCTGAAAGGAAGGAAGGACTTGTCAAAATGGCTCTTGCTGTCCACTATGTTCATTTCTTTCTTCAGCAAATCAAGTTCAACAACAGATCCCCCAAGCGGTGAGAATACGAGACTGTAGTTCTCGCTGCGTCCTGTGTAGTTGGTATATCCGGCCTCTTCATAGTCGTTGACGCTGTGCGCCTGAAAATCAGTCTTTGAATAAAGAGTCTTTTCCGCAACAATCAGCTTCTTCCAGAACGCCATGCGCTCAGAGCTCCTTAATGGGCCGCACTGCGGGTCATAGATGAAAAGAGGACCGGTGAGCATCGTTGGAAGATCGTTTTCACTGATTTTCTTTATATCCCTATCTTTCTTGTTCATCTGAAGTATTTCATTAAGAGTCAGCACACGGTTGAGCACATAACGGCACATCGAGTTCCTGACAAAGATATCACAGAAAGATGAAAGATTTCCGCTATATGCATCACGGCCATACCAGCCCGAATCAAGATAGCATTTACCCTTTTGAGTAAAATTCTCGACAAAAGAATATTCGGCGCCCCTCTTGTCTGCTTCCTCGAAAATTGTAAGAAAGACAGATGAGATATCATCCTCCAGATCAGGAAATGCTCTTCTGTTATATGCCTCAAGGAGCTGATCTATATAAAGGAATATGAAAACCTCTGCATCCGGGGACAGCGTGCAAAAGTACTCCCTTATTCTTTCCTTTGTCTCCTCCAGCGTTGTCTCACCCTGAGCAAAGGATGAAATGATGCGGGATATATTGTCATCAAATGGGCATATCCTCACCTTCTTTCCAAGCTCGCTCATCACCTTCACCTGACTAAACAGCTCCTTCTTGTCTCTCTGGCTGTATGTGGATATGACTACATTGGCAATCGAGAGGGATGAGAGTGTTGACACCACCTGAGGGGACCAGACCTCGCCGTAAAAGAATGCACTCTGGGCTTTATAAGAATAGAGCTTTCTGATCATTGTGGTCATCTTCTCTATCTCATTTGCCCTCTCACGCGGAGTGTAAAGGCTCATTATACTTTGATTGGCCATTCCTGTAAAAAGACGGAGGCTTCCGCGCTTTACAAGCGTGGAAATAAGGAAGTTGACCTCGCTGTGCTCATCTGAGAAGAAATTCATCATCGCAGATGACTGATAAAGAGAAAAGCGAACATCCTCTCTGTCATAGACATATTTGAGCACCGGCTGATATATAAGACTCAGCGCACGCTTATAAGCGGCAGATGGAACTGAAAAAGAAAGTGTTGTATACATCCCCAGTGCTATTTTCATATGCTATCTTTTAATTATGCATTTTGCAGGACACAGCTCTGCTGCCTTTGCCGCATTCTCCTGATTCTTCAAGTAGTCATTATGTGAGAGATTATTCTCTACAACAAAAGGAGAAGAGTCAACCTTGTTAACACATATCCTGCATCCTATGCAGCCTCTCTGACAGCTTTTTCTGACTTTTGCTCCGCTTTCAGTATTGTTGCACGCAACAAGATACTCTGCAGAATAAGGCACCATTCTTATTACCCCGTTTGGGCATACTGCAACGCACTTTTTGCATCCAATGCATTTTTCCTTGTCAACGACATATGAATTCTCGCTGTCAAGGCTTATTGCCCCTGCAGGGCATACCTTGGCACAGGAGCCCATATGAAGACAGCCTTCCTTGCATTCAAGATTTCCTCCAAGAAGAAGAGAAAGCGCGTTACAGTCTTCCATGCCCTTGTACTCATACGCCTTTTTCGTGACTTCACTGTTTCCGCGGCATGCAATGAATGCAACCATCTTCTCCTTCACATCAACCTTTAGGCCGAGGATTTCCCCCATTTTCTCAGCAAGAGCCTGACCGCCGGGAGAGCAGAGTCCAGGCTCAGCCTCACCCTTGAAAACAGCCTCTGCATACGCTGAGCATCCGGCATAGCCGCATCCTCCGCAGTTTGCACCTGGCATTGCTTCTTCAAGAAGCAGAAGCTTCTCATCCTTTTCAACTTTAAGTTTTTTATCTGCAAACGCAAGTCCGATTCCGAGAATCAGGCCGAGAATTGCGATTACTGCAAAAGACAGGAATATAGCCATCTATCTCTCCTTTATGCCAGATGAAGATTCGTAATGAGGCTCTTGTCGAAAGCCATGAATGCCAGAGCCATCAGACTTGCTGATATGAATGTAATCGGAACGCCCTTGAAGACCTTCCTTACAGGTGTCATGTCAAGCTTTTCTCTGATGTTTGCCATAAGTATTATAGCCATCGTGAATCCGAGTCCTGCAGCAATTCCTGCTGTAAAAGATTCAAGACAGTTATATCCTTCATCGATGTTTATGATTGCGATTCCGAGAACAGCACAGTTGGTTGTAATAAGCGGAAGATAGATTCCCAGTGCCTGATAAAGGGATGGGCTTATCTTCTTGATTATCATCTCAACAAGCTGTACAAGGGCAGCGATGACAAGGATGAATGCGATTGTTCTCAAATATTCCAGAGCAAAAGGAACAAGGAGGAATGAATAGACTGCCCAGCATACTACTGATGCAATTCCTGTTACAAAAGTGACTGCCATGCCCATTCCTATCGCACTCTCGCTGTTTTTTGAAACTCCTATGAAAGGACAGAGTCCCATGAACTGCACAAGAATGAAGTTCTGTACGAATATATATGTTACAAGTATTCCTATATAGCTCATTTCTCTTCCCTCCTCGTGCTCTTATAAATGAACAGTGCCTTCAGATAGCCCATGACAAGAAGCGCACCGCTTGCAAGGGTTATGACGCGTACCGGGCTCTCGCTCAAAAGCGGGATTGTTATGACTCCAGAAAATGACCCTATTGGGAAAAGCGTTATAGTCCCTGCTCCAATGACCTCTCTAATCAGTGCAATGAGGGAAAGAGAAAGCGTGAATCCTACTCCCATTCCTATTGCATCCAGCGCACTGTCAAGAACAGTGTTCTTGTTTGCAAATGCTTCTGCTCTTCCAAGGATTATGCAGTTTACTACAATCAGAGGAAGATATACTCCGAGTGCTTCGTAGACAGCAGGAACAAAAGCATGAAGGATCATCTCAACTATTGTAACAAATGATGCAATCACTACAATATAACTCGGGATTCTGACTGTATCCGGTATTATCTTCCTGAGCATCGATATGACGATGTTGGAGAAGAAGAGCACGAAGATTACACTTGCTCCCATTCCGATTGCATTTGACACCTGTGTGGAAACTCCGAGTGTCGGACACATGCCGAGCATGATTATGAATGTCGGATTTTCCTTGAATATTCCCTTTTTCAGCTCATTCATGTGACTCATACACCACCTCCAAGACTCTTTACATATTCACTGCCATTTCTTAAAGCCTCAGAAATGCCATTGAATGTGATAGATGCTCCTGATACAACTTCCTGATTCTCAGCAGAAAGATTGCTTTTTGATGAAGGAAGAGGAGAAGATCCTCCAAGACCACGGAACATCATCATGTAGCTTTCATTCTCAGCTTTCTTTCCAAGTCCCGGTGTCTCGCTGTTTGTCCCGAGCTCTGCCTTGATAAGCTCGCCATCTGTATAAAATGATGCTATTACAGTCATTTCCCCGCCATAGCCGGATGTAATGATCTCAAGAATATATCCCTTCTCTTCCCCGTTTTCATAAAGGGGAATTACAGATAATATATCTTCATCCATAGAATCAATCTCGCTGCCCATCTCATATCCAGATGCGACAGATTGCATTGATAGCATCTTGGTGTTCTCTTCATTGATTGCAATACGTGGAGCAGTGATTGAATTCACTATTCCGCAAAGTCCTGCAGAAAGAGCACAGATTGCAAAGAGAATAAAACCTGTTTTCAATATAGTCTTCATCACTTTGCCTCCTTTGCTTTCTTTTCCTTCACATAGCCGAATCTCTTTGGCCTTATGTAGCGGTCTATTGTCGGTGTAACTATGTTCATTAAGAGGATTGCAAGGGATACTCCCTCAGGAAGAGATCCGAAATAACGGATAAGGAATGTGAAGAATCCGCACCCGAGAGCAAATACAACCTGCCCCTTTATGCTTGTAGGAGTTGTGACCCAGTCTGTTGCCATGAAGAATGCACCGAGCATCAGTCCTCCGGAGAAAAGAGGAAGCAGGATTTCTCCGCAAAAGAGTCCATTTCCGCTGACTGTACCGCCGAAGACCCAAGAAAGAATGGCAAATGAAGAAAGATAAATCACAGGGATATGCCATGTGATGACCTTCTTTACAATCAGGAAAATTCCTCCGGCAAGAAGAAGAAGTGCTGACACTTCTCCGATGCATCCTGCCATGTTTCCTAAAAATGCATCAACAGTATAGGCACTTATTCCTGTTGCTTCTGCCACCTTCTGAGCAAAATCTGTTGAAGGAATTCCAGACTGGGAAAGAAGAGCACCTGAAGAACCCACAGTGCCTGATGAAAGCATTGTCTTGATGCTTGAAAGAGGGGTTGCAGAACTAACTGCATCGCTTTTCATCCAGAAAGGAAGGGAGAATGTGCTCATCTGACTTGTGAAGCTGAAGAACACGAAAACTCTTCCGCTTAAAGCTGGATTAATCCAGTTGTTTCCAAGTCCTCCGAAAGTCCATTTGCTCACGGCAATTGCAAAAACCGATGCGATGACTGGAATATAAAGGGGAACAAGGGGACTCATGTTCATTCCCACAAGCACTCCTGTGAGAATTGCAGAGAAATCCCTGATTGTATGCTCCTTGCTTATCTTATTGAGAAGATACTCAGTGAGGACACTTGATGCTACAGAGGCAGCGACAACAAGCACTGCTCTGATTCCAAATGCCGCAAAACCGAAGACAAGAGCAGGAAGAAGCGCGATGATTACATAAATCATTGCCTTGTCAGTACGCATGCTGTCATGGACATGAGGGCTTACAGTAACACTTCTCATTTCTTTTTCCTCCCCATCTTCTTTCCAAGTTTAAAGCCCTGTACAAGAGGAATATGGGAAGGACATGAATATGCACAGCATCCACATTCCTTGCAATCCATCAGACCCAGATCAAGCGCAGCCTGGTAATTGCCGTATTTTATATTGCGGAACATCTTGTTCGGCATCAGGTGCATCGGGCAGTGCATCACGCAGCGTCCGCAGCTCACGCAGTTGAATGTGCTTTCATCTTCACTTACAGGAATTGCAAGCAGTCCCCCAGAGCCTTTTGTGACGGGCGTGTTTTCATCAAAAAAGGCAAATCCCATCATCGGACCGCCAGAGATAAGACGGGAAACTGTATCACATAGTCCTCCCGCCTGAGCAAAGAGATCGCAGGCCTTGGCTCCAATCGGGGCAAGAATGTTCTTCGCCTCCTTCACACCCTCGCCTGAGACTGTAACAACACGCTCATAAAGAGGCTTGTCAAGAGCAACTGCCTCATAAAGTGCAAATACTGTAGAGACATTTGAGACAACTGCTCCGACATCGATAGGAAGCTTTCCGGAGGGAACCATTTTGCCTGTAACTGCATTTATAAGCTGTTTCTCATCTCCCTGCGGATAGCGCATCTTTAGAGACTCAACTTCTATATCAAGACCACGCTTTTTCACTTCAGCCTCGAATTTCTCAATTGCATCTTTCTTATTGAGCTCTATTGCAATAAAAGTCTTTTCTGCCGCAACGGCTTTTTTCAGGATTTCAATTCCCTCAAGAACCTCATCAGTTCTCTCAATCATGGTACGATAGTCGCTTGTAAGGTAAGGCTCGCATTCGACTGCGTTTATTATAAGCGCCTCGACCTTCTTTCCTGTCGGAATTCTGAATTTGACATCAGAAGGGAATGTTGCGCCTCCTAAGCCGACTATGCCCATCTCTCTTGCCTTCTCTATTATCTGTTCGCAAGAAAGACTGCTGTAGTCCTTTTTCGTATAGACAACCTCTTTCTGTTCTGCATCAACTGAAATGACAAGAGCAGGAGCATTTGCTCCGCTTGGAAGGACAATGCTGACTATATCCTTTACAACTCCTGAAAGAGGAGAATGCACATTTGCAGAAATAAATGAACTTGCTTTTGCAATAAGCTCTCCCCTTTCAACCCTGTCTCCCTTTTTCTTGAGCATCTCAGCAGGAGCTCCAAGATGCTGTGCCATGGATATGATTATCTCTTCCGGCTGCACAAGGGGCTCTATAGGTGAATTCTTGCTGAGATTTTTTTTATCATCAGGGTGCACACCACCCCATTTGAATGTAGAAACTTTGCTCATCAATTTCTCCCTTATGAAAAATTTTAGTCTACTTTTTCCAAATTTCAAACATCTGAATTCAATAAATTTTCCTTAAATATGGATTTTTACAATGTCTATAGGATAAAATAATAGGCATGAACAGACTCTTTCAATTCGCTTTTTCTAAAATCAAAGGAGTGAAGGTATATGCCCTCGTGGGAAGAAGCGGGACTGGAAAAAGCTATCACAGCAAGCTTGTTGCGAACAAATACAAAATCGACCTGATAATAGATGACGGGCTCTTGATAAGAGGCAATAAGATTCTTGCAGGCCACTCTGCAAAGCAGGATCCCAATTTCATCACTGCAGTCAGGACTGCTGTCTTTGACGATGATGATCACAGGGAAGAGGTCATGAACGCTCTTTTGAAAGAGAAATACAAGAGGATTCTCATAATCGGAACAAGCGAGAAGATGATAGGAAAAATAACAAAACGCCTTGAGCTTCCTGAGGCTGAGAAGATAATCCACATTGAAGATATTGCGAGCGAGGAAGAGATAGAGACTGCAATGAGAATACGCTTTACAGAAGGCAAGCATGTCATCCCGGTCCCATCCCTTGAAGTTACACGCTCATACCCCGGCATAGTCTACGACTCTCTCAAGATATTTGAAAAAAGAAAGAAGAAAAGGGACAATATCGAGAAGACAATAGTTCGTCCTGAGTTCAGCCGTCCTGACAAGAAGGAGATATCCAATCTCGCTATCGAGCAGATGGCAAAGCATGCAATAAGCGACTATGACAGCGTGATAAAGGTGAAAAAAGTCAGAAGCGTGAAGAATACTGACAACACATATTCAATCTACATAACGCTCCAGCTTCCGCTCAAGCATTATATGAGCACCACAATCTCAGACTTGCAGGAATATATTTCCGACTGCATAGAAAAGTACGGCGGAATCATGATAAAGAACGTGTCTCTTGAAATCGAGGAATGGGGCTAGACATCGTGACTCTCTGCAAGGGATTTTGCATTCTCGATTGTCACCTCTTCCTTCACGATGTTTCTTCCTCTGCCACCTTTTTTCCTCTTGCTCTTTGAAAGCTCTTCTGCCGCTGCGCTTCTTCGTCCGAGTGTTGCACCCGGTTTCTTTCTAGCTGAGGATGCGGCAACTGCCTTCTTCTGCACTTTTGCCTTGTATCCCATAGCCTGGAGAATAAGGGATGCTGTTCTTTCAAGTTCATAGTTTGGAGGAGTCATCGGAGAAAGGAAAATCTTGAGCTGACGGAATACTTCCTTCTTCTTTTCATCCAAGTTCAGGCTGTCTGCAAATGGAAGTGTGATAAGAGACCTGAAAAGAAAGAAATACATCTGGCTCTTTTCCAAGGGAAGGCCTTCCTTCTTTGACGATCTGACATACTCATCAAGCTCCTTAAGAGCCTTTTCCACTTCAGGGAAATCGATATATATCGAATAGCTCGGGATAATGTATGCAAGCATCTTGAATTTTTTCAGCTCATTGAAGATCTCACATGCACATCCGGATGAGAGAATCTTGTTCACTTCCTCAGTCATCCTGCTTGTAGAGACCATTTCAAGCTCTCCGCGGTTTTTCTTCAGAGCCTTCTTTACATCCCTCTCATAATCAAAACCTGTTGTTACATGATACTTTATAGCTCTAATCATCCTCACGGGGTCTTCAGTAAATGAATACGAAAGAGGAATAAGCGAACGTATTCTTTTCTTTCTGAAATCCTCAAGAGCATTGTTGAAATCTACAAGCTGGTAATTTCGAGGGTTGTAATAAAGGCTATTTATTGAAAAGTCCCTTCTCTTGCTGTCCTGCTCTATTGTTCCGTAAATATTGTTGTTTCCTTCCTCGAAATTCTCCTCGTCGCTTCTGAACGTGGTGACTTCGATTATCTTGTCATGATTGAAATAAAGATGGACGATACGGAATCTTCTTCCTATTATCCTTGCGTTCCAGAAGATTTTCTGCACCTGACGGGGAGAGGCGCTTGTTGCTATGTCAAAGTCCTTAGGCGCACGCCCCAGGAGAAGATCCCTGATTGCTCCTCCGACTATATATGCCTCAAAACCTTCTGCCTGCAGCTTCCTTATTGCCCAGAGCGCATCACGGTCTATCTGGCTGCTCTTTATGGTATGTTCGTTCTGTGAATATATTTTGGCAACAGCTCGCTGTCTGTCACCTTCCTGTATGTATTTTGTAAACACTTAAGCTATTTTATTTTCAAAAATAATTTCGTTCAAGTGGAATGCACAACCCTTTTCATGATAGTTGTCTAGAGCCTTTCTTTTCTTTATTATTTAGCTATGATTGAACCATCAATACTCAAAGGCTTCAAAGACAGCCTTCCAAAAGAAGAAATAGCAAAAAAGAACATACAAAGGACTCTTGAGGATGTTTTCTCATCCTACGGCTTTGTTCCAATTGACACCCCGGTGCTCGAATACGAGAACATACTCCTTGGAAAAGGCGGGGGAGAAACAGACAAGCAGATATTCCATTTTGAAGACAACGGAAAGAGAAAGGTCGCCATGCGCTTTGACCTTACTGTCCCCTTTGCGCGTTTTCTTGCACTGCACTTCAGCGAACTTGCGATTCCTTTCAAGCGTTATCATATAGCAAAGGCATTCAGAGGAGAAAATCCTCAGAAAGGAAGATACAGGGAATTCATCCAGTGTGATTTTGACATCGTGGGAGCAGACAATGCATCAAGCGACTTTGAGATTCTGTCTCTGATGAACTCATCATTTTCTGCCCTGGGGATAAATGGCTATACATTCTGCCTGGCACACCGCGGGCTTTTCAATGAATTCCTCTCATCCCTCATGCTTTCTGATAAAGCAACTGATATCCTCCGCTCTGTGGATAAGATGAGAAAAATCGGAAAAGAGAAAGTTAAGCAGGAGCTTGAAGAAATCACAGGTAGCGGGGAAAAAACTGATAAGATTATTTCATACATCAGCGCAAATGAGAACCGCTCATTTACCCAGACGCTTGACTATATTTCCTCCCTAATCGGAGAAAAGACAGAAAGCTACGAGCGCATGATGAGTATCTATTCTCTTTTAGATAAAGCAGGAATCAAAGAGCACTTTGTATACGATCCGTCAATAACAAGAGGGCTTGATTACTACACCGGCATAGTCTATGAGACATTCCTTTCTGGAATAGAATCAATTGGATCCGTGTGCTCTGGAGGAAGATACAACAACCTTGTGAGCCTATACAGCAAGGAAAACCTTCCTGGAGTGGGTGCGTCAATAGGTCTTGACCGACTTGTTGCGGCTTTAAGTGAAATCGGCAGCCCGCTTGTGAGCAACACAAGCAGTGCGGACATTGTTGTTTTTCCAAAGCCAGGGGAAGAAGAAAAGGCTCAGATTGCAGCATCAGAGCTCAGATCACTGGGCCTCAGGACAGATGTGTATCTGCGCCCTGAGAAAAAGATGAAGGCACAATTTGAATATGCAGAGAAAAACAGCATCCCATATGCTCTCACTTTCACAGAAGAGGGGTATGCTCTAAAAAACCTGGCCACAAGAGAGAGCAAGAGTACTCTTTCTTTAAGAGAGGTTAAAGAGCTTTGCCTGTAGATTTTTATTCCCTTCCTGTTTACAAGCATAAAGATGAGATAATAAAGGCACTTGAAGAGAACCAGGTGATAATAGTCGAAAGCCCGACAGGAAGCGGAAAGACAACACAGCTTCCCTTGATCTTGAGGGAAGCAGGATACGACAAAAAAGGAATAATCGGCATAACGCAGCCACGTCGCATTGCCACACTCAATATCTCTGATTTCATAAAAAAGCAGATTGGTGATGATAAAAGCTATGTGGGATATTCAATGCGCTTTTTTGACACCACCACAGCAGAAACACGAATCAAGGTCATGACTGACGGAATACTCCTTCAGGAAGTCAAGGCCGACAGCACGCTGAGCCGCTATTCTGTGATAATGGTCGATGAGGCTCACGAGAGAAGCCTCAACATAGACTTCATTCTCGGGCTGTTGAAAGAGATAACAGAAGTGAGGAGGGATCTGAAGATTATAATATCGAGTGCGACAATAAATGCATCCTCTTTCAGCTCATTCTTCTCTTCAGCTCCTGTCATATCTATTTCAGGAAAAGTTTATGATGTTGATGTCCGCTATAAGAGCATGATTCTTGAAAAAGGAAGGGAAGATGAATATTTTCTCAAGATAAAGAAGATTGTCGATGAAGCTATACAGGAAAATCCAGGAGATATCCTCATATTCCTTCCAGGGGAAAAAGAAATAAAAGATCTTGTTCTAATGCTTGAGAGCTCAAAGGAAAGAAAGCGCTACCAGGTCTACCCTCTTTACGGAAGGCTGAGCAGGGAAGACCAGGCAAGGGTGTTTGAAGAAACAAAAAAAGGAAAGACAAAGATTGTTGTTTCCACGAACATTGCAGAAACGAGCATTACAATTGACGGAATCACGACGGTAATCGATTCAGGGCTTGCAAGAATAAACTATTACAATCAGAACAATTTCACATCCGCGCTCGTAACTACCCTGATAAGCCGAGCAAGTGCAGACCAGAGAAAAGGAAGAGCCGGACGCACAAAGGAAGGAAGGTGCTATCGCCTTTACAGCAAGGACAACTACAATGCAAGAAAAGAGTACAGCGAGGAAGAGATTCTGCATTCGGATCTTGCAGAAGTCGTTCTCAGAATGAGCGAGCTTGGGATCTACAACTATGAAAGCTTTCCATTCATCACAAGGCCTTCTTCCCGCGCACTTGAAAGTGCAGTAAGTACTCTTCTTGAAATCGGGGCAATAGATGAAAGGAGGATGCTCACACAAATAGGGCAGATGATGATCAAATTCCCTCTCCTTCCACGCCTTTCCCGCGTGATTGTAGAAGCTGTATACAACTACCCGAAAGTTCTGGATGATGTTCTTGTTGCAGTCTCTTTCCTGTCTACAAAGCAGCCGTATGCCCTTCCTGTCGGAGAGGAAGCTGAGGCCAGAAGCATGCATGAAGCGTTCCAGGATTCAAGGTTCGGAGACTTCATCGGCATGAGAAGGCTGTATGGCAAATACACTTCTCTTGAAAAAAGGGAGGATAAGGAAAACTTTGCAAAACACTACTATCTCGATATCCAGACAATGGATGAGATTGTACACATACATGCCCAGCTGTCTGAGCTTATAAGCGCTGAAGGCATTCCTCTTGCAGGAGGGGGAAGCATAAAAGAATATTTCTGCTGTCTTATTTCAGGACTCAGACAGTTTGTTGCACGCAGGGACAGCACATCATACGCTTACCGCACAGCCGGAGCAGACAATATTTTCATACATCCGGGCTCAAGCTGGTTCCGCACGATGCCAGACTACATCATTGCAGGAGAAATAGTCAGGACCACAAAGCTCTATGCAAGAACTGTAAGCCCCATTGAGAAAAGCTGGATAATGGAGGTTTATCCGCTCTTCTTTGAGAAAAAAGAAAAGAAGAAGGAAAAAAAGAAAGACAGGGATGA
This sequence comes from Candidatus Ornithospirochaeta avicola, assembly GCA_019113245.1. Lineage (GTDB taxonomy): Bacteria > Spirochaetota > Spirochaetia > Sphaerochaetales > Sphaerochaetaceae > Ornithospirochaeta > Ornithospirochaeta avicola. The sequence goes on from DXHU01000023.1 coordinate 151,715, forward strand.
GAAAAATAAAGCCGCAGATGAGGACTACAAAAAATATGAGATGAAAAAGAGCGGCAAGAAGATGCTTCCAGTAATCCCGTTTGAGGATTTAAAGAGCATTGAAGCAAGAAGCAGTGAGCGCTTTTATCTCAAGACAGGCTCTCTTGTTTTCAACAATCCTGTAAAGTTCTCAAAAATAGACATGTACCTGTCACTTTTAAAGACAGGCAGCAAGAAGCAGATAAAGGGAAGCATGAGTGCTTCTGACAAGGACTTTTATAAAATGCTCTCTTCCCTCTTTTATGTACTGAAAGGGAAGAAAGGAGCTCTTATCTATTCACTTACAGGCAGTGAGGACCGTTATGCCCTACGCCCTGTCCAGAGCCTTGAGGAAGCTGCTAGTGAGACTTTAGAGACGCTTTATGATGCTGTTGAATACATCCAAAAGAGCGATAAAAAGAAAAAGAACATGATTTATGACTGCATTGCAAAGATAGAAAACGCTCTTGGACTTAGATGAAAAAAGGGGCTCCTGCCCCTTTCTTATCACTTATAATCCATTAAAAGAAACATCGGTTTTATATTCACTATCTCATCATATTCAAGCTGTGAGACCTTTACTGTGCTGTTTATCTTCTTCAGATCCTCTTTCATTACAGAAAAAGCCGTGTCAATATCCTCAGCTCTTCCTTCCCTGATTACCCTGATTGTCCGTTCAAACACATCCGGGTGAGCATAGTAATATGGAATTGAGAATCCATCATAGCGCTCAGTATAGCTCTTCATATCCGCCCTTGCCTCTTCAAGCATCCTCTCGATTGCCCTTTTATTGTTCTTGCCTGTTGGGATTATTGAGACTCCGGAAAACAGGAAGACTGCTGCAAGACCAAAAAGAGTGAAGTATATTCCAAAATCCCCTCTTTTTGTCACCAGTGAATATATTCCCCACGTAATTGCAGCAACACCGAGAAGAACAATGAAGAAAGCTACCCACTTAAGGGATTTCTTTGACCTGTTGTATGCTCTCATTCTTTTCGAAGCAATCTGCATCCTGACTGCAGTCTCTTTCTTCATCTCAACATATTCTTTCTGGTGCCTCAGCTCTTTTACTGCATTCTCAGCACTCTCAGAAAGATTCTTCTTATATCTCTTCTCTTCTTCTTTTCTTAGCTTTTCAAGGCGCTCTTCACCCTGCTTTGAGAGTGTCTTTATCTCAGGATGGATTTCATTTATGTAAGAAAGAAGCATGTCTATCTGATCTTCTTTTTTTATTATCGCCTGTTTTTCCTTCCCATCATCATACTGGACCACGAGATAAGAAAGAGTTGCGAACATTCCCTTTCCTGTAAATCCTCCCTTGGTCATGGCAACACGCTTGAATACACGCTGGATTGCGCTGTACGGGACATAGAATCTTCTGTCAAGATAAAAGCTGTTTATATAAAGTGCATCATAGGAAGAGCCGGCTGGGCCGAATTTCCTTATGTTTTTCAAATCATCCTTGAGTCTGTACTCGTCAAACTGCTCGCGGCTCAATGCACGTGGTCTGAATAAACGCATCACATCTCCTTTAAAAAAAGCCACTCCCAGAAAGAGAGTGGCTCTCTTGATAAAGATTATACTTATTTTGTCTTCTTTTTGTTAGCCTCAAGAGTTGAGTAATCCGGCTTTGGATCTCTCTTGTAGATTACAAAGAGGAAGAATGCAAGGAACAGAACTGCAAGGATGATACCAATTGGGTATGCAATCTTTGTAGAAAGTCCGAGACACTCAGGTGCGCTGAAGAAGTATGTCATACTTACTGCGCTCATGAATGTTGCAGGTACTGCTGTAAGCCAGTAGCACTTCTTTTCCATGTAAAGATACATGCTTGCTGTCCAGAGAACAATCATTGCGAGAGTCTGGTTTGTCCAGCTGAAGTATCTCCATACGACCTGGTAATCAAGGAAGGAGATAAGAGCGCCGGCACCAAGAAGAGGTACGCAGAGATAGAGTCTCTTGATGTATTTGTTCTGGTCAATTCCGAACCAGTCAGCAATTGTAAGACGAGCAGATCTGAATGCTGTGTCTCCGCTTGTGATAGGACATACGATAACACCAATCATTGCAAGAGCAACACCTACACCGCCCATTGTCTTCTGACATACATCGTAGATTGCTGCACTCTGACCCATAGCAAGTGCTTCATTGAGTCCTGTTGAGAGGAATGCACCAGCCTCTCCTGTCTTCTCATAGATTGCGCATCCTGCTGCAGCCCAGATAAGAGCCAGAATGCCCTCAGCTGTCATTGCTCCGTAGAATACGAATCTGCCCTGCTTCTCGCTCTTCATACAGCGAGCCATAAGCGGGCTCTGTGTTGAGTGGAATCCGGAGATAGCACCGCAGGCAACAGTGATGAACATGAATGCCCATACAGGTGTTCCAGATGGGTGCATGCTGTAGAAGCTGTCCCAGAGCTCTGGAATTGTGTATGCCGGATTTGTATAGATTCCGATGATTACTCCGATTGCCATAACAATGAGACAGAGACCGAATACCGGATAGATTCTTCCGATGATCTTGTCAATTGAAATGAATGTTGCAACAAAGTAATAAGCAAGGATGATGAATGTCCAGAGTGTTGTGTTGGCAATAAGTCCTGTAGCTCCTGTTCCGTTTTTAATGAGTGTTGTAACAAGACCTGCAGGTCCTACAGCGAATACTGTACCAACCATGACAAGAAGAATAACAGAGACAACTCTCATGACATTCTTCATGATCTTACCCATGTAGATACCGCTGACTTCGCTTATTGAATATCCTTCGTTTCTCTCGCTGAGCATACCTGAGAAATAGTCGTGTACGCCACCTGCGAAGATTGTTCCGAAAGTAATCCATAAAAAGACAATCGGTCCCCAGAGTGCACCCTGCATAGCTCCGAAAATCGGGCCAAGGCCTGCGATGTTCAGAAGCTGGACCAGAAAGAGCTTCCACTGAGGCATTACAACATAGTCCACACCATCGTTGATCCTTACAGCAGGTGTTTCTCTGTCATCTGGAGAGAAGATATTCTCAACCAGCTTACCATAAGTGAAATATCCTGCTATGAGGACTGCCAGACAAATGAAAAAAGTAATCATTCCTTTTTACTCCCCATTAAGTAAATTTTTCTTGATTCAATTTTCTCACTGTATGCATAAATTCGCAACAGAAAAATAGAGCAAAAGTAAAAAAATTTAACCGGATTAGCGCGAAAATGATAAAATAATGAAAGGAGGATGCGATGAACAGAATCATAACTATATCAAGGCAGTTTGGAAGCGGCGGAAGAACTGTTGGAAAACTCGCTGCAAAAAAGCTTGGGATTAAATGCTATGACCAGGAGATAATAGACAAACTTGCAAGTGAGAGCGGATTCTCAAAAGAATACATAAAGGAGCAGGAAGAAGAAAGCAGAAGCCCAGTATGGTTTTTGAACACGCTCTCAAACCGTGGAGTAAATTCCCTGAGTAATCAGGACTACATCTGGCTTGCAGAACAGAAAGTCATTGAGAGCATAGCAAAGGAAGGAGCATGCGTAATTGTCGGCCGCTGTGCAGACTATATCCTGCGAGACAAAGGCTATGATCTGCTTACTGTATTTGTTCATGCATCTTTTGAATTCAGAAAAAAGAGGATTGTCGAGGTATACGGAGAGACAGATGAGCCCACAGAAAAACGCCTTCTGACAAAAGACAAAAGAAGGAAGGCGTATTATCAGTATTACACTGATATGAAATGGGGTGACTCAGAGCACTATGCCCTATCTGTAGACACTTCTGTAATAGGAATAGAAAGAAGTGCATCCTTTATTGCAGAAGTGTATTCAGAGCTTGAGAAGGCCTAGAACTTGATAATTGCACTCTGAAGCACGGCCTCCTGGATTGTATTTTTTTCAAGCGGGGTGAGAATCAGGGAGCCGAAATTCTTCAAAAGCACGAATTTCACGCTTCCTCCGCTCTTTTTCTTGTCCCTGCTGATTGCCTCAGCATAGCTGAGCCATTCACCCCTTCCTATTTTCCTCTCAGTATTGTAGCCATAGCTGTTCATCAGCTTTACAGCCTTCTCATAGCACTCCTGTTCTGTGATTTTCAAGGCTCGTCCTGCATCAAGGGCGGCCCTCATCCCCCACACCACAGCCTCCCCATGGCTGATTTTGAATGAAGAGATGCTCTCAAGGGCATGGCCGAATGTATGGCCGAAATTCAGATAGCTTCTTATTCCTTTCTTCTCCTGTGGGTCCTGCTCGATATAATACTTCTTTATCTCAAGCGAGAGATAAATCATCTTCCTTATTTTGTCCTTGTCCCTGGAAAGAATTTCATCCCGGTTATCGATAAGGAAATTGTACAGGCTCAGATCATCGGAAAGAAATGCATGCTTGATTACCTCCCCTAGCCCGCATTTATACTCTCTTTCAGGCAGGCTTCTGAGTACGTCGGCAGATATTATAACCTCATCTGCTGGGTAGAAAGTTCCTATGATGTTCTTTGCTCCCGCATAATCGATTGCAGTCTTTCCTCCAATTGATGCATCCACCATTGAAAGAAGAGTTGTGGGAACAAGAGTAAGCCGGGTTCCTCTCATGTATAAAGATGATGCCAGTGCGGCCATATCAAGCACCACTCCGCCACCGAATGCGATGAGCCTTGTATCCCGGGCTGAGCCGAATGAGAGTGCTGCTGTTATTATCTTCTCGAGATTCCTCATGCTCTTGTTCTCTTCCCCGCTGTCAATGACAATGTTCTTTTCCGGCAGGCGGGAAAAAAGCATTCTGGTATTTGTGTCAAATATCCAGAAAACATTATCCCCATAGGAGGAAAGATAATGCGATAAATCCTTTATGTCAGATGCGAAAAGCACCTTTGTATCTTTTGTTGCCAGAGCACAAGAAAGTCTTTCTTCCATAAAAGAGAAAATAGCACAAGAGGAAACATCTTTCTATAAGATGCGATTGCTTTTTTTGTCTTTTGCCTACATTATATTCTCGTGACAAACTATTTCGATTCAGCAGCTACTACTACAGTTGATCCCAGGGTTCTTGATGAATACATAAGAGCAACAGAAGCCTATCAGGCAAATGCTTCAAGCGTGCACAAGCTAGGCCTTGAAGCAAGGAAGGCATTTGAGGATGCAAGAAGAAGATTTGCCCTCGCTCTTAAAGCAAAGGAAGAGAGCATAGTTTTCACAAGCGGTGCAACTGAGAGCATAAACATCGTCTTTTCTTCCCTTCTACGCAACCCTAGTCCAGGAAAGGCTATAATCTCATCTGCCGAGCATGATGCTGTCTCATCCTTCATTCCTGTTCTCAAGGAAAAAGGATGGGAGATTGACATAATACATCCTAAAAAAGGAAAGATTAGTGCTGAAGATCTATATGCACGCCTTGATAGGAACACCAAAATTGTTGCCATCATGGCTGTCAACAACATACTTGGAACAGTCTTTGACATAAAGGGCCTTGTTTCTGCAGTAAGAAAATTCGAAAAGGAAAACGGGAAGAAGATTTTCTTCTTTTCTGACATGGTGCAGGCCCTTGGCAAGATAGATTTTTCCTTGGAGGACATGGATGTGGATGCAGCAAGCTTTTCTTCTCATAAGATTCATGGCGTGAAGGGATGCGGGGCTTTATATCTGAAAAACAGCGCAACATTCACAGCCATTTCCCGCGGAGGCGGACAGGAGAGGGGCCTACGCGGAGGAACAGAGAATATTGCAGGAGTGCTTGCTTTTGTGAAAGCGGCGGAAATATATCTAAAAGAGAAGAAAGAAAGGGATGAGAGAGTTAAAAAAATAAACTCCATAATAAGAAATGGTCTTGAAAAAGAAGGATTTAAGATACTCTCTCCAGAAGATTCAAGTGCTTATATAATCTCATATGTCTCAACATGGCCAAGCGAGGTCACAATCCGCATGCTCTCAGACAAGGGCTTTTATGTTTCCGGAGGATCTGCATGCAGCAACAACAGCAAGGCTAGCGGAAAGAAGATACTCACAGAAATGGGAATCGAGGGGCGGGATGCAGAGAAATCTGTCAGGATTTCACTTTCAAAGGACAATACTGAAGAAGAAGCATATAACCTGATAAATGCAATAAAGGAGATTAGGAATGTCTGACAAGCTCTATCTCATAAAGGAAGGAGAAATATCGCTCAAGGGCGGTAACCGTCATGTTTTTGAACGTAAGCTCAGAGACAACATTAGGGAGAAATTCAAAGGATATTCTCCAAAAATCGAGCGCCAGAAAGGAAGAGTCTATCTCTATCTTGATGAAAAGTGCAGTGATGCCTTCATCTCTTTTATGCTTGAAAGGACATTCGGAATCACAGGCTTTGCGCGTGCGTACAAAGCAGAAAAGGATATTGACAGAATCATAGAGAAAGTGAGGGAAATACTCCCATCTTCCCCGTTTACTGACGACGGAGGAACATTCAGAATCGACTGCAGGAGAGAGGACAAGGGCTTTCCTCTTTCCAGCCATGAGATTTCAATCAGGCTTGCTTGCCTTGTCCACGAGCTTTATCCAAGCCTTTCGGTAAACCTAAAGAATGCAGACTACACACTCAGTGTGGAAGTCAGGGATGATGTATATCTTTATTTTGACAGTGCTAAGGGAGCCGGAGGACTTCCTGTTTCAACAGCAGGACGAGCTGTTCTTCTTCTTTCGGGAGGAATAGACAGCCCTGTTGCCGCCTACTATATGGCAAAACGCGGAGTTAAGCTTGACTGCATATACTTTCATGCATATCCGTACACAAGCGATGAAGCACTTGAAAAAGTAAAGAAGCTTGCATCTTTAATTGCCCCATATCTTGAAGGTACAAGGCTTTATGTCGTTCCGTTTACGGATGGGCAGCTCAGGATAAAGAAGAAAAGCTATATAGACGAAACAACTCTGATGTTCCGTGCAAGCATGATGCAGACTGCAGAGCGCATTGCAAAAGCGAAAAAAGCAACTGCAATTGTCACGGGTGAAGCTCTTTCCCAGGTTGCAAGCCAGACACTCAGCGCGATGAACTTCACAGACAGCATGACTAGCCTTGTAGTCCTCCGCCCCCTTGTCGGCATGGACAAGGAGGAGATTATTACAGTGTCAAAGAAAATAGGCACATATGAGACAAGCATCCTTCCATACGAGGACTGCTGCGTGATTTTCTCTCCAAAGCATCCTGTAACCAATCCGGATAAAGAAGAATCTAGAAAGCACTATGAGGCACTTGAGATGGATGAGGAGATAGAAAAGGCAATAGAGAAAATGCAGGTGTTCTATTTCAATGCAAGGGGAGAGGAAGAAGAGAAGAGTCAGAGTCCGCTCTGATTCTTCTGCTCATCAAACATTTCTCTGTAAAGTGCGCAGGAAGAATAAAGAGCCTCATGACTTCCGCTTGCTGCTATCTTTCCTCTATCCATGACAATTATTTCATCTGAATAGAAGCTGCTTGAGAGCCTGTGTGATATAAAGACTGCTGTATCTCCAGGCTTTACTCTTAGGGCTTCTTCATACACTCTCTTTTCTGCTTTCACATCAAGACGGCTTGTTGGCTCATCCATTATAAGAACAGAACCAGAAGAAAAGACTGAACGTGCAATCTGAACTCTCTGGCTCTGGCCTCCTGAAAGCTCTATCCCGACACTTTCATAATCTGAGCCGAGCTTGAGCTCTGTATCCTCATTGATATCAAGAGAAGAAAGAAGAGATCTGACTTTATTGCCATCATATCCCTTTTTCATCGCAACATTCTCACCAAGCGTGAAGGAGAATATTGTCACAGACTGCGGACAGTATGAGAAGCTCAGACCCTCCTCTGCTATTATTCTTCCCTCGCATGGAGAAAGAAGTGAGAGCATCAGCTTTACCAGTGTGCTTTTGCCGCTTCCGTTCGGTCCCACTATTGAATAGATTCTGCCCCTCTTGAATTCAAAAGTCACATCATCAACAGCTTTGTTTTCTGCTCCTGGATATATGTATGAGACATTTTCAAGTCTTATCCCCTTACCGCCCTTTTCTATCTTTCCTTTCTTTTTCTCAAGATCAAGGAACTCAAGATAGACTCTCATTCTTTCATTATTGATCTCAACTTCGCTTCTTCCCCTGAAAAGGGATGTAAAGAACAGAACCAGGCTCATCAGTGACAGACAGAGAGTGAGAGAATAAGATGTGGATGAGAGAGCAAGGAAGAGAATGACAAGCAAAATCGCGGAAAGGGCTTCGAAAAGTCCTATGAGAGTCTTCTCATACTCTTCCTTCTTGAAAAGCCTCATCATCGGATTCATGAAAGAGCTGTATTTCCCTTCAACAAAAGAATTCTTGTTGTTGCTCCTTATGCTCTTCATCTTTTCAAATTCGCTGGAAAGGAGGGCAAAGTAATAATCTCCTTTTCTGTTGTTCTCCATCAGGCTCTCTATTCCTTTCTCAAGTGTGATGGAAACATTCTTTTCAGTCTTGTAAAAAACGAAAGACAAAAGAAGAGAGAAAGCAACAAGAAGGAGAAGATAGAATGCATGATGAATTTCTGAAGAAAATAGAATATAGCAAATGGCAATAAGCAGGGATGAAAGAAGAGTAAGTCTCTTTTCAAGAAGACGGTATGCATTTATTGCAGGGCCTCCGTTATGCATCTGCCAGTCCATAATTGCCTGTGATTTTCTCCAGCTTGAAGGTTCATTCACAAGCTCTATTCTCTTACCTGAAAGTTCACGGAAAAAAGAAAGGCGAAGCAAGAAATCGAGATTCTCGCTCTTATGCATGATAAGTATGACAAATACATTCAGCATCAGAATGGAAAAAATAGACGGTATTAAAAGAATATTTCTTCCGCCAATCAGGCCATCAAGAAAGAAAAGCATGAAATATGAAATAAGTGAAGCAAAAACAGCTTTTAGCAGAGGATAGACAATAAGGCGCTTATCCTTTTTCCATAAATAGAAAAGAGTTTTCTTATCTGGAAAATAGTGCAGCCTGTTCAGACAAGAGACCTGCATAGTATCCTCCTTTCTTGATCAGTTCATCATAGCTTCCGTCTTCCACGATTTCTCCATCAGCTATTACAAGAATCCTCTTGAAACCTTTAAGGCTTGAACACCTGTGGGTTATAAATATTCCTCCCTTATCCTCGAGCAGAGAATTGAACGAGGAAAAAAGCTTTGCCTCCTCCACAGGATCCAGTGCGGCAGTAGGCTCATCCATGATAAAAAACGGAGCATCCTTATACAGCGCCCTTGCAAGATAAAGATGCTGTATCTCGCCAAGCGAGAAATCTGTACCGTTCTTTACATAGAAAGACGGGATCTCCACAGTGTCGCTCACTTTCTTTTTCTCGAGGATTTTATCAAGACCGCTTTTTTCAATTACAGCATTATATTTCTTCTCATCCATCTTGCGTCCAAAGAGAATATTTTCCCTGACGCTCATCGGAAGCACTGTGTCATCCTGGAATATGCAGGAAAAACAGTCAAATACATTGGCAATCCCAGATACAGTCCTACCATTTATTGACACAGAGCCTTCCTTTGCATCATAAAGCCCAATCAGGAGCTTTATAAGCGTTGTCTTCCCTGCTCCATTGAGTCCTACAATCCCGATTTTCTCATCAGCTGAGATTTCAAGGCTGATGTTCTTAAGAACCTTTTTGTCCTTTGCAGACTCATATGAAAAGGAAACATTTTCAAAAGATATGCTTTTAAGCTTCTGATCAAGATTATCTTTCTTTTTATCGCATCCCCAGTCAATGAATGCATAATAATCATCAATCTGTCTTGATATGACAGCAACCTCGCTTGTGCTTGATGCAAATATCTCTGCTGTCTTTATCCCCTGATAAAGAAGCGAGAAAAGCATCACAGCATTTGCAGCAGGAGCATCAGAAAGGAGAGCAAAAATGCACAGCAGGAAAGAAATAATGTACTCAGAAAGAACAAGGATACGTGTATCAGCCATATATTTCTTCTGCTTTTCATCATATGAGAACTCCTGCTCTGAGAATTTATCCTTTATGTATTCCTCTGCTGAATAGTAATCAAGGACCTCTGCACTTTCCCTTATTCTTGAAATCTTCTCAAGATATCTGATGTTTCTCATCAAGCTGTTCTCTTCTTTTTTGAACATGCTTTTCTTTTTTCCTCTTGCCATTTCAAAGGAAAAGAAGACAAGTATGACAAGAAATAGGAAAACTGCATATGAAAGAGTCAAAGCTCTGTTCTGAGTGGAAAACACAAAGAAAAGAGAAATTATGATATAAAGGACTGCGGAAATCTGCTTGATAAGTTTCTGATAAAGCAGAGAAAAAGCGGACTTTGAAGAGTTTGTCGTTGCAACTGCCTTTGAAAATATCTCCTGCCCTTTTTCAGACTCAAAGAACTCAAAGTCTATATTGACGCACCTTGAAAAGGACTGTTTTATCTTCTCCATCCTGTTATCATTTCCAAGAGCGAGAAGAAGATTGTCTGCTGATGAATTGATTTTAGGAAGAACAAGGTAAAGAGCAAGAAAAGCTGCAAACAGAATCCTGTTCTCCGGGTAGAAAATCAGGGCAATGAAGAGAAGAGGATATGAAATCAGTTCGGCAAGTTTCAAAACCAACAACATAATTGTCATTAAGATGTTTGATAAAGAACTTTCCTTAATTACACGAGATATGGTAATCAGCATCATCACTCCACAAATCAATTATATTCTCATCATAGTATTTCCATATTAACCATTCCTGAGCTTTTTTTGAAAACATACAAAAACCAGAATCCAAGCCCCATATAGAACCTGTCATCATTTCTGCATTTCTCGGACAACCTCCTCCACAAGTAGACAAAGCTGGACAAAAAATGCATTCATTAATATTATATGGAGATCTCTTACTCCATTCTATAAATACTGAATCGTTTTCCGGATAATAGTTTTGATCAAAAACTGTATTGTTAAAAGTTTTTCTTGAGCCCATATATCCTTGGCAAATTCCAATGAACCCATCTGTACTAACGCTGATTTGATTTCCTGTCCCTGTACATGACGATTTTCGTATGACACGCTCTAGAAAATCATTTATTTTTGCATCCATTCTTTTTTCATAAACTTCAGGATATTTTTCATTAATTATCTCAGCCATCTTAAGAAGAGAACTTCCATATTTATTTTCATAATCCTCATCAAAAGAAGAATATTCACCGCTTGAAGGAATAATAGATACATGATTAAAACCAGCCCCTTTAATTTTTAAATCGCCAAAAAGAAATTGAGCTACATCTGAAAGGTTATCAATACTGCTTCTTGTCATAACAGATGAAACTCCTGGTTCAATTCCATGTTTACGCAATATTTCAATTTTACTTACCACTTCATCAAATGACCCTTTCCCATCAGCTGATACCCTATACATATCATTAACGTGCTTTGGACCATCAATTGATACACATACATTTGTATTATATTCTTTTAATGTTTTTGCAATTTCATCTGTAATTTGTGTCCCATTAGTTATAACCACAGTTTTTACTTTGAAGCTACCATATTTTTCTGAAATATATGTTAGACATTTTTTCATAATATTCCAGTTTAATAGGGGCTCTCCCCCATAAAAAACGATAGTAAACTCTTCATTAATATTCTTTAAAACAGATGGTAATTTAAAAAACTTATCAATAGCATGGCTTGCCACATCCCAGCTCATATTGCGTCTAGTATAGTTTTCACAAATTCCATCTTCTATAAAACAGTATTTACATCGCAAATTACAATAATCTGTAAGATGCAAAACCATTTCTTTTATTTCAACACCGTTATCAAGATGATTAAAAATTTTATGACTTAAAGCAATCTCCTCTTCATTTTCCGGGACCCAGTTTCTCATTGAAATCAGTGTATTTGCTATTTCAAGATCTTTTCCAGTCAATTCTCCATACTTACCTGTTTCATAATATATATGAACCTTATCTTTTTTTACAAAAAGCATGGTAACTTGTATTGAATTATATATGCAGGCTATATTGTCTCTAATATATAGGTGCGAATATATAGAACGCTTAAACAAAAATTCACCCCCTATCGTTTTAATGCCGGTCTAAAATAAATAATAGAACCGGCAAATTCTTAGCAAGCTTTTTTCCTTGTTTGCTTGTTATCTTCTGTTTTTTTCAGAATAATTTCGTCATTCATTTCTTTCATGACTTCTTCGATTTTCTTGAAACCAACATAATCACAACAATAACAAGCGGGCTGAAAAACACTCTTCTTTTTCATAAAAAACCTCCATAGATTTTATAATACTAACTGTGAAATATAATTCAATTACACTTTAGTGTAAATTAATTAATTACTTATAATATAATGAATTAATAGTAAGGTAGAAATATTTTTATCTTGTTAATTCCAAGCATAAATAATAGAATTCAAATCTATGAATATCTTAGAAAAAATTTATGAAGAAAATTTAAAAATTTGCTCTTTGGCAAATTCATCAATAAAAGAAGATATAAGAATTCAAAAGGATAACATTGCTTTAAAAATTGTTGCTTTATTACCATTTATTGCTTGTTGCGATAACCCAACAGCAAACTCACTATTAAATATAAATACTTTTTTCTTTGTTTCTGACTCGAAGCTTAAACACTACTTTTTCCACAATGTTTCTAATAACCGTAATTTATTTTCTAGGTTATCAGCTTTTTTTTCATTTTGGGGTGGCAATAAGAAAACCATACAGCAAGGGATGTTGCTATTATCTTTAATTATGATTCAAGACTACTATTATGATAAACAAATTGACATTGCTACAAAAAAATATAATCCGTTTAATACAAAATGCTGGAACTTTCATAAAATAAAAAAATATATTCTAAGCAACATAGTTGAAACTAGTATTGTTTTTAAATATTTCAACCTTCAAGAAGTGCTTGCTCAAAAATACTGGTGGAAGGAGATTTAAAATGAGAAAGAGACAACTTATATTCGGTATAACCATGATACTGCTGTTTTCACTTACACTTATAATGCTATTTATCTCAACAGGCGAAGCTTATCATCCGGTGATGCTTCTTGATGCCATCTCTTTGCTTCTTTTTCTCCCTAGTCTGATTGACAAGCCTTTTTTCAGGTACTATCAGTGCTTTCTCTTCTTTTTTATGAGCACTCTTGCGTTTTTGGATGGGAGCAGCAGTTCTTTCTGGGGGTGGGGATTGCTATTTGTCAGCCTGTTGTTGAGTCAATATTATGGATTCTGGGAAAACCGAATTAGAACAAAAGCCTTTGTTGTTTTTATTCTGCTTATTTTCAGCTTTGGATTAATGGCATACGTTCATGGAGATTTCATATCAGAATTCTCCTCTGCAGTGATTTATCTCACATTTTTCTCAGTTTTTCTGACGATTCTCTACAAAGAAAAAATAGAAGAAATGCTTCAACTGAAAAACGACTACAAGAAACTACTAGAGAAAATAAAGGATGCAAGAAATTCCATAGAAGATTACAGCATATCTAGTTTGGATAGAGATGAGGATATAATCAGAATCGAATCATCACTGCAATCTGATATTGAGAAGCTAGAAAAACGAATCAGAGAAATAAAATATATTTCTGATCTTTCAGATGATGATATATCAATTATACTTTCTCTTTATATCTCATCAGGGAACAAAACAAACAAAGAAATAGCTTATGACATACAGAAGTCAGAGACGTTCATAAAAAACAGATTCAGAGTCATATACAAGAAGATTCCTGGAGTTCAATGCCGTTCTGCCCTTTTGCAATATATTTCAAGAGAACTTTAAAACCAGACATTCTGAGTAATATGTAACTATAAGCATATCAATTAGATGCTTTTGTTTTATTGTCATTTCTTTTGCAATCATATATCTTTTAGATATATGTTGAGAGTTGGAATAGATGTAGGGTCAACGACGATGAAGGTCGTTGCCGTAGATGAAAGCGGAAAGCTCATATACAGTGCCTACGAAAGGCATTATTCAGAAATATTCAAGAAAGCGCACGACATGCTCACATCTTTCATGGAGAAAGTGGGAGATCAGAGCATAATGCTCGCATTAAGCGGATCTGCAGGAATGGGACTGGCAGAGCAGGCTGAGCTTGATTTTGTGCAGGAAGTATATGCCACACGCCTTTGTGCACTCACCTACCTTCCCTCAACCGATGTAATAATAGAGCTTGGCGGAGAGGATGCAAAGATTCTTTTTCTCAAAGGCGGTCTTGAAGTCAGGATGAACGGAACATGCGCCGGAGGAACAGGAGCATTTATCGACCAGATGGCGACCCTCCTTGGAATCTCCCGTGATGATATAGACAACCTTGCAAAGAAGGCAACGGAAGTTTATACGATTGCCTCAAGATGCGGTGTGTTTGCAAAATCCGACATACAGCCGCTGATAAATCAGGGAGCTAAGACTGAAGATATTGCGCTTAGCATTCTCTTTGCTGTAGTCAACCAGACTATTGCAGGACTTGCACAGGGCAGGAAGATTGAGGGCAATGTAGTATATCTTGGAGGCCCTCTGACTTTCATTCCAACACTGAGAAAATGCTTTGACCAGCAGCTGCGCTTAGTTGGCACCTGTCCGGAAAACAGCCTTTACTATGTAGCACTCGGGACAGCTCTTTCTGCAAAAGGAAAAGGGATTCTTATTTCCACTTTAATAAACAAGATTTCATCTCTTAAGGGAAGCGGAAATTTCATAAAACTCCACCCTCTGTTTGAAAACCAAGAAGAATATGATGAATTCAGAATAAGGCATGAAAAGGCAACTGTTCCAGTAACAGATGCAAGAACATATAAAGGAAAGGCATATCTTGGAGTTGATGCGGGAAGCACCACAATAAAATGTGCATTGATTGATGAGAATGCCAATCTGCTTTTATCCAGATATGGAGCAAACAACGGCAATCCTGTTCAGGCAATCGCATCGTTCCTTTCTTCTGTATACTCAGATTTCCCTGACATCGAGATTGCTGCAAGCGCATCCACAGGATATGGTGAAGATCTTTTGAAGGCAGCATTCAATCTGGATTACGGACTGGTTGAGACAGAAGCTCACTTTCTTGGAGCAAAACACTTCCTGCCATCTGTTGACTTCATAATAGACATCGGTGGACAGGATATAAAATGCTTTAAAATCCGTGATGGAGCAATTGATGACATATTTTTAAACGAAGCATGCTCATCAGGATGCGGATCCTTTTTGCAGACATTTGCAAATGCTCTTGGAAAATCCAGCCAGGAATTCTCTTCTCTTGCTCTTTTTGCAAAGAATCCAGTAGACCTTGGCTCCCGATGCACAGTCTTCATGAATTCATCTGTAAAGCAGGCACAGAAGGATGGTGCTGATATAAGCGACATATCTGCAGGACTTGCAATAAGCGTTGTAAAGAATGCCCTTTATAAAGTCATAAGGGCCACAAGGTGCGACCAGCTTGGGAAGAATATAGTCGTGCAGGGAGGAACATTCTTAAATGATGCAGTTCTTCGCGCCTTCGAGATGGAAATGCAGAGCAATGTAATCAGGCCGACAATTGCAGGCCTGATGGGCGCATTCGGTGCTGCGCTCTATGCGAGGATGAAAAAGAAAAACGACAGGAAATCAAGCAGCATCATAAACAAGGAAGAGCTTGATGAGCTCAATCCGAAGCTCAAAAGCATCAGATGCCAGGGATGTTCAAACCGCTGCATACTCACGATAAATGACTTTGGCCTAAACAGAAGGCTCATAAGCGGAAACAAATGCGACAAACCTATTACAGGAATAAAGAAGAAGGATGATGACAGCCTGAACATGTACCTTTATAAACAGGAACTGCTGAAAGAATACATGGACAAGGATCCGGAGAACAAGAGAGGAACTCTCGGCCTTCCGCTTCAGCTTGGGCTTTATGACCTTCTTCCTTTTTATCAGACACTCTTCTCGCGCCTCGGGTTCAAGACAGTTGTCTCCCCTTTCGGCTCAAGGAGCCTTTATATCTCCGGTCAGGCAAGTATCCCCAGCGACACAGTATGTTTTCCTGCAAAGCTGATGCATGGGGCTGTAGAGAGCCTCAAGGAAAGGAATGTCGATTATATATTCATTCCTGCAAGCAGCTACAATGTGGATGAAAAAAAAGGCAACAACCACTACAACTGCCCTGTAGTTGCATATTATGGTGAAGTCATAAAATCAAACCAGGATCTTGGCTCCTCAGAGCTCAAGCTTGTATATCTCTCGCTTGAACATAAGAAAGCATTCTCAAAGAACATAAGCGCAGCATTCTCAATCCCTGAGCGCCTTGTAAGAAAAGCATTCGATGATGCAATTCTTGAACAGGAACGCTTCAGAAAGAAGATACTGGACAAGGGAAAAGAAATCATAGAAAAAGCCAGAAAAGAAAACAGGCAGATTGTTGTTCTCTCAGGACGTCCCTATCATGTGGATCCTGAGATAAACCATGGCATAGACCGCATGATTGTCTCCCTTGGCGCGGCTGTGATAAGCGAGGACAGCATAAGCTATCTTGAGAAGAAGAAAGAAAGGACTGTCCTAAATCAGTGGACATATCATGCAAGGATGTATGATGCGGCTGAATACATACTGGACAGGAAGGACATGAATCTTGTACAGCTTGTATCCTTCGGATGCGGTCTGGATGCTGTCACAACAGATGAAGTAAGGCAGATATTGAGAAGTTCTGACAAGATCTACACGCAGATAAAGATTGATGAGATAACCAATCTGGGAGCTGTGAAAATAAGGATGCGCTCACTTTTTGCAGCCCTTGAGCTTGAAGAGGAAGAAAAATGAGCGAATTCACAAAAGAAATGAAAGAGCAGAAGTGGACAATAGTTGTCCCAAACATGTCTGAAATCCATTTTGACATAATGAAGAGAATCTTCGTCAATCATGGCTATAATGTTCTCCTTCTTGAAAACAATGATGCCACTTTGATTGATGAAGGACTGAAGTATGTGCATAACGACATGTGCTATCCTGCACTCCTTGTAATCGGACAGATGCTGGATGCAATAAGACGCGGCCTTGTTGACAAGGATCACTGCGCGCTGGCAATCAGCCAGACTGGCGGAGGATGCAGAGCAAGCAATTACTATTTCCTCTTGAAGAAGGCTCTTGAGAAGGCAGGGCTGGGAAACATTCCTGTAATATCGCTGAATCTTCAGGGCATGAACAGCAATCCAGGATTTAAAATCAATCTCTTCATGCTCATTCAGGCATTTACAGGCCTCATTTACGGGGATATGCTGATGATGCTTTCAAACCAGACAAGACCATATGAGGTGAACAAGGGAGATACTGATAGACTTGTTGCTACCTGGACTGAGCGCCTTGGAGAAGCCTTCAATAAAAACAGAGGTTACTTTGGAAAGCATTTGAAGCGCAATCTCAACCAGATTTCTGATGACTTTGCATCAATTAAATGCGAGCGGAAGAGCAAAGTGAAGGTCGGAGTTGTTGGAGAAATCTACATGAAGTACTCAAAGCTCGGAAACAACGACCTCAAAAGCTTTCTTGAAAGCCAGGACTGCGAAGTGATGCTTCCTCCCATGATGGGATTTGTATTCTACTGTTTTTCAAACAGCATAACAGATCAGGACCTCTATGGAGGACGGCTTAAATGGAAACTTCTGATGAAGTATGTTGCCATTCCATATATGGAAAAGTTTGAGCGCTGGATGAATGAAGCCATAGCGAGACACGAGGAGTTCAGACGTCCTGCCACATTTAAGGAACTTGAAGGCTATGCAGAAGGAATAATCAGCCAGGGGTGCAAGATGGGCGAAGGATGGCTCCTGACTGCAGAGATGGTGGAGCTCATAAACAAGGGATACTCCAACATAGTATGCACACAGCCCTTCGGATGCCTGCCCAATCATATAGCAGGAAAGGGCATGATAAGGCCGCTGAAAGAGCGTTACCCGGAAAGCAATATAGTTCCAATTGATTATGACCCTTCAGCAACAAAAGTCAATCAGGAGAACAGAATCAAGCTCATGCTCTCAATTGCCAGAGAGAATCTGGAAAAAGAAAATCAATAAGAAGAGACCAGCTTAAAGCTTTAAAAATGCTTCTGAAACGGACTTTTTTTATTATTTCTTTCACTTTAGTCCGTTTCAGCAAGCATTTTAGTATTATATATCTGCAATTTTTACTGAAGTTTTATGCTATCTGATTATTCAGATTAGCACGTGCATCTTCTCTTTAATTGACCTGATATTCTCATTCCCTATTCTGTTTGCCTTGTCTGTGCCGCTCTTTATGATGTCCTTCACATCTGAGATATGGCTTTCATAATATGCTCTCTTTTCTCTGATGGGATCTAAAACAGCGTTAAGAGCAGAGGCAAGCATCTTCTTGCATGCAACACATCCAATCTGCGCATTCTTGCACATCGAGCAGATGTTTCCTGACTCTGCTTCATTAAATGCCTTATGATACTGATATACGGTGCACACATCAGGATTTCCTGGAATCTTGACTGAGACCCTGTTGGTGTCAGTGACAGCACTTCTGACTTTCTTCTCCACATCCTCTTTTGTATCAGAAAGGTAAATTGCATTGCCAAGGCTCTTGCCCATCTTTGCATTGCCGTCAAGACCGCAGAGCCTGGATACACTTGACAGCTTGTAATCAGGCTCAGTGATTTCTGTGCCGTAAAGTGCATTGAATTTTCTTACTATCTTTCTTGAAAGCTCAATATGAGGAACCTGGTCCTCTCCTACAGGAACAAGGTCTGCATTGCAGAATGTGATGTCTGCTGTCTGGCTTACCGGGTAACCTAGGAATCCATAACTGAGCTTTGAAAAGTCATAATCATAATCATGAGCGTTCTCTGAAGAAAAGCCATAGTTTCTTGCCTCGCTCTTGATTGTAGGATTGATCAAGAGATGGTTGACAGTAGTGATCATGGAATAAAAGATTGTAAGCTCTGCAATTGATGGAATCATTGACTGCTGGATAATAGTGACCTTTTCCGGGTCAAGCCCCACTGAAAGATTGTCGATTGCTACATCCAGAATGCTGGAGTTTATAAGCTCAGGATTATCAAAATGCGTTGTAAGAGCCTGAACATCTGCAAGCAAAATGAAAGTGTCATAATCATGCTGAAGAGCAACACGCTGCCTGAGAGAGCCGACATAGTGCCCTAAGTGCAGTTTTCCTGTAGTTCTGTCCCCCGTCAGTATTCTTTTCATTTTCCTTCTCCTTTTGCTGAGCTCTCGCTTCTGTGGTCAGTCACATAATATCCTGACCCATGAAATATTACCTCAGGTGCTACAAAATGCCTTATTGCCTCACTTGCACATGAGGGACACACCTGGCTCTTGTCAGCATCCTTTATTGCATTGAATTTCTCAAAAATCTTGCCGCACTTGGTGCAGCGGTATTCATAGTATGGCATCACATTACCCCACCAATCATATTCATTGCGTTCTGTGTTATCGAATCAACAGTTGCCCTCTCGATATTCATGCCGGAGACAATCACAGCTGATCCTTCTTTATAAAGCATATTGGAAAGAAGATCGAAATCAAGCGCTCCCCCGCTCTTTCTTATGTTCGTAACAAGCATTGTCCTCAACAGATTTGTAAGAGTGTTTGCACTTCTTTCGCTCTTCATCAGGAAAGTCGCATCAAGAGTAAAAGATCCATCCCTTTCATTTATCGAAGCTATCAGGGTATCGACCTCCATCAGCGTCGCAAGAGGAATGTCAAAGCCAAGAGAAAGCATGGTCCTCGGATTTCTGATAAAGATGGAGAACATTGAAGATGCAAGATTAGATGCCGTTTCAAATGGTATCATAATCTTTCTATTCTCTATCGTTCTGTCATAAAAGGAGGCATAATCGCTGTCAGTGAATAGCAGAATCCCTGTCTTTGGAACATAGAGCGAGAACTCTCCGTTTGTGTAATACTTGAGATCCCCCTCTTTTTCTTTCTCAAATCCATCAAGCATTGAGATTGCTGTGTTCACCAGTATTGTCCCATAGTTTCCCTCAAGTGCTCCAGAAAGACTGTAATCAGAAAGTCCGACCATCCCTTCTTCTTCACTTGTGAGAGCAAGATTGATTCTGTCAGCACGGCTGATTACAGCATCGCTTGAAAAAGATGGATATGACTCTTTCAGCTTGACTGCATCTGCCGTGATTACAAGCTCATTATCCTCTCCAAGAGCCTGAAAATAATATTCAGTCTCAAACGGGCTTTTATGCACACAGGATGAAAGGATAAGAGAAAATGCTAAAAGTGCTAGAACTGCTTTCTTCATATCTTCTCAAGCTTTATGTGCACACTTCTTCCCTCAAGGGAAATCTCGGATCCGTCATTTGGAGAAACAGAGAGACTGTCTGCTAGAGTCTCCTTCTTGATGTAGGATTCAAAAGAAGAAATAGCATCATCTCCATCCTCATCGCTCTTCAGGACAAGAGAGATATGGTCTGAGACTTCAAGGCCCTTTTCCTTTCTCTCGTTCTGTATGCTTCTCACGATATCTCTTGCAATTCCTTCAAGATAAAGATCCCTTGTGATGTCTGTATCAAAACCGACAGTAAGGCTTCCCTCATTGAGGGCCTTTACGTGCTCCTTCTCTGTTCTGTTTATCACAAGATCCTCTTCTTTGAGGCTTATGCTTCCCTCAGCATAGCTTACAGTCTTCTCATTTCCAGAAAGTATTGATGAGATATCTTCGCTGGTAAAGCCTTCGATAATCTTAGCGACTTCCTTCATGTTCTTTCCAAGTCTGGATCCCAGAACCTTGAAGTTTGCCTTTGCACTGTAGGAGACAAGAGCCTCCTCATCCTTTTGGATAAATACTTCTTTGACATTCAGCTCTTCAGAGATTATTGAGGAATTTGCCTCAAGGATTTCCCTCTCTTTTTCAGAGCGGTCGACAATGAAGAAGCTCTTAAGAGGCTGACGGACCTTGAGATTTGATGAGCTTCTTAAAGCCCTTCCCATCTCGATTGCCTTGACTATGAGGCTCATCTCTGCTTCAAGCTCAAAATCCCTTTCATTTTCGTTGTATTCAGGCCAGGAGCAAAGATGGACTGACTCTGGATCACTTTCCTTTCTCAGGTTCTGATAAATCTCTTCTGTCACAAAAGGAATTAAAGGACATGCGACCTTTGAAAGTGTGATGAGCACCTTGTAAAGAGTATCATATGCCTCTTTCTTGTCCTCATCGTTTTCGCTTCTCCAGAATCTTCTTCTGCTTCTTCTGATATACCAGTTATTGAGGTCATCAATAAAACGGACAATGGATGTGCATGGGGCAGTCATATCATAGCTGTCAAAGCCGACGGTAACTTCCTTCACAAGACGATTAAGACAGCTGATAATCCACTTGTCAAGCGGATTTTTCAGATCCTCGAATCTTGTTTCGCTCCTCTCGTAGCTGTCAATGTTTGCATAAGTGACAAAGAAAGAATAAGCATTCCAGAGAGGAAGGAGGAGGTTCTTCAGCACATCCTTTACCAGATCATCGCTGAATTTGAGGTCATCAGCCTTGACAAGGCATGAATCGATGAGAGCAAAGCGCAGTGCATCAGCACCATACTGATTCACAATCTCCATCGGGTCTGTGAAGTTTCTCTCACTCTTGCTCATCTTTCTTCCGTCTGCTGCAAGCACGATTCCGGAGACTATGCAGTTATAGAATGCAGGCTTGTTGAAAAGTCCTGCCGCAAGCACGGTCAGAGAATAGAACCATCCTCTTGTCTGATCCAGCCCCTCATTGATGAAATCTGCCGGGAAGATTCTCTCAAAGCGCTCCTTGTTCTCAAACGGATAATGCTGCTGTGCATAAGGCATGGAACCGGACTCAAACCAGCAGTCAAAGACATCCGGAATTCTTCTCATAGTGCCCTTTCCGTCCGGACTTGGCCATGTAAGCTCATCAACATACTGCTTATGAAGATCAGAAACCTTCTTGCCGCTCTTTTTTTCAAGCTCTTCAACGCTTCCGATTACCTCAACATAATCTGAACCGTCGCACTGCCATACAGGAATCGGATTGCCCCAGAACCTGTTGCGGCTTATTGCCCAGTCCTTTGCACCCTCAAGCCACTTTCCGAAACGACCGTACTTTATATGCTCAGGAACCCAGTGAATCTGCTCATTTGCTTCCAGCATTGCCTTCTTTATCTTCTGCACATCAACAAACCAGCAGCTCATGGCCCTGTAGATCAGAGGTTTCTTTGTTCTCCAGCAGAAAGGATATGCGTGAAGGTAGTTCTCCCTCTTCACGAGCTTTCCGTTATTCTTGAGCCACTCGATCACGCTCTTGTCAGCATCCTTTACAAACATGCCCTCAAAATCAGGAACCTCGCTTGTAAAGCGGCATGCAGAGTCTATCGGACAGACTGTCGGGATTCCAGTTCCGCGCAGAACATTATAGTCATCCTCACCAAATCCTGGTGCTGTGTGTACGATTCCGCATCCGTCCTCGGTTGTGACATAATCTCCAGTTACGACGATGAACGCACCCTTTTCCTTCAGTGATGCAAAATAAGGGAAGAGAGGCTCATACGTCATGCCCTTCAAGGCACTTCCCTTCATCTGAGAGATGACTGAATAATCTTCCTCGCTCTTGTAATACTTTCCTACTAGTGCCTTTGCAAGGTAATAGCATTCACCATTTTCCTTGTCTTTTATCAGGAGATAATCGATATCAGGACCGACAGCCAGAGCAAGATTGCTTGGCAGTGTCCATGGAGTTGTTGTCCATGCAAGGAAATATGTGTTTTCCTTTCCGTCTGCCTTGAATTTGACAGTAACGGCAGGATCTGTGACATCACGGTAGCCTCCAAGGCTCACCTCCATGTTTGATACAGGGCACTCGAGAGCTGGAGAATATGGAAGGATGTTGAAACCCTTGTAGATATAACCCTTTTCATAGAGTGTCTTGAATGCCCACCAGACGCTTTCCATGAAGGAGATATCCATGGTCTTGTACCCGTTGTCGAAATCGACCCAACGTCCCATTCTCCTTATTGTGCTCTTCCATTCGTTTGTATATCTGAGGACAATTGACCTGCATTCGTCATTGAATTTGGCAACACCGAATTTCTCGATGCTGTTATGCCCGGAGATGCCAAGCTTCTTTTCTATCTCATTTTCCACAGGAAGACCGTGACAGTCCCATCCGAAACGGCGGATGACACGCTTTCCCCTCATGCTCTGATAGCGGGGGATGGCATCCTTGATTGTCCCAGGTACAAGGTGTCCGTAGTGCGGAAGTCCTGTTGCAAACGGAGGTCCGTCATAGAACACGTATTCGTTATCTTCAGCCTTTGTCTCAATTGATTTCTTAAATATGTTGTTCTCATCCCAAAAACGGAGAATTTCCTCTTCCATTTTAGGGAAGCTGACTTTGTTGTTTACACCTTTGAACATGATATCTCCTTAACTCTGTTATCATAGTGAAAAGGCAGGATATAGACAAGACTCAAGCCCTTTTTTAAAGGCTCCCGATAGAATATAATCAGGCTGTGAAGTACAGAGTCCCGGAAAAGATAAAAGAATTTGCTAAATATTTCAATGAAAACGGCTACAAGGTTTACCTTGTAGGGGGTGCAGTTCGCGACTTTTTGCTGAAAAAAGAGAACCAGGACTACGATTTCACGACCGATGCACGGCCGGAGGATGTGAAGAGAATCTTCCGGCGCACGATAGATACGGGAATAAAGCACGGCACGGTGACTGTGCTCTTTAAAGGGGAAAGCTATGAGGTCACGACATTCAGATCTGACGGAGTTTATCTTGATTCCCGCCATCCTGAAACGATTGAGTTCACTGAAGATCTTGAGGAGGATCTGAAAAGAAGGGATTTCACGATAAACGCTCTGGCAGCAAGTCTTCCGGATGGAGAGATAATAGACCTGCATGAAGGGAAAAAAGATCTGAAGAAGGGAATAATAAGGGCAATCGGAAATGCTGAGGAACGTTTTAGCGAGGATGCGCTGAGGATGCTCCGCGCTCTGCGCTTTTCTTCAAAGCTCTCTTTCAGGATTGAAGATGAAACTTTCTCTGCAATTGTAAAGATGAAGGACAATATAAGAAAGGTCTCTGCAGAAAGGATAAAAGAAGAACTTTTTTCCTTGATTCTTTCAGACAACCCGACGCTCGGCCTTGAGCAGATGAGAAAATGCGGACTTATGGAAATAATCCTTCCAGAGATTAATGCAGCATATGGATTTGCTCTTGGAGGAATGCATAAAAACGATTTATACACTCACCTTCTCCGTACTCTTGATTATGCTAGAATCAACGGTCACAGCAGCTATGTCAGGCTTGCAGCCCTCTTTCATGATATAGGAAAGCTCTCAACAAGGAAAAATGATGAGAGCGGTGAAAGGGAGTACACCTTCTATGGGCACGAGATTAAAAGTGCGGAAATATTTGAGAGCATCGCGCGAAGGCTGAAGACAAGCAACGAGGAAAGAGAGAAAGTGTCACATCTGATAAGAATGCACATGTTCAACTACAGCCCTTCCTTTTCAGATGCCGCTGTAAGGCGCTTTGTCCGCGCTGCAGGAAGAGACAACATAGAAGAGATCATAGACCTCAGGCTTGACGATGCGCTTGCGATTTCTGGAAATGTGAATACAGAATATCTTGTCTCGCTCATTGACAGGATAAAAGAAGAGGATGAGAAAAATAATGCGATTTCTCTCAAGGATCTAAAGATAAACGGAAAAGATCTGATTGAGAATAAAATAGCAGAGCCTTCTGCAAAAATGGGAAGGCTCCTTGAAATGCTTCTTGATGAGGTGATAGAAAATCCAAAGAAGAATGACAGGGCTTATCTGCTCTCACGCGCATCAGTTCTCGCTGATGATCTTTAGCTCCCTGAGAGCTATATGCGCAGCCTCCTGCTCCGCTGATTTCTTGTTCCTGCCTTTTGCCGGCCCGAATGTACGGCCAAGGACAGTGACTGTGACTGTGAATTCCTGGTTATGGTCAGGTCCTGTCTGGTTTACAACTTTATAAGATGGAAGAGTCTTTCTCTTCTTCTGAATGTATTCCTGAAGCTTTGTCTTATAGTCCTTGAAATCAAGCTTGTCATCAAGGTATTTCTCTACCTGGGAGGATATGAAGGAAAGGACATAGCCTCTTGCCTTCTCCAGTCCCTGATCAAGATAAAGAGCGGCAATGACTGCTTCCATAGCATCTGCAAGCACGGCCTTCTTCATCTTTCCTCCCTGCGCAAGCTCTCCTTTACCCATTAAAAGGAAGCGCTCAAGGTGAAATGAATATGCAATTTCTGCAAGGCTTTCCTCACTTACCACGCTTGCCTTGATCTTGCTGAGCACTCCTTCATCCACACTGGCCAGATGAGAATAAAGATACTGGGCAGTAACAAGAGCAAGCACGCTGTCTCCTAAGAACTCCAGG
The DNA here is from genome assembly GCA_019113245.1 of Candidatus Ornithospirochaeta avicola. Lineage (GTDB taxonomy): Bacteria > Spirochaetota > Spirochaetia > Sphaerochaetales > Sphaerochaetaceae > Ornithospirochaeta > Ornithospirochaeta avicola. The sequence continues at coordinate 177,085 of DXHU01000023.1, forward strand.
CGTTCGTTTGACTGCGCATGCATGCGCATCTCATTTGAGTAGGATGAATGGGTGAATGCGAGATTCAGCAATTCAAGATTATTTATTTCAAGATCATGTTCGCTTAAAAATAATAAAAGCTCCCTTTTTCTGTCTTCACTAAGACCGGGAGCTTTTTTCTGAACGGCAGGATTCAATTAGTTCAATTCCTTTGCAAGATATCTTACTGCATCACCTACTGTCTCGAACTCGTTGGCCATATCATCACTGATTGTGACTCCAAGCTCTTCCTCGATGGCATAAACAAGCTCATAAGTATCAAGGCTGTCTGCACCAAGATCCTTTCTGAAATCTGCATCCATTGTAATCTTCTCACTCTTGATGTTGAGCTTCTCAACTACAAGGTCTCTGACTTTTTCAAATACTTCGTTCTCTGTCATATGTTTCCTCTTTATTATTCCTCGTCCTTAACTACAACCGGCTTGCCTGCATAGTAACCGCACTTCGGGCATACACGGTGAGACGGGATTAAGTTTCCACATGTCTGACACTCTGAAAGATTCGGCATGCTGAGCTTCATGTTAGCTGCCTTTCTGCTAGCTGCCTTTGACTTTGATGTTTTATACTTAGGTGTTGCCATTTTAAACCTCTTAACCTTATTTTCTCAATTGACCTATACGATAGTATCAAAAGAAAATAAATACGTCAACGCCTCAAATAAAATTTCTTGTCATAAAGAGCTATGCTTTTCTGACAGATTATCAAAATGTGTTAAGTACATTATATATGGTATTTGACTTTTTGCAAGCATCACCCTTTCACAAGGTCCGCAGTCTCTGCCCCGGAGAGTTCAATCAGCTTTTCAGGATCAACTTCCATCTGCATTCCCCTCTTGCCGGCACTCACGTAGATGCGGTCAAAAAGAATGACTGTCTCATCAAAATAGGTCTTGAAGCTCTTCTTCATTCCAATTGGCGAGCATCCGCCGTGCACATAGCCGGTTAATGGAAGCAGTTCCTTCTGCTTTATCATCTCAATTTCTTTTTCGCCTGTGACCCTGGCGGCCTTCTTTAAATCAAGAGTTTCTCCAACAGGTATTACAAACACATAATGTTCTGCGCTTTTAGATACTGTCACAAGGGTCTTGTATACCCTCTCCTTTTCTTCTTTGAGTTCTTTTGCAATATCTTCCCCGCTTTCAAGAAGATCAGCATCATATGTGACTGTCCTGTATTCTATTTTGTTCAGATCAAGAAGCCTGAGGGCATTTGTCTTATCCACTTTCATAAATTCATCCTTTGCTTTATTTTATTCTCATGAGAAAAATACTGAGGGAAATATTTTTGATTCCTATATATCTTTACCGTGGCCTGCTCAGCCCTTTCTTCGGCCCAAGCTGCCGCTATACTCCCTCCTGCTCATCATATTTCATACAGGCTGTGAAAAAGCACGGAATAATAAAAGGTGCAATCCTTGGCTTTGCCCGCCTCTTCCGCTGCCGCAAGTCATTTCTTGGAGGCCCGGACCCTGTTCCGGAGACTTTCTCGCTGAAAGAAATAAGGGACAGGCACAAAATCTACAAGAAGCCGAAGGGCTTTGACAAGGATTAGTCTTCTTTCAATATGCTCGATACGAACGTGAAGAGCACTTTCATCGCATTCTCGTTATACCCGCCCTCAGGAATTATGATATCAGCATATTCCTTTGTCGGCTCGATGAAGTTATAGTGCCCAGGGCGGACAACTTCCATGTACTGCTTTATCACGCTTTCCATCGTCCTTCCACGCTCGACTATATCTCGTTTAAGCCTTCTAATAAACCTTATGTCTGCAGGCGTTTCGACATAAATCTTGAGGTCCAGAAGATTTCTGATTCTCTCATCATAGAGCACCATGAGCCCGTCAAGTATTATGAGCTTCTTCGGCTCAAGTATTACGATTTCTTTCCTTCTTGAATGCGTGACAAAATCATAGAGGGGCATTTCTGTGCTCCTGCCGCTCTTCAGGTCATCAAGGTTCTTTAAAAGAAGATCCATGTCAAAAGCGTCAGGCTGGTCAAAATTATAGCTTGTGATGTTGTCGTTATTGACCTGGGGAGCGCTTTTATAATAGTTATCCATCTCGATTAAAAGACAGTCCCCGCTGTTTTCCTGGATTCTCCTTACTACAGTGCTTTTGCCGCTGCCAGAGCCTCCGGTTATCCCTATAAGCCTTACCTTCATACCCTGTCTTCCAAAATATATGTGGTGCTTGTCTTAAATGGAACACCTTCTCTTGTATAGAATCCTCTGAAATCCGGACGGTTTACAAAATCAGGATAGAACTCAGACTCAAGCGCAAAGCCTGAATGAGGACCATAGATTTCTCCGCTGAGGCTTTCACCTTCATTCTTAAGATATGCTCCTGTATAGAACTGCACAGCAGGAAGATCTGTAAGCATTCTCAGCTGATACTTCTCACCCTTTGCAATCACCTGTTCGCCATCACGGAGGATGAAGGCATGGTCATATTTGCCGTCCCTTCTTTCTCCGATTACTGTGCTTTTGTTAAAATCAAAATCAGTTCCTTCACTCTTTCTTATCTCTGTCGGAATGAGATACTCATCCACAGCGATGAATTCATCTGATGGAATCATTATCTCCTGACTTCTTATATCCCCTTTTCCGTTGAGATTGAAATATGCGTGGTTAGTTATATTCACCGGGCACTTTTTGTCACTTGCAACCTGGTATGAGATTGTAAGAGCCCCATCAGAGAGCATGTATGTGACCAAGACCTCATGCGTGCCTGGAAATCCTCCCTTTTCTCCGCTTATAAGGGCAAGGGTAACAGAGGAATCAGAAATTCCTGCAATCGAGAAATTCTCAAGTCCAAAACTTTTTGAACCGCTATGAAGACTATTGCGTCCGTTGTTGTTCTTCTCAAGTGTGTACTCAACGCCGTCGAGTGTGAATCTTGCGTCCTTGATCCTGTTGGCAAAAGGGCCTACAACCTCTCCCATGTGAGAGGGACAGTCTATGTAGCTTTTATAGTCCTTGTAGCCTAGACATACATCAACATCATCAATTTTAAAGGAATTGAGAACAGCACCCTGAGTGAGAACGCTCACCTCATACCTTCCATCTTTAATTACAATCCTCTTGTAGTCCTTTTCAAGATCAAAGACCTTTGTCATTTCTCATTCTCCTCCGTTTTCAGCACAGCAAGGAATGCAGACTGCGGAATCTCTACATTTCCAACCATCTTCATTCTCTTCTTTCCTTCCTTCTGCTTTTCAAGAAGCTTTCTCTTTCTTGATATATCACCACCATAGCATTTTGCAGTTACATCCTTTCTATATGCGCTTATTGTCTCACGTGCTATGATGTTTCCACCGATTGCAGCCTGAATCGGTATCTTGAACTGCTGACGTGGAATCTCATCCTTAAGGCGCTCGCATACTATTCTTCCTCTGCTTTGCGCGCTGTCTTTGAAAACAAGCTGCGAAAGCGCGTCAACAGGATCTCCGTTTACAAGGATGTCAAGGCGCACTAAATCTGTCTTCTTGACTCCCTTCACCTGGTAATCAAAGGATGCATAGCCGCGAGAGACGCTCTTGAGTCTGTCATAGAACTCGAAGAGAACCTCTGCAAGAGGCATCTCATATGTAAGCTCGACCCTTTTCTGGTCAAGATAGTTCATGTTTGTCTGCACTCCCCTCTTTTCCATGCAGAGCGTGATAATAGGCCCCACATAATCAACAGGGGTGATGATCTGTGCTTCTATATAAGGTTCCTCTGCGTACTCGACTCTCATAGGATCAGGATACTCAAGAGGATTGTCTATCTCCTTGACTTCCCCGTTCTTCAGATGAACGATGTAGCGCACTGAAGGAGAAGTGAATACAATAGAAAGTCCGAATTCCCTTTCAATCCTTTCCTGGATGACTTCAAGATGCAGCAGGCCCAGAAAACCACATCTGAAGCCGAAGCCTAATGCTGCCGAACTGTCTTTTTCATAGACAAGGGAAGCATCATTGAGCTTGAGCCTGGCAATTGCATCAGAAAGCTCCTCATAGTCATTTGTGTCAACAGGATAGATTGATGAGAACACAACAGGTTTCACTTCCTTGAAACCGCTGAGCGGCTCTGGAGCCGGATTCTTTGAAAGCGTCACCGTATCTCCTACCCGGATATCGCTGATGGTCTTTATTCCAGCTATGAAATATCCGACATCGCCTGTTGTCAGAAACGGCTTTGATACAAGCTGAAGCTGGAAGATCCCGAGATCCTCAACCTTGTAGACAGCTCCCGAGTGCATGAGCCTGATTTCATCGCCCGTTTTCAAAGTGCCGGAAAATATTCTTGCATGAACCACAACTCCCCTGTACGGGTCATAGTGAGAGTCAAAAATAAGGGCCCTCAGGCAGTCATCATCCTTTCCTTCAGGAGAAGGAATGTAATTGACTATTGCCTCAAAGAGATCATCAACCCCCTCGCCTGTCTTTGCGCTGACACGGATTGCCATATCAGGATCCAGACCAAGATCATGCTCTATCTGATGCAGGCAGGAGGGAATATCTGCAGAAGGTAGATCAATCTTGTTTATGACCGGAATAATTTCCAGATCATGCTCCATTGCAAGATACAAATTAGCAAGAGTCTGTGCCTCAACCCCCTGAGATGCATCAATTAAAAGAAGCGCTCCCTCACAGGATGAGATTGCGCGTGAAACTTCATATGTAAAGTCAACATGGCCCGGGGTGTCTACAAGATTCAGCTCGTACACTTCTCCGTCCTTTGCAGTGTATGGAATCGTTACAGCCTGGCTCTTGATCGTAATTCCCCTTTCCCTCTCGATATCCATGTTGTCAAGAATCTGGGACTGCTGGGGGCCACGGCTAGTAACAAGCGCCGCCTTTTCGATAAAGCGGTCGGCAAGAGTGCTCTTGCCGTGATCTATATGTGCTATGATACAGAAATTTCTTTTCTTGCTTGTGTCCATAATCAAACTAATTTAGTAACATGCTCCACTTCAGGGAAATTGAACATAGCCCTGATTTCAGCATCATCGAGAGTCTCTTTCTCGACCAGAGCCTCAGTAAGCTGATCCAGCTGGTCACGGTGCTCAGTCAGCGTTCTAAGCGTCTCCTTCATGCATCTGGAAAGAATCTTCTCAACTTCCTCATCGATTCTGCGGGCTGTGTAATCAGAATAGTCCTTGTGCTGAGCTATCTCACGCCCGAGGAATATTGGCTCATCCCCATTTGATGATAGGTTCACAAAGCCCAGATCACTCATTCCCCACTCTGTAACCATTCTCCTTGCAATCTCTGTTGCTTTCTGGTTGTCATTGCTTGTGCCTGTTGTTGTAACTCCATATACAATCTTTTCAGCCGCATAGCCTCCCATAATCATCTTAATCATGTCTTCAAGCATGGTCTGATTGCGTGAGTAAACATCCTTTTCAGGAAGGCTCATAGTAATTCCAAGCGCTCTTCCATGCGGTATGATTGTGACCTTATGAAGAGGATCAAGCGTCTTCAGGTAATAATGCATGAGAGTGTGCCCTGACTCATGATATGCAGTAGCCCTCTTTTCCTCTTCAGTCATGAAGCGGGATTCGCGGGCAACGCCCAAGAGAATCTTGTCCCTTGCATTCTCAAAATCATTCATGTTCACGGCCATTCTGTTGGAACGTGCGGCATAGAGTGCGGCCTCATTGACAAGGTTTGCAATGTCCGCTCCACTTGTTCCCGGAGTTGCCCTGGCAATTCTCTCAAGATCGACTGACGGATCCAGTGTGACCTTCTTTGTATGTATCCTCAATATGTCAAGACGCTCCTGGACATCTGGAAGATCAACAACAACCTGCCTGTCAAATCTTCCTGGGCGCAGCAGTGCCGGGTCAAGGACATCAGGACGGTTTGTAGCAGCCATCACTATGATGCCGGGGGCTGTGGAGAATCCATCCATTTCAACAAGGAGCTGGTTAAGCGTCTGCTCCCTCTCATCATGCCCTCCTCCAAGTCCTGTTCCTCGTGCGCGGCCTACCGCATCAAGCTCATCGATGAAGATTATGCATGGAGAATTCTTCCTTGCCTGTTCAAAGAGATCACGTACCCTGGCCGCTCCCATTCCGACAAACATCTCAACAAAATCAGAACCGGAGGTATGGAAGAAACTTACACCAGCCTCTCCTGCAACAGCACGGGCAAGAAGTGTCTTACCTGTTCCGGGAGGTCCTACAAGAAGAACTCCTTTTGGAATCCTTGCACCTATCTTCACGTACTTTTCAGGATGCTTTAAAAAGTCAACGACCTCCTCAAGCTCATACTTTGCCTCTTTCTGCCCGGCAACATCAGAAAACTTCACATTATTGTCTTTCTTGTCATATTTCTGTGCATGGCTTTTGCCAAAAGAGTTCATCATCTTTCCGCCGCCCTGTGCTCCAGCCTGGCGGAAAATCATAACCATGAAGAATATGAATATAATCCATGGAAGAAGATTGAGCAGGATATACCAGAAGCTTACAGGACTTGTTCCTCCGGAAACATCGACATTATGCTCTTCCAGTGTTGCAAGAAGCCCCGGGTCTGCATACGGGATGTCAGCAGTTCCAGAAAGCCCATCAGAAGTTATAAAATTCACAGTGCTCTGATCCAGAATCTCAGCACTTCTTACCTGGTTGTTCTTGGCAAGATTGATGAATGTTGAATATGAGACTTCATACTGTGTGTTCACAACAGCATCATTGAAAATCATATAGACAAAGCTGAGTATGAGCAGAATTAGGATAACAAGTGCAAAACGGTTAGGCTTGCCGCCCTTAAAGGCAGGGCCGTTCCCCTTCTTCTTCTCAGATCCCCAGTATTTGTATTCCTCATATGGATTCTTTTTTCCTTTACCCGGTTTTCCATCAGCCTTGTCATCTTTCTTCTCTTCAGGCTTTTCTTCCGGTTTTTTTTCATCGCTGAGAGGAGGATTGTTTTCCTTTTTCTCCTCATCTTTCTTTTCAAAATCGTCCATTAATTTTATTCCTTTCAAATCAATATACAAAAAAGTCCCCAATTTTTAAAGGGTAATTGTGACGTACTTTCCACCCTTTGCCTTAAAGGACTTTGCTATCCTGTCGCGCCCAGAAAGGAATGATGAGAAGAAAGCGATTATTCCATTTCTGTCTTCAAGGACAAAAGAGGACGGGATGCCATATTCTCTTTCAAGGTCCTTAATCTTCTTCTTTCCGTCCACAAGCTCTATCTCATCAAACACTCTTGATGTCCTGACTGCCGCAGGATATGCAATATCTTGAAGATTTATCACAAGATCTTCCTTCATTCCCTCTTCTTTGACGCATAGTCTGAAATACTTTGTATCCATGCTCTCTCCTGTAAATGGATAGACAATGCTCCTGAGCTCTGAGTAAAAGAATACCGTTCCTCTTTTCATGAACAGATTGTATGAGGAGAATTTTCCTTTTTTCACATCAGCCTCAATTGCAGCATCAAAGCGCTTTATCTCGTTTCTCGGAAGAAGACCTTTTTTCAGCCTCCTGTTTATGCAGAAAAAAAGCTCTTCTCTTCTCCATGCGGGAGCTTTAAGATATTCATCCCTGCTGAAGGTGAAGAAAAGAGCATCTCTGTATTCTATTTTTCGGCTTCTTTTCTTCATTTGCTGTATGTTGAGGGATATAGTAAGCATTACTGACTTTTCCTCATCGCTGATAAATGGAATTATCATCTGCCTTATGTAATTTCTTTTATATGAAAAATCTTTGTTTGTGCTGTCTTCTGAATATTCAATATTCTCATTTTTCAGGTATTCATTTATCAGTCTTTTTGGAACCGACAGCATGGGCCTGATGATTCTTCCTCTCTCCTTGTCAATTAATGAGAAGCTGTAAATGGGAGAGGAAGAGAGGACTCTCATAATGAATGTCTCGGCAACATCATCAAGATGATGGGCAGTGAGGATATAATCTGCATCCTCGTTCAAAAGTATCTGATAGCGCATTTTCCTTGCAGCTGCTTCAATGCTTGTTCCCTCCTGATGCGCAATAAAGGCTATCTCTCCTTTATTCAATGAGACAATCTTGAGCGGGACTGAAAATCGTTTACATAAAGAGACAGCTGTATTTATTTCCCTTTCAAGCTCTTCGTCGCTTCTTAATGCATGATTTATATAAAGAGCCCTGCTCCTGTCTTTGGGAAGGAGGGAAAGAAGAGCTGCAGAGTCACTTCCTGATGAGAATGCAAGAAGAAGACTTCCCTTTTCGGGAATGTCAAGCATTGAAAGAATTTGCTCTCTGGATGACACGGTTCATGTCCTCACTCTCGTATATTGATTTGATTGCAACCACAGCCTCATCTATTGCTTTGTCAAGCTTTTTTCTCTCTTCTTCTGAAAAGGAAGAAAGAACATAGGAAGCAATATCAATTCCCTCTTTCGGTCTGGAGATTCCGATATACACTCTAATAAAATCTTCTCCGATTGCTCCAATTATGCTTTTAAGCCCATTGTGCCCTGCAGATGATCCGCCTCTTTTTATTTTCAGCCTTCCAACGGGAAGATCAAGATTGTCGACAACAACAACTATCTTATCCTGATTTTTGACCAATGATGGGAATATGATACCGCTTCTGTTCATGTATGTTAAGGGTTCAACAAGCACAAGATCATCACGCATGGCCTTTCTATACGAAAGAAGGCAGGCCTTTCTAAGCTTCAAGCCCGAAAGCTCTGCCATCCTTTCTACAGTCATGAACCCGACATTATGCCGTGTGTCCTTGTACTTCGAACCGGGGTTGCCGAGTCCGAATACAATCATTATTTTTCCTCTTCAGCTGATGCCTTTGCTGTTGTAACCTCAGCAGGTGCTGCTGCATCAGATGCCTCAGCAGAAGCTTCCTCAACCTTTACAGGCTTGACAGTAGCAAGTGTCTGCTCAAGATCAGCATGAATCTTGACTCCCTCTGGAGCTGCAATTGCATCAAGTCTGATTGACTCGTTCATATCAAGTGCTGATACATCGACTGTGAAGTGATCTGGAAGATCCTTTGGAAGACATTCAATTTCAACTTCGTGGATAACCTGATCGAGAACACCGCCAGCCTTGACACCGACAGGAGTTCCAACAAGCTCAACTCTTACGTGAGTTCTTACTGCCTGACCTCTTGTGATCTCATAGAAATCGATGTGGTGCACACAGTTCTTGAGAAGGTCTTCCTGGTATGTCTTTACAAATACCTCGTGCTCTTTTTCCCCTACAACAGAAAGTGTGATGAGTGTTGACTCTCCGTATCCTTTCTTGTTGTTCATGAACTCTCTCTCGCTTACAGTGATGTGAAGCGGAGCTGCCTTTCCGTAGATGACTGCAGGAATCCTTCCGCTTCTGAGAAGTCTCCTTGAGCCTCTTGTGCCGAAGTCAGATGTTCTGAGCTCAGCTGAAAGTTTCTTTTCCATAACTAATCTCCTTATACTCTCATTGGTCATTCCAACTACCATGGAGCAAAGGTACTTTAATACAAAGATGGGAAAAAGTAAAGCATCACAGACAGATACCTTATGTTTAAAAAATATTGATTAAAAAATATAAATCTATTAGTCCGAAATTAGAGTAATAATTTATAATTTTTATTTATTTACATGATTCAGGCACAAAAAAAACGGTACCTTTGAGATACCGCTACAGGGAAGGCAGGATTCGAACCTGCGATGCCGGCACCAAAAACCAGTGCCTTAACCACTTGGCGACTTCCCTAACACCGTAAAAAAATAACAGAATAAGAAATATCATTCAAGCCTGAGAATTATAGGCTGAGACTATCTGCTCTGTCAGTCTTGCCCTGAACTCCTTGTTTATCGGGTGAACATAATCCTTATATTCTCCGCTGGAGCTTTTCTTGTTCGGCATAGAAAGCAGCAGCTTGCCGTCAACCTCGACTATCCTTATATTGTGAACAGCAAGTTCATTATCAAAAGTGACTGACACAAAAGCCCTTAGACATTTATCTTCGACTTTTGTAATTTTCATATCTGTGATTTCCATTTTTCCCCTCAGACATTCCTAATTAAACTAAAAAAGAAGAAATCTTGTCAATCTATCGATATTATTGTACTGAGAGACCGGTTTTTGCCTGTTTATGCCGTAATATGTGCTTCCGCTGCCTGAAAGGGAGAAAAACCCATAACATTCTCTTAACTCTGCTATCTCTTTTTTCTCGCTTACAACAAGCTCAAAATCATTTGTAAGCTTATTACTTAAAATAATTTTATCACTTTCTATTTCCTTTTTCTCACGCTTTATTTCATCAAGAATCCTGTATGCTCCGGCTGTATCCACAGAAAAATGAGGGAAGAAAAGGTCCACAGAACACATGAGGGGCTCCACTTCCTTTATTATCTCTCCCCTTCCTTTCACATGAGCTGCCTTGAAGCCTGAAAGGAAGAAGGGAACATCCGAGCCTGTCAGAAGAGCAAGATTCATCAGCGTGTCAGAAGATAGGATATTCTCATAATGGCTGTTGAGATAACGTAGGACAGCAGATGCATTGCTGCTTCCGCCTCCAAGTCCAGCCTTTGAAGGAATATTCTTTTTTATGCTTATTTCAAGACTGAAATTCTTTCTGCTGGCTGAAGAGAAAAGCAAGGCTGCCTTTTCCATCAGATCCATTTTTCCTTCATCAAGATATGGAGCACTCCTTGCAATTCTTACTTCAGTTCTTTCACTTTCAGAGATTGAAAAATCTATCTCATCGAATAAATCCACAAGATGAAAAAATGAGTCTATATTATGAAAACCATCACTTCTTTTCTCATTTACAAAGAGTGCAATATTAATCTTTGCATAGGATCTGACCATAAATACTCCCACTAATGATTGTCAGCTCAAAATGCAAAATTTTCAACACTTGTATACATATAGTCATAATTAGCTATTTCTGATATAATTTCTCACGCTCTATGAAAGGTATTGTTATTGATAAGGACGGCACTCTTTTTGACTATGGATATGTTTGGGGAGAAATAATATCCAGACAGGTCAAAAAAGGAGTCGAGACATTTAATCTCAAAAAGGAAGATTTTGATGCGCTGACGGCAAAGCTTGAAAGAATTTTCGGTGTTGACCGCTATGGCAGCAAATATTCCGATGGCATACTTTTCCGTCATGATCTTTTTCCGCTCAATTTCATGAAAATCCTTTTCTCCTGTTTCCGCTACAGAATAAATCCTTTCAAAATGTATTCTGTCATAATGGAAATGGTAAGACATGTATCGGATAACATCGTTGAGGATATAAAGGACAAGGAATTTCCAGAAATCAGGAACATATTCCTTGCTTTGAAGGCACATGGGTATAAGACAGCAATCGTTACAAACGACTACCTTAAAACAACCATGGCCTTTTTAGAGAAAATGGATATTGCCGATCTTGTTGACACAATAGAATGTGCAGATACAGGTTCAAAGAAAAAGCCCAACCCTGAGGCAATAAGGAAATTTGCAAGAAAATACTCAATAGATGAAAAGGACATAGTCTGCATCGGAGATACAATAAGCGATATGAAATTCTCCCATAATGCAGGCTGCGGATACACTGTTGCAGTGCTCACAGGATCAGGGGACGAAAAAAATCTAAAAAAGCATGCCGATGTCGTTTACAGCAGAATTGAGGACATCATGAATGACAAAGTCATCTTCAGCTGAATAATCCTGTTGATTTATAGCGCTCTGCGGAATCAGGAAATACTGTCACCACATTTTTTTCTTTCCACCTTGATGCAAGCATTTTTGCAGCACAGGCATTTGCACCCGATGAAAGGCCTGCCGGATATCCCATATCATTTAGTAAGCGAGCCATATTAATTGCATCATCTTCTTTTACAGTAACAAATTCATCTATAAGCGAAACATCCAGATTCTCCGGTATGAAGTTCGCACCTATTCCCTGTATCCTGTGTGATCCTGAGTAGCCCTTTGTCAGAAGAGGACTTTCATCAGGCTCTGCGGCAACAACATAGAAATCCTTTTTCTTTTCCTTGAAGAAACGCGCACAGCCGGATACTGTTCCGCCTGTTCCGAATGCTGATACAAAAACAGAAATAGAAGGGAGAGCAGAAAGAATCTCTGGGGCTGTAGTCTCATAATGAGAGCGTGCATTGTCTGGATTTGAAAACTGGTTTAAAGAAACAGAGCCCTTTATTTTCCTTCTTATCTCCTCAGCTTGTCTTACAGAGCCAAGCATCCCATCTTCCTTTTTAGTCAGAACAAGCTCTGCACCATATTCTTCTATCATGTTTCTTCTTTCAGCTGACATACTCTCAGGCATTACTATGATTATCCTGATTCCGAGCTCTCTGCATATGGCGGAAGCGGCAATTCCCGTGTTGCCGCTTGTAGCTTCAACAATGACAAAATCCTTGCTACCTTTCTTTTCAATTAAACCCTGTATCATGAAAAAAGCGGCTCTGTCCTTTATCGAGCCAAATGGATTGTCGCTTTCTATCTTTGCGTACACATTAGCGCCAAGAAACGGTAGAGCCAAAAGTCTTGTATTTCCTATTTTTTCAATCACTGACATACGAAAATTATAAATGAAAGCCTTATAAGCGGTATAGTATATCTTAACTATATAGTTAATCTTTGTGTTATTGACACTTAGCCTTTATTTTGTCAATAATAGCAGTATGAGTAATTCTTGGGATAAAATTGATGCTTACAGGGGGACTCTGGTCAAAGGAGATTGGCCTACTATCCCCGAAATGTTCTTAATGTCTCTGGACAAGTTTCCAGAGAGAATCTGTTTCTCTGTCATTGAACCTAAAGAGAAAATCACATATACATACAGCGCTGTATACGAAAATGTCATGAATCTTGCATCATACCTTTATGACAAAGGCGTGAGAAAAGGTGACAAGGTTGCAATAAACGGCAAGAACAGTCCTGAATGGGCAATATCATATCTTGCTGTCCTGTTTGCAGGAGCCATTGTAGTTCCAATTGATAACCAGATGAAAACCGAGCGTTTCATGAGGCTCAGTGAATTTGCAGGCGTGAGCTTTGCAATCGTTGACTTTGATGTATCAGAGAAGATGAAAAAGAATTCAAACGCATGGTTTGAATCTCTGAAAGGCGTAGCTCTTCTCAAGGGCAGAAGCACAGAGTACGAAAGAATCCTGGATGTCAGGAGCTCATCACTTAAAGAGAAAGTCGATGTGGATGCAAATACTCCTGCTGCCATCCTTTTCACAAGCGGAACAACAGGAAACGAGAAGGGAGCAGTGCTTTCACATGCAAACATAACAAGCAATGTCTATCAGGCAGCAAACGGAATGGGCGTCAAGGAGACAGATATTCTTTATGCTCTTCTTCCGCTCCACCACTCATACTGCTGCACCGCTGTTCTTCTTGAGACAATAATGCATGGTGCTGAATGTCTTTTCGGACACGGCATAGTAGTTTCCAGAATGATCAACGACCTCAAACAGGGCAAGGTCACAATTTTCATGGGAATACCGCTGCTGTTCAACAAGGTCATTGCAGGAATTATGGATAAAGTCAAGGCAAAGGGAGCTTTCACTTATGCTCTTATCAAAACCCTCATGGCTTTCAATGGATGGTGCAAGAATACATTTGGAAAGGCACCACTGAGAAATTTCTTCAACAAGAAAATCCTATCTCAGCTAGGACTTGACCATTCCAGAATCCTCATCTGCGGCGCCGGTCCTCTCAGCCCAACTGTATTCAAGCAGTATCAGCAGCTTGGACTTAACTTCCTCCAGGGATACGGGCTTACTGAAACAAGCCCTATTCTCACGCTCAATCCTCCAGAGCACTTTAAAATTGAATCTGTAGGACGCGTGCTCTCATTTATCGACATGATAATTGCAGACAAGGATGAAAATGGAGTTGGAGAAGTAAGAGTAAAAGGTCCGAACATCTGTCTTGGCTACTATAACGATGAAGAGAATACAAAGGCCCTCTTTGATGAAAACGGATACCTCAAGACAGGGGATTTAGGAATCCTTGACAGCGAGAACTATCTGATGCTTAAGGGAAGAGCAAAGAACATCATCGTCACAGAAGGCGGCAAGAACGTGTTCCCTGAAGAAATTGAGGACATGTTCCAGCTCTATTCCCAGATTGAGCAGATTCTAATCCGCGGTTTCCAGATGAAGAAGGATGTGCCTTGCGAATGTATTGAGGCTGTAATCTATCCAAATGGCGAGTTCTACAAAGACAAGAACAAGAGCAAGGAAGAAATTGAAAAAGAGATTACAGATATCGTCAATACTGTAAACAAGGATCTTGTCGGCTACAAGAAAATTGAGAAAGTTACATTCGTTGATGAGCCGATGGAGATGACCACGACGAAGAAAATCAAGAGAAATACAGTTAAAGCATGACTGAAAGCTGGCTACGGCCAGCTTTTTTCTTTCTAATTAAGAGAAAAAATATTATATTTGTTCTATGAGAACATTAATCAAGAACGCACTTATTGTACCTGTCGACAGAGAAGATGAGCATTACTTCAAAGGCAACATACTTATAGAAAACGGTAAGATCATCGAGGTTGGAAAGACAGATGAGAAAGCAGATGAGATAGTAGATGCATCTCATATGATTGCAATCCCTGGCCTTATAAACACCCATACACACCTAGCTATGGTCTTAATGAGAAACTACAAGGACGATATGGAGAATCTTCAGGCCTGGCTTTCTCAGATATTTCCGATTGAAGACAAGCTTAACGGTGATGACATATACGCAGCTTCATTGCTTGGAGCATCTGAGCTCATTATGAGCGGATGCACCACATTTGCTGACATGTATTTCAACTATGACAGGACGCTTGATGCTGCAAGAAAGGTCGGCATAAAGGCAGTACTCGGACTGACTATCTTCGGAGATGAGAAGGAGACAGAAAAAAGGCTTGCTGATGCTGAACGCAATATGAATCTTCACCAGGGAGATCCGCGTTACCGTTTTGACCTTGCACCGCATGCAATCTACACATGCACAAAAGGAACATATGAGATGGTGAGGGATTTTGCCAAAGAGCATAATCTTTTTGTACATACTCACCTGAGTGAAACAAAGAAAGAAGTTGAGGATTCGATAAAAGAATTCGGCATGACTCCAGCTGTTTATCTTGATTCGATTAATCTCTTTGATGCAAGGTGCTATGTTGCTCACGGAGTGCATCTGACAGATCAGGAGATGGAGATTCTTAAGAAAAAGAATGTCTCAGTTGCTCATAATCCTTCAAGCAACGCAAAGCTACTTTCAGGCACATTCCCGCTCAAAAAAGCCATAAATATCGGTCTCAATGTCTCGCTTGGGACTGACGGAGCAAGCAGCAATAACAATCTTGATATGTTTGAAGAGATGCATGTAGCCGCTATGATTGCCTCAGCCTCTGGCTATAAAGTGAAAGCCTACGATATTCTCAAAATGGCTACAATCAATGGAGCAAGAGCCCTGGGTTATGAGAATGAAAGAGGAAGCATTGAAGAGGGAAAGGATGCAGATATCGTGCTGCTAAATACAGACACACCTTCCTTCTGTCCGCTTAACAACCCTGTTTCAGCCCTCGTTTTCAGTGCCTCGAGTGAGTGTGTTGATACTGTCCTCGTAAATGGAAAGACTGTGATGAAAAACAGAATGCTTACAGGCATTGACATAAAGAGCGTTATGGATAGGCTCAGAATGCAGTGGGAGGATATTAAAAAAAGATAAAATGTATTTAGCAGACAGGGATTTTCTGAAATACCCGCTTTCAGACAAAGCGGAAGAAAAAGAGATAATCAGCGGAGATGTGAATATTTCCCATCTTTATTTTCTGCCAGGTGCAATTGAAAGCAGGCATGAAAATGAGAGGGATGAATACATGTACATCATAAGCGGAAAGTTTGAGTTTGCAGTAAATGGAGACTCACGAGTGATGGATAAAGGGGACACTGTCTATATTCCAAGAGGAAGCAGTCACAGTGTTTTCTGCCTTGAGAAAGGCGAGATGATTTCATTTCAAAGCAGGAGCTGATATGACTGAAGATTTCAAGACACTGGAATTCAAGAATGGAAAGCTTGTTCTAATTGATCAAAGGAAGCTACCATCCTCACTTGAATATGCAGAGGCATCCTCTGTTGAAGATGTCTATTTTGCAATAAAGGACATGATAGTCCGCGGTGCACCGCTGATTGGCGCTGTTGCCGCATATGGAGCATATTTTGCGGCAGTTGAGGCAAAAGGAGATAAAAATGTCTTTAATAAAAAGCTTTCTTATCTCCTTTCTTCTCGCCCTACTGCTGTTAATCTTTCATGGGCACTTGAAAGACAGAAAAGGATTGCAGAAAACACTGGCCTTGATCCTTCTGCTCTGCTTAAAGAGGCCCTGGCAATCGAGGATGAGGACAGAAAGGTAAACAGAAAGCTCTCACGATACGGGTCTGAAGTCATAAAAGAGAATGCAAATGTCCTTACTCACTGCAATGCAGGTGCGCTTGCAACATGCGGCTGGGGAACCGCACTTGGCGTGATAAAGGAAGCTTACTGCCAAGGCAAGAACATACATGTATATGCAGACGAGACAAGACCGAGACTTCAGGGAGCGCGTCTTACATCCTGGGAGCTTGTGAGAGCTGGAATACCGGCAACTTTAATTCCTGACTCAGCTGCAGCCACACTAATCAGAGAAGGGAAAATCGATGTGATTGTCCTTGGCGCCGACAGAATCACATTAAACGGCGATGTTGCAAACAAGCTCGGAACATTCCCGCTCAGCATCATTGCAAAGGAGTATAACATCCCGTTTTATTCAGCAGCTCCAATAAGCACAATAGATTTTTCTTTGGAGGAAGGAAAGGACATTCCAATTGAAGAAAGAAGCAAGGATGAGGTTATAAAAATAGAAGACTATTATGTTGCGCCAAAGGAAATTATTGTCTTCAATCCTTCATTTGATGTAACTCCACATGAGAATATTACAGGAATAATAACTGAGCAAGGCATAATATACCCTCCTTTTAAAGAGAATATATTGAAACTGAAAAAAGAGCTTTGCTGATAAGAAAAGGCGGCCTTAAAAGCCGCCTTGCTTTTTGTCTTTTACTCTTATTATTTCTTCTTGAGATACTTGACTGAGTCAAGAGATACAGCTGCAAGAATAATAAGACCCTTGAAGACGAACTGAAGGTTAGTATCGATTCCAAGGAATGTAAGACAGTATGTTAGGCTTGTGAAGATGATTACTCCAAAAGCCGCTCCACCTATTTTTCCGATACCGCCATTGAATGAAATTCCGCCGACAACACATGCAGCAATAGCATCCATCTCATAGCCCTGACCTGTACCAGCAGATGCATTTGCTCTGAATGCCTCAAGGAATGCTCCGCAGCCATAGAACACACCGGCCATGATGAACACGCAGAGTGTTACTTTGAATACAGAGATTCCAGATACAGCCGCAGCCTCAGCATTACCGCCAACAGCGTACATGTTCTTTCCGAATGTTGTCTTGTTCCAAATCAACCATGCAATTATGATTGCAATGACTGCAGGGATAATCAGTTTCGGGAATGTAATCCACTGGTTATTCACAACTCCGAGCACCCAGCGTCCGCCAATTGCATTCTTGATTGTGCTGTCAATTGATCCAACCGGTGTTCCACTTGTTCCATAGAACAGCAGTCCGTAGATTATGAGCTGGTTGGCCATTGTGGAGATAAACGGATGCATCTTGAACCGTGCTGTAAAGAATCCAGCAATTGCTGCAAAGATTACGCAGAGAACAACTGAAAGCACAAGTGCCATTATAACTCTTGCAAGCATCGGCATTGCAGAGAAATCCCATGGCCCCATTCCAAAGAATGAGACGATGTTCATTCCCGGATGGAGAATGAGTCCTGTTGTAAGCGCTCCCAGTGCGACCATTCTTCCAATTGAAAGGTCCGTACCTGCAAGGAGGATAAGACCTGCAACACCGAGTGCATAGAACATTCTTGTAGAGCTCTGCTCTAAAATTGTGAAGATGTTCGGAAGAGAAAGAAGATTACCCGATCCGATAAGAGGAGCAACGATGACACATACGATGAAGAATATCAAAATCGCGATGTAAAGACCGTTTGAAAGAAGGAATGATGTGACAGTGAAGTTCCTTACAAAGTCCTTCCACTTCATCTTCATATCCTCAACGAAGTTGGTCTTGCCGTTTCTCAGCTCTCTGTTCTTCTGCACATGGTCAACGTATGCCTGATGCTTTGCAGCCTTACACTTATCCAGCTGTTCCTTAAAGCGGCTCTTTGAGTCAAAGAGTGCGCTCTTAAGCTCGTAGTTGCAGATTGCAATTTCACTTTTAAGCTCGTCTCCTGAATACTTGCTGTTTATCTCGCCAAGTCTCTTCTCATGATCCGCCTTGATTCCAACGATTTCCTTTTCATAGAATGCTTTTGCACCCTTCATTCTCTTGTTCTGTTTCTCGTTGATCGCTGTCTCAATGTCCTTCGAGATCTTGTTCACATAAGCTACAGCTTCCTTGCTTAAAGCAGCAACCTGAGCCTTGTTCTGCTCAGCAACTACCTTTGCTTCCTCAATCTGCTTGTCAAGCTCAGCAAGCCTTCTGTTTTTATCTTCATCCTGGACAAGCTTGTTCTTCTTTAATGTGACTTTCTCAATCTTGCAGTCAGAAAGCTTAGTAACGCCATCCTGGCGGAGAGCTCTGAGCTGTTCTGAATATTTCTGCACCTGAAGATCTTCTTCAAGATTAGCTATCTTTACCTGATTTTCTGCCATATTTACCTCCTCTTACAGATATTTTGCTGATAAGCGCAACAGCTCTTCCTGATTGGTCTCGTTTGTATTCACGATTCCTGCAAGCCTGTGGTTGGACATGACTGCAATCCTGTTAGTGATTCCAAGGATCTCAGGCATTTCTGAGGATACTACGATGATTGTCTTACCCTCCTTTGCCATTTTGATTATCAGCTGATAGATTTCATACTTGGCTCCGACATCAATTCCTCTTGTCGGTTCATCAAGCAGGAAAATCTCAGGTGAGCGCTCAAGCCATTTACC
This sequence comes from Candidatus Ornithospirochaeta avicola, assembly GCA_019113245.1. GTDB lineage: Bacteria > Spirochaetota > Spirochaetia > Sphaerochaetales > Sphaerochaetaceae > Ornithospirochaeta > Ornithospirochaeta avicola. The sequence continues at coordinate 196,113 of DXHU01000023.1, forward strand.
TATGATTACCTTCTGCTGGTTACCTCCTGAAAGGGATGAGATGAGTTCATCAGGGGAAACACATTTTGTGTTCATGACACTTATTTCCTTCTTGGTGGCATCCTCCATCTTCTTTCCATCCAGCAGCCTTCTTGTCTTGTAGGCATCAAGGTTTGTAATAGTTGTATTGAATTTAATTGTGTCCTTACCGAACATTCCATTGAGCTTTCGCTCTTCTGTCACTAATGCGAAGCTGTGATCCATTGCATCACGGCTTGATGTGAATCTGAGCTTCTTCCCTCCCACTATTATATTGCCGCTTGCAATCGTCCTGACTCCAAAAAGGCTCTCTAAGAGCTCGCTTCGTCCTGCTCCGACAAGGCCATAGAGTCCGAATATCTCTCCCTTTTTTACTGAGAATGAGATATCATGGAGGATTGGAGGAAACTTTGTATTCAGATTTTCTATCTTCAGATACTCCTCACCCGGCTTGTTATCCACATCAGGGAATCTCTTGTCCAGAGATCTTCCAACCATTGCAGATATAAGCTCGTTCATGTTCGTATCTTTTACATGCTTCTTGAAAATCATCTTTCCATCTCTGAGAACAGCAACGTCATCACAGATTTCAAAGATCTCATCCATTTTGTGTGAGATGTATACAAAAGAAACTCCCTGTTTCCTAAGATCATCTACAATTGAAAAAAGTTTCTTTACTTCCCTTTCTGTAAGAGAGCTTGTAGGCTCATCCAGAACAATGAGCTTTGCATCATAGCTTACAGCCTTTGCTATCTCAACCATCTGACGCTGGGATACGCTCATTGTTCTCATGACAGTCTGGGGGTTAACATTCATTTTCAGTCTGGCAAAGAGGTTGTTGCTCTCTTTGAGCATCCTTGCCTCATCTACTACTCCGAACTTCAACGGGTAGCGCCCTAAGAAGAGATTATCCATGACTGTGCGGTCAAGGCACTGCTGGAGTTCCTGATGGACCATTGCAACACCATGCTCAAGAGCTTCCTTAGGATTCTTGAAATCTATAGGAGTCTCTGAAAGAAGAATCTGACCTTCATCCTTGGCATAAATGCCGAAAAGACATTTCATCATGGTCGACTTACCGGCTCCGTTCTCACCCATCAGACCACATACAGTTCCTTCTTCTACAGTCAGGTTAATACCGTCAAGGACTTTGTTCTTTGCAAAAGATTTAGATAAATTCCTTATTTCTAGTACAGTTTTACCACTCATTTGTCCTTTTCCCGTGTATTTAATCGAATAATGGCGGATTCGTCTGAATCCGCCATAAGTACTTCAAGATTCAAGATCAGTACATAAGCTTGTCAAGATAATCTCTACCGGAGTTTGTCTTAACCATGTTGATTGCATATGCATCGAAGTTGTTGAGGTTTGTGAATCTGTCGAGGCAGCTTGCTTCGTTCTGTCCGTCACCCTGTACAACTGTCAGGTCAATACCCATAAGAGGTGCATAGTAGTTGAGAGCTGGTACATAGCTTGTTGAGAGGAAGTTATCTGCACTGTTGTAAACAGTCAGGAGAACTTTCTTGACAGGAGCATCGCTCTGCTTGATTCCTTCGTCTCTTGCGCCTGTGAACTGGGCAACGTTGTCAGCTGTTACAGCTACGTTAAGAGCAAGGAGTGCTCTCTCTTCTGCCTTGTACATCATCTCAGGAGTGATCTTGTTGCCCCACTGGTCTGGCTCAGAGATACCAGCTGTTACGACATCTTCACCTGTAAGTCCATCAAGAAGGTTTCTGATGACCTGAAGAGTACCTGCAGCCTGTGCATCAGCGTTCTGAGAAACTGTTCCTGTCATTGTTCCAGCCTGAATAGCCTCGAGAACGTCAGCATTTGCATCATAACCGAAGATTGGAACGCCAGCTGGGTAGTTAGATGCCTGCAAGCATCCCATTGCCATACCGTCGTTGTTAGAAATTACAAGGTCAATCTGGTCGCCAAGCTGTGTTGCCCAGTTACCCATAGCATCTGTTGCAGCGTTTGCATTCCATGTTGAACCATCTGTTCCTGTCATAGCGCGGCTGTCAAGCTCTACTACCGGCATTACTGTTCCGCCAACATTAGCAGAACCCTGCTTTGAGTTGGATGAACCTGGATCTGTTGAACCTGTCCATGTTCCGAGAGCTTCTCTGATTCCCTGTGTTCTTGCCTTACTGTCATTGTGTCCTACGTCTCCGATGCAGAGAACATAACCGATGATGCCGTCTCCGTTCCTGTCGAGAACTGCCGGATCAGCTGTTGCAAGATAATCAACAATCATCTGTCCCTGAACTTCACCACCACCTAATGCATCGAATCCAACATAATATGTTGACTCGTTCCAGTTCATGACATCCATGTCGATAACACCTGTTGTCGGGTCAGAAGGCTGTCTGTTGTAGAATACAACAGGCTTCTGGTTATTCATCAGAGGTGCTGATGTTGTTCCAGCTGCTTCCTCAGCTCCGCCAGCGAAAAGGCTGAAGGAAACGAGAAGAACTAACAATACTGTTAATGCTTTTTTCATTACGAACTCCTTTTTTATGGAAAAAGTTTTAATCTACCTTTATTAGAACATGCAAAAATTGAGAAAGCAAATAAAATTTGCAGTTTTTTTGAAAAATGATGTATTTTTTTTCGCTTATGAACATTTACATTATTTTGTGTATGAAAAATCATGCTTATAAGAGAGCATGAATGTGCTTTTTAATGAAAAAAGCCGCTTTAGCAGCGGCCTGAATCTGAGAAATGCTTCTTATTATTTGACAATCACGCGCATGTAGCGTTTCTTTCCTGCCTTGAGGATGAACGCACCGTCCTCATTTGCATCAGAAAGACCAATCATGGTCTTCGGGTCTGTAATCTTCTTGCCGTTGATCTCAGCCCCTCCCTGAACAACAAGGCGGCGTGCATCTCCGTTTGAGGATGTGAGGCCTGAGAGAGTAAAGAGATTGAGCACTCCCATTTCAAACTGGTCTTTAGCAACTTCTACACTCGGCATTCCCTCAATGCTTCCCGATGATGAGAAAAGTGCCTTTGCCGCACTCTCAGCTTTCTCTGCCTCCTCTCTTCCATGGATTATTGCAGTGACTTCAAATGCAAGGCGTGCCTTGGCATCATTTATATTGACACCTGGTTTTTCATACTCAGCAATCTCTTCTAGCTCCATGAAAGTGAAGAGCTTCATGAGCTTTATGACATCACTGTCCTGGACATTTCTCCAGTACTGATAGAAGTCATAGACTGAATACATGTCCTTATCTAGATAGACAGCGCCCTTCTCGCTCTTGCCCATCTTCTTTCCGTCACTTGTCATGATCAGGTTAAATGTAAGCCCATATCCTTTTGGAGCATCCATTCTGTCAAGAAGATCTATTCCAGCAACAATGTTCCCCCACTGGTCAGCTCCACCGATTTGAAGACGGCAGCCATAATCCCTGTTGAGGATATAAAAGTCATAGGACTGGAGAAGCTGGTAATTGAACTCTATGAACGAGAGGCCTCTCTCCAAGCGCTGCTTGACTCCTTCGAAAGTGAGCATCCTGTTGACACTGAAATAGCGTCCGATATCACGGAGGAAATCAATATAGTTAAGATCTGTGAGCCAGGAGGCATTGTTGGCAATCACAGCCTTCCCGTATCCGGGCTTATCTGTATCAATTGAGACTATCCTTGAAAGCTGGCGTGTGATGTTGTCCGCATTGGCCTTAATCACTTCTTTTGAGAGAATCGGACGCATCTCAGTCTTTCCTGAAGGATCACCGATTAAAGCTGTTCCACCTCCGACAAGAATAATCGGATTATGCCCCTCTTTCTGCAGATGATGCATTGCAAAGAAAGGCACAATATGCCCTATGTGAAGGCTCTTTGCTGTAGGATCTGTTCCGCAGTAGAAAGTAACCGGACCTTCATCCATGAGTTTTGAAAGCCCTTCTGCATCTGTAAAATCCTTGACAAAACCTCTGTCTATAAGTATCTGTAATGCCTTGTTCATCAATTAAACCCTTTTATAGCTGTCATTTGCTTCTTTTATGAATGCACTGAGCTTTGATGCATCCACTCTGACCTGTTCCATTGAGTCACGGTAGCGCAGTGTAACGCTTCCATCTTCCAGTGTCTGATAATCGACAGTGACACAGTACGGAGTTCCTATTTCATCCATTCTTCTGTATCTTCTTCCGATTGCTCCGCTCTGATCATAGAAAGTCTTGTAGTCAGCTCTCAGATTCTTTTCAAGCTTTGCTGCATACTCAGCAAGCCCATCCTTCTTCACAAGAGGAAGGACTGCAACAGTAACAGGTGCAATCTGAGGATGGAAATGAAGAACAGTCCTGACATCTCCTTCCGGAGTTTCTTCCTCATCATATGCATCAGAAAGAGCCATAAGGACATTTCTTGTGAGTCCTGCACTTGTCTCCACTACATACGGGATATAGCGCTCATTTGTCTCAGGATCAAGATAAGTCATATCCTTCTTGCTGAAGTTCTGGTGCTGTGTAAGGTCATAGTCAGTCCTTGAATGCACACCTTCAAGCTCCTGCCATCCCATCGGGAAGAGGAACTGGATGTCATATGCATCCTTTGCATAGAATGCAAGCTCATCTGGACCATGCTGATGCCATCTCAATGACTGAGGATCGATTCCCATCTTATGATAGAACTTCATTCTCTCTTCTCTCCAGTACGGGAACCATTCGTCCTCAGTGCCCGGTTTGCAGAAGAACTGCATCTCCATCTGCTCGAACTCACATGAGCGGAAAATGAAGCTCTTTGTAGTTATCTCGTTTCTGAAGCTCTTTCCAATCTGCGCGATTCCGAACGGGATCTTGACTCTGCTTGACTGAAGAACATTCTTGAAATCCACATAGATTCCCTGTGCTGTCTCAGGGCGGAGATATATTGTCGATGCGCTGTCCATGCTCGGACCGATGTGGGTCTGGAACATAAGATTGAAATTCCTTGGCTCAGTGAATGTGCCATTGCTTCCGCATACCGGGCATGGAGCTGAAAGGTCAATCTGGTCTGCACGGAAACGGCTCTTGCACTGCTTGCAGTCAACCATAGGGTCTGTGAAGTTTGAAACATGTCCGCTTGCTTCCCATACCTTTGAATGCATAAGAATTGAAGCATCAAGACCGACGATGTTGTCATGAAGCTGTGTCATCTCCTTCCACCAGAAATCTCTGATGTTGTTCTTCAGCTCGACTCCCATCGGACCATAATCATAAGCTCCATTGAGTCCTCCATAGATTTCACTTGACTGGAAAATGAATCCTCTTCTCCTGCAAAGTGATACGATTTTATCCATTGTAGCCTTAGATCCCATTACTTTTCCTCCAGAAATGATATTGCTCTCTTAATCCTTCTCTTTGTCTCATCCATGCCCAGAAGGCGGACCGAATCAAAAAGAGGAAGAGATACCTGAGAGTTTGTGATTGCGACCCTCAGGGGCTGGAACACGCCATTCACTTTAATTTCCAGCTCTTTTGAAAGCTCAAGAAGAGCCTCTTCAATCTTTTCTTCTGCTTCTCCTTTTTCTAAAGAGGAAATGAAAATCTCAGATCCTCTTTTTAGAGCAGAAAGAGTCTTCTCCTCATCACTTCCCTTTGCAACATAGATGCTTCTGTCTGTAACAGGGACATCTTCAAAGAGGAAGGAAGAGAGACTTACTATGTCAGAAAGGGTCTTCATTCTCTCCTTTGCAGCATGAGCAAGGGAGATAAGCTTCTCCTCATCTGCTTTGAAGCCTGCAGACTCAAGATACGGCTTTATAAGCTGAGCAAGCTCTTCATCGCTTTTCTGCCTGATGTAATATCCGTTGAACCAATCAAGCTTCTTGTAGTCAAACACTCCAGGAGCCTTGTGGATATTCTCGATTTTAAAGCATTTCTCAAGATCCTCCTTTGAGAAAATTTCACGCTCTCCATCAAGTGCCCATCCGACAAGAGTTACATAGTTTATTATGGTCTCAGGAAGATAGCCCTTGTCCCTGAAGTCCTTCACGCTGGTAGAGCCATGCCTCTTTGAGAGTTTCTTCCCATCTTTTCCCATGACCATCGGAAGGTGGCAGTAAACAGGGGGCTCCCATCCGAATGCCTGGTATAAAAGGATATGAAGAGGCCCTGAGGGAATCCATTCCTGGGCTCTCATTATATGCGTAATGCCCATCAGGTGGTCATCTACAACATTCGCAAGATGATATGTCGGATATCCGTCGCTCTTTAACAGCACAGGATCTGGAGAGACATCCTTATTCTTCCTTGTGATGTCTCCCATTATAATGTCATGGAATGTAGTCTTCCCCTCTGTAGGGACCTTGAGCCTGATTACAGGCTTTATGCCCTGTCTTTCATACTCAGCTCTCTCTTCTTCAGTCAAAGAACGGCAGTGCCTGTCATATCCCTGATATTCACTCTTGCTTTCCTCCTGCTTCTTTCTCACCTCTTCGAGGCGCTCAGGAGAACAGTAACAATAATAAGCCTTGCCTTCATCGACAAGCTGTTTTGCATACTTCTGATATATCTCAAGACGCTCCGACTGGATGTATGGACCGCAAGGTCCACCCTTTATAGGGCCCTCGTCCCATGAGAGGCCAAGCCATGTGAGTGTCTGGTACAAGTCATCAAGATAAGCAGTGCTGTAGCGCTCCCTGTCAGTATCCTCTACACGCAGGATGAACGAACCGCCGTTGCTCTTTGCGGCAAAGTAATTGAAGAGTGCCGTGCGCACGCCGCCAATATGCTGGAAGCCTGTCGGGCTTGGAGCATAACGAACTCTGAATTCCATAAAATATCTCCGAAAAAATTTTACAAGGACTATAGTAGTTTCTTTTCGTTTTTTTCTCAATAAGAAGAAGGAAAAAGGAAGTCTTTTGTAAGAGCTATGGCCTTTTTCTCTGCATCCTCGCTCTTGTCATAGAAAAGATAGTGTGTGCCGTCCTCGACAAAAGCTATGCTCACATTCGGATTTGAAAAATGCGTGATGTTCCTGACTATCTGATCCTCTTTTGCAAGGATTAAAAGAGAGGGAGTGCTGAGAGTCTCTATTTTCTTCCTTGCACTCTTCATAAGGCGCTTTAAAGACAGAAACTGCGATGGGTAGAGATGCGACCAGTACTCCTTTCCGAGCATCTCATCATCATCCGGGGCACCCGGATAATGCATTCTGTAACTGCTGTCGCTTTTCCAAGGAAGAGAGAGAATCTTATTATCTTTTTCAAGACCCTTCAGAAATAAGGTCGGGACATTGCTCTTAAGGCGGAATGCGGGGGCTGCAAGCACTATTTTGTCCGCTTTTTCGCTAAGGGAAAGAGAGGCTCCCATGCTGTGAGCGACAATGTAAAGCTTTTCGTATCTGTTCCTTAAATCCTCTATTGCAGAGGAAACAAGGCAGAGCCAGTCCTTTTCGGATGTATGGACAAAATCATCCCCGCTTGTTCCCATTCCTGGAAGGCGCGGACAGTATATGTCTGAATAAGGAGCAAGAGAGGCGGCAAGCGAGAAAAACTCTCCAGGATACCCTGCATAGCCGTGGACAAGAAGAGTTGCCTCTTTTTTCCCGTCAGTTATCTTAAATGAACGGGCTGCTTTAATTACAGGGCTTTTATCGCGGTAGATGCCATCATACCATGAAGAGAAATCAGTATATTCTACCATGATGCTTCCTTTAATAGATTCAAAAGGTCTATCCTGCATCTGACATCAGTCTTGCTGAAGATGTTTGCAATGTGATTGTTCACGGTATTCACACTTATTGAGAGCTCAGAAGCTATTTCCTTGTTCGTAAGCCCCTTCTTTATGAGGTTTATTATCTCAACTTCTCTTCCCGTTATATGATACTCCTCAATCATGCGGCTGCTCATGCCTTCTTCTCTTGATCCGCCTTCCTTTCTCTGGTTCTCAATTGCAATGAACAGAAAGACCATTATCATGACAAAGTAAAAGAGAGCAATCAGTGAGATGAAGATGCTGCTGAGATCGGTAAATATGAACGAGAGAATCAGAAGGGGAAGCATCGACAGGGATACCACCATGATAGTAAGCGTTACATTCCTTACACTCCTTTCTTCAATCTTCCTTCTTGATACTATCATCAATGCGGCTGTGTAGATTATCAGGATGAGGAACACAATATGAAGTAGCGCCCTCAGGTGCATGTCCAGAAAAAGGCCCAACACTGACATGGCCACAAAGAAAACAGAAAGGATTGAAAAAAGAATCTTCTCGCTGAGATTCATCGGCCGCGCGATTATCCAGTTTATTAAAATCGGAGTGAACACTATTAGAAATGCAGCATCAAGAACGGCAAGAAACGCAAATACAAGAGATACCACTGTTCTGCTGAATCCTGTAAATGCGATTGTAGTAAGCTGCAGGAATGTATAGGAAAATACAGCTCCCATGATGGTCGCCATGAAGACGATAAGATAACGCGACCATGAAAAATTGGCCCTGCGCCCCCAGCAGATTGCGAGCGCAAGGTCCATAGATATTATGCTTGTAGCAAATATGCAGATGACTACTGCAATACTTGCCATCACTTGAATGCCTTCTGGTTGTGAGACATGTCAGCCACTCCGCACACATCCTGCACACACTGGTTGAAAACAGGCATTGTCAGGACAGGAAGAGAAAGGCTGTAGCTGTTTGCATCATTGTATGTTCTGGCATTGAGATCTGCCTGAGCATGACGTGGGAAAAGCATCAAGTGAAGATTGAGGCCCTTTGTAAGTAGCCACTGAGGAGAAAATTCAAAGCCGTTTATCCCACTTTTCACCTCGTCCCGGATCTTCTGGCTGTCTCCTTCAAAAGCACTCATTCTCTTCAAGTGCAGGAGGAACCAGAGCTCAAAGCACGGATTGAAGTAGATCATCGTGATTCTCTTCTTTGCACAGATTTCTTCTGCAGCCTTGACTTCATCTATGTTTGTATTCACATCATCAAAGCCGAAGAGTGCAAACACATGATTGAACTTTCCGCTGTACTTCTTCTTTCCTGTAATGTCAATCAGCTGCTTCAGGCTGAGTCCTTCGCGTCCTGCCCACTCGACTGTCAGGTTCATGTACCTGCAATCCTTTCTCATCTGATTAAAGTAGAGTGCCTCGCTCTTTGTCGCAGTGACAAGGAGGATGGTCTCTTTAGCTTCCTGAGTATTCTTCTTTCTCTTGATCATTTAGTTTTCCTCCTTCTCTTCATCCTCGACAGGAGTGCCGTCATGGACAAAATAGAAATCACTTGTAACAGGCAGAGAACCGAATGCTCCCTGCAGATAGCGGTTGTAGACGCTTGTCCTGCTTCTTCCCTTGAAATCAGAGAGGGAATAGAAGACTGTGCTCGACTGGCTGTCCTTCTGGGCAAACCAGATTGCATCCTTTCTTAAAAGTCCTTCCTTCAAAAGGGACGGGTTGCAGTCTACGACGAGCATCTGGCTTCTCTTGTTGCAGTTCTCAAAAATCTCAACGATATGGCAGAGAACATCGGGATGCAAAAGCTGCCCGAAGTCATCGATTAAAAGAACCTGATCCTTTACAAATGCTGTGAAGAAAGCAATTCCGATTGCTACAAGACGCCTTAATGACAGTGATTCCATGAGGAATGTGTTTGAGTATCCATCAACTTTCTTATCATTGACATAAACATGTGTGAATACAACGCTCTTGCTTCCATCCTCCTTGACTCTCACAGCAACTCTCCTGATGTCTGTTATATCGACAGACCAGAGATAGTTGACGAGCATGTCGCCCCATCCCGGATGTTTTGAGAGAGCCTCAGCCACAAACTGCTCAGCCTGTGTTCCAACACCCATAGGAAGAATGTTGAGAGTATTCTCAAACCATGAATACATCCTTCCAGATGTCTCTCCGCCTGAGAGTGCGCTCTCAGAAAGGAAAGTCCTGCTTTCAGGAAGATTCTTTGCACTCCTCTTCTTCTCGCCCCTGTAAAGCTTTCCAAAGCGGTAGTCATAGCCTTCTGCATCAGATGAGAGCTTTCTCTCAAACATGAGCTTCTTTGAGTTATTGACAATGAAGTAAAGGCTTTCTGAGAAAATCTTGTCCTTGTTGGCCACAAGGGTGTATCTGCCGATTACAACAGGATTCTCCTCATCTCCCTCAATTCCCTTGTCAAGAAGGACATCGATTGAAATCGTTGCCGGTGTAGCCTTGTCTATCCCGTATGCGAACACTGTGCCTGAAAGGCTTCCTGCAAGCGGATTTGCAATATCGCGCGGGGAAAGAACAATCCTTCTCAAAACCTCAAGAGCTCTCACGAATGAGCTTTTTCCAGCTCCATTCGGACCGATTACGGCACTTGTCTTAATCAGACTCATCTTGTCATTGATTCTGATGACCTTGGCAGAATCAAGACGATTGTCCTTAACGGACTCAAAGCAAATGGTCTGAGGATTCTTGACCGATTTGAAATTCTCAATAGTCATGCTCAAAAGCATTGTACTACCTCCTTTATCTCTCTGGATAAATCATTCATTTTCTTCTGTATCATGCTGTAGCGCGAAATGACTTCCGCCGCAAAGATAATATCATCTCTGTTTCCATGGCAGTCAGAGGCCACAAGATCTACAACTCCGCTTTCCAGATATTCAAGCACCCTGCCGCCTTTTTTGACTGCCTTTCCGTTTATCTGGATAAGATAGCCCTTATCCTTGAACAGCCTCACCAGCTGACTGTCTGCACTAAGCCAGCTGTAACGCTCAATATGTGCGATTATCGGCGTCAGCTCAGAAGAAATCGAATCCAGCTTCTCAACAAGATTCACAGGCGCGAAAGCTGTTGAGAACTCTAGTAGAATATAACGGCCGGCAATCGGAAGACCTTTTATGAATGCTTCATCCGAGACATAGACTTCGCTTGCCAGAACTGGAAGAAGATCATGATGCTCAGACATATCTGCTGCTTTTTTAAATGCATCCCTTATGCCTTTTATGTCAGTCACCACAAACGGATTGTAAAGATGCGGTGTAAAACATACTGTATCAAATCCACAGGCGCGATAAAGAGAAAGCAGGTCTTCAAGGCTCTCCCAAGTCACTTCCGTGTGGTCGATTGAAGGCAATAGGTGTGCATGTACGTCTATCAGTCCCATACCATGAGTATAGTTTAAAGGTTGAAAAATTTACAAATAAAAAAAGATTTTGCCTTTTTCCATCATTTGAAGGCATAATCCTGCATCTTTCATGCCTCAAAATGATGGAATATTAGCAAGGAGTACTACATTTTTGATGTTTTATTCATTTGACTGAGGATATCAAATGAAAAAATTTTTATCAAAAGTACGGAATTAATTCCGTATTTTTGCATCAGATGTACATTCTGTATATGTTATAGCTGGTATCCCCCTGCTCCCCAGGGCTCTTTCCTTCTATCTGGCTCTGAGCCTCTTCTGTGCTTTTTTGCATTCTCAAAAACGTGTTTTTAAGCTCAAGAAGTTCACTAGCTCCTGTTTTCTCATATGCCTCATCAAGAATATCAATAGCTTTTGAGATATCGCTTATTGCATAAAGGAGTGCTGCATTATATGCACTCGGGATATGGGAGGAGGAGGAAAACACAGAATAGAACTCGTTTGCAGCAGCCAGATACTTTCCATCCTTTGCCAGATCATATGCAAGCTCTGCACTCTCATTTTCAGGCTTGTTCTTCATCAGGCTGATATTGCTTGTAACCGTATGCGGGACAAAGTCAAAGACCATGCTCTTTATTATTCCCCTAATCATGTTGTTGTATGAGTAAAGAGGGGATGGAGGAGAGAACCATGGTCCGGGGATTTGAGCATCATCGCTGAATGTGCGGCTGAATGAATCAGAGAATATGACTTTGTTTGTCCTGCTGTCTACAAGGGTGTATGAGAATTTGAGCGTGCATGAGACTGAGTAATAATAATCTGTGTCTACAACCACAATCTCCTTTCCATCCTCGGCTATGACAATTCTCTCTTTCGACTTTGAATGTATGTATTCATTTATATACATTGTGTCTATTGAGGAAAGAAGGACCGCATCGGCACCGAGAGCGGAAAAATCCTCTCCGGGATTATATGAATACTTTATTATGTGATCAGTCTCACGGGGAGAGATGACAGAAAAATACCTGCTTTCTTCAAGCTGTCTGACAATCTCAGAAGTGGCATAGTCTGCAACAGAGAAAGCAAGATTTGAAGAGTAGCTTGAATAGATTTTCGAATACATTCTTCCGCTCTCCCTGTCGCTTGTGCGGATGAAGACAGATGGGCGGGAAAAACCTCTGTCAGGAGTCACAGTTGCTACTGCTATGTTCCTGTACGGGCCCATGTCGACACGGGATGGAACCATGTATTTGAGATCCACGCTTGTCTGGCAGGATGTGAAGAAAAGAAGAACAAGGGAGCAAAAAAGAATGATTTTCTTCATACTATACCTCCAAAGTCCGCATCTCTGAGGCTTTTTATTACAGAAGCAAGACCCTTGTAGTTTCTCTCTGTATTTATGTAAAGGAAAGGAAGCCCGAGAGAGAATACATAATCCATTGCCCCGCTTCTGTACTGCCTCATCAGAACAGCTGCATTTGGAATTCTGAATGCCTCCTCTGCGCTGTGTGCGATAACCAGGTTTATCCTCAGATGGCTTGCTATTCTGCCAATCTCCCCTTCTCTGATCTCTTCGCTGGTGCTTACAAGCACAAGGGGCTTGTCCTGATCGTAAAAAGGATTATCCGTGTAGCTTGTCACATGCACAAGAGCATCAATTATGTTCTCCCTTGTGTACTCTGCAGTTGATGGAAATGTGAATATCTTCCTTCCATCCAGAGTATATACCATGTTCATTATATGATTCGGCATTGCCTCAGCTGCAAAATCTTCCTTGTATCTGCTGTCTGATCCAAATCCGAGCATGAGCTTGACAGGATTGTTGTTCATGACAAGGAACGCTGTATTAAGCACATCCTGTGCATCATATACGATGAACGGTGATTTCTTTGCAACTTCCTCAACAAGGCTCTCATAGTCGCTGACCATCGTGAAAAAAGGGATGGCCCTGTTATTCTTCAGTGCGACGCTTTTGAGTCTTTCAAGGTCACATACAGTCATCATGTTGTTTCTCTCAAGCCTGATCTCAAGATTGAGAGTATCCACTATTTCAAGTAGTTTCTCATCATCGTCTTCAAAGACTGCAAGAAGTGTATAGCTCTGCATAAGCTAATATTAGCACAGGAGGATGGAAAAAGTCTGTGCTTTTTCATATCCTTTCCATATGGAAAATTATTATGAAGATGAGGATCTAGAAGAGGAAGAGGAAAAAATTGAAAAAGACTGCATCTTCTACACTGACATGAGAAAGTATGTCGATTCTCTTGAAGATGAAGAAGAGCTTCTTGAAGATCTTGAGGATGAAAAATACGATATTCTTCCATAAAATTGCATAATTATGCACTTTTTATTCTTGAGTCTGCTCTTCTCTTTGTTTATCATTCAGAAAATAAAGGGAGGCTATATGAAGAAAATCATATTATCTTTACTCGTTCTCACCATTACTTTCTCACTCTTTGCAATGGGTGCAGAAGAGACAAATGACGGGAGCATCAGGATCGGAGTTTCCAAGCTGATGAGCCATGCGGCACTCGATGCTGCTGAAAAGGGCATGCAGGATTACCTTGACTCAACTGGGCTTGACATCACATACGATTTCCAGAATGCAAACGGAGACATATCATCTGCAGGACAGATTGCGCAGAAATTCAAGGATGACGGGGCTGATATAGTTGTAGGAGTTGCAACACCGACAGCACAGGCTCTTGCAAATGTGTTCATGGACACTCCTGTTGTATTTACTGCAATCACAGATCCTGTTGATGCTGGACTCATGAGCAATGTAAACGGAGATGAGGGTTCAAACATTGCAGGAGTATCAGATTTGTCCCCCGTTGAGGAGCAGATAAAGCTCTTCATGGATATAACAGGTGCAAAGACAATCGGAAATGTTTACGCATCGGGAGAAGCAAACGGCGTTGTGCTGATGAACCTTGCAAAAGAAGCTGTTGAAAAAAATGGAGGAACATTTGTAGAGGCAGCAGTTGCCAATACAAGCGAGGTCATGATGGCAACCCAGTCCATAATCGACAGGGTTGATGCTGTCTATATAGCAACTGACAACACTGTCATTGCCGCACTTGCAAGCGTTGCTGAAGTATGCAAGGACAGCGGAAAACCTCTCTTTTCTGCCGACCCGTCAGGAGTTGAAGGTCTTGATGTCCTTATTTCCTGGGGCTTTGACTACTATTCAATCGGAACAGAGACAGGAAAGGTCATTGAGAAGATTCTGTCTGGCCAGGAGCCGGGAAAGATTGGAACAGTGTACCTCACAGATCCATCTGATTTCGAGCTCTGGTTCAATCTCGATAACGCAAAGGATCTTGGCATCGAGATAGCTGATGAGTATCTTGACATGGCTGCAGTAATTATAGAAAATGGCCAGAAAATAGAAAAATAATATATCATCGTGTTTTTTCACTTGATTAAGGCCACCGAAAGTGGCCTTAATTAATTCATATACCGGAGGATTGATGTTAGAAGGAATATTCGTGGAGGGCCTCATTTTTTCCATAATGGTCCTCGGCATACTCATAAGCTACAGAATTCTTGATCTTGCGGACCTCACATGTGACGGGTCCTTTGCAACAGGAGCGGCAATTGCCGCAATGGCCATAGTAAGCGGAATGGGAGTCTTTACTGCCCTTTTACTTGCCTTCATCGGAGGAATCCTCTGCGGAATGGTTACAGCACTCATTCATACAAGGCTCAGAATTCCTGGCCTTCTTGCTAGCATACTCACAATGACAATGCTTTATTCAATCAACTTGAGAATACTAGGCAACAAGGCCAACGTGCAGCTGTTAAGAGGAGTTGAGACTCTCTACCGCTCATTTCCAGAGCATGTTCCGTTTTTATCAAGTGCGGCGGCAAGCCTTCTTATAACACTCATAATAGTTCTGGCAATAAAAATCATATTCGATCTCTTTTTCCGAACAGACCTCGGACTTGCCATCGGAGCACTCGGAGGGAACGAGCAGGTAATAATCTCTCAGGGCATGAATCCGTCAGTGCTCAAGATAATAGGACTCGGACTTTCAAATGGCCTGATTGCCCTTTCAGGAGGACTTCTTGCCCAGTATCAGGGCTTTGCTGATGCAAATCTTGGACAGGGAATGGTCGTTCAGGGCCTTGCTGCCATAATGCTCGGAGAATTCCTGTTCTCATCAAACAAGATCACGCTCATAACTCTCAGGGCAATTTTAGGCGCTATAATATATAAAGCTCTCATGTTCTTCGGAAGAAAGTACGGCTATCTTATCGGAATAACTACAAATGACTTCAAGCTTCTTACAGGAATCCTTGTCATAATCTCCCTTGCTGTTGCAAAGGCAAGAGCCGCAGGAAGCGCAAAGAGCGCAAGAAGGAAAGCAATCAAGGCAAATATGGGAGGGCACGATGCTTAAGATTGAGAATGTCACAAAAGTATTCTTTCCGGGAACAATAAACGAGAAGATGGCCCTTGACAACATAAACCTTGAAGTCAACAAGGGTGATGTAATCTGTGTAATCGGTTCAAACGGATCTGGAAAGAGCACGCTCTTCAATATGATTGCAGGAACATTTCCTGTAACTAGCGGAAAAATAAGTCTCATGGACAAGGACATTACTAACCTTGCCGAGTACAAGAGAGCTTTCCAGATAGGAAGAATATTCCAGGATCCTACAAAGGGAACAAGCGCCAACATGTCAATTGCCGACAATATGATTCTTGCATATAAAAAAGGCATGAGAGGACTCAGGTTCAGCCTGAACAAGGAGATGAGAGAGCACTTTAAGGAGCTTCTGGAGCCTATTCACCTTTCAGACAGGCTGGAAGATAATGTGGGACTTCTTTCAGGAGGACAGCGCCAGGCTCTCACTCTCCTGATGACCACGCTCTCTAATCCAAGTCTCATGCTTTTAGATGAGCATACTGCCGCACTCGACCCTGTCAATGCAGATATAGTAATGAATCTCACAAAGCGCTATATCGAACGCGACAGGCTGACAGCAATGATGGTCACACACAACATGCAGTTTGCCATCGACTACGGCAACCGCCTTATAATGATGGATGAAGGACACATAATATTCGACATAAAGGAAGATGAGAAGAAGAAGCTCACTGTTCCTATTCTTGTCGATATGTTCAGGAGCGCAAGGAACAAGGAGTTTGCAAACGACGAAGCCCTGCTCACAACATAGGACTTATATCGCAATTGACCTTAAATCATTCTATGCATCTGCAGAGTGCATCAAGCTTTCACTTGATCCTCTGGATGCATTTCTTGTAGTTGCAGACAGAGAAAGGACAGAAAAGACAATCTGCCTTGCTGTCTCCCCTGCTCTCAAGAGCCTAGGAATTTCAGGACGCCCCAGGCTATTTGAGGTAGTCCAGACTGTCAATGGCATCAATAGAAGAAGGTCAGAAAGCGCAAAAATCAGGGGAAAGACAAGAAGCTACAAAGAATTTTCAGAGCACAAGGATCTGCTCCTTGATTTCATAGCCGCGAAGCCAAACATGGCAGGATACATAAAAACAAGCAGCAAGATCTATTCTGTTTATACAAAGTATGTCTCCCCTGATGATATACATGTATACTCAATCGATGAAGTATTTATCGATGCAACTGATTACATGAAACTATACAATCTGAGCTCTCATGATTTTGCCAGAATGCTAATAAAAAATGTGCTTGAGGAAACCGGAATAACTGCAACATGCGGAATCGGGAGCAATTTGTACCTTGCAAAGATTGCAATGGACATTGAGGCAAAGCATATTGATGCTGATGAGGATGGGGTCAGGATTGCTGAGCTTGATGAAGCACAATACCGCAGGAAAATGTGGTCACACAGGCCCCTTACTGATTTCTGGAGAATCGGCAAAGGCATATCTAAAAGCCTTGAGGAAAAGGGAATATACACAATGGGAGACATTGCACGCTGCTCTCTTGGAAAGGACAGCGACTATTATAACCAGAGTCTGCTTTACAAAATGTTTGGAATAAATGCTGAGCTCTTAATTGACCATGCATGGGGATATGAGAGCTGCACTATGAGAGATATCAAAAACTACAGGGCCGAGGACAAGAGCATCTCCTCAGGGCAGGTCCTTCATGAAAGCTATACATTCACCAAGGCAAAGATTGTGATAAAAGAGATGGCTGAGTCCCTTGCACTCGATCTTGTAGAAAAGGGCCTTGAGACTGACCAGATAACACTTGCTGTCGGCTATGATGTTGATAATCTGAAGGATGAGAGGATCAGGGACAAATACAGGCAAGATATAAAGGCTGACTACTATGGAAGAGAAAACATAAAGGGCGTGCACTCATCAGCCAGTCTTTACCGCCACACATCCAGTTTGAGCCTAATAAGAAATGAGGCTGTACGCCTATTTGAATCAATTGTCGATGAAGAGCTTCTGATAAGAAGAATCACAATAGGCTTCAATCACATAAGGACAAAGGGATTTGAGAAAGACTATATCCCGGACCTGTTTAAAGAAGAGAGTCCTGAAGAAAAGGAAGAAGAAAGCCTTCTTGAAAATGTTGTTGATATAAAGAAGAAGTATGGCAAGAATGCTATTTTGAAGGCTACAAGCCTTATGGAAGGGGCAACAGGGCGAGAAAGGAATGAGCAGATTGGAGGACATAAGGCATGAAAGAAGACTACTCTGACATAATTCAGACTCCCTACCCATTTGCCTTAATAAGAGAGCGGATGAAGAGAGAAGACAGGGCAAGTCAGTTCTCTCCTTTTGCAGCGCTTACAGGTTATGAAGATGCAATAAAAGAAGAAGGAAGGATTACCTGCTGCAAGCCGGAACTCACTGATGATGAAAAACAGCTGATTGGGAAAACGATAACAGACTCGTATGAAAAGAAAAGAGAAATCAGAATTACATATTTTGTTCCGGATGAAAAGAAAAAAGGAGGAAGCATCATCTCCTGCTTCTCAGTGATAAAAAAGATTGACCGCGGCAATATGATGATTTTTCTTTCAGATGGAAGAGCAATAAAGATTGAAAATATTGTTAAAGCTGAGAGTTAAAATGGCTCCCGAAGGAGCCATATTCATCACCATCCGATATTAAGTCTTACTGCAAGACCATCAAGAGGAGCTTCACCTGCATATGCGCCCATCTCATCCCAGAAATAAGCAACATCAAGCTTGAGGACATAAAGGTTAAGTCCTGCTCCCACTGTCCAGTATCCCTGGTTCAGTCCGCCTCTGATGTCAAGCACGCTCAAGAGCTCAATTTCAGCTCCAATGTTCAGATGATATACAAAATCCTTAAGACCGAAATCCTTTGTCTGGCACATGCCGACTACGTCAATAATGTCAAATGCGATTGTCGGACGGAAGAGTGCATTGTCCCACTGCCATGCAAAGCCTAGATCGAGTGAACCGTAATTCTTGATCTTGAATTTTCCATCCCCATCCATATCGAAGCTTGCTGCCCAGTCTGAAAGGAATCCTTCATAGTTGTCATAAATCTGCATCTGATAGCCGAAGATATCGAGGTTTCTGTAAACAACAGCAGCAGTAAAGCCATAAGGCATGTTGAATGTAAGGCCAAGGTCAACAGGAACTGACCATCCCGCTGCAAGCGGCATCTCGTTCAAGAAAGCCATCGGGTCTGCAGCTGGCCCTTCCTCAGAAGCTGACCCATCGCTGTTGAAACCAAAAGAGGAAAGAACCTTATCGGCATTAATCGGTCCTGTATATGCAAGATATGAGAATCTTGCTGCAACTCCTGCATCGATAGAGAAGTCATCAGAAACCTGGAATCTGAGTCCTAGCCCAAGAGTCTCAGTGGCCTTTACCTCTGCAAAGAGTGCTGCCTTGGTAAAATCAAGCTGTCCTTCTCCTGCAAGGCCAGCCTTTCCGTATGTATAGATGTTTGCCTGCACATTTGTTGCCATTCCAAATCCGCCGATTGAGAATGAAAGACCTGCATCAACTGTTGCAATCTTTCCAAGCCCCTTCTTCAAAAGGCTGAGAACACCTTTTACAGCTGGTCCAATCATATCCTGCATGTCATCTTCACTGCCATTCATATTCATATCAAGAAGAGAAGAAAGGATACTCTCCCCATCAGATCCTGGCTTAATTAGGTCATAAACATGGTTGACTGTAACAGCCACACTTGGAAGAGAGAGCTGGAACTTATGATCTGCAAGGGATGCTGGATTGAAGAAGAAGCTGTCAGAATTTGAAGGAAGTGCAATTCCGACATTTCCCATTCCAAGAGACCTTACACTTGTCGGCATAAGACCATGCTGTACTCTGTCGATGATGAAATCTGTCTGAAGCTCCTTTGAAGGGTCGACAGGTGCAGTCTCTTCTTCCTGAGCAAAGGCAACAGGAACAAGAACAAGTATTGCAATTAATAATACAAATAGTTTTTTCATACTGTCTCTCCTCCATCAAAGTAATCTTCTACCCAATTTCTGCTTTTTAAGAAATCTCTTGCTTCATTAAGTGCTTTTTCAATCTCACTGTCTGTCGGTGTCTCGACATCTCCTGTATCTTCTCCTGCCATCTGAGTAACAAGATCGATAATACTGCTCAAAAGATCTCCGTGAGTAAGCGCAATCTCAGCAGAGTTTATAGCAGCAAGAAGAGATGCATTGTTATCAACGACTATTTCATTGATTACATCAATGACATTTTTTGTATTCTCCTCCCCCTCACTTCCAGTAAAGTTAGAGTCATAAGCAAAAGCAAATACAATGCCCTTGATACTATAAGGCATCTTGATTTTCACAAGGTCGTCAAAAATTTCTTCATGATTTATTACTTCCCCATTTGGACCATATTGCCAACTGTCGCCTATTTTTATTTCTTCAATCTTAAGCTTGCTGTCATCCTTGACCCACTGGTTTGAATCTGCAAAATCATTGATGAGTTCAACGATTGTCTCAGGAAATTTATAGTCATACACCACATCATCAACCTTGACAGAACCTTCCAGCTCAATATATTTATCAAGCCTTCTACCACTCTCTGCTTCTTTTCTGATCAGCTTATACTGATTCTCAAGCTCATACAAAGCAGAAGTGAGAGCATAATTGAAGAAGACTGAAGGCTCTGCAATGCTCTTGAATTCATCGCTGGCCATGTAATCTTCTCCTGCTTTTTCAGCAAATACCATATAGTTGTCAAATGAAGCTTTATAAACAGCAATCGTGTTCATGTAATCAGGATCATTCAAGAATGGAGATATTGCTTTATAGTAGTTCCTTAAAACCAGTGCACTCTCTTCAGGAATTCCGATATTATCAAAATCCTTTTCACTTGGTCTATCATCACTACTACTATAATTAGGAATATCTTCTCCTTCAGCACTAAGAAGCATAAGGCTTCTTGAAGAATATCTAGTCTCTTCTTCTGAAGAAGATGAACTTCCCATTCCGCTTACAACTGCTCCAATCAGATCATCAAGCCCAATATTCAATGTCGGTGTTATTGCAGATGCAATTACTGCGATATTGTATGCCTCGTTTGCAAGGTTAATATACTCATCTTCTATAACACTATCTGAAGTATATGCTGTTGATGCTGCTACAACAAAGCTCTGCATGAGCTGGACTGCAAGTGCCTCTCCCTGAGATACTGTCTTGTTGTTTGCAATAGTGTTAAGAGAAGAAGCAAGACTACCCATGACTTCTTCAACCTTGTTGATGTCTCCATCACCTTCTCCACTGACACCCTCTTTGAGTTTGTTGAGAGCTGACTCAAGAACCTTAGCTGTATTCTTTGTCGCTTGCTGCACATCTTGCGGTGCTGCTTTTGCTTTTTCAGCAACAACTGTTTCCTTATCTTTAGGATTCAAAGTTACTACAGCATTGTAAAGCGTGTTGACAACTTCTTTTCTCTCGCTATCTTCAAGAGGCTTGAGCATTCCGCCGCTCTCGTCAAGAGTAAAGCCATCTTCAAGAGAAATTTTAACTCCACCGATCTCAACATTTCCACCTTCTACTGTTGCATTTTCATCAACATCTGATGAACTGAGGTTTGTTTCCTCAGCGGCTTTCTTTGCCTTTGTGTTATCATAAGGAACGATATTAACACCCATCTTACCCATGAAATCCGTAAGGGAATCCATCGAGCATGATGAAAATGATAAGATGGAAATCAATATCAGAAAAACTGCTAAAAATTTTCTTCCCATTTTTCACTCCTGGTTTGTATTATCTGCTTTGTAACTATTGATTGTAAATATTGGAAAATTTAAAAATGCAATTTTTTTAAAATCTCTTTACAAAGTAAAGCTTATCCAGTACTACAGTCATATATGAAACGCAATGCTCTGGATAAATCATCACTTCTTTTTTCAAATAGATTCCTCGCAACCCTTATTATTCCGCTCCTGATTGAGACGCTCCTGAACGTCACAATCGGCATGATGGATACAATCATGGTATCCACAAACGGAGAAGCGGCTGTTTCAGGTGTCAGCCTTGTTGACAGCCTTGCAAACCTTTTTATATTCCTCTTTTCTGCATTTGCAACAGGAGGAGCAGTAGTTGCGAGCCAGTATCTTGGAAGAAAG
Organism: Candidatus Ornithospirochaeta avicola; assembly: GCA_019113245.1. GTDB lineage: Bacteria > Spirochaetota > Spirochaetia > Sphaerochaetales > Sphaerochaetaceae > Ornithospirochaeta > Ornithospirochaeta avicola. The sequence continues at coordinate 217,731 of DXHU01000023.1, forward strand.
GACAAGGAGAATGCATCAGAGAGCGCGAAGCAGCTTCTTTATATATCATTTCTCTTTTCTCTGCTCATTTCAGTTGTTGTTCTTCTTTTTAACGAACAGCTGATGAGCCTTGTGTTTGGAAAGATTGAAGAGGATGTAGAGTCATTTGCACTCAGCTACCTTACCCCGATTGCCCTCTCCTTTCCATTCCTTGCGATAACAAACAGTGCAAATGCAGTCTGCAGAAGCGTCGGAAAAAGCAAGATCACGATGACAGTAAGCCTCGTGATGAACATTATAAACGTCAGCGGAAACGCGATATTGATCTATATATTCGGCATGGGTCCTCTTGGGGCAGGAATTGCATCTTTGCTTTCAAGAATAACAGCATGCGCGATAATGCTTTCTGTGGTATGCGGAAAGAATTTCGAGCTGAGAGTCAAGAAGCTTCTTAAAGTCGAACTCCGCTTTTCAATGATCTTCCGCATTCTGCGCATTGCGCTTCCTTCCGGAATTGAGAACTGCATATTCCATATCGGAAAGATTCTTGTTACAAGCACAATCAGCACATTCGGAACTGCAAGTATTGCAGCCTATGCTGTATTCAACAGTCTTGCAACCTTTGCAAACATTCCTGGCTCTGCAATCGGAATGGCAGCTGTGACTGTAATCGGACAGTGCTGCGGAGCAGGAAATTATGATCAGGCAAAATACTATGCAAGAAAGCTTATCACCCTCACCTTCATATTGCAGGGTCTTACATGTCTTTTAATGTTTGTGCTCACTCCAAATCTCGCATCGCTTTATAACCTTTCTGCTGTTGCATACAAGCTGAGCGTGGATACAGTGAGAATATGCCTGATCCAGACATTCATATTCTGGCCTCTTGCATTCACCGTGCCGAATTTTTTGAGGGCAAGCGGGGATGTGAAGTTCACAATGCTTGTATCCATAATCTCAATGTGGCTTTTCCGCGTCATGCTTGCGCGCGTGCTTGGAATCACATTCTCAATGGGGCTTGAGGGTGTCTGCTGGGCAATGTATATTGACTGGTACTGCCGCGGCGCATTCTTTGTCACAAGATGGCTGAAAGGAAAGTGGAAGGAAAAGACAGTTATCTAGCTTTCCTTTCCTATTGTTGATTCTCTTATAATCAGCTCGCTTTTGAGGTATATCGGGCTTATTCTCTCTTCTCTTTTCTCAATCAGCTTTATTAGCATATCTGATGCTATCGAGCCAAGCTGGCTGACAGGCTGGCTTATTGTCGTAATGCCAGGACTCACAATGGAAGAGACAAAGATGTTGTCAAAACCGACAACGGCAACATCTTCAGGAATACGGAAGCCAAGTTCGGTTGCAACCTTTATGACAGCTGCCGCCAGAACATCTGATATGCAGAAAAAGGCATCGGGCGGGAACTGGGATGAAAGCATGTAATGCGCACTTGCCTTTGCCATGTCAAAATCCATGTCTGCTCCCACCTGACCTATTATTGAGTTATCCACTCTGATGTCATGCTCCCTGAGTGCGCTTATGTATCCCTTTTCCCTGTCGCGGGCATATTTGAATGTCCTGGGGCCGTTGAGAAAAGCAATCTTCTTCTTTCCAATTGAAATAAGATGCTCAGTCGCCTTCCGTGCAGCCTCCTTGTTGTCAATTGTCACAAAGGGGACTGTGGAGTCATCGATGTACTCACTGCATGTCACACACGGCACATTTGCACATATCTTTTCAATCTCTTCCTTTGTGACAGAGTTTGCAAGGATTACCCCGGAGCATCTTGTTGCCTTCATAAGCTCAAGAAAGTTCGAGATGCTCCTGTCATCATTGAGGGGATTAACATTCAAAAGAAGTGTATAGCCGTTTCTCTCTGCCACAATTCTGGAAGAGTCTATTATTGGGCTGTAGTAAGGATTTTTGATGGTGGGTACATTGAAAATGATGAAACGCCCGGGGATATCAGGAGCAAAGTCCGCACTGTTTACTTCAATCCCCATGGAAGAAAGAGCCTCAAGCACCTTCTTCCTTGTCTGGCTTGTAACCAAATTGGACTTGTTGAACACGCGGGAAATCGTTGACATTGATATTCCAGATTTCCTGCTTATCTCCTGGTATGTCAGTTTCTTTGTACCCATTTATCTCATTTCCTGCTCAGCGCTGAATCAAATGCAACATCGGAGGGGTAGAAATTCATGCTCTTGACGTACTCGCAGCTTTCAGTTGCACCCCACTTCCTGTCCATGCCGCTGTCTTCCCACTCAACAGAAAGAGGTCCAGTATATCCTGCAGCATTAAGCTCTCTGATTATTCCGTCAAAATCAACATCTCCATGTCCGATAGACACGAAATTCCATTTTCTCCTTGTGTCTCCGAACTCAAGGAATGAGCCAAGTATTCCTGCCATTTCGTTGTCAAACATCTTCACATCCTTCATGTGAACATGGTAAACACGGCTGGAAAACTCTCTGAGGAAGGCAACTTCATTGACCCCCTGCCATACAAGATGGGACGGGTCATAGTTGAGTCCGAGCGTGGGTCTCCACTCAAATTCGTCAAGAAGACGCTTTGTAGTATAGTAGTCAAAAGCAATCTCTGTAGGATGGACTTCAAGTGCGAATTTTATCCCGTTCTCATCAAAGACATCGAAAATCGGGCTCCAGAGCTCTTTTATAAGAGCAAAACCTGAATCGATCATCTCCTTTGTAGTCTGAGGATATGAATACCATCTTGCCCAGATTGGAGAACCAGTGAAGCCGTTGACTACGCTTACTCCGAATTTCTTTGCAGCAACTGCTGTCTTCTTCATCTCATCAATTGCCCATGCCCTTATTTCTTCAGGCTTTCCTTTGACAGCATCGGGAGCAAAGTTATCAAGTCTCTCATCCCAGACATCTCCGACACACTGTCCTACAAGGTGAGCACTTATTGCCTTGCACTCAAGGCCATATTTTCTCAGAGTCTCCCATACATGAGGAATGTATGAGTCATCCTCAAGAGCTTTCTGAACAGAAAAATGTGCGTGTGTTGCAAGCTCAAGGCCCTCATACCCCATTTCCTTTGCCTGACGGCAGAGCTCCTCAAGAGAGAGATCTCCGAACTGACCGCTTGCAAGTGTGACTATTCTTTTTTCCATGTTTCCTCCTTTTAAAGATTCTCCAGTATTTCAAGTACCGTAAGAATCTCTTTTTTATCAACAATATTCATCTCTTTGTCTCTTATTGATGAATATATGCTTTTAAGCTCTTCATAGTACCATCCGGTGGGAGGTATGTTTATACCTGTAGAAAGCACTACAGGATAGCCTATGTTATAGACAATTCTTTCTCCCGATTGAGGATAAGCAATCACATTCTTTCCGTCATTAATGACCATCGCTTTTTCAAAGATTGCTCTCCATGTGGCTTCAAAAGGAATTGATGCATTCAGCCATGCCGCTTCTGCATCGATCTGGAGATTGCCAGGATAGCTGTAAGAGAAGCTGTAGTACTCATCGATGCTGCTTTCCCTTCCCCTCTTTTTATATTCTCTTACAGCAAGAGGCTTGCCAAAGAGAGAGACAATCATATCAAGGTCATGGATGTGGAGGTCAAATGGGACAAGACCGCTTTTTTTCTCATCAAGAAGCCATCCTCCTTTTGCCCAGGATGGGCACTCTGAGAGCCTCGTAAAGCGGAGGTAAAGCGCTTCTCCAAATGTCTTTTTCTCAACAAGCTCTTTAAGGACTGCATACTCTTTTGTAAAGCGGAGGACCTGAGCAACAGTCAGAGAAAGATTATTTTCTTCAGCCAGAGCATAAAGCTCTTCTGCATCCTTTTTTCTGAGAGCAAGAGGCTTTTCGCAAATCACATGCTTCTTTTTTTCAAGGGCCTCCTTCACATGAGCATAATGCAGAAATGTAGGTGTTGTGATATCAACCACATCCACATCCTCTTTTTCAAGTGCCTCTGTAATTGAACTGTAGTATCTGAGAGCCTTTTCAGCTGCATATGCTTTATCGCATTCTGTCAATCCGACTGCTGCAACTATCTTCACATTCTCAAGTGCTTCTGTATTACAATAGTGGACCTTGCCCATTCCCCCAAGACCTACAAGAAGAGTGCGGATCATAGCGTGTACCCCAGACTCTTCAGATAATCTGCGCTCCTGGCTAAAGCTTCATCTACTTCTTCAGCAGAAGATGATCCTTTTTCAGTGAATTCGATTTCTATTGAAAGCGGTGCACTGTTTCCATTCTCATCAAGGACGCTGAATATTGAAGGAAAATCGACATAACCGTCTCCGAGTGCGGGGAAATTCCATTCCTTCCTTCCTCCAGCCTTGTCCTTTATGTGCAGGTAGTTTATATCAGAGCATGCATCCTTCACATCCTCTGTGCCCTCAACATCGCCATAAAAGATAGCATTGGCAGTATCATAACAGATTCCAATCCTGTCTGATTTAATTCTGTCTGTTATCTCCTTTATCCTCTCAGCCCTTGAGTGCTCACCATGTGTCTCGATTGCGAAATACATGTCATATTTCTCAATAAGGTCCATAAAGGAGCTGATGTTTTCTATAAGCTCATCATCCCCAGTTGTTTTTCTATCCTTTATATGAGCCTCTCCTACTGATGAGACTATGTATTTGGAACCGAAGAAATGAGCAAGCTCTATATTGTTGATAAAATCAGGAATACGAGCCTTATCCATCAGGTTTGTATGCCCTGAAAATCCAAGAGGGATGATATTGCTGCTCTCAAGAAATCTTTTCTTGTCAAGAAGGTCCTTGAAGCTCTCAGCTGGAGATACATGCTCTGTCCATCCTACGGTGCTTGTCAGCTCCGTATAATGGAATCCTGTCTTCTTTATTCCTTCCACAGCACGATAAAAATCATAGCCATGATAGCAATTGCTGTTAACAATGATTATTCTGTCTTTCATACAATCTCAATCCTCTTGCCCTTCTCTGATGACTCAAGTGCGGCAAATACAGCCTTCATCGCAGGAAGAACGCTGTGGCTTGAGATTTCTGCATAGCCGCGCTCCAGCGACAGAATGAACTCATCTATTACCCCGCTGCTTGTCTGATTGTCATTTGTCTGAATCTGATCAGTGTCAAAATACTCTACTCTTCCATCATCATGAATTACTGTCACAGAATGATCTGGGTCAGAATAGATCTTGACAATTCCCTTTTCCATATAAAGAACTGTGGAATTGTCTTCAGCACCATAATACGTCCAGCTTGCACTCATCACTCCGACAGCACCGCTTCTCATTTCATATATGCAGATTGCATTGTCATCAACTGATATGAGATTTCCATCAGGACCTTTTTTATCAAGGGTTCTTACTGTTGCAGTCACTGCTCCGACTTCATCATCAAGTATGTAGTCAATTAGGTCTGTCTTATGTATTCCAAGATCAGCCATGGCGCCCATGACAGCTTTCTTCTTATCAAAGAACCATGTATTCTTTCCCGGATCCACTGACCAGGTCTCAGGGCCTCCATGACCGAATGTGGTCTTGAAGCTTATCACTCTTCCCATCTCTCCAGATGAGACTATCTTGCGTGCCTTCTGATGAGCCTTTGTAAGACGTTGGTTCTGTCCTATCATGAGAATCTTGCCGCTTTTTTCTGCCTCTCTATCCATTTCAATGCATTCATCAAGGCTTATCGCCATAGGTTTTTCACACAGCACATTGATTCCTTTTTTTAGTGCGGCAATTGCATACTGGCTATGAGTGTTGTTGCTTGTGCACACGCTTACTGCATCGAGGGGAAGTGATAAAAGCTCGTCCACGCTTTTGCATGCAGTCGCTCCGTATTTTTCAGCAAGAGCCTTTGCTCTGTCATAATTTATGTCAAAGAATGCTTTTATTTCAGCCTTTCCTGATGCTGCATACTCCGGGATATGCCTTACCTGTGCTATTTTTCCACATCCTATTATACCGATTCTGTACATCACACTTTCTCCTTTTTCTGTAGCAACACAGCCGCAATTACAACAACACCCTTGAATGCTTCTCTGAGGAACGGAGGAACTCCAAGAAGGTTCAAAAGGTTGTTCATTACTGCAATTATAAGAACACCCAGGACAGTTCCTCCGATTGAGCCTCGTCCTCCTGCCATGCTTGTTCCGCCGACTATTACAGCTGCAATTGCATCCATCTCATAGCCGCTTCCTGCGTTCGCATAGTCCATTGCTCCGATTCTTGAAACCTGAAGAACGGCTGCAACTGCTACAAGAAGACCCATTATCGTATAAACCCATCTCTTCACTTTCATTGTGTTTATACCTGAAAGCTTGGCAGCTCTCTCATTTGAGCCGACTGCAAACACATGACGACCGAATGCTGTGTTCTTTGAGATGTAGTACATGATGAATGCAATTATGAGCCAGTATATGATCGGCATGAACATCTGGCGTCCGATAGTAAGGTTTGCAATCTTTGTAAATCCCATCGGAACGCTCGGATTTGCTGTCTGCATGACCTGCTGTGTTACAGAGCGACAGATCTTCATCATTCCAAGTGTTGCAATAAATGGAGGAAGCTTTCCAAGCGTGACAAGTATTCCTGTAAACTGTCCAAGAAGGAATCCTGCAATAAGACCCATGAGTATGCCTATGAGGTAAGCAAGAGGACCTGTTATTCCGATGCTTGTCAGTATTCCTGTGCTGCTTCCGTCAATGAAGACCATCACAACTGCCCCGATTGCGACAAGCGTAGAGCCAACGGCGAGGTCTATTCCGCCTGTTATAATTACGAAAGTCATTCCCAGTGCGATTATTCCAATAGTCGCGTTGTTTCTGAGAATATTAATCCAGTTTCGCATCCACATTGCTATCCATGCTCCAAAAGATCCCTGATCAAAGCCAAGGGCAAGAGTCTGAAGCACGACCATAAGAATCAGGGCACAGAAAGTGGAGAACAGAGGATGCTCGCCCCACATTCTTCTAAACCATGTTATAGCCTTTATATTTTCAATTTTACTGAGTTTTTCCACCTTATTCCTCCACTCCCGTTGCAAGTTTCATTATCGTGTTTTCGTTTATCTGGTCCCCTTCCAGCTCGCCCATCATTTTTCCATGATAAAGCACGAAGCATCTGGAGCAGACACGCATTATCTCCTGAGCTTCAGAAGAAAGGACTATTACAGAGACTCCTTTTTCTGCAAGCTCTGCTATTATCTCGTAAATATCTTCCTTCGCGCCCACATCAACTCCCTGTGTGGGGTTGTCAAGAACAAGCACATGAGGAGATGATGAGAGCCATTTTGCAAGAACCACCTTCTGCTGGTTTCCTCCTGACAAAGAAGTAATCAGATCCTCATTTCTTTCCATCTTAATCCTGAGGTTTTTCTTTTGTTCCTCAAAATCCTTTTCAGTTTTTTCCTTATCGATGAAAAGGTGGAACTTCCTGTTCCTTGAGAGAGTAACAAGACTTCCGTTTTCCAGAATCGAAAGGTCCTTTATTATTCCGTTTTCCTTTCTGTTTCTCGGAACATATGCAAGGCCCTCTTCAACAGCCTGGCTTGTGTTTTTCATCCTCTTTTCCTTTCCATTTAAGAACATCTTTCCCTTATACGGGCTTCCATCCCCAAAGAGAGATAAAAAGAGCTCGCTTCTTCCGTCTCCTAATAGTCCTGTAAAACCGAGGACCTCCCCTTTATATAAAGAGAAGCTTATGTTTTCAAAATGCCTGCCGTCAGAAACTGATTCGACACGCAGCACTTCTTCTTTGCTTTCTGTTTTCTTCACTCTGTTCTTTGCATCAATTGCATGACCTACCATCATGCTTGCTATTTCTGATGTGGTGACGCTTTTGACAGAGCCGCTTGCAACCATATGACCGTCTCTGAGCACTGTATAGCTGTCGCATATGCTCATGACCTCATTGAGCTTATGAGAAATGAAGATGATTGCAACCCCTTCACTTTTCAGTCTTCTCATGAATGAAAAGACACGCTCTATCTCCGGGTCTGTAAGACTGGTTGTCGGTTCATCCATGATAATGAGTCTGGCATTCATCATCATGGCTCTCATTATTTCCACAATCTGCTTATAGGATGCATCAAGATCTCTCACCATTGCCCTGACATCAAGATCGATGCCCATTCTTTCAAATACAGATGCACCCTCTTCCTGCATGCTCTTATGGTCCAGGAAGCACTTGTTCTTTTTCTTCTCGCGTCCTATAAACAGGTTCTCATAAATTGCAAGGTCGTTAATCAGATTGAGCTCCTGATGAATGAACGCAATTCCGTTGTCCATGGCATCTTTAGGATTTGAGAAGACGACTTCTTTTCCATCCAGGAAAACATGTCCATCATTCTTGTCTATGACTCCTCCAAGGATATTCATCAGTGTGCTTTTTCCTGCTCCGTTCTCACCGAGCAGAGCCTTTATCTCCCCGCCTTCTATTTCAAAGCTGACCTTGTCAAGCACAAGGTTCGAGCCGAAGGACTTGGAGATTCCTTCCATTTTCAAATTCATCTGCTTTCCCTATTTGTCAAGATACAAAACAGCTGCAGGATCTCTCCTGCAGCCGGATAAAAATCAGTACGGAGATGTCTCGTCCAGATAATCCTGGTAATTTGTTCTGTCTACAATTGATGTAGGAATGATGTTCTCCATCTCAACGCTCTCACCCTGGAGCAGTGCGTATGCCATGTCAACAGCATCCTCAACCATTACCGGGCTGTAAAGTGCACTCTGGATCCAGATATCTTCATGCTCTGGCATCATCTTGAAGTATTCCTGAGCTCCACCGCCACCTGTGATGACCTTTATATCTGTTCTTCCTGCCTCTTCGATAGCCTGAAGAGCACCTATGCTTGTCTCATCATCCATGCTGTATACAGCATCAATATGTGGGTTAGCAACGAGGATATCTGCCATGTCAGCAAGACCAGCTTCTCTTGTGAACTGTGTTGCGTATGTGATGTTCTCGATATTCGGAGCAATTTCTGCTACTGTATCAAGATATCCAGCCTTTCTCAGCTCAGCTACGCTTCCGCTTGTAGGAACGTCAAGAATTACGACTGTTCCCTCTGTTCCAATCTTGTCAACAATGTACTTTGCGCTCTGGACACCCATGTCATAGTTGTCACCAGCTACTCTGTAAACGCCGTCAACGTCAATTACGATATCAAAGTTGACTACTGGGATTCCCTGTGCGATGACGTTCTGGATTGGAACTTCCATTCCTGTCCACTGAGGGAAACAAACAAGAGCATCAGCTCCCCACAGAAGTGCATCATCGATCTGAGTTGTCATCTCAGCACCGTCATTTGATGTGTAGATTCTGTAATCGATGAGTCCATCAGCCTTGAGATCCTCACAGCGCTTTTCTGCATAATATGCAACACCTGCACTCCAGCCATGTGTGACTGCCGGTGCGAGAACTCCGATCTTATAGACATCAGCTTCACCTGATGCACTTTCCTTTTCTCCTCCAGCAAATACTGTTGAGAGAGCGACTAATGCGATGAGCATTGTTAATAATACTTTTTTCATATAGCCTCCTTTCTTATTAACAATTTAATTATAGATTGCAGGAAAAAGAGTATGCAAATTTTTTCAGAAAAATTTTTATTTCATTCAGGAATTAATGAAAAAACTGAGACTTATTTTATAAATTACTTCTATTTTTTGTTTATTACATAAAAAATTAAAGGAAATAGTAAATTTTTCAAAGTTTTTTGAAAATATATTGAAAACAATGTCTTTTCAAGAAAAAATTGAAAGAAAAAAGTCACGGCAGCACCGTGACTTTGCTTATAGCTCTTCTGTTTTCTTCCAGAGCTTCTCAAGATTATAGAACGCTCTCAGCTCAGCGCTCATGAGATGGATTATTATATCCGAGCAGTCTATGAGCTGCCATCCGTCATCAGAGGGACTCTTGTGTCTGTTTGTCACAGTAATGCCAAGCTCATTGAATAGATCCCAAATCTGATGCACAACACCTTTTAAATGAGCAACGCTTGTGACTGTGCCTATGACGAAACAGTCAGTGAATGAGCACATTGACTCAAGATCAAGAACCTCGACATCCTTGACTCTGTGGTCCTCAAGATATTCCTTTATTCTTTCTGCTTTGATTTTTATTTCTTCTTTCATGTTTTTCCTCAGTTGCCGCTTTCAAGCCAGTATGACACAAACTCTATTGTTTCCTGCCATGATGCATTATACGAAAGGACCACATCAAGGCTGAGTCTGTTTACCTTCTTGACAGCGAGCATCCTGTCAAGGGCATGGCTATACAGCCCGCTCAGTTTATTAACAAACTCTGTATTCTTCAAGTCCTTTTTATACAAAAAAAGATTCATTATATCATCATCGCTTGAGCTGATATTCTCCAAGAGTGAAAAAAGATAGTCATTTCTTTCCTTCTCGCTCTCTGAAATGCTGCTGCACTCTGCATAAGGAAAAAGCGCAGAAAGAGCATCGGCAGAGCTCATCCCGCTTATTTTCTCTATCTTTTTCAGGCTTTCCTCATCCTGGGAGAACACTGTCATTTCGTTTTTTGAAAAGATTATTACATCGGCATGCGTATCAGAAGCAATTATATAAGCTTCATCACCTGAAGAGCAGGAAGAGAAAAGAATGAGTAAAGGAAGAAGCAGGAACATGAATCTAGTCTTCAAACTTTCCTCCTTTTTCAAGATACTCTTTCAGGTGCTCTGTGACAGCTGCGCTTCTTATTCCTTTTTTATCAAAATACTCATCCTGCCGCTTTATTATATAAAGGACCATTTCCTCAAGGGTTGAAAATGAAAGTATCTTCTTTCTCTCCTTTTCATCTAAGTGCTTTCTCCCCTCTTCTGCATAGTCAGCAATATATATTGCAGCACCGAGCCTTCCCATATTTGAAGATCCCAGTGTGTGATAGCGCACAGCCTTATGCATGTCTGAAGAAGAGAATGGAATATCGGCGCTCATTTTAAGCGATGCATATGGAGCATGGAGCAGCACATCATTCTCCCTTTCTTCGTCAAAGATAGGAAAAGATGCTTCATCCAGCTCCCTTACAGCCTTCTCTTTTTCAATATAACGGTAGCGGTCATGATGAAGGGCAGAAAGAGATGCCTTCTTCTCATCGAGAGCAAATCTCCTCGCAAGAGAAAGGGCCATCTTCTCAACTCCGAGAGTGTGAAGATACCTTGTCTCTTTCATTTCTTTTTTTATTGTTTTCCTGTATTCATCGCTGTCAGTCATATAGAGATTATTCTTCATAACATATTCTCTCACAAGAGGAGAAAGAAGCAAAGCATTTCCTTTTCTCACTTCACTGCTGCTTGCATCGACCGTCCTGCTTTTGACTCTGATAATCCATTTAGAGTCCTCGCTTTCTATCTCATAACGCGAGAGGCAGATGAATGTCACATGTTCTTTCAGAAAATCGAAATCATGCCATTTGCCAAGGTCTGCAGCAAGATCATCACCAATCAGGAAATATATATGATTTAATGAATATGCATCCAGAAAATAACGCACTGTATCGCTTGTATACGATATTCCCTTTCTCTTTCCCTCTATGTCACTTATCGTGATCTCCATTTCTGAATCAGGATAGTATTTTCTGTAATCAGAAAGAGCAAGAGTGAGCATTTCTATGCGTTTTTGAAACTCAGCGGGATGAGATGTCTGTTTGAAATTCGAGCAATATGCAGGGATTACTACAAGCTTTCTTATTCCAGAAAGACGTTCAAGCTCATGAATGATGTTCAGATGCCCGATATGCACCGGATCAAAAGAGCCCCCATAGAGGCATATGTCATTCTTCGTCCCTATAGTATGCATTATTGTCGACTTTTGTAGTAAATCCGCCGTCCGTGCTTTTCTGCTCAGGACGTGCAAGATTGAAAAATGCTTTCTTTATCGGCTCGAGAAGCTCATCATCATAAATTGAAAGAGGCAGGACTGTTTTGTCCTTATACTTTTCCTTTATGATCCTGTAATTCTCCTCAGCTCCCTCTTCGTCCATCTTTGTGACAATTATTATCTCATTCTTTGACGCAAGGTCCTCTGAGTATGCAGCAAGCTCCTTTTTAAGCTTGTCATATGCTGTGACAGAGGATGGATCTGATGCGTCAACAAGATATACCAGGCCCTTAGTTCTCGAGATATGGCGCAGGAACTTGTATCCCATTCCCGCCCCCTGGCTTGCTCCTTCAATGATTCCTGGGATATCTGCAATCACAATATCCTCATCGTAATAGCGCATTACACCGAGTACAGGAATCTTTGTAGTAAACGGATATCCTGCGACCTTGCTGCGTGCATTTGTAAGAAGATTGATTAGTGATGATTTTCCAGCATTGGGAAAGCCGACAAAGCCCAGGTCCGCTATAACCAGGAGCTCTACCCCGACTCTCATCTCAACTCCCTCTTCCCCTTTCTGGGCAAATTTCGGAGCCTGACGGACGGATGTCCTGAAATGCCAGTTGCCAAGTCCGCCCTTTCCTCCGCACAGGAACACAAAGCGATCCATGCCGGTTAAATCCTTGATGATCTCTCCGCTTGATGCGTCCTTGATTACTGTCCCCGGGGGAACGGGAATCTCGACATCGGCTCCCGCACGCCCAAAGCATCGTGCTCCCGAGCCGTTCTGCCCGTTCTCAGCACGATAGACCCTGGTCATCTTCAGATGTCCCAGGGTCCTGAGGTTGTCCTTCACGACGAAAACAACATCGCCGCCCTTGCCTCCGTCCCCACCATCCGGCCCGCCCTTGGGGACGAACTTCTCGCGTCGGAAGCTGACTGCGCCGTTTCCACCTTTTCCGGAGGATATATCAATGTAAGTCTCGTCGGAAAAACCAAACATTATTAAGCGTTCACCTCGACAATGTTGCAGTACTTTCTGTTCTTTCTTTCAACGAACTCAACATGTCCAGCAACCTTTGCAAAGAGTGTATAGTCCTTGCCGAGTCCGCAATTTGCACCCGGATGGATCTTTGTACCTCTCTGGCGAACGATAATCTCGCCTGCGTTTACAAACTGACCGCCAAATCTCTTGACACCGAGTCTCTGAGCATTGGAGTCTCTTCCGTTCTTTGATGAACCGCCACCTTTCTTATGTGCCATTTTACTTCCTCCTTAGCCCTTAATTGAGGAGATTGTGATCTCCTGGTACTGTTCACGATGTCCCTGAGTGCGTCTGTAGCCCTTTCTTCTGTGGAACTTGTAAACCTTGATCTTCTCGCCCTTTGATACTTCTCCGACTGTTGCTGTAACAGTAGCTCCGTTGATATAAGGAGTTCCGAATACAGCCCCGTCTTCCTTTACGATAGCGAGAACCTTGTCAATTTCGTAAGTACTTCCAGCTTCACAGCCGAGCAGATCAACTGTGATCTTTGCTCCCTCTTCAGCCTTGTACTGCTTTCCTTTGATTTCTACTAGTGCGTACATTATAGTCCCCTATTAAATCTATGCTGATTATTGTCATAAACGAAACTATTTACAACAGCCTTTTCAGTTATTGCCGGGTTATTTGGCCTTTTTTCTGTTTTTCTACCTACCATTTGGTAGAATTATGTGCTACCATTCACTCATGAGCAGAAAGGACGAGATAATAGAAAAAAGCGTTGAGATAATAAGAGATGATGGTTTTCATGCATTTACAATGGAAAAGCTCAGCTTGTCCCTTGGAATTAAGAAAGCAAGTCTGTATTACTACTTCAAGGGAAAGGATGAGCTTGTCTCATCAATTCATGAATATTTTGTGAGAGAGCTTAAAAAGAAGAATTTCTCATTTGATTTCAAGAAAGATGAGAAACTCTGCCTCATTTCACTTTTTGAGCACTATCTTGAAATCTTCCTCTCTCCGCATTTTTCTTCATATATATCATTTCTTCTTGAAAGCAGGAGCTATATGCCAAGCTCTGATGAGATACTCTCATCACTTTTTCTGATGATGGAAAGCCAGATTGAAGTCATATTCATGCACTATGGAAGCAGGAAGGCAAAGGAAAAAGCAAGCCTCCTCTCATCTTATCTGATCAGAATCATTTCTGACATGATCATAAGTGAAAAGGAGGCTGAAATGGAAAAAATAGAAAGCACTATTTCTTTGTTATCATCACATTGACTCAAGGAACGGTATTCCGAGAAGAACAAAGGCATTCTTCATCACAGTGAGTATCATCGAGACAAGAGAAAGGCGAGCTGCAGAAAGAGGAATGTTTGATGCATCTGCAACCTGATTGTCGTGATAGTAATGGCTGAATGTCTTTGCCACTTCATAAAGGTATGCTGCAATTACAGACGGATCATATGCATCCCCTGCTTCTTTTACTGCAGCTGGATACTGAGAAACAAGCTTGATAAGGCTCTTCTCATCATCAGAAGCAAGAAGCGAGGGATTTATCTCAGCATCCTTGAGGCCGCTGATTGTCTCTGCCTTTCTCAAAATTGATGAAATACGGGCGCCCATGTATTCAAGATAAGGGCCTGTGTTTCCGTTAAACGATATGCTCTTTTTAGGATCAAATATCATGTCCTTTGTGGGGCTTACCTGAAGAAGGTAGTAATTGAGGGCGGCAAGAGCAATCTTTCTTGCAACAGAATCAACATCGCCGACAGCACTTTCCCTGTCCTTTGAGATTATCTCTTCCTTTGCAAGAGCTGAAAGACTCTCAAGCAGATCATCTGCATCAACTACAGTTCCTTCCCTGCTCTTCATCTTTCCTTCCGGCAGATTGACCATGCCGTATGAGAGATGGTAAAGCTCATCTGCCCAGCTGTATCCAAGCTTCTTTAAAATATAGAAGAGAGCTTTGAAATGGTACTGCTGCTCGCTTGCTACGACATAAATCAGTCTGTCAAAAGGCCAGTCCTCATGACGGCGGATAGCAGTTCCAACATCCTGTGTGATATATATCGTTGTCCCGTCCTTTCTCAAAAGCACTTTTTTATCCAGCCCGATTTCTTTGAGGTCTATCTGCACCGATCCATCTTCTGTGCGGAAGAAAACTCCGTCCTCAAGACCTTTGAGAATCTCCGCCTTGCCGTATTTATATGTCTCGCTCTCATAGTAATAGCGGTCGAAGCTGATTCCCATGTTCTTATAGCTCTCATAAAGTCCGTCAAGAGTCCACCCATTCATCAGATTCCAGAGCTTTATAGTCTCTTCATCCCCCTCTTCCCATGCCCTCAGCATTGCCTGAGCCTGCACTTCAGGAGAGTTCTTCATGATCTCATCAGCCTCTTGATTGTGCCCTTCATTTCTGAGCTTCTCAGCCTTTTCTTCTGTCTCTTTCTGCCAGGAAGCAAACTTCACATAATAACGGCCTACAAAATGATCTCCTTTTTCTCCTGTTGAAGAAGGAGTCTCGCCGTTTGAGAAGACTTTATATGCAAGCATGCTTTTGCAGATATGGACACCACGGTTGTTGATAAGATTGACCTTCATCACTTCAGCACCGTTTGCCTTCAGTATTCTTGAAACTGCCTCTCCCAGGCTGTCATTCCTCATATGTCCGAGGTGAAGTGGCTTGTTCGTATTCGGACAGGAGAACTCAAGCATTATTTTCTTGCCATTCAGGCCCTCTCCGCGTCCATAAAGAGATCCTTCCTTTTTTACCTTTTCAAGAAGCGGAAGATAAATTGACTGAATGTTGAGAGCAACATTCAGATATGCTCCTGCTGTATTCATCTCTCCTTCCGGATGCTCAGATGAGAGAATCTCATTCATGACCTCAGAGGCAATTATCTGAGGAGCCTTTCTCGCGCTCTTGCTGAACGGAAAAAGAGGAAATGCTATATCTCCCATCTCGCTTTTGGGAGGATTTGTCATGTTTATATCAGTTTCATTCAATCCGTAAAGCTTGTTGACAGCTTTTATCACAGCAGCTTTCCAGCTGTTTTTCAGACTATCTAGCATATTTATCTCCAAATACCAGAATACTATATAGAAAAGCTAGATGCTTTTCAAGTTGACATATGCTTCATGCTTCAACTCATATTGCGCAACGCAATTCACTTTTGTAAGTAGTATTCCCATTTCAGATATCTGTTTCAGCTTTTATAAACCAGGTGTCTTTATACTTTTCATAAACTTTAGCCACATCGGCAAAGCATTCGTAAAGCAGGCTGGACCCTCCAGCAACGCCGTAATTGCTGCCTTTTGCTGTTATATCTGCATTACCTTGAGGATCAATTATCCTGATTCCGCTCCAGAGATTATTCTTCACAATATTCTCTATGCTTGTCATCTTATTGCCATTTGCATCCAGATATCTCACAGAACCCAGACATGACAGTACACCAGTGATTTCAAACGCATTGTAACCGTACACTTTATCAAGGATGAAATCTATGTCATGAACCTCAATATTCTTAAAAAACACACCGAAGTCCCGTGTACCCGGAGTCTGCTGTACATTTCTCGAAGCATCTCCTACAAGAATGGCAGCACTTCCATCCTCATAGACATATATTTGCCTCATATCATCAGTTCCCTTGATAGAAACATTCTCGATAGTATAAGGCACTTCATTATAGGACAAGTTCAATGCATGAGATCCGATTATAGCTCCAATCGGGTGACTGTTATCGCCTCTAGGTGGGTCCACGACAAGTCCTTCAATATTCAGATTGCTGAGTTTCTTGCCGTTGTGATATGTTGTTCCTGCCACCCATGCGAGAAGACCTGTATCTGTTTTAAAATTATAGAATGTATGGTCATTGCCATAGAAATTGCAGGAAAATTCTATATCAGAGGTGCCAAGACCTTTGAAATTTCTGCCTCCAAAATCAAGGTCATTCTCAATATGTATGCCATGAGCTATTGCATCAGACTTTGCATATAGACAATTGCTTGGTTGCAGATCATCCATGTAAATGGGCACACCAAGACCATATAGCTGAGCTGCAGTATATATATGATATCCCTCAGGATAAGACTTATCATTATCATACCACGAAGTGTCTGCCGCTCCGTTCCACTTCACTTCCCTGTATACAGGGACTATGGTTGCACTACTATTCAGGTTCTCAACCATATCTCCATCAAATGTATTGTTCATTGTCAGATAAACAGGAGAGGAAGCCCTTGTATAACCGTAAATCTCATAGCCATACTCTGCGCATTCTGCAGAATCCTTCATTATCTGAGAAAACTCTGTGACAAGATTTACAGACTCGCCAGTATCATAATCATATTGGTGGAACTCTCCATCATGATAAATCTTCAGATTCCATGCTTCTTCCCATCCTGCCCATAGCTCAACATCCTCAGTCATTTTGATACTGGTGACCCTGTATTTTTCAGCACAGCTTGGATCTGTATACCAGCCTAGGAATCTGTAGCCATCCCTGTAAATATTCTCAAGTTCTATTACTTCACCATAATCAAATCTTTTTTGATTCTCAAAATTCTCCACTCCATCAACATTCTTATAAGTTAAGGTGAATTCAAAAGGAACAAACTTACAATAAAGGACAATATCTCCGTATTCAGGTTTTGTCTTTTCCATCCGGTCAGCCCAATATCCTCCACGAGATGTGAAAAAGTTTTTAGAGTGATTTCCGTCACGAATGATATCGTATATTGTCAAATCACGAATTTCATCAGCTGAATGGTATAAAGGAAGGTTGTATTTCTCAATCTCCTCTTCAGTCAAATCATCATATTTTATAGCGTACCTTATAGCTTCATATTTTGCATAAAGATTAATATCACCTGTTGTACCTGCAGGAATGCAGGTCCATTGTTCTGAGCTATATCCAGGATCCGAATACCATCCGATGAAATTATAATATTCTTTTGGCATAGCTTCTTTCAGCTTAATGTCAACAGGAGAGAGACCTGTATAAGTATCAGAATACATAATTCGGCTTTCATAATTGTAATAGGTAATATTATATTGCTTTTTATCAGTTATTGCATAAAACCGTTCAACAGGATCTGTTGCCCATGATATTCTTTCATTGTAACCATCACTTTTAAGATCCCCTTCATTCTGCCAACTAATCAGGGACAATCCTTCTAACGAAGGTTTCATTTCTATAAGTTTTTCCTCAGAGATTAAGGAATGATTAACATAATCATCTTCCCCTATCTCCTCAGCTGTGATTATTTCTTTATAGAGCAATGTCTCAAATTCACTGTCAAGATAGTACTCCAATGTGATTACAGCCTCTGAGCCGCTCTTGCGCTCCAGAAGCGGAGTAAAAATGCAAGAGGCATCTACAGTATATGGGAAAGTTACAGCCTGACCATCTTTTCCTGTCACGGACCATCCTGTGATTTTGTATAGCGGATTCAGACGAACATTTGCCTTCAGATCATTTTCAGTTAGCACTGATGTACCATCAAAATAAAATGGGTATGTGTTATATGAAATTTTGCCTGAAATGCCATCCGTGTCAAAATCGACAACAAATAATTGATTATCTCCAATCATATCACAGGAAGAAAACAGAAGGATTGATGATAGTAATACCAGAAAAATCTTTCTCATAGACCCCCCCCCGTGTCAATTATATGGCAGATGCCTCAGACAAAGCAATGCAAGAATCCAGATTAAGGAGAAAATAATAGAGGAAAACAAGCCTAGATGCTTTTCAAGTTGAGACTCACCTCTCCGCTTGAGAGTACCTCCTCTTTCCCATCTTCTGCAATAACTACAAGGTGAGCCATCTCATCAACATCCTTTGCGAGAGCAGAAAAGACTTTGCCGTTTCTGACATATTTTATTTTCTTGCCAAGGATGAAGCATCTTTTCCTGTATTCTGAAATGAAATCGTTTTGAGAAGAGAGGAGGAATGTGATTATATCCTTCAAAAGCACAATGCGGTCAGTCTTCTTTCCGGACTCGTCATAGACTGTCGTTATTATATCCCATAGCTCCTCAGGGTATGATGACCTGCTGCTGTTTACATTTATGCCGATACCTACTATCACACTCTCCAGGCGTTGCAGCTCCATATTCAGAATTCCCTCAGAAAGTATTCCTGAGCACTTCTTTCCTTTTATGTAAACATCATTGACCCACTTTATCTGGCAATCAAGTCCTGTGTTCTTTTCTATTGCAGTGCTGACTGCAACAGCCGCCTTTGCTGTTATTAAAGCAGGATCTGATATGAATGAAGAGGGAATCAGAATTGAAAAATAAAGGCCGCCAGAAGGAGAAGAGAAACTTCTTCCAAGCCTTCCTCTTCCACCATTTTGAACAAGAGACAGGCAGAGCGTTATTCTCTCACTCTTTTTCTCAAGGCTTTTGAGAACCTTGTTTGTGCTGTCCGTTTGCGTGAGAAATATTATGTCAAAGTCCGGGAACATGCTTTTGAGAGCAATCTCGTTCAGCATATCTGCTTTATCGAGGATGTAGCCCTTGTTCTTTATCCCCTCTATTTTATAGCCCTCATCTCTGAGAGCGGAAACAGCCTTGTTTATATTCATCCTTGAGCAGGAAAAACGTTCTGCAAGAGCTTCCCCTGATATAAATGACTGCTCTGAATAAAGGCATTGGAGGATATCGTCTTTAAGCATGTCTCTATAATACCTCTTAGCCCTCATCTGTTAAAGGAGGCAGTAGAAAAAAAGAATCAATTTCACTACCATTAATCATATGTATTACTCATGCGACAAATTCATCCCAAGCTACATAGATTCATTTAACAGGAACAAGAGGAACACAGAGAACAAAAGAGGGCTGGTGCTGCCGAAAATGGAAGACATTGAAAGCCTTGAGAACGAAGTGTTCGCGCTCTTCTTTCCAGGCCTTTCAGGAGGAGAGACGAGAAGCAAGCTCATTTCAATCATCTCATACCATATGGAGAATGTGACAAGACTTCTTGCAGACTCTGTCTTCCTTGCTCTCAGCTATGAGGACAAGGGTGAAAGCTCTTCATCAGCGCTTGAGGAAAAGACAGTGAAAATCGTAGATGCTGTTGCATCAAAGCTCAAGGACATCAGAGCTGATTTGAAGCTTGATGCTGAAAGCGGCTTCAACGGAGACCCTGCAAGCAAGAGCATACATGAGATAATCCTTTCATATCCTTCGATGATAGCTCTCTCTGCATACCGTGTGGCACATGAGCTTTATGAGCTTTCTGTTCCGCTTATTCCTCGCATGATGAGCGAGATTGTCCATAGAAAGACAGGAATCGACATACATCCCGGAGCAAAAATCGGCAAGAGCTTCTTCATCGACCATGGGACCGGTGTTGTGATTGGAGAAACAGCTGTAATCGGGGACAATGTGAAAATCTATCAGGGGGTGACACTTGGTGCGCTCTCGTTCAAGAAAGACTCGTGCGGAGCGCTGATAAAAGGAATAAAAAGGCATCCTACAGTCGAAGATAATGTGACTATTTATTCAAACACATCAATACTTGGCGATGTGAGGATAGGACACAACAGCATAATCGGAACATCTGTAAGGATCACCACAGACATTCCTGCCTACAGTCTTGTAACCGCACCGCGTCCAGATATCAGAATCCGCGACATAAGAGAAAAAAGGGACTAGATAATTCTTACAGCCGGCGGATTTATCTTGTACAGCACTCCATATAACAGCTCTCCGCTTTCATGGCTTCTGCTGCTTTCAACCTTCACCTTAAGATAGTTTCCGCTTGTCCCCCATCCGTTTTTCTCATAAATGACTTCAACTCTTTTCCCTTCCTGACGGGCAATGTATTTTCTTGTCTGTATTTCAGAAAGCCTTCTGAGCTCCTCAGCACGCTTGTCGCGCACCCTCTCCTCGCTCTTGTCCTTTGCCCCAAAGAGCGCTGTTTTTTCCCTGGGAGAGTATGGAAAGACATGGAAGGCAGCAAAATCCATTTTAAGGAGAAAATCCTTTGTCATCTGATAATCCTCTTCCTCCTCTCCAGGAAGCCCTGTGATAATATCGCAGGAGATGAAAGGATCGTCCTTTTTCTCCCTTATTTTCCTGACTATGTATTCAATCTCATCTATCTGGTATTTTCTCTCAACACGAGCAAGGACCTTGTTGCTCGCACTCTGGACGGGCAGATGGAAATGAGGCATTATCCTCGGATCTGAGAACGTGTCTATCAGACGATCATCGACATTGTCAGCCTCAAGGGATGAAAAGCGTATTCTCATATCAGGGCCAAGACTTGAAAGAAGAGCTTCCACAAGAGGAGCAAGCCCGCCTTCGTTATGGTTATACATTGTAAGGTTGACTCCGGTAAGCATTATCTCATGGTAGCCGTCTTCTTCTATCTTTTTTGCTCTCTTTACAACTTCATCAACAGGAAGGCTCACGCTCTTTCCGCGCGCAACTGATGTCTGGCAGAAAGCGCAGTGGTTGTCGCACCCATCCTGGATTTTTAGGTATGCACGGCTGTGATAAGAAAACACATCTGCATCAAACACAAATGGATCTGTTTCCCTTTTCTCAAATGAGAAGATGGCGGATGGATTTCTCCCGTTTTCATTCAGATAAAGGGGAAGAGAAAGGAGGCTTCCCTTCTCCTTGAGAGAGAAAACCCTTATGTTCTTTCCAAGTGCTCCTATCTCATTTTCCTTCATCTGGGCATAGCATCCTGTGACAACAACTGCCTCAGCACATTTTTGAAAAAGTCTTATCATGCGTCTGGCCTTCTGTTCTGCCTTGCTTGTGACTGTGCATGTGTTTACAACTATCAGGGAAGCGTTTCTATAATCCTTTTGAATATCAAAGCCGCCTGTTCTGAAGGCCTGGCTTATCGCCTCGCTTTCTGCCTGATTAAGACGGCAGCCAAGTGTGTAGACATAAACAGAGTCAATCATTCTTCATTCTCCATAAGGTCGTTTAAAACCTTTTCTACAGCAAACTGAAGGGAAAGCCTCATCTCCTTTGCATATGGATTAAAGCGCTGGAGATCATAAAAGAGTTCAAGTGAGTCATTGCATGTCTGGCTGACTATCTGCATCAGCGTCCTGTATCCCTTTGTTGCTATCTCTGTATCTTTCATGTTCATCTTGTCAAGCACACGGCCTACAAAGTGCGTAACCCCTTGAGAGTATGCAGCTTCCCTGTCATGCTCAAGACTTGTCATCTCAAGGATCTTGAAGCCAAAGGGCTCAAGAGCTTTTTTCAGAGCAAGATAGCGCTCGCTGTTTCTGTCTTTTGCACAGAAGACAAAAGGAAGACCTTTGCATCCGGATGCGGCGCTGTCAGGGCCGAACATCGGATGAGTTGGGATTATCTCATTTTTCTTTATGTGCTTTCTCATCCACTTTTCAGGCTCTGTCTTGACAGAGCAAGTGTCGAGCACCACTGTGTTTTCCCCTATCTTATCCTTTACGCGCTCAAGAAGGCTCTCAAAGCTCCTGATTGATACACAGAAGAAAAGATAGTCCGCAGAAAGCACCTCATCCTCTGAAACGATGCGTACATTTTCAGGAGCATCATGCTTTGAGCGGGAATAGGCGATGACATCAAAGCCTCCCTTTGCAAGGAGGGATGAGAAAAAGGATCCGAATCTGCCAAGTCCGTAAACACCTGCTATCATGGAAAAGAAAATATCTGCTTTTTGCAAAATTTGCAACAAAGACCTGTTTGATGAATCTTAACAAAAGGCAAAGTCAGTAATATAATTATTTCCAGTTTAAATTCCAGGAGAAAAGAAAGATGAGCAATTTCAGTGAAATAATGAAGAAAAAGGCAAAAAAAGCCCAGAAAACTCTCGTTCTTGCAGAAGGAACAGAAGAGAGAACACTGCAAGCTGCAAGAAAGATCAAGGACCAGGATCTTGCAAAGGATGTCATTCTTGTAGGAAAAGAGGATGATGTCAAAAAAGCAGCAGCGGCCCTCGGTGTAAGCCTTGAAGGAATTCTGATTTCAGACCCGGAAAAGAGCGAATATCTTGATCAGTTTGCAAACGAGTATTATGAGATGAGGAAGCACAAGGGAATGAGCCAGGAGCAGGCAAGAGTTGACATACTCGACCGCCTCCGCTGGGGTGCAATGCTTGTGCACATGGACAAGGCAGATGCCATGGTTGCAGGAGCAGTAAGCACAACTGCTGATGTTCTCAGAGCCGCATTTGCAATCATAAAGTGCCGCAAGGGAATAAAGAGCGCATCAAGCTGCTTTGTAATGGCTACAGACAAGAAAGAATATGGAGCAAACGGTTCATTCATATTCTCAGACTGCGCAACAATTCCTAACCCGACTGCAGAACAGCTTGCAGAGATTGCTGAGCTTGCTGCAGACAGCTGCAGGACATTCATCGGCGCTGAGCCGTATGTATCACTGCTTTCATACTCCACTAAGGGCTCTGCAAAAGGAGATATGATTGACAAGGTCACAGCAGCACTTGCACTTGTAAAGGAAAAGTGCCCTGATCTTCATGTTGACGGAGAGCTTCAGGCTGATGCTTCAATGGTTCCATCTGTTGCAGCCCTCAAAGCACCGGGCTCTGATGTTGCAGGAAAGGCAAATGTCCTTGTATTCCCTGACCTTCAGGCAGGAAACATCGGCTACAAGCTTGTACAGCGCCTTGCAGGAGCTGAAGCATACGGACCGATTCTCCAGGGCTTTGCAAAGCCGATAAGCGACCTCTCCCGCGGATGCTCTGTTGACGACATTGTCGTAACAAGCGCAATCACACTGGCTCAGGCAGAATGAGTAAGTGAAAAAAATGCTCAGATAGACGGATGGATTTTCCCATCCGTTTTTTTATTTTTCAAGGCGGGAAAAGAAAATGGATGCAAGGGACAAAAGTTCGTCAAAAGAAAAGTCCTCTGCCCTCTCAGATCCGGTCAGCCCTGCTTTTTTTATAAGCTCATCAAGTTCTTCCTTTGTAAAGTCTGGAGAGCAGAATGTCCTCAGGTTGTTCTTTATGTTCTTCCTTCTCTGAAGGAAAACGGCTCTGTTGAAAGAGATGAAGAAGGATCTCATAAAAGGAGGTACAAGAACTTTTTCCCTCTTCTTCATCACGACAACGGCAGAATCCACATTCGGGGAAGGATAGAAGCTTGTGCTCTTTATAACCTTTTCAAGACTTACTTCATAATCCATCTGGCACAGGATGGAAAATGATGAATAAGAAGAGCTCTTGTTTTTTGCCACCATGCGCTCAACAACTTCCTTCTGCAGTGTGAAGACCATGCGTCGCGGTGTGACATCATTCTCAATAAGGCGTGCAATTATTATACTTCCGACATTGTACGGCAGGTTTCCTGCAATGAGGGAAGGCTTTACATTAATTGAAAAAAGAGTCTTCAGCGCATCACCTGGAACAAGATGGAAATTCTCCTCATCCCTAAATGCCTTGTTCTTCAGCAGAGAGCAGAATCCGTTGTCGATTTCAAAAGAGTATACATCCTTTGCCTTTTTGATCATCAGTGCAGTAATTGCTCCAAGCCCGGGACCGATTTCAAATACAGTGTCCGTGCTCTCTATCTCGAGAGAAGAGACAATGAATTCTCTTGCGCTTTCAGACAGAAGGAAATTCTGCCCGAATTTTTTGCTCATCGCAAGAGAATTCTCCTCCAGTATTTTCTTTATTTCAGATGCACTTGAATAATTGAGATTCCACACAAGGTGAATGTTATCTTTTATCCTTCATTTTTGCAATTGATATTGCATAAAGCAGGAATGTGAGGAAAAAGAGAATCAGAAGAGGTGCAATGCTTTCAAAGGAAAAAGAAAGAAAAGGAGATGAAGAAATCATGTAAATAAGATTGTAAAGCCAGCTTAAAAGAAAGGAAAAAGGGGGAAGCAGAACAGAGATAATTGAAATGAACATATATAGAGTCACTAAAGGAGAGATTAGCGGTGTGTATATTATTCCTGAAAGGCTGTATGAAGAAAAAAGATGAAATGAATAAAAAGTCGTGAAAAGGACTGCCGAGATGGAAATCACAATGCTGGAAAAAGGATATGAAAAAACACGTTTGAAAAGAGAAGTGAGGCCATCATATAAAAAAGCCATTCCCGAAAGGGCAAGATAGCTCAGCATTGCAGATGCGCTTATAATGCTGCCAGGATCCAGAGCATTATGGATTATTATCACAAGGATAAAGCGTTCGCTTTTGTCCATACCGGGAAGAAAAACATCAGAGCAGTATTTTATGAAAGCGCGCATGATTGATGGCCTCCACGATGCTGTGTATGTAAAGACAAGGAGCGGTAGAAGCAGAGCTTTCCCGCTTTTTCTCTTATCTTTGAAAAAGAAATTTAAAATGGGGAGCATGAATGAGCTGATTATCACAAGATGCATTCCAGAAAGCGCATAGATATGCATCAGACCTTTTTCCCGCGAAAGAATCATAAGAGAGCCCTCTGCGCTGTCAGAAGTGCCTAAAAGGAGCATGAGTGCAAGCTCACTCTCATTCTCCCCTGCACCTTTGAGTGCCTTTCTTATATATGAAATTGTCTTTCTTCTGAAGTCCGCTCCTTTGTTTTTTTCCACCCTCCTGGTACTCTCTGCAATGAATATGTTTTCTCCATAGAAGCGGCCGCTTGCATGAAAGACATCTCCTTTCATGACTTCCCCCAGCGGTGAGATTACATATATCTTTCCTTCAGCTGAAGAGATTGTTCCCACTTCATCCTTAGCAGCAATGAGAGATGCATCCGTCCCGCTTTTCCTTTTCTCTCTGACCTTCTGATCGTATAAGGCGGAAAAATAGATTTCTCTGACTGAAGAAGGCTCAAGAGAAATACGGACATCCGTCTTTGTAAGCGCATTTGAGAATGTGATGTAAAGCATGCATAAAAATAAAATCCTTCTTTTGTTCCTCTCTCCCTTAATGAATATGAAAAGAAAAAGGAAAAGTGGAAGAAAAAAGAAGGAAAGCGAGAAAAGTGAGGGCAAAAATGCTGCTAAATAGAATAAAGAAGCGACAATTATGTACACATAAGAAGAGAGGCTTTTCCCCTATTAACGGTCAAGGCAGAATCTCATAGCCTGAAAGAATTGTCTTGTATGTGAAAAAAAGAGCCCTGTCCATCTTTCTTTCTCTGATAAAATGAGTTGTCCTTTCACTCTCATCTCTCATAAGAGCCTTAAAAAGCGCCCTGTCTTCTCTTTTTATGCTCTGAGTCAGGAAAAGACGAAATTCTAGAAACAGATCCTCCTCATTCTTGTTTATAAGGATTTTCTTGTCTCCTTTGCCTTCTTTAAGTAATGAATAAAGCTCCTCGATATCCCGGATGAAGACAAGATATGTGTTTTCTGCCATTTCAATTTTTCTTCTAATTTCCTCTTCTTTTTCTTTTATCAAGGAGGCCTTGACATCATGCTTCTT
This sequence comes from Candidatus Ornithospirochaeta avicola, assembly GCA_019113245.1. Lineage (GTDB taxonomy): Bacteria > Spirochaetota > Spirochaetia > Sphaerochaetales > Sphaerochaetaceae > Ornithospirochaeta > Ornithospirochaeta avicola. Next base: position 243,908 of record DXHU01000023.1, read on the forward strand.
TATGAAGAAATAAAACAGGAGGGAAAGGATGAGGGCTACGGCTATCTCATCGACAAGCGGAATGCTGTCTCTTATTCCGACACTGCCGATGAAGTAGACAATGAGAAATATAATGGCCGAGAGAATAAGGTGGAAAATATATCTCTTTTCCTGAAACCATGTGATGACAAGAGCATGGAGATCCTCAGAAAGCATCTTTTCCACCTCAGATGAATCCTCTGATGAAATAAGAGAAGATGAAAAGACTTTGAATTCAGTACATTCGAGGCTGTCCATTTCCTTTTCAGGAAGGCTCGAGAAGAGCCTCTTCCTGTCAAGGAAAATGAAATATGCATGCATCAGAGCGCGTCCTTGAAATCCTTTATTATGCTTGGAAGCCTCTGCTCAAGTGCAGCTCTTCCGTCAGCACCTTCACTAAGGAAGATATAGTACTTGATCTTAGGCTCTGTTCCGCTTGGACGGATTACAAGCTTTTCACCGGATAAGAAGCGGATTACAAGCACATCAGACTTCGGGAACCCGCTGTTTTCCTTCATCAGGTCCGTAACGCTCTCAACAGTGCGTCCAACAAGAACAGAACCCTTTTCAAGACTTCTGTAGCCCTTCATTATCGCTTCCATCTTCGCCTTTCCGCTTGAGCCTTCATAATCATTTGAGAACACGACTTCAGTGCTGTAACCGTAGGATGCATAGATTGCATCAAGGCGCTGATTGAGGCTGATTCCGCGGGAAGCATAATAGCACATCATCTCAACTGCACAGATTGCAGATGATACTGCATCCTTATCGCGAACATGAGGAACAGTCAAAAATCCATAGCTTTCCTCACAGCCAAAGAGGAAGTACTCCTTGTCGTTTTCCCCGCTGACAGTCTTTTCTATCTCTTGAGCAATGTATTTGAATCCTGTCAGCACATCGCGGCATACAGCTCCATTCTTTTCTGCTATCTTTCTTACAAGATCAGTTGTCACAAGGCTCTTTACCACAAGAGGCTTCTTGTCCTTTATTCCCCTTTCAAGCTCTGTGACAAGAAGATAATCTGCCAGAAGAGTTGCAATCTGGTTTCCTGTAAGAAGCTGGTATTCGCTCTTATCCTCATTTTTCGGAATGGCAATTCCAAGTCTGTCCGCATCAGGGTCGGTGCCAAGGACTATGTCTGCCTTAATATTCTTTGCAAGCTCGATTACGCTGCTCATTGCCTCAGCTGACTCAGGGTTTGGAAGCTTTACTGTCGGGAAGGCTCCGTCAGGATCCTTCTGCGAAGAGACAACATGCGTCTCGATTCCAAAGTCAGATAGCATCTTTGTCACAGGTACATATCCTGTGCCGTGAAGCGGTGTGTAAGCAACCTTTATCTTCGCACCGTTTACATACTCAGGCCTTCTCAGACTGTCTTTCACCATCTGGTAATAAGCCTCATCGACCTCAGCTGGAACTGAAGAGAGAATTCCTTTTTCTCTTGCCTCCGCCTCGCTCATGCTCTTTATCTGGTCCGGCTTTACGCTGTTTGCCCTTTTTGCGATTTCTATATCATGAGGAGGCGTGACCTGTCCTCCGTCCTGCCAGTAAACCTTATAGCCGTTATATTTGCTCGGGTTGTGGCTTGCTGTGATTACAATTCCGCTTGTTGTCTTCAGATATCTTAGAGCAAATGACAGCATCGGAACCGGATGAAGAGTGTCATACAAGTATGTCCTGACTCCGTTTGCAGCAAGAACAAGTGCAGCTGAGAGTGCAAACTCCTTTGAATAATGCCTTGAGTCGTATGCTATGGTGCATGACGGATTTTCCTGACTTTTGAGATAGTCTGCAAGACCCTGGCTCACTTTTTCCACCATGAAGGTGTTGATTCTGTTGGTGCCTCCCCCAATCACACCGCGCATGCCGGCTGTCCCGAATGAAAGGGATGTATAGAACCTCTCATATAGATCATCATAATCCTCTTTCTCAAGAGACGAGATGACTTCCCTTTTGAAGTTCTCGTTCTTCTCGCTCTTTATATAAAGCTCAGCTTTCTCCCTTATTTCATTCTTGGTTTTCTCATCCAGTGCCATTTTGTTCCTCCATTTTTCATTATAGCATCACTTTAGCCACTTTCTCTATTTCTTTTTCCAGCTCAGCAACACTCTTTATTGTTTTTTTAACACCAATTTTCCTAAGCTCTGCTTCGCTTTTATACCCGTATGATACTATAATCGGGTAAGCTCCGGCGTTGAGAGCTGTCATGTAATCGACATCGCTGTCTCCGACTATTATTGTCCTCTCAGCCTTGCTCTCAATGTTAGACAGGACTTCAAGCGTAAGGGCCCTGTCTGGCTTAAGAGCACTTGATGGCCTCTTTCCACGGACAAATGAAAACCGGACACTGGGGAAAAATGTCATGACAAGCGCCTTTGCTATAGACTCATCCTTGTTTGTGAGAACACATACCTTGATGCCGCGGGAGACAAGCTTCATCAGCAGGCTCTCTATCCCCTTATAAGGCTCTGTCAAATTCGCGGCATTCTTTGAGTAATACGAAATAAGAATTAAAAGAGCCTTCTCTGTCTCCTTCTCTGCAAGGCTTAATCCTCCTTTATCGGCAAGGGCACTCTTTATTGCATTTTTCAACCCGGATCCCACATAATGCCTGATATCATCTTCAGAGGCAGTTTTAAGTCCATAGCAGCAGAGTGTGTAGTTTACAGCATTTCTTATATCAGCAAGGGTATTCAATATTGTCCCGTCAAGGTCAAAAACAATCGTGTCGAACATAAGTAAAGGATAATAGCTGCATCTATTTTTCTCAACACTCTACACAAAAATAATGCATGTGGATTATCATGAAAGGCATGTATACAATCAAGCTGAAAGAAGGAAAGGAAAAGCAGGCTCTTTTCCATCATCCATGGGTATTCTCCGGTGCTATAAAAAGCATAAATCCCCCTTATAAAGAAGCAGGACTTGCCTCTGTATGCTCAAGCGACGGTGCTTTTGTCGCTTATGGCTACTATGATGAGAAAAGCCATATTATCCTTCATCTTCTCTCTTGGCAGAAGGACATCATCCCAGATGATGAGTTTGTATACAGGAAAGCTGTTGAGGCAGTTGAAAGAAGAAAAGATTTCTTTTCTGACAGCAGCTCTACAAATGCTTTCCGTCTGATTCACGGAGAGGCTGACTTCCTTCCTGGTGTTGCAGCCGACTGGTATAACGGATATATAAAGATCATCTACTCTTCCCGCTTTGCATATTCAAAGCTGCCTGTCATAGCTGAAGCGCTTGCTAAGACTCTGAAAGTAAAGCTCATTGCGGCAAATGCAGACAGGGAATATGCATCAAGTGAAGCCCTCGATATGAAAACCAGATATTTCATAGACGGATTAGAAGCGAAGATAAAGGAAGATGAGCTTGATGATGTAAGGATTAATGAGAACGGGATTATCTACTCAGTTTCTCTCCGCCAGGGACAGAAAAGCGGTTTTTACTGCGACCAGAGAGATAACCGCATGATAGCAGAACTCTATGCAGGAGGCCGCCATGTCCTTGATGTCTGCTCCTACACAGGATCATTTACTCTCCATGCCCTGAGAGCAGGAGCAGAGAGCGTGAAGGCAATTGATTCATCACAGTCCGTTCTGCGTCATCTTCTGTACCAGGTGAACATAAATGAGGAAGAGAAGACCATACCAGAGGGCTCAAGGGAAAAAGTTGAAATCCTTTCGGGTGACTGCTTTGAAGCATTGAGAAAGGAAAAAGATGATTATTATGACCTTATAATCCTTGACCCGCCGAAGCTTGCCAAGACAAAGGGTGCGCTTGAGAAGGCTGAGCGCGCATACAAGGATATAAACCGTGTTGCGATGAACAAGATAAGAAACAACGGGATACTAATTTCTTTCAGCTGTTCTGCCTCGCTTACAAGAGAAGAACTGAGAAAGGTCCTGTCCTGGGCAAGCAAGGATGCGCATGCAGAAATCCAGATAATCAGGAATCTGTTTCAGGCAGAAGATCACCCGGTGCGTCTGTCATTCCCTGAAAGTGAGTATCTCAAAGGCTTTGTAATGAAGGTGATCAAAGCCTAGTCTTCTTTATCTAGCTGGGCTTTCTTGCGCATGAGATACTTTCTCTCACTTGCGCTCTTCTTTTTGTTTTTCCTGCTGTTTGCCTTTATTATCTGCTTGTTTCTCCTGTCAGATATCACCCAGGCGCCAATTAGGGCAACAGCCAGGCAGATGAAGATCAGGAAAATCCAAGCAAACGGGCTTTCCATTCCGGGAATCGGAACATTCATGCCGAAAAATCCTGTAATGAATGTCGGGAACATCAGTGCAATTGATATCACAGTCAGCCTCTTGATTATGAGGTTGTTGTTGTTCCCTATGACGGAGGCAAATGCATCCATCGTTCCTGTCAGGATATCTGAATATATGTTTGCCATCTGGATAGCCTGTTTGTTATCTGTAATTGCATCCTCAAGGAACTCCTCTTCCTCTTCATTGTTCAGGCGGAAAAACGGAGTCTTTCCAAGCTTTTCAAGAAGCATCTCGTTTCCAGTGAGGCTTGTAGTGAAATATACAAGGGACTTCTGAATCTGCAGAAGCTGTATAAGCTCATAATTCATGACAGATTTATGCAGCTGTTCCTCAACAAGGTCCTTCTGTCTGTTGATATACTTCAGCAGTCTGATGAATACAAGCGCCGTGCGCCCAAGGATTGAAATCACAAGTCCTTCCTTGTAATCAACAGGACAGCTTCTGATCTTCCTCTTTGCAATATCATCAATTATGACATTGTCTTCCTTGCATATTGTTATTATCTTGTCCGGAAAGAGTATGATGCCTAGAGGAATGCATGTCTTAATCAGAGGATCCTCCTCATCATCGTTGTCAGAGGGTATTCTGCAGATGATGACTGTATACTCATCCTCTTTCTCGATTCTTGCCTGCTCGTCCTGGTCCATGATATCCGCAAGCACTTCGCTTGAAATCGAATACTCATCGCTGAGTGTCTTCACGTCATCGCGTGTGATGTCACGGGCATCAATCCATGTATAATTCTGTCGTGGTGATAAATCTGTTCTCTTTACTATCATTTCTGGCCCCTGTGCCCAGAGACCGCATGAACGAAATCAGAGGACTCTGGACGATTTTGAGATAATCTTGTTTTCAGGTAAAGGATAACTGCCGTCGTCCATATAACTCTCCTCTAAAAATTTTCCATAGACATACTACCACCAATAAGGGAAAATGAAAACCTTATTTTACATGTTACTCATTTGTTTAATGCACAATAAATTACTGAAAAGCATCCTGCTGAGCAAAACAATTTTTCATCTTTTTATTTCTTTTTTTCTGTCACTTTTTGCATTCTGATGCTATTACTATAATAAAGGAGCAAGATATGAAAAACTAATAACATTACTTATGATTCTCCTTGCAGCAACTTCTCTTTTCGCAGCAAGGAACATCGATGTGGATCTCTCACTTATGGGAGAGCTCAACAGTCTGAGCCTTAATGTGCGTGATAACAAGAATTCTGATGCTAAGCTTACTTTCAACATCAATCTCGATGTAAGAGGAAACATCTACTTTGACGGCGAGAACGGTATGTTCATCGAGCTTGGATACAACATGGAAGAAGGTGATGCTATCACGATTGCAGCAGGATATGCATACAAGCTTCCAGTTGAATCTTTGGATCTTGCACTCCAGGTAGGTCCTCATTTCATTGTTAAAGGAAAGAACTGTGATTTCGGCTTTGACCTTGATGCAGACTTCATCTATTCGATGACAAAAACAATCTTCCTTACATTCGGTGCAGGAATTGACCTGAATTTCCTCACATTCGGTCAGCAGAAAGCAAGTACATATTTTGACATGACACTTGCAGCACCGCGCTTCGGACTCGGATTCTCATTCTGACAAGAGCAAAAGACTCGATTATGGCCCGCTTTCTTGCGAGGCCATTTTCTTCAGTATAAAAATGCCAGAGAAATGAATCCGTATGCACCGATACCTGCAATGGAGACATATTCTTCTTTATGAATATCTGCACCGCTTCCTTCTTCCCTGAAATCCTGATAAAGCAGATCTGAATAAAACATAAACGGAATATCCAAATCAAGACCTGCACGGATTGAAAAATGCCTTGCAAAGGCATAATTGACTGCAGCCTGGGTGTGGATGAGAAAAAAATTAGTAGATTGGTTGTAATTAACACCATTTTCAGGTTTATAATCAGGAGAAAAATAATCTACCCCGATTCCCAGGGAAAAATCCATATCAAGATTCTCCAAAATCGAAAGCTTATAAGACAAATCAATATTCAATCCGAAGCTAGTATATGAAGAGAGCATATCCATTTCATTATACCAGTCATATCCAAAATACTGAGGGAACAGGAATGACAGAGAATAAGAGAGTCCGAAAGAGTGGTCAAAAAGAAAATAGTTTGCTCCAGATATGCTTACTCCAAATGTACGGAACTGTCTGTGCAGACCCTCTCCAAGCGGAACAGAATTGCCATAGATATATCCCTCATAATGATCTTCCAAAATCCAGTAATTGAGTCCGCCATAGCTTCCGCTTACATCTACACGGTTGTTAAAGGCAAAGAGCGGCAATGCGACAAGAGAAACTAAAAGAACAATCAGAACCTTCTTCATACTATCCCCTTTTTTGATAAAGCCTTTTGCTCCATCAAGTTGCTCTCATTATCTTTCCCCCCCCCTTGTCAATATTTCGGGAAAGAAAAGCGTGTAATTGTGCTGAAATAAAAAAAGTCCAGGAGTAAGCTGGACATGAAATGGAATAAAAAATGATATTCAGAACCAGAGAAATGGCTTTACCGGATATTCATCCAGAACAAGGGAAAACCTTCTCTTTCTGTCTTTCGGAATGAACACTTCCTCTTCCTTGAGATTGAAGACTTTGAGAACATTGCCTCCAAAGAGATCCTTTATTCTCTCTTCATCAACACCGTCCCTGACAAGATGGTCAAGAAGCAGAAGAGTTCCTGCAAAGCCCGGGATTCCTCCTGCACCCCTCTCCTTGTCTTCAAGAGTATGAGGAGCATGATCTGACTCAACAAAATCAACAAGACCGCTTTTAAGAGCATCATAAACAGCATCCCTGTCGCTCTGAAATCTCAAGGGCGGATTCATCTTCAGATATCTATTTCTCTCCTTTGCATCAGAAAAAGTCAAAAGAGCATGATGAGCAGTTGCTCCGCATGAGATTCTGATGACTTTCCTTTCTTTTGCCTTTCTTATCTCATCGAGGGCAAGCCTTGTCGATACATGGCATATATGGAGATTGCCAGAAAATGAATATTTCTCGCAAAGGGTTATTATGTTCTTAACACTCTTAGATTCAGATATTGCAGGGCGTGCATATGAGTGGCTTGACCAATCAGAAGGATCTTCCTTTGCGCTCTCAAAAAAGGACTCATCCTCTGCATGCACGGCAAGGACTCCCGAATAATTGAGAAGAGCAAGGTTTTTTATTATCTCTTCCTGCATTTTCTTATCAGTTATTCCCATATTTCCCGTGCTGTTTGCAAGAAACATCTTAAGTCCTATGACAAGCGGAAAGAGCTCAGAATGCAGGCTCACAAGGTCAGAAAGGCGAGAAATGTCGTTGGTTATGCCGGCATACAGCGAGTATGATACACGGTGTTTCTTCGCAGATGGAGATGCTAGAGCAAGACGATCAAGAATCACAGAGCGCTCAGTGAGGGCCGGATCTGTGTTCGGCATGTCAAAGACTCTCGTAATTCCTGCCTTCCTTGCTGCAGAAAGCCCATGCTCTATCGTTTCCTTGTCCTTCTGCTTCCAGTCCCTTAAATGCACATGCGGGTCTATCATCAGTACTCTGCTCCTGTCTGATCAAGATATTCAAGAGAAAAGAAAGTGCCTTCCTTGCATGTGAGCTTTCCTCCGCAAGAGCACTCTCCGCACATTCCGATTCCGCAAAGCGTCATCTTCTCCATTGAAAGGAATATCATGGAAGAAGGAACTCCGAGTGAAAGAAAATGCTCTGATGCTTTCTTCATCATGACTGATGGGCCTACAATATATACTGCCGTCTCCTCATCCACATCATCTTTATCAAATGAGTAGATCACTCTGCCGGCAACTCCCTCATCGCTTACAATCCTATAAGAGCCGAATGCCTTAAGCTCATCTTCAAGAAGCCCTTTCTTTCCCGCCTCATGACTTGGAAGTCCAAGACGGATATCCATTTTCGTGCCGTTTTCTGCAAGGCGGGATGCAAGCAGATTAAGAACCACTATTCCGGTTCCTCCCCCAAGCAGTATCGCCTTCTTTGTCTTCCTGACTTCAAGAGGGGCCCCGCAGAGTCCGCGCACATAAATATCATCACCGACATTCACACTCATGAGTGCAGAAGTGAATTCGCCTCTGACTTTTACTATGAAAGTGAGCGGATCGTTCTTTGCTACAGAGAAAGGACGCTCCCCGTATTCAGGATGCCAGAGGAAGACAAACTGTCCAGCCTGGCACTCAGATTTTCCGTCCAGAGTGAGTATATATGTATCAGGGGAGTAAATGTACTTGTCTATAATCTTATGCTTTACATACGTGACATTGCTTCTGTCCCTGCTCTGATATTTCCTGCTGTCTTCATTTCCGGTCTTTATTGCGGAGAAGAAAGCTTCATAGTCCTTCATGGCAACTGTTGAGGCAGCAGATCCGACACCGACTATGTCAGCACCCGAGTGAACCATGTTGAGAGCATCCTCATGCGTCGTAACTCCGCCCATGCCAAGAATAACCGGCTCATCTCCTATTGCCTCACGGATCTGACGGACTTTCTCAAGAGCAATTTCCTTCACCCATTCACCTGATGCGCCTCCCTTTCCTCCAAGCTTATTGAAGAGTATGGGATGAGAATCATGATAATACTCTCTAGGTCCGACTGTATTGATTGCGCTTATTCCATCAGCTCCTGCCTCGATTGCGGCTTTTGCAATCTGAGCAATGTTATCGACATTTGGAGTAAGCTTTACAAGAAGCATGCTCTTTCTTTCTTTGTACCCATTTGTTATGTATGAGACATATTCACGAACAGTCTTCTCATCAGACCCAATTGATGCTCCAAATCCGGCTGCAGCATGAGGGCATGAGAAATTGAGCTCAAGAAAATCAGCATAAGGGTCAAATCTTTTCACAAGAGAAAGAAAGTCTTCCTTTCTGTTTCCGGCAAGAGAGATATTTAGAAGGGCTCTCATACCCTGGCCCCTCAGCCTCTTAATGTATTCTTCTGCCTTGTCAGCACCTGGATTTCTGAGCCCCACAGAATTTCCATAGTCTCCCTCTTTTGGAGATGTGACCACAGGGGGTCTGTTTCCTTCAGTCGCTGAGACCTGGAAGCTCTTTGTTGTAATCACATCAACTGAGCAAACAGCCTTGTCAAAAAGACGAATCATGTCCTCTTTTGTAGTAAGAACACCTGATACAGTAGAAAGCAGGATTCTTCCTTTTTTATGGTTTCCTCTTATTTCCATCAAATCTGAGCCTCTGAACAAAGCTTCTCTATCTTTGAAATACACAGATCAAGCCAGTCAGATGGAAGGCTGTCCTTCCACGGGCTTGTAAGTCCGCTTGATGAGTTTATTCTTGCAAGCTTATATGGATATGAGCATTTCTTGAGAGCATCAAGAACCTCAGGTGCTGTTCCGCCCTGACTGCCGACTCCAGGGATAAGCATTGGAAGCTCCTTGTCGTTGTAATAAAGAGCAATATCCTCAAGTTCCTTTATGTTTGTCGCACCGACAACACTTCCAAGACCTGCTCTTGTATTCACCCAATAGGCAAGCATATGTGCAACCTGCATGTATACAGGATAGATCTCCTTCTCATCAACGCTGTCAAGCATGAGACGGTTCTGGAAATCCTTTGCTCCAGGATTGCTTGTACGTGTAAGCACATACACTCCCTTGTTCTCAAAGCAGAATGGCTCAACGCTGTCGAGCCCCATGTATGGAGATACGGTGACAGCATCACAGCCCCATGTGTCAAATGCCTCTTTGGCATAGTTTAAACTGCTCTTTGCAATATCTCCCCTCTTGCTGTCAAGAATGACTGGAACTGAAGGAAAATATGATGAGAGCATGTCAAGAACACGCGAAAGGGCAATGCTGCCAGAAAACTTGCCTTCCCTCGGACGGTCAAGAACACTGTAAAAACCGAGATTAGGCTTGAAGGCCGCAACCTTTAAATTTCTGCTTGCCATCTTTGAAAACAGAGTGTCAAAGAATTTAACAATCCTTTCTCCATCTTCCATTCCTTCATAAGGAAGGCGAGATACGACGGGATCAAGGCCCATGCAAACGATGTTTCCGGCACTTTCTGCTGAAGAATAAAGCTTATCTACGTAACTCATCATACCTCCCTTTTAAATCCTCTTTCCTCACCCCATGTAAACGGGCTCTCTCTCCACTTCGCAAGTTCCTGGCTCTCCTTCTCATCAATATATCCTATGTTCTTTGCAACAGAGAGCATCAAGTCATATGAGAGGATTGTATGGAATGCGCATTTCGGATTAAGATCATCAAAAGCCTTCTGGCTGGCATCAAGACCATATGTGAAGATAGCCAGACATGTTGAGCAGTTTCCATCAGCTTTCCTGATTGCATCAACTGCCTTAATACTTGAAGATCCTGTTGAAATAAGATCCTCAATTAAAAGAACCTTTGCCCCATGATAGCTTGAATCTCTTCCAAGACCCTCAATCTGATGGCCTAGTCCATGGTCCTTGCTCGATGAGCGAACATAGGAAAGAGGCTTTTTAAGCCTGTCAGCAAGCGTTGTGGCATGCGGGATTCCAGCTGTTGCAGTTCCTGCAATATTGTCCATATCGAGATTGAGGCACTCAATCATATCTGAAAATGCATCGCAGATCAGTGCGCGGTATGATGCAGATGAGAGAAACTGCCTGTTGTCGTTGTAAATCGGCATTCTGTATCCGCTTGCCCACTTGAACGGATTATAGACATTAAGCCTGATTGCTCCAAGCTCAAGGGCACCGCGTGCAAGCTGTGTTCCGTAGTAATTTGTTATTTCGCTTAAAGTTTTCATATAGTCCTCATTATATCCTGTATTTTTATTTTTTGCTCCAGATTTCCTTGAAGGAATGCACTTTTCCACAATATGCACATTCATACTGCCCGTCAGGAGTCCTCAAGAACTTTGCTGCAACACCCTCATTGTTTGCCGGGTGTGAGATGCATGCCTCATTCTTGCAGCAGAGATCGGAGAAATTGTAAATCCTTGGAGGAAGATGAGTGCGGTATTTTTTATAAACGCTCCTTTCCTTGATTATGTTAAGTGTGCAGTGCGGTGCTATTGCCGCAAGTCTCTTTAGATCAGAGCGTGTAAATGAATACTCTCCAGGGCGGAAGATTATGCCTTTGAAAAGCCCGTCAGAGCCACGGCTGACCCACTCTCCTCCCTTTCCTTCATCAAGATTTAGAATTGAGGAGATAAGTCTCATATGATTTCTTATCTCTCCAGGCTCATCCCCCTTGCATATGTGGTCAATTACGATGCCGTTTTCAATCGGGTTGACACCCTCGCTGTAGACCTTCGTCTCATTCTTCTTCTTAGAAAGGTCCACCTCGATGATATATTCCTCGCTCTCATAGTCCTTCTCTTTCTCGCATGATTTGAAATCAGAACCAATTTTTCCTGCAATTAGAGATAAAAGTACCATGCGCACATACATGCCGTTTATTGCTTGACGCTCCCATGCATTGAAGCTTGTCCTGTCAAGGAATGTTGGGATTGTAGGATGCTCTTTATGGCGGGGAAGCGGATGATAGAACTTTGTTCTGCTGTCAACTTTGTCCATAAACTCAGGGGCAAATGTGATTGACTGCCGCAGAATTTCCTGCTTCTGCAGAATTCTTTCTCCCATTCTCTCAAGCTGAGGGCGGGTGAAGTACCATTTGAGTGCAACATCCCCTGATTCAATATATTCCCTGATTGAAGAGAAGATCCTCACCTCAAAGCCATTTTCCTTCATAATCTCAATATATGAATCCGGCATCATGAGCTCTGCTGGTGCGACCAGATCAACCTTGACTTTGTCAAAGACCTTGAGTCCGTTTGCCTTGCTGTGAACAGTCCTTCCATGGTAGAGGTCTCCAACTAATGCAAGGTGGATGCTGCTGTAATCCATATTCTGGTCTTCAAGGAATGTAAACTCATCCAAGAGCTCCTGAGTAGGATGCTCATGCTTTCCATCCCCTGCATTTATGAATGCCGGCTTGTATTTCAGAGCGTTTCTCTCTGCGTACTCGCTGCATTCCTCTTTCAGCCATGTTGTCAGTCCTTCAACCTTGCTTCGCACGATGAAAATAACATTGGAATACCCTGAGAGCATGTTGAATGTGTCTGCATAGCTTTCACCCTTGTTTATGCTGCTGGACTGACATAAAAGCTCGCTGACCTTCACATGATGGAACTTTGCAGCATTGCGGAATGATTCCTTCGTCCTTGTGCTGTCTTCCAGGAATACTTCATAAATTCCGAAATCCGGATCTGCTATCCTGAATCTATCCATAACACTCTCATCGCCTGAGATTATGGCCTTCTTCAGCTCCATTGTCTTGTCAAAAAGATATCTTCTCTCCTCAATCGAGAAGTCCTCAATGACACAAAGGCTTCTTCCTTTAAATCCGCTCATAGCTACTCCTATAAAAAAAGCGACCCTGAAAAGAGTCGCATGAATTCAAAATAAAACAGGAATGTCCAGATTGTCACAAGAAATAATTTCTGTCGCAAAGTGTCTGTACATATATTCCTCTGACTGAAAATTTTAAACAATCTGGCAATATTTTGTCTATAGCCTTATTCCTTTTTTCCTCTGGCATTCTCATCATTCTCGATTTCAGAGAGATAGCTCTCGAAATTCCTTATCACGTTGTGAACGGTTTTCTTTCTTCCCTCACTGTTGAACTCAGGACGCTTCATCTCCCCTTCATATGCAAGCGGAGCATCATAGAATGAACTCTTGTCTATGACCTTTTCTCTCATCTTAAGGCTCTTCTTGTACATGCTCGCAGCACATCTCATGCTCTTCACATAGTGCTTTTCTGCATCTTCCGAAGCATTTCCATAACCATATGAATAGCCATACCGGCTTGTAGAAATCGATGTAGCACTTAAAGGAAGACCATTAAGGACAGCTCCAAGTATGCTTACATTTGTCTGGTTGAAATCAGAAAGGAGCTCTTCAAGCTCTGTTGAAAGAGATGCACAGGAACGAGCAACTACGATGACCTCTGGAACGCTTCTGACGATTGTGAGAATCTCGGAAGCATACTGCAGCGGAGGTGCGTCGAAGAATATAAAATCATAATACTTTGAGAGGTTGGAAACAATGCTGTTGAGCGTATCTGTCTGGATGATGACAGAAGGAACAGCAACAGGGCTTCCTGCACCGATTACATGGAATGTCTCAAGTTTTTCATAAGGGATTCTTATAACATCCTTTTCTGAGCATCTTCCGCAAAGAAGATCAGATATTCCCTTGTCTGAATGCGTGATTTCAAGAGTGTTTTCAATATTGGGCCTTCTCAAGTCCATGTCTATGACAAGGACACGCTTGCCCGAAAGAGCAAGTGAGTATGCTATGTTCAAAAGCACGGTTGTCTTTCCGTCGCTCTTTCCAGGCGAGCATACTGTTATTGCATGAGAGCCCAGCCTCTTGCCGTACATGATTGCGCTGGCAATATGCTTATAGCGCTCGCTCATGAGGCTCATCGGATTGTTCACAAGCTCAATAACAGTTCTCTTTCCCTCTTCTTTCTGCTTCTTCTCAAGCGGAATCCAGCCGAGTACAGGAGTTTTATCCCCAATGATTTTCTGCAAGTCATCCCTTGTCTTAATTCTCTTGTCTGTAATTGAGAGCAGGATTGCAGCGCCACAGCCGATGAAGATTCCGAGCATTCCTCCAAGAAGAAGCATCTGAGCTTTCTTCGGGCTCACAGGCTCATCAGTAGAGGAAGCATAATCTATTATCTGCACAGTGTTTGTTATTGATGCGCTTATCAGCTCTGTCTCGCTCTGCATCTCCATGAGCTTGAGCGCAAGGGCTGAATAGACATCCACCTTGCTCTGCAGGCTCACCATCTCACGCTCAAGATCCGGCATTGTCTCAAGTTCCAGATCAAGAGATGCAAGACTTTCATCTATGACATCTATCTTAGCTCTTGTGATGATGTATGATCTGTAATATTCAGTGTAAAGAGGATTCTCAATCCCGTTTGCTTCTCTTAGGATATCAATTTCAGCTTCTATCTGATGCTCTATATCCTGGTTCCTGTTTGAAAGAACGTAATATCTTTCCATCTGGCTCTGAGAAAGCGAGCTTGATGTGCCCTGAGAACCCTGGGATGCCTGAAGCAAATCATAAAGAAGTATTTCTGCATAATGAGTCCTGTAATCTGAAAGAAGATTGTCAAGAGTTGAAGAAGATACTCTCAAAAGTGATATATTGCTGCTCTTGTCCCTTGCGTCAGCCATCTCCTTTTCAAGAGGAGACTTTACAAGTGAATAATAGCTGAGCTGCCTTAGAATCTGTGTAGCTCTCTCACTGAGCTGAAGTGTCTGATTGTCCTTCTGGAAATTGCTCAGAGCAAGGGAAGCATCAGCAAGATTCTCCTCAGTCACCACAATCTGGGAATCGATGAAATCGAGCTGGCTGTATGCACTTGATTTGGACATTTCAAGCATTCTGTTTGAGAACTGTTCTACAAGCGCAGAAACGAAATCCTCAGCAAATACAGGATTGCTGTGCTTAAATGAAATCTCGACGAAGTTCGTATCCTCTACAACTGATATATTCACAGCAAGACGGAGATCTTCTGCTTTTATATCCAGCTCAGAATACCTCTCTCCGTTTTCAGTAACGTAGCTATCCAGATCAAGAGAATCGAGAGCCATCTGGAATGTGCTCTTTGATGTGAGAATCTCTATGTCGTTCTGAATATCTGTTGATGAGCCTGAAAGAGAAAGGAGTGATGAGAGATCACTCGATTTCTCACTGGACTGCACCATTATGCGCTCAGTCACCTCATAAACAGGTGTGGCATTTAAAAGATACACTACAACAAGAAGCACACAGACCAGAAAGGAAAGGGCTACCAACCATATACGGGAGATAACCGCCTTGACAAGGTCCATTATGCTTATCTCTATTTCCTCACTCTTTTTAACTTCTTCACTCATTTGAACGCTCCGACATCACTTGCTATGCTTACTCCTGTCGCAATAAGGCCGACAACAGATGTGACGATGCCTAGAACTGCAACTGTTCCTGCAAGCTTTGCACTCGTATCGTCTCTCTTGACATTTATAACGCTCTCGGCAGGCATTTCCTCATCAAGTTCAAGCTTGTTACCGTTTTTGTCAACAGCAGTAATCTTTCCCTTGCTGTTAGCGCTCTCGCCTCCCGCAAGATTGATGTAATAGCTTGCATCCTTTCCCGGGATATAGCCATAGAGTCCCGGATTTGCAACAGCACCGTTTACTGTAACGAACATCTGTGTGAACGGGATGTAAATCACATCACCTGCATTGAGCACAGTAGAACCCTCAGGAGAACCGCTATAAAGAATTGCCTCAAGGTCCAGGCTGTATGTCA
This sequence comes from Candidatus Ornithospirochaeta avicola, assembly GCA_019113245.1. GTDB lineage: Bacteria > Spirochaetota > Spirochaetia > Sphaerochaetales > Sphaerochaetaceae > Ornithospirochaeta > Ornithospirochaeta avicola. Next base: position 259,558 of record DXHU01000023.1, read on the forward strand.
CGCCGTTACTGATAAGCTTTCCGCCACTCAAATCTGAAGACTCAGTGAGATAAGGGGAAATGGCATTTAAAAGATCAAGTATGTTTTCTCCCGGCATGAAGCGGTAATAATATTTCTGGCTCTTTTCTCCAAGAATCATATTTGCACTCTCTCCCTTGAGCGCACCCTCAACAGATACCGAGTTGTTCTGCCCGATTACAGGCTCCACATATACAACATCGTCATCTGCAAGGACAAAGGCAGAGGCATCTTCTACAACAATTTCCTGGTACTGCTTGTCGCCAGAAATCCTCTGGACTTTTATCACACCGCTTGAAAGCTCATCATAGCCTTCTCCGTAATAAGTTATGAGATTCTCAACTGTCTCAGTTTCAAGAACCTGGTAGGTTCCAGGGCTCTTGACTGCACCTGAAAGCACAACCTCCTTATACTCTGCTCTTACAGTAATGACATCACCGGGTCTCAGATAAGGATTGTTTGACTCATCCCCTCTCTTGAGAGCAAGGTATATGTCATAGCTTTTTTCCACACCGTTATTTGAGATCACCACATCACGTACGGACGCATCATCAGAAAAAAGATATGCAAGATCTGCAAGCCTCTTAAGCCCGTTTACAGCAACGCGCTGTGTTGAAGAGACTTTTCCTTTCACTGTGACCTGGAAAAGACCAAGGCTTGCAAGGTTCACTGTCGGCTCAGCATATCTGTTGCTGGCTGTTATCTGGCTTTCTATCTCAGCCTTGACGCTCTGGAAAGTGAGGCCGCTTGTATCTACCTGAAAAAGACTGGCTGATTTTATTACCCCGTCAAGCGGAACAATCACAGAAAGATTTATAACGTTCATTCCTGTGCGGTCCATATAGCTTATGGAAAGCACATCTCCCGGTGTCACAAGATAATCGGGAGAAGAGATGGCAAGAAGCACATCTTGTTCTGCTTCTGTATCAAAAGAAGTCAGGCCGAGCATTTCAGCTGTCCCTTCATGCCTTGTCTGAACAACAAGCATCTCCTGATCAATGTCCGGACTGTTTATGACAGTGGCCGAATTGAGGGAGAATGCAAGAAATAAGAATATTGCCAAAAGTAATGTCTTTTTCATAACCAACTGTAAAAATATCATAAAGAAGGAATATGGAGAATATCGATATTCCTTCTTGAGAGAAACAAATCAGAGTATTGCGATTGCCTCAATCTCCACAAGAACATCCTTTGGAAGTCTTGCAACTTCCACACAGCTTCTTGCAGGAAGAACTTCACAGCCTGAAAAATATGCAGAATACACCTCGTTTACAAGGGCAAAGTCATTCATGTCCTTAATGAACACACAAGCCTTCACAATATTCTCTTTCTTTGCACCGGATGCAGAGAGAACTGCATCGATGTTCTTGAAGACTCTCTCAGCCTGCTCTTTGACTCCCCCCTCAACAACAAGTCCGGTTTCCGGATTTACAGGAATCTGTCCTGAAAGGAAAAGCATGTTGTTTGCGCATACTGCCTGAGAATATGGTCCGATTGCCGCCGGAGCATTCTTTGTTTCAATTTTTCTGATCATCGTAATCTTCTCCTGTTATGAATTTATATAAATTCTGTGCACTATCCACATGAGAAAGTTTAGCATAGCCATTTCTAAATCCAAAGCCCCACTCGACGGCAAGAAATGCAACACCGCTTTCGCGCGCTCCTTTCTCATCTCCTTCCGTATCCCCCACCATGAGTGTCTCTGAGAAAGGAATCTGAGAGTCTCTTATACATCTGTCTATAAGAACGCTTTTTGTCTCGCATTCTTTCACACTTGACCCCTCGACTGATGAAAAAAGATCAGGAGGAAAGGCATCTGAAAGCATTTCTCTTGCTGCTTCAGTGTTCTTGAGCGTGCTGACTGAAAGCACGTATCCTTTACTCTTAAGCTCTGAAAGCACACATGAGAGCTCTGGATAATGCTCATAGAGCTTTATTCCTTCTTCTTTATAAATCTCACGGTAGCGGTGGACAGCTGCTGGAATAACTTTCTCATCCATGTCAAATACAAGCTCAAAGCCAGTCTTCAATGGAGGACCTACAAAAAGGGAAAGGCGCGAAATGTCGGTGCACTCTGGATATGAGAATTCAGATGCTGTCTTGTTTGCAGTCAGGAATATGCCCTTTGATGTGTCCAAAAGCGTTCCGTCAAGATCAAATATTATATGCCTATACACCTTCAATAGCCCTCTTTATATCAGGATATGAAGAAGGCGATGATGATATCACAACAAGGCCATCCTCATCTTCTGTAACTTCGTTTACCGCCCCAGCTTCTTCTGCAATCAAAAGCCCTGCTGCCACATCATAAAGCTGGAGATAGCGCTCATAGTACGAGCAGACTCTTCCAGATGCGACATAAGAAAGGCTCAAAGCCGCGCTACCGATGCTTCTTATATCCGAAAAATAATTGTAGATTCTTCTGAACTCTTTGAGATAGGAATCAAGCTTGCTGTGTTTTCTGTGAGGAGGAACTGCTATGCATAGTCCATGCTTTGAATCAAGAGAAGAAACACTTATTTTCTTTCCGTTCAAAAAAGCACCTTTGCCGCGCTGGGCAAAGAAAGTCTCGCCCCGGCATACATTTCTGACAATACCAAAAAGCGCCTCTCCTTTTTCCATGTAGCAGATTGAGATTGTGTAGGAAGGGAAAGTGTTCATGAAATTCACAGTGCCGTCAATCGGATCAATAACCCATAGCGGTCCATCTGTTATTTTCCCACCGCTTTCTTCTGCATATATGCTGTCAGAGGGGAAAGCTGTGGAGATAACAGATATTATGATTCTCTCAGCCTCCTTATCAGCGAGAGTCACGTAGTCATTCTCTTTCTTGCTCTCAACTTCCTTTCTTTCTTCTGTGTGTGAAAGGAGAAAGGAGGAAGCCATATCTGCTGCCTTGAGAGCGCATTCTATTTTCTCTTTCATCTGGATCTTCTAATAAGTTCCTCGCCTATTATCGAGACAATCTTCCAGTTCGATGGTGAAAAGTCATCCTTGGAGAAACTTTCTATCTTCGCACTCTCCACCTCAAAATCCTTGTTAAGTGACAGAATCAGGGCATTCCATTTGGTTTTCCCCTTGCTGTACATCACAGCCCCTGCATTGTTTATCAGTTCGCTGGTTCTCAGCTCATCATGGACTCTTCCTTTTGCAAGAAGCACTGAAAGATCATATTCAAAGATACTGAACATCTTGTCCTTTCCGTCATCTCTCTGTGCTTTCCAGCAATTTGTCACAATCTGATTGAAGTAATCAAGAACGCTTCTGTCTTCATATTCAAGGAAGTTATGGAAGACACCGAGATTCCCATCCAGCTTTCTGACAATCTGGCGAATGAGATCTGAATATCTTGGGTTATTTAGATCAAGAATGCTCTTTCTGTTTTCTGTTTCATCGCCTCCAGGAGCAGTCTCTTCAGCACTCAGATGTTCGTCCTTCCCAAATTCAAGCACAACTTTGTCAGCACTCTCATCTTCTTTTTCATCCTCGACAGTCTCATCATCAACCATCTCCTCAACATCCTCTTCTGCAGAAGATGGAAGGCTTTCGGACATCATGACCTCGCTTATGTTTCCATTTTCAGCAGAGCCAGAAGCTTCTGCTCCTTCGCTCTCAACTTCATTTATGTACTCAAGACTTATATTCTTCTCATCCTCGCCAAATGAACCAAGCCTCTGATCTTCTTCTGTAAGCTCGAATACATTTTCGCATTCTTCTTCGCGAGATGGATTATCATAATCCGTTTCCATCTCTTCAGATTTTAGGGAAGACTCATAATTTTCTTCATCCATTTCAAAGGAAGCTTTTGCTGAATCTGATGAATCTTCATCTACTTTTTCAGAATCTGACATACCTTCCATATCTTTTCCGATGAACTCAGAATTTTCATCCGTGTTACAGGCAAGAGCAGGTGAAGAGCATTCTTCCGTTTTCTCTTCTTCAGATGTCACACCATCTTCCTTTTCGAGATCTGATGTATCTTCTTCATCAAGATACTCTAAATACTCTTGCGTCTCTTCTGGTTCTTCATCATCTGGCTCAGGCTCTTCATTATCTTCAATTTCTGATGAGGGGCCATCATCCTTTACAAAATCTGATGCGTTTTCTTCAACAGGATACTCTGGATAATCCTCACTCCTATCTGATTCTTCATCATCCTCTGGTCCGGCATCTAGCACAGAAGTAACTTCTTCCTCGCTTTCAAAGCCTGAATCATCATGCATATCTGATTCTTCATCAGAATACTTTGGATAATCCTCATGACTATCTGTTTTGATTTCAAAAGAATCTTCAGCCTCTTCATTCTCTATTTCTTCTGCCTCTTCTTCTTTTTCTGAATCATCTTCAGAAGTAAAGGCAGCATTTTCTTCATCCTGATCAGTAGATGAATCTGATGCATCGCCATCATCTTTTTCATTCATGGACAGATAAGAGGAATCTGAATTGTCCTTACGTGCAAGGAGGGCTTCCTCAAGAGGATCTGAGTAAGAATATTCATCCTTCCTCTCCTCCTCTGCATCCGAGTCAAGGATATCGAAGAAATTGAGCTGATCCGGGTCATTTTCCTCATCAAGCTCATCATCAGATTGATTTAAATCCTCATTTTCTTCCTCAAACTCATCAAAAAGATAGGATTCCATATCCTCTTCTTCATCTGCAAGTGTCTCCTCTTCTTCATCCTCATCATCATATGAGCCAAGGTCCACACCCTTATAATCATCATTGAGGTCCTTGTTCTCGAGCTCATTTCTGATGAAGTCCATGTCCTCGTCGTACTGCCTTATATACTCATTCCTCTTTTCTTCATCAAGGGAGGGAAGAGTGACATCTGGAAGAGGAATATCCTCATCGATTGCTGTATCTTTTTCTTCTTCATCCTCGCTCTCAATCTCGTCAAAGAACGATGAATCATCAGATAAAACCGCATCATCATCAGAGTAAGGAATTTCTTTTTCACCTTCCTCTTCATCAAAGATGTGAGTAATGTCCTCCTCATCTTCATCATACTCTTCCCCAAGTATCATGCGGTACATATCTGCTCTTTTTGAGCTGGAGTCAGAAGCCATTATGAGAGCACATGTGCTTACAGAAAAGCAGTCGATTCCTTTCTTCTCAAGCTCTGCATACCCGTCAGGATCCACATAAAGGATTTTATGCCCCTCTTTTGCTTTCTCAAGAAGCTCAGCTTCTCTTCTGTCCAGGCGGATATTGTAAAGCTCAGCATTGAGCACAGCATTTATCTCATCAAGGGAGGAAAGAGCAACAACATCTATCTTCTGCCCTCTGAGACTGTATACTCCCTCTACATCTGTTGATGAAAAGAGGGAGGCAAGAGCTCTTTCTGTAGCCTCATCGCGGCGTGAATATAAATTCATCCTCGTTGCAAGCATCCTGATTGAACAGGAAAGCATGTATTTGCCGACAAAAGTGAAATACATTCCGGCAAAGCGGATGAATGGATAGCATGTGGAAAGCCATAGTCCTTTTTCAAAAAGATAAGAATAGAGATCCGTATCGCTTGACGGGTCAAGAGCGAAAAATGACAGATATTTCTCACTCAAAGATGAAGAGAAGTCCGGACGGAAAAGATCAAAGTCATCCCTCAGGCCTTCAAGTCTCTTTGACTCCTGATAAATATCGCTGTCACGGAAGATTATGGCTTTTGCATCCTCTTCTGAAAGGCTGTCTAGCCTTCTTGCCCTGATTCTCTGCTCAACCTTCTCCTTAAATCTGGAGCTATCCTCAGACAGCCTGTCTATTGCATCAAGGCTGTATGTAGCAAGATTGAAAGTTTCATTGACAAGAGCTGAGCTAGACATTGAGAAAAGGCTTTGCACTGTATCCTCTTCTCTCTCTATATATGCATGCGTCAGATATGCATCGTTTTCTATGTTTTTCCTGCTTTTTTCTTCGGGGAAGAATTGTGAATAAAGAGACTTTCTGTATTCAAGGACATTGTCCCTTGATATCTTCCCTTCATGCATGAAGAGCACTGCAATGGAGTCAATATAACGGGAAAGCTTCCTCACAAGATCCTCTGAAAGAGAAAGCACACGCTGCCAGTCAGCTTTCTTTATCTGTCTGTCAAGGCTTGTTTTCTTATAGAGGCTGGACTCGACTATGCTCTGAAGGAGAACAGGAAGAAGGCGTGCTGAAAGCATGCTCTTCTCATCCGTGGAGTTTTTCACTACCTTCCTTTCTTCCCAGGATGCCATCTTGATCATCTCAAGCGGATGATAGAGGCTTATTATTGAGGCGATATTGCTGATATCAAGCTTTATATAATTTTTTGCTTCAGCAATATTCTTCTCACATTTTTCGCGTGATATATCCAGGTAAGGAAGAAAATCTTCATCAAAAGTATTCACAGATAACTCCTAAACAAGAGTTATTATAATCTACTTTCCCTTCTTTTTTCTATATGCTTCAAGTCCGTACCTGAGACACCTTGCAGCGCGCACAAGTTCATCCTCGTTAAGTACATATGCGATTCTGGCCTGGTTTCTTCCAAGTCCTTTCGTGACATAAAAGTCCTCAGCCGGAGCAAACATGACAGTCTCTCCCTCGTAGGAGAAATCTCTGAGCATGAAGATTGCAAAGTCCTCCGCATCCTCTACAGGAAATGATGCTACAAAATAGAATGCACCCTTTGGATTATTGCACACAACACCGTCTATCTTCCTCATCTCCTCAAGCAGGATGTTCCTTCGTCTCTCATAGTTTTCTCTCACGTTTTCAACATAATCAGAAGGAGCATCCAGAGCCGCAGTTGCCGCAACCTGCCCTATTGCAGGAGGACAGAGCCGTGCCTGCGCAAGCTTCATCACGTTCTGACGGAAAGCAGCATTTTTGGTGACAATCGCCCCGACACGGGAACCGCACATGGAAAAGCGTTTGGAAAAGCTGTCGACACAGATTATCCTGTCGCTGTACTCCTTGAATGAGAGTATGGATGTGAACTTCATGCCGTTATAGCAGAATTCACGGTAAACTTCATCCACAACAAGGAAAATATCGTGTTTTCTGCAAAGCTCCAAAATTGAGAGAAGCTCAGCTTCTGAATATATATGCCCGGTCGGATTGTTGGGAGAGCAGAGAATGATTCCCATCGTCTTCTTGTTTATCTTTTTCTCAAACTCCTCAATGGGAGGAAGTGCAAAATCATTCTCCATCCTTGATGTCACAGGGACAAGATTGACCATTGCAATTGATGAGAATGTGGCAACATTCGTGTAATAAGGCTCAGGGATTATGAACTCATCATACGGATCGCAAAGGGTCATGAAAGTGAACTGGATTGCCTCGCTTCCTCCTGTGGTGATGATTATATCGTCCTCTGTTATATCATCAGCGCCGAAGCTTCTGTAATAATCAACAAGCTTTCTTCTCAGCTCCACCTCTCCCTCAGAAAGCCCGTAGGCAATTATCTCTTCGCCATAGCCCTTTATCGCATCAAGTGCCTCTTTGGGCGTCTTTATATCAGGCTGCCCTATATTCAGATGTATAACATGCACTCCCCTTTTCTCTGCCTCGCGGCTGAAAGGTACAAGACGTCTTATCGGAGATGCCTGAAATGATGATATTCTGTTTGACATTTGCATGGCTCTTTCCTCCCTTGAAAAAAAGCCCCGGCTCGCGGGGCTTAAACAGCAAGTATTCTGTCAATCCATGAACGAGTCTTCTTTTTCCTTCAATACAGGGGCCGCAGGATTGGCCTGAGAAGAATCGATGAGTTTTTGTATGAATTTTCTGTTATCCAGAAGCGGAGAGATGCTTCTTCCGTGATGGAGTCTTGTGATGACGCGTGCAAATAGCTCTGTGACATCAGCCTGGATAAACCATTCCTTTTCAAGAAGCTCCTTGCCCTGGAATACTGCATTTGTTCCGATGATGCGCCAGAAAACGCCTTCCTTATATGCTGCATCAAAGTTCTCAATCGCACTCCCGTTGAAGAATGGAAGCGAGACTATGCATATGATCTTCTTTGCGCCTCTCTTCATCAGCTCCCTCATCGCAATTATGAGGGTGCCTCCTGTTGCTATCATGTCATCAGCCATCAATACTGTCTTTCCGCTGACATCTCCAAGGAGGTTGATGCTCTTTATGTTTGTATTCTTTGCATCACGGGATACAACAGAGTAGTCTCTTTCCTTATAGAGGACAGCAAGAGGTCTGTGCAAACCCTGAGCATAGAACTTGTTTCTGTTGACAGCACCTGTATCCGGAGACACAACAACAAGATCTGGATCTGAGAAATCAATGAGCTTCCTCAGACAAATCAAAGTCTGATATGAAGCATGCAGATTCTCAAGATGGCATTTGCTGAATGAGTTTTCTATCTCTCTTGAGTGGATATCAAGTGTTATTATCCTGCTGACTCCGAGCTCTTCGCAGAATCTTGCGAACATGCTTGCAGTCAAAGCTTCCCTTCCTGCTTTCTTATGCTGGCGGGCATAGGGATAAGTCGGAAGAACCAGAGTAATTGACTCAGCACCTGCAAGACGGACTGCATCAATTGTTGTAAAGAGGAACATCAGATGGTCATTCACGCTGAGCGGACGGGGCTCATCAAGACCCGCAACCTTTATCGGGAAAGAATTTGACACATCATAGACTATGTATACATGAAGTCCTCTTACAGGGTCGATTATCTCAGCCTTCTCCTCTCCATTTGCAAAGCGGGTGTACTTTACATTGATGGTGACATCCGGACAGTAGAACTGGCCTGGAAGCTTCCCTGCTGGTATCTTCCTTGCATTGAGATCATCAATCAAGGTCACTTCTTTTAAAAGCTCATCTTCGCTCATCCCGTGGCGTTTTACAAGTGCTTCACTGAGCCTTGAATAACGGTCGAGATATAACCGGCGGATGTGCTTTACGACTCTGCCTGTGAAATACTCTGAGCCTGGACCGGCAATAACTCCAAGCTTGTGTGGTTTAATGATGCTCATAGTGATTTCAGATTATAATAATTGGAAAAGCTTGGCAATGGATGACGGAAGCTTTTCTTTATATGTATGAAACATATATTCATCATTTTCTTAGCATTCCCTCTCCTTGTATCCTGCCCGGCAGAAGTAATTGACATGATCAATTCCTACAGCGACAGAATCAACAGCACTCCTGTGCTTCTGGATTATGATGTGATTTCAAATAGTAATGCAGTCTTTCATTTTGACAATCCTGTTTTATTTACAGACATCAGGCTGAACGGAAAAGAGAATTACAAAAACGGTGTATGGAAAAAGATGCAGAGCATAAAATTCGACACTCCTTTATCTTCCTCAGAGAACACGCTTTCTTTTTCTGTAATTAACAGAGAAGGTAACAGCAGTAGATACACGATGAAGATATCGAGTGTAAACGAGGACCAGGCCTCTCTGTTAATAACAGAGGCAAGCATAAAGGGGACAAAAGACAGTCCTGACAGAATAGAGCTCACATGCATGGAAAGAGGCAGCACTGACGGCATTGTCATTGCAGATGCAGAGAAAGACTCAGCTGACCATCTTTTTTTTCTTCCCCATATGAAGCTTGAAAAGGGAGATATCATCATAGTCTACTGGGACAGCGATCCTGATTACCCATCATCATTCAAAAGAGGCGGAAACACGACATACAAGCTCAGCGCACAGAGTGAGGAGACCCTCATATCGACAAACGGGGCAATCGTGCTCTACTCCTCGATAAACGGCAAAGGGGATATCATGGATGCACTTTTATACAACAAGAGCGGCGCAGAGGATTCTGACGGATTTGGAAACAAAAAGAGCCAGAACACATATACAGAAATGGAAAAGAGAGGCCAGTGGAGCGGACAAACAGTGCTCTCAGATGAAGTGACAGCAAGCCGCGTAATAGCCCGCTGCTATCCTTATGAAGACACAGACACATGCGATGACTTCTACATTACAAAGGCGCGGCATTCCACATTCGGCTACGTGAACACTAACGAAGCCTACAAATAGCAAAAAGGCATCCTGAGTTCCCAAGATGCCTTTTGGGGATTCATGATGTCATGATTAATATCAAAAACTGTAAACTACCTCTTCCTCTTTTGCCTCCTTCTTTTCATCAGCCTCATCAAGAACGAAAAGCTCATCCTCAGAAATCTCTCTAGTCTCGCTCTTCTTCTTCCATCGGAACTCGACATGGCTTGCAACGATTTCAAAAGTCTTCCTTGCTTCCCCGCTCTTTGACGTCCATTCGCTCATTCTGAGCTCACCGATTACACGGACACTCATTCCCTTCTCAAGGCGCTCAATTGCGCTTCTTGACACATCGCCCCATACAAGAACGGGCATTATGAGCGACTCATCGACAATCTCATCCTTTTTGTTCCTGTAGACCTTGTGGCTTGAAATAGAGAACTTCACAAGCCGTCCCCAGCTGTTTCCATCCTTTTCTGTTGCAACCACTTTAGGCTCTTCCAGGAGAATGCCTTCAAGAAGGATGTTGTTCAAATGGTTCATATTAGCCTCCTGAAAAGAAAGAGAAACAAACTTCAATTTTGCCCACTTTTCTGATAAAATCATTTACATGAAAACAATAGTTCTTTCACTTGGCGGCTCGATTGTCGCCCCGGACAGCGTTGACACAGCATTGCTTACCTCATTTAAAGAGGCAATAGTATCATATCTTGAAAAAGATGAGGAAAGAAGAATAATCCTTGTTGTCGGAGGAGGAGCACCGGCACGCATTTATCAGAAGGCAGTGAAGATAGTCAATGAAAACATTGACAACAAGAGCCTTGATTGGATAGGAATCAGGGCGACAAGACTCAATGCGGAGATGGTGAGAGCCTCGTTTGAGCCTTATTCTGAAAAGGAGATAGTAACTGATCCTACAGCTGATTTCAGCTTTGAAAAGCGTGTGCTTGTAGCATCAGGATGGAAGCCTGGATTTTCAACAGACACAGATGCTGTCTATCTTGCAAAACGCTTTGGCTCGTCCACTGTAGTGAATCTGAGCAATATAAAGAAAGTGTATACAGCCGACCCAAAGATTGACAGGAACGCAAAACCGCTGGATTTCATTAGCTGGCCGGACTTCCTCAATATGGTCGGATCAGAGTGGAATCCCGGAGCAAATCTTCCTTTTGACCCAGTTGCATCAAAATTTGCAAGCGATGAGAAGATGCGCGTTGTCTGCATGGATGGAAGAAACATAGAAAATCTCATGGCATTCCTTGAGGGAAAGAGCTTTGAGGGAACTACTATCTCCTTTTGATTGAAAGAAAATAAGGACTTGCTGTTGCAAAGGGAGAGGGGAAGGGAACATCCTTTTTGAAATCAGGTATCCACTTATCCTCATCTCCCAGTTCCTGTATGAATCCGTCATCAATCTCATAGTACTCAAGTGCAGATACAAGAGTATCGTATTCTTCCTCTGTGATCTTATCAAACTTTATTCCCGAGCGTGGAGGTACAAACTGCACCATCAGTGAAAGAAAGAATGAAGACTTGTAATTCCTGCTGTAGTATTCAAGAAATGAAAGCGTTTCATTGACTGTGCCCGGGAAAACAAGGTGGCGCAGCAGAGTACCCCTCATTTTATCAAAATCCGTCACAGGATGAGTCTTCTTTACATAATCCAATACTGGGATTATCACATCGGCATAGCGGGAAGTTGAGCAGAAACGGGAAGCCACAGAGTGGCTGAGAGTCTTGCAGTCAAGTAGATATATGTCGATATAGGGGTCAATGAGTGAAAGGGCTTCAATGTTCTCATAGCCGGATGAATTCCAGACAACAGGAAGGTCAAATCCCATTTTCCTTGCTTCATCGAGCGCAGAGATAATAGACGGGATAAAATGAGTGCCGGTGATGAGGTTCAATGTATGAGCGCCCATTTTCTTCAAATCCATCATCAGGAGGGCCAGCTCTGTTGTGCTCATTTTGTAGCCTATGCTTTCCTTCTCAACTCCGGATATCTGGATATTCTGGCAATATGGGCAATGCAATGTGCATCCTGTGAAGAAAATTGTCCCCGATCCGTTTTTTCCTGTAATCGGCGGTTCTTCCCCTCGATGAAGACCTGCCCATGCAACTGTCGCATTGTCTGTCGACCTGCAGAGTCCAAGCTCTCCCCTGCTTCTGTCTGCATGGCACATGTTAGGACATAATGTACATGATGTGTAAGCGCTATTGACCATACTCTCTAAAGATATTACCAATTAAACAGAAAAGAGCATATATGAAAAAAGGGAAAGAGAAGAAAACAAGATACATCCTCTCAATTGACGGGGGAGGAATGAGGGGCATTATTCCCGCTTATATTCTGAACAGGCTTGACACACTTCTTGAGAAAGAAGGCGATTTAAGGCCTCTTTATTCGCATTTTGACCTCATTGCCGGTACAAGCACGGGGGCTCTTCTTGCTCTGGCTCTCTCCTGCCCTGCTGAGGGCGGGAAGCTGAAGGCTGACAGCAAGGGCGGCTATCCTGTGTACCAGGAGGAAAGATCATTCTTCTTCAGAAAGAAGGAGATATACAAGGGCAGGATAAGATCCTCTTTCGATCCTAAAATCATGGAGGACATATATCTGAAAAACGGGGAGAGGATTTTCCCTCATCAGAAGAGCTTTCTCGGCCCGATATTCCAGGACAAATATGATGTGCGCCCTTTTGAGGCATTCCTGAAGGAAAATCTTCTGGACTATAAAATGAATGACCTTCTTGCTCCGACTGTGATTGTATCCTATGACACACTCAGCGGGAATCCCTTCCTTTTTACAAGCTACAGCTCTTGCTACTCTCTTTTTGACGCATCACGGGCAAGTACAGCAGCTCCGCTTTATTTTCCTCCTCACATGATTGAGGATGGAAAAGGCATTAAGAGGTGCCTTGTTGACGGAGGACTTTGTGCAAACAATCCCGCACTTGTTGCGTATATAGAGGCAAAAAAGCTTTATCCGGATACGGATGAGTTTGTAATTCTGAGCCTCTCCACATGCAAAAAGCCTTTTTCATTTGATGCATCAAAGACTGGAGGTGGGATTACCGGATGGGCCTACCCTATTTTAAAGAGCTACATGTCCGCACAGGAGAGCATGATGAATCTCTCTCTTGAGAATCTCCCGGATGCAAGATACATCAGAATTTATTCTGACATACTTGAAAAGAAGATATCCCTGGATGATGTATCTAGAGAAAGCCTTGATGAACTGAAGAGAATTGCAGAACTTCTTTATAAGGACCATGAGTGCAAGATAAAAGAAATTGCACATGAAATCTCAATGTGCAGGACAAGGGAGAATGTAAAGCTTGAATATAATCAGAGCTGAAAAAGAAGACATTGACAACATACTCATAATCTATGAAAAAGCAAAGGCTTTCATGAGAAGAAGCGGCAACAGCAGCCAGTGGAGCGACGGCTATCCGTCAAGAGCCATTCTTTTAAACGATATTGAAAGAAAAGAACTGTATAAGATTGTTGACGGAAAAAGTATCATGGCAGTCTTTCTTCTCATGCAGAGAGAAGAAAAGACGTACAGGGAAATTGAAGGCTCATGGCTTGAGGATTCTTCTTATCTGACAATACACCGCATTGCGAAGGCAGATGGCAGAAGAGGAATATTGCAAGAGGCTGTGCAGTTTGCAGAAAGGATAAATCCTCACATCAGAATCGACACTCACCATGACAACAAGCCGATGCAGAAGGTGCTTTTGAGCCTCGGTTTCACTTTCTGCGGGATAATCCACCTGGAAAACGGGGAAGAGAGACTTGCATATGAGAAGACGTGAAAGCCTGACTGAAGGGAAAATAACGCTTTCTCTTCTCTCTTTCTCATCATTTCTCATTCTCGCATCTCTTTTCCAGCTTGCCTACAATGCATCAGACAGCATAATACTCGGACACTTTCTTGGAGAAGATGCACTTGCAGCAAGCGGAGTAAACGCACCCGTAAACAACATTATAATTCTTTCGCTTTCAGGACTCAGTACAGGATCGGCAATTCTTACAGCCTATTATTATGGAAAGGGTGATGAAAAAAGACTGAAAAGCACATATTCAAGTGTTTTGACAGCGGGCCTTGCCTTCACGCTCTTGGTTGCCACACTCGGTGCAGTTTTCTCTCCTTTCATCATCAGGTGGATGAATACACCGGATGAGATTGAAAGAATGAGCACATCATATTTGAGGATACTCATGCTCGGAACTCCGTTTGCATTTTCTTACAATGCCCTGTCATCCACGCTTAAAAGCATAGGAAACGCGAAGGTTCCTCTTTTCTTCCTGCTCCTTTCATCCCTTTTGAACATATTCATGGACCTTATACTGATAGGCCTTCTTGGCTTTGGAATCAAGGCAAGTGCAGCAACGACTATTTTCTCAGAATTTCTTTCTGCCTTGCTCTGCTTTATCTACATACAGAAAAAAGAAAGGCTTCTTGCCCTTAAAATGCGCGATATAAAGATAGACAGAGCCCAGCTCTCGCTTACTCTCAGCTACTCTGTTTCAACACTAATCCAGCAGACCATACAGCCTGTTTTCAAACTCCTGATTCAGGGGGCTGTCAACACAATGGGAGTTTCTCAGATTGCAGCTTTCAACATAGCATCGCGGCTTGATGACTTTGCATTCACTCCAGAACAGAACATAGCAAGCGCTGAAACCACATTCATAAGCCAGAACCTTGGAGCAGGGAAAAAAGACAGAATCAAAAAAGGAATCATTGCAGGCCTTGCAATAGAAGCCTGCTATGCTCTCATTCTCTTTTTGATACTCCATTTCTTCTCAGAGCCCATCATAGGAATTTTCATCAGCAGGAATGAAAGAGCTGTGATAAAGGAGGCTGGAGCATATATCTCATTCATGTCGCTTATATACATCCTACCTGCATGCACAAATTTGCTTCAGGGAGTGCTGAGAGGCTTCGGTATGGTCAAAAGCACCATAACAGGCACATTCATACAAGCTGGAGCAAGGTGTTTATTCACATACCTCCTTGTTCCAGAGATGGGCATCCTCGCCGTTGCTCTTTCCTGCATGATAGGATGGCTTTTAATGCTCTTATTTCTTATTCCATACACATATTGTCATGCACAGAAGAGGACTCAGACATAAAAGAGTATGTCTGTATATGTAGGGATGGGCCAGTAGTCCTTTCCAACTATCATTTCAAGCTCATCACTTGAGTCCCTGCACTTTTGCATCAGAGGAAGAATAATGTCCTTTGCATAGAAGGCTGCGCTTCTTGCATCATCAGGCATCGCAACAGCTGCATTCTTGAGCGCATCGCAGTCCAGAGAGAGCCTATTCACAAGCTCTGTCACATCTCGGCATATCTTCTCTTCCCCGCTTGCCTTTATTGAAAGGGCTTTTTTGTTTATAAGGCCCTTTGCAATATCATCAGAGTATCTGACAGAAGACGGGATTATCTGCTTTGTAAGCATCTCAAGCAGCATCGATGCCTCGATATGCACCTGCTTGCGGTACTCATCAAGAAGGATCTCCTCACGTGAGATTATCTCCTCCCTTGTATACACTTTCTGCCTTTTGAACAGCTCAACATTCTTCTCATCATGGTAATGCACAAGAGCTTCCGGTGTTGTGCGGTAATTTGTCAGTCCTCTTTTTTCGGCCTCTTCTTCCCACTCGCGGCTGTATCCGTTACCGTTGAAGATTATTCTCTTATGTGCCTTAAGCTCTCTTTTTATGAGAGTATGAAGGGCTTGTTTGAAATCTCCTGCATTCTCAAGCTCGGATGCAAAGAGAGAGAATGTGTCTGCAACTGCAGTGTTTATTATCGTATTGGTGCATCCGATATTGAACGATGAGCCGAGCATTCTGAATTCAAACTTGTTTCCAGTAAAGGCAAAAGGGCTTGTCCTGTTGCGGTCTGAATTGTCACGCGGAAGCTGCGGAAGGGATGCAGCTCCTATATCAAGCTTCACGCCGTTCTTAATCTCAGCTCTTCTTTCTTCGATGATTGCGTTTATCACCTCTTCAAGTTCACTCCCGACAAATACGGACACAATTGCAGGAGGCGCCTCGTTTCCTCCAAGCCTGAAATCGTTGCCAAGAGAGGCCACAGAAAGACGCAGCAGATCCTGATAATCATCAACTGCCTTTATTACAGCTGTGAGAACAAGAAGGAATAGCGCATTCTCCTGCGGTGTTATTCCCGGATCCAGAAGATTTTCTCCATCGCTTGTCTCAAGTGACCAGTTGTTATGCTTTCCGCTTCCGTTTACTCCGCTGAAAGGCTTTTCATGCAAAAGGCAAGCAAAACCATGACGGTCTGCGACCTTCTTTATTATCTCCATCGTCAGCTGATTGCTGTCAGTTGCAATATTAACTTTATCGAAAATTGGAGCCATCTCATGCTGGCAAGGAGCAACCTCGTTATGCTCTGTCTTTGCCTTTATTCCAAGCTTCCAGAGCTCCCTGTCGAAATCTTCCATAAAAGCCTTGACTCTCGGCCTTATCGATCCAAAATAATGATCTTCTTTCTCCTGGCCCTTTGGAGCGGCAGCCCCAATCAATGTACGTCCTGTGAGAATCAGATCCGGCCTTCTCTTATAATCTTCCTTGTCAATTAAAAAATATTCCTGCTCTGCTCCGACTGTCACATTCACGCGCCTCGGGTATTTTTCAAAAAGAGCAAGAATTCTCTTTGCCTGAGTGTTTATTGCATCCATGCTCCTCAATAGCGGCGTCTTCTTGTCAAGAATCTGCCCCGTATATGAACAGAATGCTGTTGGGATACAAAGCGTGTTGTCCTTGATGAATGCAAAGCTTGTAGGATCCCAGGCAGTGTAACCGCGGGCCTCGAAAGTAGCTCTCAGTCCGCCGGAAGGGAAACTTGAAGCATCAGGCTCTCCCTTGACAAGCTCCTTTCCTGAAAAATCCATTATGATGCTTCCATCTCTCTGCGCTGTGATGAAGCTGTCATGCTTTTCTGCAGTGATTCCTGTCATGGGCTGAAACCAGTGTGTGAAATGAGTAGCGCCTTTCTTCAAGGCCCACTCCTTCATTGCAGATGCGACAACATCGGCAATCTTTTCATCAAGTCTCTTGCCATCGTTTATTGTCTTCAAAAGCTCTTTATACACTTCCCTTGGAAGCATGGATCGCATCACAGCATCGTTGAAAACCATCGATGCAAAAAGATCCGGAACATTCTTTTTCTCTTCAGTCATGAAGATATTCTGTTGCTTTTGAAAAAATCAATCAAGATTTTCTGAACAATCTCAGCAATTTAGAGAGAAGAATCAGGGATAAAATGAGAGTAAGAAGCCCCGAGGATGCCATATTCGCATATATCCCGTTTACCCCGAATGGGAATATCAGCAAGAAGCAGATGACCGGGAATACAATTGCCTGGGCAATGCTTATAAGCGTTGCATAAAGAGGCATTCCGATTGCAGATGCAAAACTCTGAGTCGAGAAGTTTATCCATCTTGTGATATATGTGAAGGAGAATATCACTATCGCAATTCGAGCTGCGCTTATGAAGCTCTCATCCATTGAGGAGAAGAATATGTTCATTATCTGAACTGGGAATGCAAGAAGAATGACGAAAGAGAGTGCTGAGATTATCAAGGCAACGCTGTAGCACACTGTTTCAATCTTCTTCACCCTCTTCAAATCTCCCTTTCCCCAGTTATAGCCGACAGCAGGCTGAAGGGAATCACAGAGCCCATATAAAAACGGCATGATAAAACCGTCAATCTGCATCAGGACACCGTAAATCGAGACGCTGTCTGCTGTGGAAACAAGCAACAGTATGCTGTTGATGAATATGCTTGTAAGCCTGCTTGCTGTTGTTGCAAGGAACACAGGAAGCCCGGATGAAAATATATCCCTAATATGATTCAGCCTGAGGTGCAGACGTGTGAATGCAAGCACTGTTTTCTTCCTTACAAAAGGAAGAAGACCGATGAGTGTGCATATTGAAAGCGAAATCGATGATCCAACAGCAACAGAGCCGACTCCCATGCCAAAAACAAAGAGGAAAAGGAAATCCAGAGTGAAAGCAAGAAGGGACATTATGATGTTTATCGCCATGCTGTACTTCACCTTTCCTGATATCTTCAGATAGTTGTCCACTGCAAAGAAAAGAGCTGTAATGGGTGCAAAGACCGCATAGCCGCGCAGATATGCAACCGCATCTGGAATGAGTGTCTCATCTGCATTCATCAGGCGGAAGAATAAGGGGCCCCCAAAATATAGAAGAAGAAGCATCAAAAAAGATGTGAAGGCAATAAGGAATACAGCAAGTGTGAATATTTCGTTTGCCGCCTTCCTGTCATTCTGCCCCAGCTTTATTGAAATTCTGACTGAGCTTCCGACTCCTATAAAGTCAGATAGCGCGAAATTGATGTAGACAAGCGGAAGTGCCAGGTTGAATGCTGCAAATGTAGTGCTTCCAAGTGCCCTAGAAACAAGAAGGCCTTCCACAATCCAGAAAATATTTGTGGCAATCATGCCAATTGATCCTGGAACGGATACCTTCAGAAAAAGCTTTGGCATGCTTGTGTTCTCAAATAATCTTATGCTCTTATCATTCTCGTCCATAAACTCACCGCAGACAGTCTAAGCTAACATATGATTTTCCTCAAGGGGCACAATATTGGGAAGCCTAAAACGAAAAATCTGGCTATAATCAGAGCCGTGGATAAAAACAGTGCAAGAAAAGAGGCAAAGAGAATAATAGCAGGAATTAATGAAAGAAGGAAAAAGGATTTCCAGATAATGGAAAGAATAACAAGCCTTCCTGCATTCAGCTCAGCGGATGTGATTCTTTCATACAGTGCGCTTGCTGATGAGGTGGATATTTCTGAAATCTTTGACTTTCGCTTTCTTTTCCCATTTCTGGAAGGAAATGATATGTTTTTTTCCAGAGCACCGCTGAAAATGGGCAGATTCTCTATCTTCGAGCCCTTGGAAAAAACAGAGATTGAATATGAGAACGCGCTGCTACTTGTTCCTGCCCTCTCTTATACAGAATCAGGCATAAGGCTTGGGCGAGGCATGGGATATTATGACCGCTATGCAAGGAAAAACAGAAGAAGGATATTCACATGCGGTATCATATATTCTGACCTGATAATGGATTTTGAGACAGAAGAGCATGACATGAAGGCTGACATTCTCATCTCTGATAGCATCTGAAATCCTGGCTGGCAAGGATTTTCAGAAACTCCCTTGCCTTTCCCTTATCAAACTCATACTTCATGAACTCATGACGGAAATCATCATCATGAACCCAGGAAAGAATAGCAGAAACAGCATGAAGATACTCAGCCTGACGTGTCCTTGAGGAGGCAATGACGAAGATAAAATGCACCGGGTCAGGATAGCGCTGGTCAAATATAATTCCGTTTTTTGAAAATCCAAGTGCTATATGGCACTTTTCCAGATGGTCAATCTTTCCATGCGCAATAGCAACTCCGTGTCCGACTCCGGTGGACTCTGTTCTCTCACGGCGCTCCACCTTCTTCCTGAAAGACTCTTTGTCTTCAAGAAGATCAAAGACCGTGCATTTCTGTATAATCTGGTTGAATGCATCAAACTTATTGTCTGCATCAACAAATGTGAAAACGCTGTTTAACCCTCTGAGCATAACCTTTTGTTTATCGCGCTAGCGGCTTTCCTGCCCTGCCCCATTGCAAGTATAACAGTTGCAGCTCCAAGAACAATGTCCCCGCCAGCATACACATTCCTCATGCTTGTCTCATTTGTCTCTTCATTGACAATGAAGTTTCCCTTTCTATTCACTTCAATTTCATCCGTTGTCATCTTTATAAGCGGATTGGATGCATTTCCGATAGCGACTATAACAGCATCATAGCTTCTTTCATAATCGCTTCCTTCAATCTCAACAGGACTTCTTCGGCCTGACTGGTCAACTTCACCAAGCCTACATTTCCTGATTACAAGGGAGGACACCTTTCCACTCTCGTCGCTCTTTATCTCAACCGGCTGGGAAAGCTCAAGAATATTGCATCCCTCCTCCACAGCATGACTCACTTCTTCTTTTCTTGCCGGCATCTCAGAGCGGGTTCTCCTGTATACTATATCAACAGTCTCAGCGCCAAGTCGGAGTGCTGTGCGGGCTGCATCCATTGCAACATTTCCTCCCCCGAGAACAGCTACACGATGTGCGATGAATATTGGAGTATGGGACTTTTCCTTGTCATAAGCCTTCATCAGATTGGACCTTGTCAGATACTCATTTGCAGAAAATACCCCTACTGAGTTCTCGCCCTTTATCCCCATAAAGCGGGGCAGTCCGGCACCGCTGGCAACAAAGACAGCATCAAAGTGTTCATCTTCCATCAGCTGCTTTATGCTTATTGTTCTTCCGACAAGAACATTTTTCTCAATCTTCACACCCATCATGTCAAGCTTTTCAAACTCGCGATCTACAAGACGCTTTGGAAGACGGAACTCAGGAATTCCATAGCTTAAAACGCCTCCTGTCTTGTGAAGGGCCTCGAAAATCACGACCTCATGCCCTTCTTTTCTCAAATCGGCTGCACAGGAGATTGCCGCAGGTCCGCTTCCAACAATGGCAACCTTCTTACCGCTTGGCTCCTTTATCTCAGGAAGAATCATATTCGAACTGTTTATATCAGCGACAAAACGTTCCAGACGTCCAATCTGCACTGCCTTGTCAACGCTCTTTAAAGCCTTGCCGAGAGTGCAGTACTTCTGGCACTGGTTTTCCTGCGGACATACTCTGCCGCAAATTGAGGGAAGTAGGCTGTCACGGTTGATCACACGCAGTGACCCCTGATAATCTTTCTCTCTTATCTTCTCGATGAAAAGAGGTATGTCTATCTTCACAGGACAGCCCTGGATACATGGCTTGTTCTTGCAGTTAAGACATCTCTCAGCCTCAGCACGTGCAATTATCTCAGTGTATCCAAGCGCTACCTCATCCATATTCTTTATTCTTTCATCAGGCTCCTGGCTTGGCATGTCAAATGGCTCAATTGCCATTCTGTCCTTTACACTCAGAGCACCCTCAGCTGCACTGGAAACGACTAATCTCGCTCTCTCCTCATCTCTCATGCCAGGCCCTCCTCAATCTGCATGTCTATATGGCACTTGTGATGCTTTTCCTTCTCGTAATCAGAAAATGTCCTTGCTCTTTTCATCATATTGTCCCAGTCGACAAGCGATCCGTCAAATTCAGGACCGTCGACACATACGAATTTAGTCTCGCCGCCGATGCTCACACGGCAGCCTCCGCACATTCCTGTGCCGTCAATCATGATGGTGTTTAAGGAAACAAGAACTTTTGTTCCATATTTCTCACTGACTTTTGTACAGAATTTCATCATCACTGCAGGACCTATTGCAACAACAAGATCAGCCTTCTCTTTCAAGAGCTCCTCAAGGGGCTCTGTGACCAGAGCCTTGCGCCCTGCACTCCCGTCATCCGTTGTCACAATGAGCTCTGGATCGAGTGCTTTCATCTCTTCTTCCTCTAAAATCAGGTCCTTGTTCCTTGCTCCGATTATGATTCTTACCTCGTTTCCTGCTTCCTTGAATGCTTTCGCTATCGGGTAAAGAGGCGCAACGCCGACTCCGCCTCCGACACAGATTACCTTGCCTACCTTCTCAATATGAGTAGGCTTTCCAAGAGGACCGAGAACATTCTCAATAACATCTCCCTCCTCAAGTCGGGCAAGCATGTGTGTTCCCTCTCCGACAGTCTGGAAGACTATCTTTATATTTCCCTCTTTCTCATCAGCATCAGCAATCGTGAGGGGAATCCTCTCGCTGTAGTCGCCGCCCTGCTGGACTACGACAAACTGTCCGGCCTTCCTTCTTTTTGCGATAAGGGGTGCATATAGAGTATAGCGAAAGACTTCTGCTGACAGCCTTTCCTTCTTGAGTATTCTGTACATAATCTGTCTCCGAAAATAAATCTATTTCACTATAGTGAAAATATCGGGCAGTGTCAAAAACAGAGGAAAGAAAATTAATGGTGAAAAGTCATAAAAAAACCCGGGTATGTTGAACCCGGGGAAATGGTCAGTTGATTTTGACTTCGATTTTCTTTGCTTCCGGCTTCTTAATCTTCTTGATGGAAAGAATCAGAAGTCCGTTCTTATGCAGTGCCTCGATGCTGTTCTCATCTGCATCGCTTGGGAGAGAGAAGCTCCTTGAGAAAGAAGGATGGAAAATCTCCTTCTTTAGGTATTCATTCTTGTCCTCTTCCTCTTCTGCAGAAATTGTCAAGACCTTGTCCTTGCTTGAGACATTGATCTTCTCAGGATCGTAGCCCGCAACTTCAGCCTCCAGCACATAGGCATCATCAGTTTCATATATATCCACACGCGGGAAGCGTGATTCAGAAAGCGGTGCGAAAAAATCATCAAAAATATGATCGAAATCAAAAAGACTTGGAATATTATAGTAGTATCTCATTTTCATCCTCCTTAGTTCTCACTTTTAACTTCAATTTTCTTGACTTCAGGCTCACTCTTAACAATCTTAGGAATGACAAGAGTCAGAATTCCATGCTTGAAAGCGGCTTCTATCTTCTCTTCATCTGCATCCTCAGGGAGAGTGAATGTTCTAGAAAAGCTGTTATAGCTTCTTTCTCTCAGAAGATAGTTTCTTCCATCTTTCTTTTCTTTATCTTCCTTTGACTCTGCACTGATTGTGATTGAGTGCTTTTCAACGCTTACAGAAACATCGCTCTTGTCAAAGCCTGCAAGCTCTGCCTTGATAAGGTATTCCTTATCCTTGTCCATGATGTCCACACTCGGCATCTTAATATCAGATGAGAAGAATCTGTTCATCATTCTGTCAAACTCCTTCATCTCTCTGTTTCTGTTGTATCTTGTAATTGCTGCCATATCCGGCCTCCTTATATTTTCGTTTACACAAATTCATTTGCAAGGGGTGTGCCAACTTTTATAATTCATTATATTATAAGTAATTAACATTTATAATGGTTTTATCTATTCACCCATTTTTGTCAAAATGACACAGATGTATCATTTTTTCTCTCTTTTTGTGTCATTTTGCTTTTCTCCGAAAACAAAACAGGAAAATATGTGTCTTGTTTATTCTCCCCCATTTTCTATATCCTGATAGCTATGGAAAACAAAGAAGAATTCTTGTCACTCGGACTGAGTGAAAACACGATAAAGAGCCTTGAGGAAAAGGGCTTTGAAAGACCAACAGAGATCCAGCGCCTTACAATACCCCTTTTATTAAAAGAAGGAACAGAAGTGATTGCCCAGGCAGAGACAGGAAGCGGAAAGACAGCCGCATTCAGTCTTCCTGTGATTGAGACACTCAGCAAAAGCAGAAACACAGAGGCCCTTATCCTCTGTCCTACAAGAGAACTTGCAATACAGGTCAATGCTGAATTCAATTCGCTTAAAGGGAAGAAGGATCTTGCAACACTTCCTCTATATGGAGGAGCAAGCATCGAAAACCAGATAAGGCTTCTCAAAAAGGGTGTAAATGTTGTCATAGGAACCCCAGGACGTGTGCTGGACCACATCAAAAGGGGAACGCTCATGCTTGACAATCTGAAGTTCTTTATCCTAGATGAGGCTGACCAGATGCTCGACATGGGCTTTATTGATGATATAAAAGAGATATTTTCCCACACCAGAGCTGCCCGCACTCTTCTATTCAGCGCAACTATTCCAGAAGACATTCTCTCCATTGCAAAGGAGTTTTTGCATGAATACAAGATCATCAGGACAGAAAAGAAAGCAAAGGCAAACATAAATGCAAAGCAGAAGTACTATGTCGTTTCAAGAGAGGACAAAACTGAAGTTCTCAAGAGAATAGCTGACATGAATCCTGATTTCTATGCTGTTGTCTTCGTGCGCACCAAAGCAGAAAGCGATGAGATTGCAGAGGAACTTGTAAAGCAGGGTTACAGAGCCTCATCCTTGAATGGAGATCTTACGCAGAGAGAAAGAGAGACAGTGCTGAAAAGGATGAGGGAAAGGAGCATCGACATACTTGTTGCAACAGATGTAGCAGCCCGCGGCCTTGATATAAACGGACTTACTCATGTAATAAACTACTCTCTCCCTGAAGAGGCTGAAACCTTCATACACAGGGTTGGAAGAACTGGAAGAGCCGGAAAGAGCGGAGAAGCAATCACATTGATCACAAGAGGGGAAAAGCGTCGTTTTGAATATATCCTCAGAGCTACGAAGAGCAAGGCAGAGGAAGACAGCATCCCCACGCTCGAGCAGATTATGGCAGCAAAGAGGGATGAGGTGGTCAAAAAGGCAAGAGAAATCATCAAGAGGGATGCTGCTGATGAGTACAAGAAACTTGCACTAGCTCTTTTTGATCATGTTGAAAATCCCCTCGATGCAGTCTCATCTCTGCTTGAAGCTATGTTCAAAGCAGAATTTGACCCTTCGCGCTACAGAAAAATAAGGGAAGAAAGACCAGAAGGCAGACAGAAAGACAAAAGGACAAAGAATGATGGGGATAAAAGAAGCATACGCATATTCATCAGCCGCGGCAGGAAAGCCGGGCTGACAAAGAAGGCTCTTGCCTCTTTAATCTCAGATGGCGCAGAGATAGAATACAGCAGCATAGACGATGTGCAGGTTCTTGATGACTATTCTTTTGTAAATGTTAAGAAAGAGGATGTAGAAAGTGTTCTTGCTCTCTTCAACAGAGGAAATAAAAAGGGAGGCAAGGTTGCCACCCTTGCCAAGAAAGACAAAAAAGGATCTGAAATAAAAGGTAGCAAGTCTAAAGGTGCAGATGGTCGTCGTAAAGGGAAGAAAAGTAACGCCTCAAAAAGCCGTCCTTCTTTTTGAGAATCTTTGATCCCCTTGTAATCTTGCAAAGACTGAGCGAGCGCTCTTTTGCAATAAGGCGCTGGCTCTTGCCTTTATAGATATCATCCATCAAAGCAAAGCGGAGAATGAAGTCATCGATTTCTGCAGCAGTGAAGAGGTCTTCAAAAAGGGACGCCATCTCCTTACTGTCTGTGGTTCTTGCAAAGAGATCAATCATCTCGCTCGCCTTTTTCTTTCCTTCATCGCTTTCCATCATGCTGCGTGTCTTTCTCATATCATCCTCCTAGAGTGCCGGGCTGAACATGCGGTAAAAATACCTGAACAGCCTTCTGATTATATTAATCTTCTCGTGAGAATCTCTCTTCATTCTCTTTGATACGTCCATTATAGCAAGAAAATCTTCCTTCACGCTTTTGCACATCGATGATGAATAAAACAGAACTGAAAGCTCAAAGTGCAGATAGAAAGAACGGTAATCCATATTGGTCGTACCGACAATAGCCCTGTTGTCATCAGACAAGAACATCTTTGTGTGTATGAAACCCGGAGTATATTCATAAATCTTCACTCCTGCTTCAATGAGATTCTTATAATTGCTTCTGGATACCTCATGCACCTGCTTCTTGTCCGGAACAGACGGAGTGATTATTCTGACATCTACCCCACCAAGAGATGCGTTCTTAAGTGCGTTTGTCATCGTGTCATCCGGAATGAGATATGGCGTTGTTATCCAGAGATATCTGCGTGCTGAGTTGACCATCTCGATATATGCGTTCTCTCCAACCGGAATGTCTGCAAACGGATTTGATCCGAAGACCTGCACCACCCCGTCCGATGGAGGAAGATGGCTTGGACGAAAGAGCATCACTTCCTCTTTTATTCCCTTAAGCGCATCCCACATGGACAGAAAAAGACGGGTAAGAGAGAATACTGCAGACCCAGAAAGCCTTATCGCATTATCCTTCCAGTAGGCAAACCGGATTTCATCATTTGTATATTCATCTGCTATGTTGAGCCCGCCTGTATAGCCGATATCGCCGTCGATGACAACAATCTTCCTGTGGTCGCGGAAATTCAGACGCGGATTGACATGAAGGCGGAGCGGATTGAACTTTATGGTCTTTATACCATCCTTTTCAAGGTCCCTGTCATAGCGATAGCTGACAGAGTTGATGCTTCCCATGTCATCATATATCAGGCGTACATCAAGACCTTCTCTAGCCTTTTTGGAAAGAATTTTCCTCACATCGGACAAAAACCGTCCTTCTCCTATTATGAAATACTCTATGAATATGAACTTCTTTGCATTCTCAAGCTTGATAAGAAGATCGTTGCGGAACTCGGTTCCTGTCTCGAAATACATGCTCTCAGTGTTCTGGCACGCGGGGAAAAGCGTCGTGTTGTATATATAGTTCTCAAGTCTTTTTATCTGGTCCTCCCCTGTCGCCTCAATTGATGCGCTGTGGCTGATCCTGTCATCTAGGAAGACCTCCCTGTTTTCTGCGTTCCTGTATTTCAATAGCTTTCTTGCTGAAAGCCGTCCTATCTGCTTGTTTCCAAAAAGCAGATACATGACTCCGCCAAAGACAGGAACAAAGGACACGATAGCAATCCACACCATCTTGTATGAAGGATTTTCCTTGCGAGAAAGGACTATGAGAATTACAAGCATTGAAATCAGATAGAAAACGAGAAAGAATCCTTTTGTATATGCTGCCCAGTACACAAGAAGAGCGAGCATCACGAATTCAGAGAGAAAAAGAAGAAGTGTCCATAAAAGACGGCTTGTCAGTATTTTTATAAGCTTACCCATCATTTCTCCTCATGCTGAATTCACATCCGCAGTAGGACTGGCGGTAAAGCTCCATCTGGCGTGAAAGCTCTATAGAGCGGGCAAACCCGTTCTTTTTCTTGAAGTCTATTTTGCAGAATCCCTCATATTTTTCCCCGACAGAGAATATAAGAGGACTGCTTTTGAATCTTGAGACTGTAAGGGTTGTCGTAAAATAAGGAATGCCTAGCTCTTTTGCCTTAAGATATGTCCTTTTTATGTTGTAATCAAAGCAGAGGGCACATCTTTTTCCTCCCTCCTCTTCTCCTTCAAAACCCTTTACATGTCTAAGCCATGCGTCATGATCCTGCTCCTCTCTTATAATCTCCAGGCCATAGAAAGAAGCGACACAAAGGGCATTGTCATATCTTTTCTTAAACTCAGATTCAGGATAGATATTGCTGTCTGAAAAAAACAGAAGCGGAAGGTAGTCCATTGACAGCAGACGCTCTATGCTACTAGTCGAGCATGGACCGCAGCAGACATGCAGCAATATTTTCTCTTTTTCTTCCATAAAAGAGATTATATAATATTTTATGGCTATTATTAAGGGGCATTCATGTTAAGAAAATATTCACGTTTCATCTTCTTTGCTGTATTTCTGGTTCTGTTTGCTTTGATTCTGTTTTTCTCCTTCTCAAGACCTGTCAGGATGATTCTTCTCATTCTCGCACTTGCTGCGCTACTGCTGATGAATATGGGATCATTTTATTATGCAAGGGCAGAGAAAATAATGAGGAACATGAGGAAGAAAGACATAGCCCTTCTCTCTTTTTATCTGGAAAAGGCGCTTATATGGGGCATCAAGAGCTCTCAGCGCATCAATGCTCTTATTATCCTGCTTGACTATAATAAAAAAAATGAAAGCAAAATAATGCTTGAAAGCATCGTAGACAGAAAAGAAGGAAGAGAAAGGACAAGATGCGCATCAGCTCTCTTGAGAAGCTACACCAGAGAAGGAAGAGACCAGGATGCCCAGAGGATGGTCAACATACTCTCAGCGGACAAAAGCGCTTCCTCTCTGCTTTCACAGATGCGCTTTTTCATCAGCCAGGCTGATGATGAGAATTTTGCAGCAAAGGCATCAACTGCCCTGTCCCTTTACATAAACGGAGCAGAAATCAGAGATGCATGTGCATCCTATGCCGCAGCAAATGGAGATTTTGCTGACGCAGGATGCATTTTGAAATCTGTATTTGAAAACTATACCCCATTTTTTCCAGAAGTCTTTGTACACATGGCACTTGTCTATCTTGCTCTTGATGACTATAAGAGCGCTCTCTTATATCTGGACGGGGCACTTGAGAATGCGATATTTGCAAACACATCACTTTATTCAGAAGAATATGTCCGCTCTCTTAAAGACAAAGTAAGCAAGACATCATTCTTCTTCAAAAAGGATGAGATAAAGAGCGCATCAAGGGGAAAAGAAATCTCTTTCACCTCTGCAGATGAAGGAAAGAGGGATGCAGATGTCTCTCTTTCATCAAAGGCAAGCACATCAATTCTGCTTAAAATGAAAGAAAGCTTTTAAAACCTTGTGACACAGGAGAGAGAAAAGAGGAAGCAGTCAGACCCCGAGTCGTAACCGAGTGCGACAGAGAAGGGGACACCCACCATTCCGATTAGTGAACTGGAGATTTCTAACCTGAGCCCCGTGAGGAACTCAAAGCTGTTTTCATATATAAGGGTATTGAAGAAGAGCCCGACTGTAAGGGACTCTATTATAAACAGCTCGCTAAATGTCGGGCTGAATGGAAGACGGTAGCCAAATTCTATCGACGGAGTCACAAAATATGAAGAAGAAAGAGATTTTCCTGTAGCTGAATCAACAGTATTTGAGAAATACCCGTCAGCAAGGAAGAGAGGGACACTCTTCTTTCCGTCAAGAGTGAATCTTGATGATGCTGTTATGTCCAGATAGAGAGAGAAAGGAAGAGAAAAACGGCTCTTTACATCGATGTATGCATAGTTTGAGTATTCAGCAAAAGAAGAGTCTCCTGATTGGTAACCTGCCCTAATGCTGCTCTCGCCTATGCTGTACTCAAATGATGAGTCAAAGAGAAGAGAGAGCATGTAACGCATTTTCTTTTCTTCCACGCTCCTGTATTCAAAGGACTGAACAAAGCCTATATCCATATAATCCGATGAATAGAATCTGTAATCAAAAGACTGGGCAAGATAATAATCGGGTCGAGGAGAATCTGAAAAATAAAGGGAAGCATCAAGGGCTATCCTCATTCTCGCAAAAGGATAGAACGAGAGATTTACGGATGTATCGCTTGATGCAGAGTACTCTTTGCCAGAAAGATTGAACGCACCTCCGATGTTCAAGGAGAAATCGATGAAACGGTAGCGCATGAGATAGGTTGCATCCAAGATTGTGGAATTATTCAAAAAGAGCATCTTATCCTCGGCATAGCTTCCACCTTTGAATGATATTATGTTCGCCACATCAGCTGTCTCGACACGATGGAAATACCTTATATTGTCTATTGCCCTGTCGACCCTATCCTCATAATATGACCTCTCATCAGCCAGGCTGGAACCGCTTCTGTATATATCTTTCAGAAGGTCAGCACAAGCCTTTGCCGATTCATATCCTATCTTTCTCATCTCATCAACTTTCTTGAAATCCATGAATGAGTATCCTTCAACCGCACATCTTATCCAGATAATGTCCTCATGAGCTTTGATTGCAGAAGCAGAGCGCTGGTTCTTTCCAATCGAGAATGCTGTATTGAGCACTGTAATAGGACTCAGGATATTCAGATTGTCATTTGAATAGAATGTCGTTGAAAGAATTACTGTATCAGAAAACTCGTATGCGGCATTCACTGGAGCAAGCTCAACCACGCCACCGTCAATGAGGTAATGCCCCCTGTACTCCGCAGGTGCAAAATATACCGGCATGGCAAAGGCAGCTGCAAGCACATCTGCAAAATTGCCTTCCATTATTCTGACCTCCCTTTCTGTCACAAGATCATCACAGATGACCATCACAGGAATCGGGAGATCCTTTATATCCATATCCTCTCCAACTATGCTTTCAATCACGCTTTTGAAGCTTGTGTTGTCAATGAGCCCTCCCTTGTAGGGAATCGTGAGGGCAAAGTAGTCAGAAAGATCTGCAGAAGAGAGAAGGTTCACAATCTGCTGGCTGTCCAGCCCTGCAGAATATAAAAGTGCGATTATGGAGCCCATGCTGTTCGAGATTATATAGTCAGGCTCAATGTTCTCTTCTTCAAGGTATTCAAGCACTCCCAGGTGTGCCAGAGCTCTTGCGCTTCCCCCTGTAAGGACCAGGCCAACAGGATCTCTTTTCCCTTCCGTACGCTCAAGGATGCGCTGGCGGAAGCTGTCCTCTCCATAAGAAACAGGAACATCGGATAAAAGTATGTCCGATGAGGAGAAGATGGAAGATGAAAGCATCATCAGTATAAAAAGCGCAAGAAGAAATCTTTTCATATATTCAAATATAGAATATGGCTTTTGTATTTTCAACAAGCAATAAAAGATTTGCCATGATTAATGCGTTGCAACAAATTGCAATATAATCTAAACTACAGCAAGGCCGGTGTGGTGGAATGGTAGACACAGCAGACT